>NZ_JBEAHX010000001.1:0-533755 GCF_040062145.1 Klebsiella sp. JN_Kp121
CACTATCGTTAACTGAATACATAGGTTAACGAGGCGAACCGGGGGAACTGAAACATCTAAGTACCCCGAGGAAAAGAAATCAACCGAGATTCCCCCAGTAGCGGCGAGCGAACGGGGAGCAGCCCAGAGTCTGAATCAGCTTGTGTGTTAGTGGAACGGTCTGGAAAGTCCGACGGTACAGGGTGATAGTCCCGTACACCAAAATGCACAGGTTGTGAACTCGAAGAGTAGGGCGGGACACGTGGTATCCTGTCTGAATATGGGGGGACCATCCTCCAAGGCTAAATACTCCTGACTGACCGATAGTGAACCAGTACCGTGAGGGAAAGGCGAAAAGAACCCCGGCGAGGGGAGTGAAAAAGAACCTGAAACCGTGTACGTACAAGCAGTGGGAGCACCTTCGGGTGTGACTGCGTACCTTTTGTATAATGGGTCAGCGACTTATATTCTGTAGCAAGGTTAACCGTATAGGGGAGCCGCAGGGAAACCGAGTCTTAACTGGGCGTTAAGTTGCAGGGTATAGACCCGAAACCCGGTGATCTAGCCATGGGCAGGTTGAAGGTTGGGTAACACTAACTGGAGGACCGAACCGACTAATGTTGAAAAATTAGCGGATGACTTGTGGCTGGGGGTGAAAGGCCAATCAAACCGGGAGATAGCTGGTTCTCCCCGAAAGCTATTTAGGTAGCGCCTCGTGAACTCATCTTCGGGGGTAGAGCACTGTTTCGGCTAGGGGGTCATCCCGACTTACCAACCCGATGCAAACTACGAATACCGAAGAATGTTATCACGGGAGACACACGGCGGGTGCTAACGTCCGTCGTGAAGAGGGAAACAACCCAGACCGCCAGCTAAGGTCCCAAAGTCACAGTTAAGTGGGAAACGATGTGGGAAGGCACAGACAGCCAGGATGTTGGCTTAGAAGCAGCCATCATTTAAAGAAAGCGTAATAGCTCACTGGTCGAGTCGGCCTGCGCGGAAGATGTAACGGGGCTAAACTGTGCACCGAAGCTGCGGCAGCGACACTATGTGTTGTTGGGTAGGGGAGCGTTCTGTAAGCCTGCGAAGGTGGCCTGTGAGGGTTGCTGGAGGTATCAGAAGTGCGAATGCTGACATAAGTAACGATAATGCGGGTGAAAAGCCCGCACGCCGGAAGACCAAGGGTTCCTGTCCAACGTTAATCGGGGCAGGGTGAGTCGACCCCTAAGGCGAGGCCGAAAGGCGTAGTCGATGGGAAACAGGTTAATATTCCTGTACTTGGTGTTACTGCGAAGGGGGGACGGAGAAGGCTATGTTAGCCGGGCGACGGTTGTCCCGGTTTAAGCATGTAGGCGGAGGTTCCAGGTAAATCCGGTACCTTTTAACGCTGAGGTGTGATGACGAGGCACTACGGTGCTGAAGTAACAAATGCCCTGCTTCCAGGAAAAGCCTCTAAGCATCAGGTAACATTGAATCGTACCCCAAACCGACACAGGTGGTCAGGTAGAGAATACCAAGGCGCTTGAGAGAACTCGGGTGAAGGAACTAGGCAAAATGGTGCCGTAACTTCGGGAGAAGGCACGCTGATATGTAGGTGAAGCCCCTGCGGGTGGAGCTGAAATCAGTCGAAGATACCAGCTGGCTGCAACTGTTTATTAAAAACACAGCACTGTGCAAACACGAAAGTGGACGTATACGGTGTGACGCCTGCCCGGTGCCGGAAGGTTAATTGATGGGGTTATCCGTAAGGAGAAGCTCTTGATCGAAGCCCCGGTAAACGGCGGCCGTAACTATAACGGTCCTAAGGTAGCGAAATTCCTTGTCGGGTAAGTTCCGACCTGCACGAATGGCGTAATGATGGCCAGGCTGTCTCCACCCGAGACTCAGTGAAATTGAACTCGCTGTGAAGATGCAGTGTACCCGCGGCAAGACGGAAAGACCCCGTGAACCTTTACTATAGCTTGACACTGAACATTGAGCCTTGATGTGTAGGATAGGTGGGAGGCTTTGAAGCGTGGACGCCAGTCTGCGTGGAGCCAACCTTGAAATACCACCCTTTAATGTTTGATGTTCTAACGTTGGCCCCTTATCGGGGTTGCGGACAGTGTCTGGTGGGTAGTTTGACTGGGGCGGTCTCCTCCCAAAGAGTAACGGAGGAGCACGAAGGTTAGCTAATCCTGGTCGGACATCAGGAGGTTAGTGCAATGGCATAAGCTAGCTTGACTGCGAGCGTGACGGCGCGAGCAGGTGCGAAAGCAGGTCATAGTGATCCGGTGGTTCTGAATGGAAGGGCCATCGCTCAACGGATAAAAGGTACTCCGGGGATAACAGGCTGATACCGCCCAAGAGTTCATATCGACGGCGGTGTTTGGCACCTCGATGTCGGCTCATCACATCCTGGGGCTGAAGTAGGTCCCAAGGGTATGGCTGTTCGCCATTTAAAGTGGTACGCGAGCTGGGTTTAGAACGTCGTGAGACAGTTCGGTCCCTATCTGCCGTGGGCGCTGGAGAATTGAGGGGGGCTGCTCCTAGTACGAGAGGACCGGAGTGGACGCATCACTGGTGTTCGGGTTGTCATGCCAATGGCATTGCCCGGTAGCTAAATGCGGAAGAGATAAGTGCTGAAAGCATCTAAGCACGAAACTTGCCCCGAGATGAGTTCTCCCTGAGACTTTAAGTCTCCTGAAGGAACGTTAAAGACGATGACGTTGATAGGTCGGGTGTGTAAGCGTAGCGATACGTTGAGCTAACCGATACTAATGAACCGTGAGGCTTAACCTTACAACGCCGAAGGTGTTTTGGCGATTTGAGATGATTTTCAGCGTGATACAGATTACTCGATGCGTCCTGAGGACGTGTTGAAAACAGAATTTGCCTGGCGGCGATAGCGCGGTGGTCCCACCTGACCCCATGCCGAACTCAGAAGTGAAACGCCGTAGCGCCGATGGTAGTGTGGGGTCTCCCCATGTGAGAGTAGGGAACTGCCAGGCATCAAATTTGCAGTAAAACCGGGGCATTAAACCGGTAGATGTAGAAAAAATTCGGTGGAGCGGTAGTTCAGTCGGTTAGAATACCTGCCTGTCACGCAGGGGGTCGCGGGTTCGAGTCCCGTCCGTTCCGCCACTTATTAAAAGCCCTGAGCATTTGCTCAGGGCTTTTTTGTTTTCTCCATTCTAATTATTGCTAAATCAGCAAAAATCCTCTGCATTTATCGATCTTTTTCCCAACCCAACCTTCACCCATAATGGCCTCAGTTAAGCGAAACGAATAATTAACGAGGAACATCAATCATGACAATCCCTGCATTTGGTCTTGGCACTTTCCGTCTGCAAGACGACGTAGTCATCAACTCTGTAAAAATGGCGCTGGAGCTGGGCTATCGTACTATCGATACCGCACAGATCTATGAAAACGAAGCCGCTGTTGGCCAGGCTATCGCGGAAAGCGGCGTGCCGCGTGATGAACTGTTCATCACCACCAAAATCTGGATCGAAAACCTGAGTAAAGACAAGCTGATCGCCAGCCTGAAAGAGAGCCTGCAGAAGCTGCGCACCGATTATGTTGATCTGACGCTGATTCACTGGCCGTCGCCGAACGATGCGGTTGCTGTTGAAGAGTTTATGGCTGCGCTGATGGAAGCGAAGAAGCTGGGTCTGACCCGACAGATCGGTATCTCTAACTTCACTATTCCACTGATGGAACGTGCGATCGCTGCCGTTGGCGCTGAAAATATCGCGACCAACCAGGTTGAACTGTCTCCGTACCTGCAGAACCGTAAAGTGGTCGATTGGGCGCGTGAACACGGTATCCATATCACCTCTTACATGACGCTGGCCTACGGTAAGGCGCTGAAAGATGAAGTGATTGCCCGTATCGCGGCGAAACATAATGCGACCCCGGCACAGGTTATTCTGGCGTGGGCGATGGGCGAAGGTTATGCGGTTATTCCATCTTCCACCAAGCGTGAAAATCTGGCGAGCAACCTGAAAGCGCTGGATCTGAAGCTGGATGATGAAGATCGTAAAGCGATTGCCGCGCTGGATTGCAACGACCGTCTGGTAAGCCCGGAAGGTCTGGCGCCGAAGTGGGATTAATCCACCGATTCCGGCAGGCGGTTGACGCCGCTGCCGGACGATAGTTTCTTACAGCTCCTTCGGGAGCTGTTTGACGTGCTCACTCAGAAAGTCAATAAATGCCCTGATACGCGTGCTGACGGCTCTGTCGCTGTAATACACCGCACTGAAAGGCATCTCCACCGGCAAGCGCTTGTCGGCAAGTAGCTCCACAAACTCCCCGCTGGCAATCTCTTTATCCACCATATAATCCGATAGACAGGCAATACCATTGCCGCCAAGACAGAGCTGTTTTAGCGTTTCGCCACTGTTAGAGGTAATTTCGCAACCGACTTCCAGTAATTGGCCATCGCTGGCGGCAATAGGCCAGGTATTTAACGAGACAGGCTCGGTGAACCCCAGGCAGAGATGATCCGCAAGATCTTCCGCATTCACCGGGGTGCCGTAGCGGGCGATATAATCAGGCGAGGCGATGATCTTGCGATAACTATTGAACAGCGGGCGGGCGCGCAGGCTGGAATCGGTTAGGGTACCCGCGCGGATCGCGACATCGACTTTACGCTCTATAAGATTAATGAAGGTTTCCGAGGAGACCAGCGAGAGCGTCATTTCTGGATAACGTTCGCGAAACGGTTTTACCAGCGGCATTAAAAAATGCAGCATCACCGGGGTGGCGGCATCAACGCGAAGCAATCCGCGAGGGGTAGTGCGCGTCTCCAGAAGCTCGTTCTCAGCAGCCGCCATCTCCTGCAACACTACCTGCATGCGGCGGAAATAACGCTCGCCTTCTTCTGTCAGGCTCAGCTGGCGCGTGGTCCGGTTTAACAAACTAACGCCTAGCTTTGATTCCAGCTTTTTGACTGCCCGGCTGACGGCAGAGTTTGCCTGCCCGAGCTGCTCGGCCGCCCGGCTAAAACTGCCGCTTTCCACTACGGCGACGAAGATAGCGATCTCTTCTGACGTGGCTCTCATTGTTGCACCTATAGCAAAATTCTATTGAGATTTTGATTGTTTTTGTTATTTAAACATCCCTTCATACTACGTGTCATCTTAATCCTGATGCTACGGAGTAAATTATGCCACTGGCGCTACTTGCATTAACCATCGGTGCCTTTGCTATTGGCACTACCGAATTTGTGATCGTCGGCCTGGTACCGACCATCGCCGAACAACTGGCTATCTCGCTGCCGTCTGCGGGCCTGCTGGTTTCCATCTATGCGCTAGGCGTGGCGATTGGTGCCCCGGTGCTGACCGCGTTAACCGGGCGTATGCCGCGTAAACAGCTCCTGCTGGCGTTAATGGTGTTGTTTACCGCCGGTAACCTGCTAGCGTGGCAGGCTCCGGGTTATGGCACTTTGATTATGGCCCGCCTGCTGACCGGCCTGGCGCATGGCGTATTCTTTTCTATCGGCTCGACGATTGCCACCAGCCTGGTGCCAAAAGAGAAAGCCGCCTCGGCCATTGCTATCATGTTCGGCGGCCTGACGGTCGCGCTGGTAACCGGGGTGCCTTTCGGGACGTTCATCGGTCAGCATTTTGGCTGGCGGGAAACGTTCCTCGCGGTATCGATTCTGGGCGTCATTGCGCTTATCAGCAGCCTGATCCTGGTGCCGAATAATATTCCGGGCCGCGCCGGCACCAGCCTGCGCGATCAGATGAAAGTCTTGACCCATCCGCGCCTGTTGATGATCTACGCGATTACCGCGCTGGGCTATGGCGGCGTGTTTACCGCATTTACTTTCCTCGCGCCGATGATGCAGGAGCTGGCTGGCTTTAGCCCGTCTGCGGTCAGTTGGATCCTACTGGGTTACGGTATCTCCGTCGCTATCGGTAACGTATGGGGCGGTAAGCTCGCCGATAAACATGGCGCTGTCGCCGCGTTGAAATTTATCTTCGCTGCGTTGGTGGTGCTGTTGCTGGTCTTCCAGTTCACGGCCAATCTGCACTACGCCGCTCTGGCAACGGTACTGGTGATGGGCATTTTCGCCTTCGGCAACGTTCCGGGTCTGCAGGTCTATGTGGTACAAAAGGCTGAACAATACACGCCGGGCGCCGTTGATGTTGCTTCTGGTTTGAACATCGCAGCCTTTAATATCGGTATTGCCCTTGGTTCGGTCATTGGTGGACAGACGGTCGAGCTGTACGGTCTGGCGCAGACGCCGTGGATTGGCGCGCTGATTGTGCTGGTTGCTTTGCTACTGGTCGTACTGAGCGGTCGTTTAGATAAATCTCCACGCCGTTCGGCAGCCGTTTCTCTCGAAGGATAAGGCTTTCTCGCAAATTGCATTGAAAGTGTATGGGAAAATCCCTATAACAGAAGAACCAGCCGCAGTCGGGCTGGTTTCCTGTTATCGAGGTTGAATGCCCAAATTGCGAAAGAATACCTATGCCATGCGCTATGTCGCCGGACAACCCGCGGAGAGAATCTTGCCTCCGGGGGCGTTTGCGGGCGTCAGTCCGGTTTATCCCGCCGGCGCGCCATTAAGCAGCGATGAGAAAATTCGCGTGCTGGTGTGGAATATCTTTAAGCAGCAGCGTGCAGAATGGCAGTCAGTGCTCAAAAATTTCGGCAAAGACGCGCATCTAGTCCTGTTGCAGGAGGCGCAAACCACCCCAGAACTGGTCAGGTTCGCGACTTCAAACTATCTGGCCGCCGATCAGGTGCCGGCGCTGGTATTGCCGCAGCATCCTTCCGGCGTGATGACGCTGGCCTCCGCTCACCCCATCTATTGCTGTCCCTTGCGCGAGCGCGAACCTATTTTACGTTTGCCTAAATCGGCGTTAGTGACCGTTTATCCGCTGCCCGATGCGCGGCTGTTAATGGTGGTGAATATCCATGCGGTTAATTTTAGTCTTGGCGTCGATGTCTATAGTAAACAGCTGCTGCCAATTGGCGATCAGATTGCCCATCACAGCGGGCCGGTAATCATGGCTGGTGATTTCAACGCCTGGAGCCGCCCGCGGATGAACGCGCTGTACCGCTTTGCGCGTGAGATGTCGTTACGCGAAGTTCGTTTCTCTGACGATCAGCGCCGCCGCGCGTTTGGTCGCCCGCTCGATTTTGTGTTCTACCGCGGCTTAAGCGTGCACGATGCCTCCGTGCTGGTGACCCGCGCTTCCGATCACAACCCGCTACTAGTCGAATTCAGTCCCGGCAAGCCTGATTAATTAAGGTATGTCAGGCCTGCCATCGGGCAGGTCTGCGTTCAGCACGATGCTGCCCTTTATTACTCAAACCACCGAAGGACAACACAATGACAACACGCTCTCATCATGACAACGTCGAAAAGCAGTTTGGCTCACAGGCAAGCGCCTATCTGACCAGCGCCGTACACGCCTCCGGGCGCGATCTGCAGCGTCTGGCGGAACGGCTGGCGGATTTCCCGCAGGCAACGTTGCTGGATATGGGATGCGGGGCAGGGCACGCCAGTTTTACCGCCGCAGGCCAGGTAGCGCAGGTTACCGCGTATGATTTATCGAGCCAGATGCTGGAGGTTGTCGCTCAGGCGGCAAAAGACAAAGGCTTTACCAACATCGTCACTCAGCAGGGGTATGCTGAAAAGCTGCCGTTTGCCGACGCCAGTTTTGATGTGGTGATTAGCCGCTACTCTGCTCACCATTGGCATGATGTCGGCCAGGCGCTGCGCGAGGTGAAACGCGTATTGAAGCCGGGCGGGGTGATGATCATCATGGACGTAATGTCTCCGGGACATCCGGTACGTGATGTCTGGCTGCAAACCGTGGAAGCGCTGCGCGATACCTCGCACGTGCGTAATTACTCCAGCGGCGAGTGGCTGGCGCTGGCCAACGACGCAGGGCTGGCGATCAATCATTTATTGACCGATCGTCTGTCGCTGGAATTTAGCTCCTGGGTCGCGCGGATGCGCACGCCAGAAGCGCTGGCGGAGGCGATTCGCTTATATCAGCAGAGCGCATCGGCGGAGGTTAAAGCCTACTTCGAATTACAGCAGGATGGATCGTTTACCAGCGATACCATCATGTTTGAAGCGCATAAAGCAGTGTAGCGCTGGCAATAAAAAAGGCACCGGGGAATCGGTGCCTTTCTCGTTATTCTGAAATCAGGATTCAGGTCTGTCGTTGTTCTTCACAAACAGCGTTAGCTGATCCCCAGGCTTCAGGTTATCGGTATCGCTGTTCCAGCGCATAACGTCGCGGATATTGACGCCGTGGCGTTTTGCGATGCTCGATAGCGAGTCGCCCTTACGAACACGATAGGTGATGCTATCATTGTTGTTCGCCAGACGTTGCGCGCTGCTGCCTGCGCCGACAACCAGATTCTGTCCAACTTTCAACCCTGAACCGCGCAGGTTGTTCCACTGCTGCAGATCCCTGGTGGTGACGCCGAGACGCGAAGCAATCCCGGAAATCGTATCGCCAGAACGTACCTTGTAGCTATGGCTGGTCAGCGGCGTATTGTCAGCTAGCTGCGTCGGTTGTACGGCGGCAATGTCGCCAGAGGCCAGAGACTCACGCAGTTGAGCAGCGTGCTTCTGAGGCACCATGACGTACTTTGGCCCGCTAGCGCCAAGCGTTGATCCCTTTACGCCAGCGTTGAAGGTTTTCAGCTTGCTAACCGGCATTCCTGCCATGTCCGCTAGCTGAGAAATCTCAACCGGACTATCGAGGCGAACGCGCGCCAGCGCACGGCTTTCATCAGCCGTTGGCAGCTTCACGCCGTAACGCTTGCTGTTTTTGAGAATATCGCTCAAAGCCAGCATTTTTGGCACGTAGACCTTGGTTTCACGCGGCAGCGAGAGCGACCAAAAATCGGTGGGTTTACCACGCGAACGGTTCGCCTTCACGGCCTTCATTACCCGGCCTTCGCCGCTGTTATATGCCGCGACGGTCAGTAACCAGTCGCCGTCGAACATTTTGTTCAGACGTTGCATCATGTCCAGCGCCGCGGTAGTAGACGCAACGACATCACGACGCGCATCGTAACTGCGGGTCTGTTTTAAACCATAATTGCGCCCTGTGCTCGGAATGATCTGCCAAATGCCTGCGGCATTGGCGCCAGACGTCGCGTGTGGGTCAAAAGCGCTCTCCACTATGGGTAGTAATACCAGTTCCATTGGCATGTTACGTTTCTTAACTTGCCCGGCTATCCAGTACATATACGGTTCAGCCCGTAAAGTTACATCGTGGAGATAGCTCTTATTACGTAAGTACTTCTGTTTCTGTTCGCGAATCCGGGGGTTTTCCGGAATTCCCATCTTTAGCTCGTCGCTTATGGAAGTCCACAGATCCTGGTCTTGCGCGTAGAGGGTTCCATCATCTAACCATCGCGCCTGACTTGTGAACTTGCCTGCTTCCCCTTGACCAGCTGCAGAAAGGCTCTGTGCTCGCTGTTCTACGGTGCCGTCGTGCTTCGACGCCTGGCACCCTACCAGCAGGACAGAGGCGAGTAATATCGCTCGTGCCTTCATGTGTGTGTCAATAGTTGCTTAAAAGACGAGCAAGGATAACGGTGAAGGCCGAGGATGACAAGCGTTAAATCTCAGAAGTCATCTTTCTTTGACCTTAACCATGCAAATCTTTGCGCTGAGTGTTGCAAATTTGTTTCTTTGGATATTTCTTTAATTAAATCATTGTCATCCGTACGTAAAAATAAATTTATACGGCGTTCATTTTTCAGAGTAACGGGTAGTGTCTTTTGGTTTTTTGCGCGTAACTCCTTAACTTTATGGTAGTAATCCTTTATATCCATATCATCTGGCAGGATACTCAATGCAAACTTCATGTTTGCTAAAGTGTACTCATGTGCGCAACAAATTAGGGTGTCAGCGGGAAGGGCATTTATTTTCATAAATGATTGATACATTTGATCTGCTGTACCTTCGAACAGCCTGCCGCAGCCGCCGGAAAACATTGTATCGCCACAAAATAGATAAGGTTTGCTGTAGAAACAGATATGTCCTAATGTGTGACCTGGCGTGGCGAAAATAGAAAATTCGTGACCCAAAAGAGTAATGCTATCGCCATCAGATACAATATCCGTGCTTCCCTTATCCTGGGTTTCTGCCGGCCCGTAAACCACAAGTTGCGGAAATTTTTGCCGCAGTTCTTTCACGCCGCCAACATGATCATGGTGGTGGTGGGTTAACAAAATCGCTTCTGGCTGCCAGTTGTTTTCTTCAATGGCCGCGAGTACCGGCGCGGTTTCACCGGGATCGACTATCACACAACGACGGCTATCGTCGCTAACAACCCAGATGTAGTTGTCCTGAAATGCAGGAATACTGATAAGATTCATAAATTACCTCTCAAAGCGTTGCGGAAGGTTGCGATGAAGCCGGCAAGGATACCTCATACAATTACAGCTCCAGAGCATTGGTCCAGTATGCCGTGGGGTGAATACTATCGCGAGTCGCTGGAACGGCATATGAAACCGTGGCTGGCTAAATTATATGGCTTTCATCTACTTAAGATTGGCAATCTGAGCGCGGAAATCAATACCGAAGCCTGCGCGATCTCCCATCAGGTGAACGTTTCGCTGGGGGGAAGTCCGATCCAGGTCAAAGCCGACCCGCTGTCTCTTCCTTTCGCCGCCAAATCGGTGGATGCCTGTTTACTGGCGCATACTTTGCCATGGTGCAGCGATCCGCACCGGCTGTTGCGCGAAGCTGACCGCGTGCTGATTGACGATGGCTGGATGATTTTGACTGCTTTTAACCCGCTGAGCCTGATTGGATTGCGCAAAGTGACGCCGGTTCTGCGAAAAACTATCCCCTATAACAGCCGGATGTTTACCATGACGCGACAGCTTGACTGGCTGGCGCTGCTCAATTTTGAGGTGCTGCACTACGGTCGCTATCAGGTGCTGCCCTGGTCGAAGCAGGGGGGAAAAATGCTAAGTACTCATCTGCCTGCTTTGGGATGTTTGCAAATGATCGTCGCGCGGAAAAGAACCATTCCGTTGACGCTAAATCCGATGAAGTCCGGGAAGGCGAAGACGCAGCTGCGTCCGGCCGTTGGCGCCACCAGGCAGTGGCGCGACGGGGGGAATTAGCTTTCCGGCTGGTAGCCGACGTCGTCCAGCGTGGGGTTAGACGCAGCGGCGCGCGCAAGTTCGTCGCAGCGTTCGTTTTCCGGGTGTCCGGCATGGCCTTTGACCCATTCCCATTTAATCTGATGCTGGCCGAGAGCGGCATCAAGGCGTTTCCACAGATCGACATTTTTAACCGGCTTTTTGTCCGCCGTTTTCCAGCCGCGTTTCTTCCAGTTATGGATCCACTGGGTTATCCCCTGGCGGACGTACTGGCTATCGGTACTTAGCACCACTTCGCAGTGCTCTTTAAGCGCTTCGAGAGCGACGATGGCAGCCATCAGTTCCATGCGGTTGTTAGTCGTCAGGCGGTAGCCCGCGCTGTAGGTTTTTTCATGCTGGCGATAGCGCATAATAGCGCCGTAGCCGCCAGGCCCTGGATTCCCCAGGCAAGAACCATCGGTGAAAATTTCTACCTGTTTGAGCATCTCTGGTAGACTTCCTGTAATTGAAATCGATATGTAAACGACAAGTCTGACATAAATGACCGCTATGAGCACTGCAATTACACGACAGATTGTTCTCGATACCGAAACCACCGGTATGAACCAGATCGGCGCCCACTATGAAGGGCATAAGATCATCGAGATCGGCGCCGTAGAGGTGATCAACCGTCGCCTCACCGGTAATAACTTCCATGTTTACCTGAAGCCCGACCGGCTGGTGGACCCTGAAGCCTTCGGCGTTCACGGTATTGCCGATGAATTCCTCATGGATAAGCCGACATTTGCCGACGTTGCCGATGAGTTCATGGAGTATATCCGCGGCGCGGAGCTGGTCATCCATAACGCATCGTTCGATATCGGCTTTATGGATTATGAATTCAAAAAGCTGAACCGCGGCATTGAGAAAACGGAAACCTTTTGTAAGGTCACCGATAGCCTGGCGCTGGCGCGTAAGATGTTCCCCGGCAAGCGTAACAGCCTTGATGCGCTCTGTTCACGTTATGAAATAGACAACAGCAAGCGTACGCTGCACGGCGCGTTGCTCGATGCCCAGATTCTGGCTGACGTCTATCTGATGATGACCGGTGGGCAGACCAGCATGGCGTTTTCGATGGAAGGAGAAGGCCAACAGCAGGCCGGCGATATTGGAATACAGCGCGTTGTCCGCGCCGCCAGTAAATTACGCGTGGTTTATGCCTCTGATAGCGAGCTGGCGGACCATGAATCGCGTCTCGACCTGGTGCAAAAGAAGGGCGGAAGCTGCCTGTGGCGCGCCTGATTGCCGGTAATATGCGCTAAAAATAGGCGGGCGGGCTAATTTTGCAGCAAACGATTCAAAAGTGAAGAAAAAGCGTTGACGGCGATGTAGGGAAACCGTAATATTCGCCTCGTTCCCAACGGAACAACAACGCGGAGCGGTAGTTCAGTCGGTTAGAATACCTGCCTGTCACGCAGGGGGTCGCGGGTTCGAGTCCCGTCCGTTCCGCCACTATTCAGAAGGCCTGAATCAGAAATGATTCAGGCCTTCGTCGTTTGGGGGAATTATCATTTAATCCGCCCCTAACGCCTCCTCAACACACTGCATAAATACCCGCATTGCCGGGCTAACTACTTTACCGGCGTGATGAGCGCATATCGCGTTAATAGTGAGTGGAATATCGCTGAACGGGAGTTCAACCAGCGTACCGCGCTTAAGCTCTTCCTCAACGGCGAAACGCGGCAGATAGCTGACGCCAAGATTGCTCGCCACGCACTGCTTAATACTTTCGATACTCCAGAGCTCAATGGTATTTTCCAGGGTAATGGCGCGCTGGCGCAGCGTGCTTTCAAAAATTTGCCGAAATACGCACTGTGGCTCATTGATAACAAAGCTCAGCGGGATATGTTGCCCGCAGCGGGTAAAATCGACCGCCGGATGCTGCGGCGAGGCGACCAGCGTCAGCGGCTGCTGGCCAAAGCTTGTCATGGTTAACGCGTCATCGTTGCCAACCCGATAAAACACGCCCAAATCGGCGCTATCGTTGAGTAGCGCATCACGGATGACATAACAGTTAAGTGATTGCAATGATAAGCGTACCTGCGGCGCTCGTTGTTTAAAGCGCTGTAGCACCTGCGGCATTTTATAGGCCAGCAGGGTTTCCCCACAGGCAACGCGCAGCTCGCCAGCCGGTTCGCTATCCTCGCGAGCCGCCTCACGAATGGTTTCCATCACCCTCGCCAGTTCATGGACGTGCGGCAGCACCTTTTTACCGGATTCGGTCAGGCACATGCGGCGGCCTATTTTTTCAAACAGCTGAACGGCAAGTTCTTGCTCAAGCTGTTGAATATGAAAGGTCACGGTGGATTGCGTACAGCATAGTTTTTGCGCCGCGCGTAAAAACGAGCCTTCTTCCACTACCGTCTTGAGAGTAATAAAACGCCGCAGATCCATTTCGCCACCAACTATCGAAATTATCGAATTCAGAATCAGAAAACATTCATTTTTTTAAATGAATAGCTTCGGGTACTGTCTGCCAAAACGAAGGAGAAGACAAGTGACCCCAGCTTTGATTAGTGCTTTTTTGACTTATACCCTGATAACCGCGCTGACTCCCGGCCCCAATAATATTCTTGCCCTCAGCAGCGTCACCGCCCATGGCTTACGCCGCAGCCTGCGGGTGCTGGCGGGGATGAGCATTGGTTTTATTATCACTATGCTGATTTGCGCGGCTTTAACCTTTTCGCTGGTGGAACTCGACTCGCGATTTACCCGGATATTGGGATGGATTGGCGCGGCGTATATCCTGTGGCTGGCCTGGCAGATAGCCAAAAGCAAACCGGGGGCAGGTGCGCTGAGTACAGAGCCGGTGGGTTTCTGGGCGAGCCTGGGCCTGCAGTTCGTCAACGTAAAAATTATTCTGTATGGCATCACCGCGCTCTCTACCTTTGTCCTGCCCGTTACCCGCGAGCCGATTTGGCTCATTAGCGTGAGTCTGCTGCTGGCGGCGATTGGTGCGCTGGGAAATCTGTGCTGGGCGCTGGCGGGGCATCTGTTTCAGCGCCTGTTTTTGTTGTACGGGCGGCAACTGAACTGGGTATTGGCAGCGTTATTGGTCTACTGCGCTTTGCGGATCGTGGTGGAATAAAAAGGGAGCGCAGCGGCTCCCGAAAAGTGTTTAGCCGATCGTGAAAGGATCGGCATCCTGCCAGGCCGGAAATTTCTCGCGATACTCCTGCAGCGCGGCCAACGACAGATCGGCATCGAGCCGCGTCGCCTGATGCGGTTCGGCGGTGGCGATAATCTCTCCCTGCGGGCTGATGATACGGCTATCACCCCGATAGTGGTGGCCGTTGCCATCGGTGCCGACGCGGTTGCAGCCGGCGACGTAGGCCTGGTTTTCAATAGCTCTGGCGACCAGCAGCGATTGCCAGTGCAGCGAACGCGGGGCAGGCCAGTTAGCAACATACAGGGCCAGGTCGTAATCGTTGTGGTTACGCGACCATACCGGGAAGCGCAGGTCATAGCACACCAGCGGCAGAATCCGCCAGCCGCGCCATTCAAAGACCACTCGTTCGGTTCCTGCCTCATAATGGTGATGTTCATCCGCCATGCGGAACAGGTGACGCTTATCGTAAAAATGCGTTTTACCGCCGGGCTCTACCAGCAGAAAGCGGTTCACCGGGCCGCGTTCGGTCTGCAATGCCGCGCTACCGGCAATCAGCGCGTTGGTCTGCTCCGCTTTCGCCTGCATCCACTCAACGACCTCTTCCTGCGGCATCGACTGCTTCGCCGCTTCCATGGCAAAACCGGTAGTAAACATCTCAGGTAGTACAATGATGTCGCGCCCGCTCACTTCTTCCAGCTGACGATCGAAATGGCGCAGGTTGGCGGGACCATCCATCCACACCAGCGGTTGCTGCAACAGCGTAATTTTCAAGCCAGGCACAGTGGTGAACTCCATTATAAAGAGGGCGTTTAGATAATTTTAATACCATATCAGCAGCGGGAGGCGGCATGGAATATTTTGTTAAAAAAATGCTACTTTGGCGGGGGAGTAACAAAAGAAAAGGCGGGGAAATTCCCCGCCTTCGTCGTGATGTGCAGTATTGCTTTTATTATGCCGCTTCAATCTTGCGGATTTTTTCCGGCAGCTTTACCGGTTTGGTCGCCAGTTCATCCGCTGCGAAATCATCAACGTTAATACTGCGCAGACGGCTGGTTTCCGCACGGGTCAGAATCGAGGCTTCCTCCTGATTAATTAACCCTTTGGCCAGGGCATTAGTGGCCAGCTCATCCAGGCGGGTGAACGGCAGATTTTTACCCAGCTCTTTGCAGATGCGCTGGTGGATTGGGTCCGCCGCCATCACATCCAGCAGCGCCTCTTCCAGCAGGCCAACCGGGTTATGTTCGCTTGGCGTCAGGTACTGGCCGCGACCGATACGGGAGCGGGTCGCGCTCGGAACCTGCAGAATTTTCGCCACTTTATGATCCAGTTTGTCGGACGGCGCATCGTAGTGACGGCCGGTCGGGAAGATGGCGAGACGCAGCGCGCCGGCGACAAAGCGGTTCGGGAAATTTTTCAGCAGGTCATCGATAGCCTGCTCTGCCTGATACAGCGCATCCTGCACGCCCCAATGGACCAGCGGCAGATCCGCTTCATTACGGCCTTCATCGTCATAACGTTTCAGCACCGCCGATGCCAGGTAAAGCTGGCTCAGCACGTCGCCGAGACGCGCGGAGATACGTTCGCGACGCTTCAGGCTGCCGCCCAGTACCGCCATTGATACATCCGACAGCAGGGCCAGGTTGGCGCTCAGGCGATTCATGTGCTGATAGTAGCGACGTGTAGTATCACGGGTCGGCGCGCTGCTGGTGCGGCCGCGAGTCAGGCCCAGCCAGAAGCTGCGTACTTTGTTGCTACCGACATGGCCGATATGTTTAAACAGCAGCTTATCGAAGGCATTAACGTCATTGTTCTGCGCGGCGGCCATCTCATCCAGTACATACGGATGGCAGCGAATCGCCCCCTGACCAAAGATCATCATACTGCGGGTGAGGATATTCGCCCCTTCAACGGTAATGGCGATCGGCGCGCCCTGATAAGCGCGGGCAAGGAAGTTGCCTTCGCCCAGCATGATGCCTTTACCGCCGGTAATATCCATAGCGTCTATGATTGAACGCTGGCCGCGGTGGGTACAATGATATTTAACGATTGCCGACAGCACCGCCGGCTTCTCGCCAAGCATAATCCCGTAGGTAATCAGCGAAGCGGCGGCGTCCATTACGTAGGCGTTGCCTGCGATACGCGCCAGCGGCTCTTCGATCCCTTCCATTTTACCAATCGAGATTTTGAACTGACGGCGAATGTGGGCGTAGGCGCCGGTCGCCATAGCGACGGATTTCAGGCCGCCGGTGGCGTTGGACGGCAGAGTAATACCGCGACCCACGGACAGGCACTCAACCAGCATACGCCAGCCCTGGCCGGCCATGCTCGGACCGCCGATGATGTAATCGATCGGTACGAAAATATCTTTACCACGAGTGGGGCCGTTCTGGAACGGCACGTTCAGCGGGAAGTGACGACGGCCAATTTCCACGCCCGGCGTTGAGGTAGGGATCAGCGCGCAGGTGATACCGAGTTCTTCTTCGCCGCCCAGCAGACGGTCCGGGTCTGAGAGTTTGAAAGCCAGGCCCAGTACGGTGGCGATTGGCGCGAGGGTGATATAGCGCTTGTTCCAGGTCAGGCGCATCCCCAGCACCTGCTGACCCTGCCAGTCGCCCATACAGACTACGCCGGTATCCGGGATCGCGCCGGCGTCGGAGCCCGCTTCCGGACTGGTCAACGCGAAGCATGGGATCTCCTGACCACGCGCCAGGCGCGGCAGGTAGTGATTTTTCTGCTCTTCGGTACCGTAATGTTGCAGCAGTTCGCCCGGCCCTAAGGAGTTAGGCACGCCGACGGTGATCGCCAGGATCCCGGAAACGCCGGACAGTTTTTGCAGTACGCGAGACTGGGCATAGGCGGAAAACTCCAGGCCGCCGTACTCTTTCTTAATGATCATCGCAAAGAAGCGATGCTCTTTCAGGTACGCCCACAGCTCCGGCGGCAGATCCGCCATTTCATGGGTAATTTCGAAGTCGTTCGCCATGCGGCAGGCTTCTTCTACCGGGCCGTCGATGAAAGCCTGCTCTTCGGCGGTGAGGCGCGGCTGCGGATAGTTATGCAGCTTGTGCCAGTCCGGGTTGCCGCGGAACAGATCGCCTTCCCACCAGGTGGTGCCGGCATCGATGGCTTCTTTTTCCGTACGCGACATCGGCGGCATTACTTTGCGGAAGGCGCGGAATGCCGGGGCGGAGAAAAGGGATTTACGCATCGGCGCAAAGTTGAACGGCAGCAGGATAATCGCCAGCGGCAACAGCAGCCAGATATTCCACAGCCCCGCCACGCTGAGCGCCGCGGTCCAGGCGAGCAAAATCACGCTGCTGAGAAGCAGGCTGACTCGGTGATAGAAGAGCACGCCGAGTAACACTACGGTTGCAACAATACTCAAAATCATCATAGAGAAATGCTCCCTTATCTTGTAGGAGGTCTGACCACTTGTGATGTATTGGTTGTAGTGGATGTAATTTGTTTTAGCAATGTGTTTACAAAATAATTACAACCTTGCTCACATTGTTGGCTGGAAAAGCGGCACGTAAAATCAAAAGGACGAGGGATAACGTTGCCTGCTGCTTCTCGCTTCGGCGGCTATCCGGTACACTGCCAGGGTTATTCCAACCAATACTGAAGGATTATCCTCATGTACCAGGATCTTATTCGTAACGAACTGAACGAAGCCGCGGAAACGCTGGCCAACTTTCTGCAGGACGAGGCCAACATTCACGCTATCCAGCGCGCGGCGGTACTGCTGGCGGATAGCTTCAAAGCTGGCGGTAAAGTGCTTTCCTGCGGCAACGGCGGTTCTCATTGCGATGCGATGCATTTTGCGGAAGAGCTGACCGGGCGTTATCGCGAGAACCGCCCTGGTTATCCGGCGATCGCTATTTCTGACGTCAGCCATCTGTCCTGCGTGAGTAATGATTTTGGCTATGAATATGTCTTCTCCCGCTATGTTGAATCGGTTGGCCGCGCAGGCGATGTTCTGCTGGGCATTTCCACCTCCGGCAACTCCGGCAACGTGATCAAAGCGATTGAAGCCGCGCGCGCGCAGGGTATGAAAGTGATCACCCTGACCGGTAAAGACGGCGGCAAAATGGCGGGTTCCGCCGATGTGGAAATCCGCGTACCGCATTTCGGTTACGCCGATCGCATTCAGGAGATTCACATTAAGGTGATTCATATTCTGATTATGTTGATCGAAAAAGAGATGGTTAAAGCTTAACTTGCCATGATGACGGCGCCGTGGCTTCCATGTTGAGGAGCCGCGGCGACAAGGCTTTAGCGGCAGGATATTTTGTGCAGTGGTATGAGGTGATCTATGTGCGAATTGCTCGGGATGAGCGCCAATGTGCCGACCGATATCTGTTTTAGCTTCTCCGGGCTGGTTCAGCGCGGGGGCGGCACCGGGCCGCATAAAGACGGCTGGGGTATTACCTTTTACGAAGGGAAAGGGTGTCGCACATTTAAAGATCCGCAGCCGAGCTTTCAGTCGCCAATAGCCAAACTGGTACAGGATTATCCCATCAAATCCTGTTCCGTCATTGCCCATATCCGTCAGGCCAACCGCGGCGAAGTGGCGCTGGAGAACACCCATCCGTTCACCCGCGAACTGTGGGGCCGCCACTGGACCTACGCCCATAACGGGCAGCTCAAGGGTTATAAATCGCTGAAGACGGGAAATTTCCGCCCGGTGGGCGAGACCGACAGCGAAACGGCTTTCTGCTGGCTGTTGCACCGTTTAACCGAGCGCTATCCGCGCACGCCTGGCAATATGGTCGGCGTGTTTAAATACATCGCGACGCTGGCGGGCGAAATGCGCGAGAAGGGCGTGTTTAATATGCTGTTATCGGACGGGCGCTATGTGATGGCGTACTGTTCAACCAACCTGTACTGGATCACCCGTCGGGCGCCGTTTGGCGTGGCGAAGCTGCTGGATCAGGATGTGGAAATTGATTTTCAACGTGAGACCACACCAAACGATGTGGTCTCCGTTATCGCCACTCAGCCGCTGACCGGCAATGAGGCCTGGAATAAAATCATGCCAGGCGAGTGGGCGTTATTTTGCCTCGGGGAGCGTATAGTTTGAGGCCAGCTGCGGCTGGATAACCTCGTGGCTGAGCGGCTTGCTGACGATATAGCGGCCATCCATCACCGAAACCACCGGCGGTTTGTGGGTCTGCTGGAAGTAGTCATAGCCTGGCTTCAGCTGCTTCCAGAAATCCGCATAGTACGAGAACTTATGTCGCGCCATGTTGGCGTCGGTCATGCGGAACGGGTAGATGCTGACCTGCACGCTTGGCTGGCCAAATACCAGCGCGCCGGTGACAAACTGGAAGATCTCGTCAATGCCGGTATCGGTCATCGCGTAGCAGCCGACGGAAACGCAGGCGCCGTGGATCATCAGGTATTTACCTTCATAGCCGTGCGCGCGATCGTAGGCATTCGGGAAGCCGATATTGATCGCTTTATAAAAGCGGCTGTCTGGTTTTAGCTGACTGCGCGAGACGTTATAAAATCCTTCCGGACTTTTAAAATCGCCCTGGCGTTGCTTCGGCCCGAGGCCGCCGGAGTAGTTACAGATCCGGTAGCTATCGAGAAGCTGGTAGGTTTCGCCCATTTTGACGTAGAGATCGAGCATCCGCTCTTCTTTGAAGATCTCGATATAAACGGGAGAGCCCATTAACTGCTGTTTATATTCTTTGCTAACCGGCGTTGTCGGGCTGTTACTGCTGAGTAACCCAGCAAATGACACGCACGGCAACAGAAGCATCGCAATAAAGAATGCGATTTTGCGCATACTGCTTGTTCCTTGATAAAACAAAAAACCACATGCCAGGACGGCAAGAGATACCCGAAATCAGAGTTTTCTGGATTTAGAGCGCTCACATTAGCATCACGGCAGTTTTTCGCAAGCACGGTGTGGCTGCGTTTACAATTTAATGTTCCTTTATAGCGAATATTGCCGCAAAGCGCAGTGAGAACTTTGCGCAATAGCTCGCATTTTAGAAGCACTTATTGGCGCTTTTCCTACTTCTGCCACTCACAAAATGTTACACTCCCGCCGTTTATGACCAGGGTAAGAAAGGATGCTTCTCTCCCGTCTTGTGCCCCCGAGGCACCGCTATTCCTTTCTTATTCTGATATTCCATCAATAATGCTGGCCTCGGCTTGAGCCGGGGTTTAGGTTACGGATACCTGCTAACGATATGATTAAAATCACGAAAGGGCTGGATTTGCCCATAGCTGGCATGCCATTACAGCAGATCTCGCCCCGGCCTGCGGTGAAACGCGTCGCGCTGCTCGGCGAGGAGTACGTCGGCATGCGCCCCTCGATGGCCGTGAGCGAAGGCGATCGGGTGCAAAAAGGCCAGGTGCTGTTCGAAGATAAAAAGAACGCCGGGGTACGTTTTACCGCGCCAGCCAGTGGGGTGGTCAGCGCCATTCATCGCGGCGAGCGCCGGGTGCTGCAATCGGTGGTGATTGATATCGACGGCAGCAATGAGGCGGTGTCGTTTACCCGCTATGCATTAGAAGATCTTAATGATTTGCCACGGGAAGCGGTGCAGCAACAGCTGCTGGACTCCGGGCAGTGGACGGCGTTTCGTACCCGTCCTTTCAGCAAAATTCCCGCGCCGGGTAGCGTTCCGGCGGCTATTTTCGTCACTGCTATCGATACCAACCCGCTGGCGGCTGAACCGCAGCCGATTATCCTGGCCCAGCGTGAAGCCTTTGATGCCGGTCTGACGGTGCTAACGCACCTGACGGACGGTAAAGTCCACGTCTGTCAGGCCAGCGGCGGCAAGCTGGGCGGCCATCCCGCCGGGCAGGTGACATTCAACCAGTTTAGTGGCCCGCATCCGGCAGGGCTTGCCGGTACGCACATTCACTTCCTTGAGCCGGTCAGCCTGAGCAAACAGGTCTGGCATCTCAACTATCAGGAGGTCATCGCCATCGGCAGACTGTTCCTCGACGGCGAGCTGTACAGCGAACGCGTCATTGCCCTTGGCGGCCCGCAGGTAAAACAGCCGCGGCTGCTGCAAACCTGTCTTGGCGCCAGCCTCGATGAACTGCTGGTGGGCGAGCTGGTGGATGATGAAAACCGGGTAATTTCCGGTTCAGTCTTGAGCGGCACTCACGCCTGCGGCCCTCACGCCTTCCTCGGGCGCTACCATTTGCAGGTCAGCGTCGTCAGAGAAGGCCGCGAAAAAGAGCTATTTGGCTGGGTGATGCCGGGCAAAGAGAAGTTCTCGATTACCCGTACCACCCTTGGTCATTTCTTTAAGCGCAAGCGCTTTAATTTCTCCACTGATACTAACGGCGGCGAGCGGGCGATGGTGCCGATCGGCAACTATGAGCGGGTAATGCCGCTGGATATTCTGCCCACCATATTGCTGCGCGATCTGCTTGCCGGCGATAGCGATAGCGCCCAGGCGCTGGGCTGTCTGGAGCTGGATGAAGAAGATCTGGCGCTCTGCACCTACGTTTGTCCGGGCAAATATGAATACGGCCCGGCGCTGCGCAGCGTGTTAACCCAGATTGAGCAGGAAGGATAAGAGATGGGCTTAAAGCACCTGATTGAGAAACTTGAGCCGCATTTCACGCACGGCGGCAAGTTAGCAAAATATTACCCGCTGTATGAAGCGGCGGCGACGATCTTCTACACCCCGGGTTTAGTCACCCGCGGCGCGGCGCACGTACGTGACGCCATCGACCTCAAGCGGATGATGATCCTCGTCTGGTTTGCGGTGTTCCCGGCGATGTTCTGGGGCATGTATAACGTCGGCTTGCAGACGATTCCGGCGCTGCACAAGCTTTACGGCGCCGAACAGTTACAGCAGGTGATTGCCAACAACTGGCACTATAGCGTTGCCCAGTGGTTAGGGGTGAGCTTCAGCGCCGATGCCGGGTGGCTCAGCATGATGACGCTGGGGGCGGTATTTTTCCTGCCTATCTACTTGACCGTATTCATCGTCGGCGGTTTTTGGGAAGTGCTGTTCGCGATTGTGCGCAAACATGAGATCAACGAAGGCTTTTTCGTTACCTCGATTCTCTTCGCGCTGATTGTGCCGCCAACGATGCCGCTATGGCAGGCGGCGCTGGGGATCTCCTTCGGCGTGGTGATTGCCAAAGAAATTTTCGGCGGCACCGGGCGCAATTTCCTCAACCCGGCGCTGGCGGGGCGCGCGTTTCTGTTCTTTGCCTACCCGGCGCAGATTTCCGGCGACCTGGTATGGACGGCGGCGGACGGTTTTTCCGGCGCGACGCCGCTCTCCCAGTGGGCCAGCGGCGGCGGTGAAGCGCTGGTTAACGTCGCCACCGGCATCCCGGTGAGCTGGATGGACGCCTTCCTTGGCAATATTCCCGGCTCGATTGGCGAAGTGTCGACGCTGATGATCCTCATCGGCGGCGCGTTCATTATCTTTGCCCGTATCGCCTCCTGGCGCATCGTCGCCGGGGTGATGGTCGGTATGATCGCCACCGCCACGCTGTTTAATTTCATCGGTTCCGATACCAACCCCATGTTCTCGATGCCGTGGTACTGGCATCTGGTGCTCGGCGGTTTCGCCTTCGGCATGATGTTTATGGCGACTGACCCGGTATCGGCTTCCTTTACCGATAAAGGTAAATGGAGCTACGGCCTGCTGATTGGCGTGATGTGCGTGCTGATTCGCGTTGTCAACCCGGCCTATCCGGAAGGGATGATGCTGGCGATTCTGTTCGCCAACCTCTTTGCGCCGCTGTTCGATTACCTGGTGGTGCAGGCCAATATCAAGCGGAGGAAGTCGCGTGGCTGAGAAGAAAAGTAACGATAGCATCGGCAAAACGCTGCTGGTGGTGCTGGTGCTTTGTCTGGTGTGCTCCATTGTGGTTGCTGGTTCCGCCGTGGGCCTCAAGTCACGTCAGCAGGAACAACGCGCGCTGGATAAACAGCGCAATATCCTGGCCGTCGCCGGCCTGATGCAGCAGGGGATGGATGCTGACGCGGTGGCGGAAACCTTCGCCGCGCGCATTACCCCTCGGCTGGTCAATCTGGCGACCGGCGAACTGCTGGATAAAGACCCGGGCAAATTTAATCAGGCTCAGGCGCTGAAAGATCCGCAGCAGAGTATCGCGCTCGACGCCAGCCAGGATCCGGCCGGGATTAAACGCCGCAGCAACCTGGCGGAAATTTACCTGGTGCGTGACGCGCAGCAGCAGATTCAGGAAGTCGTGCTGCCTATCTATGGCAATGGCCTGTGGTCAATGATGTACGCCTTCGTGGCGCTGGACGTCGATGGGCGTACGGTGAAAGGCATTACTTACTACGATCAGGGCGAAACGCCGGGGTTGGGCGGCGAGGTGGAAAACCCGAACTGGCGTCAGCAGTTTGTCGGTAAGCAGGTGCTGGATGACAACGGCATGCCGTCGTTGAAGGTGGTAAAAGGCGGCGCGCGCGCAGGCGATCTCCACGCGGTTGACGGTTTATCCGGCGCCACGCTGACGTCAAACGGCGTGCAGCATAGCTTTGATTTCTGGATGGGCGAACTGGGCTTTGGTCCGTTCCTGAAAAAGGTTCGTGAGGGAGAGCTGAATAATGGCTGAACAGAGCGATATGAAAGAGGTGAAGCGCGTGCTGGTGGGGCCGCTTATCGCCAATAACCCCATCGCCCTGCAGGTGCTCGGCGTCTGCTCCGCGCTGGCGGTGACCACCAAACTGGAAACCGCCTTCGTGATGACCATTGCGGTGACGCTGGTAACGGCGTTCTCCAGCATGTTTATCTCTATGATTCGCCACCATATTCCCAATAGCGTGCGCATCATCGTGCAGATGGCGATCATCGCCTCGTTGGTTATCGTGGTGGATCAGCTGCTGCGGGCTTTCGCCTATGAGACCTCTAAGCAGCTGTCGGTGTTCGTCGGGCTTATCATCACGAACTGTATCGTGATGGGGCGTGCCGAAGCTTATGCCATGAAATCGCCGCCGCTGGCCAGCTTTATGGATGGTATCGGTAACGGTCTCGGTTACGGCGCGATCCTGATTATCGTCGGTTTCCTGCGCGAGCTTATCGGCAGCGGTAAGCTGTTCGGTATCACCGTACTGGAAACGGTGCAGAACGGCGGCTGGTATCAGCCGAACGGCCTGTTCCTGCTGGCGCCGAGCGCGTTCTTCATTATCGGTTTGCTGATTTGGGCCCTGCGTAGCTGGAAGCCTGAACAGCAGGAAAAGGAGTAACCGATCATGGCTCATTACATTAGCCTGTTTGTCCGCGCGGTGTTCGTTGAGAACATGGCGCTGGCCTTCTTCCTCGGGATGTGTACCTTCCTCGCGGTGTCGAAAAAGGTCTCCACCGCGTTTGGCCTCGGCGTTGCGGTCACGGTGGTGCTGGGTCTTGCCGTACCGATCAACAACCTGGTCTATAACCTGGTGCTGCGCGACGGCGCATTGATGGAAGGCGTAGACCTCAGTTTCCTTAACTTCATTACCTTTATCGGGGTGATTGCGGCGCTGGTGCAAATACTTGAGATGATCCTCGATAAGTACTTCCCGGCACTCTATAACGCGTTAGGGATCTTCCTGCCGCTTATCGCCGTTAACTGCGCCATTTTCGGCGGCGTGTCGTTTATGGTGCAGCGCGATTACAACTTCCCGGAATCGATTGTTTACGGCTTTGGTTCCGGCATCGGCTGGATGCTGGCGATTGTCGCGATGGCGGGAATCCGCGAAAAAATGAAGTACGCCAACGTGCCCGCCGGTCTGCGCGGGTTAGGGATCACCTTTATCACCACCGGACTGATGGCGCTCGGCTTTATGTCATTCTCCGGTGTGCAGCTATAAGGGCGGAAAAGTATGGAAATTATTCTTGGCGTGGTGATGTTCACGCTGATCGTGCTGGTCCTGTCGGGGCTTATCCTGGTGGCGCGCTCGAAGCTGGTGAACGCGGGCGACGTGGTTATTGAAATCAATAACGAAGCGGATAAACAGATCCGCACGCCGGCGGGCGACAAACTGCTGAACACGCTCTCCAGCAACGGTATCTTCGTCTCTTCCGCCTGCGGCGGCGGCGGCTCCTGCGGCCAGTGCCGGGTGACCATCAAAGAAGGCGGCGGCGATATTCTGCCGACAGAGCTTTCGCATATCACCAAACGCGAAGCCAAAGAAGGGTGCCGCCTGGCCTGCCAGGTGGCGGTGAAGCAGAATATGAAAATTGAGCTGCCGGAAGAGATTTTCGGCGTGAAAAAATGGGAGTGCGAGGTTATCTCTAATGATAACAAAGCGACCTTCATTAAAGAGCTCAAATTACGGGTGCCGGATGGTGAAGCGGTGCCGTTCCGCGCCGGCGGTTATATTCAGATCGAATGCCCGTCGCATAAAGTGGCCTATGCCGACTTTGATATTCCCGATGAATATCGCTCAGACTGGGACAAGTTCAACCTGTTCCGCTATGTCTCTGAGGTGAAAGAGCCGACCCTGCGCGCCTACTCGATGGCTAACTACCCGGAAGAGGAGGGCATCATTATGCTCAACGTGCGTATCGCCACGCCGCCGCCGAAGGTACCGGATGCGCCGCCGGGGATTATGTCGTCCTATATCTGGTCGCTGAAGCCTGGCGATAAGGTGACGATTTCCGGGCCGTTTGGCGAGTTCTTCGCCAAAGAGACCGACGCCGAGATGGTGTTTATCGGCGGCGGCGCGGGCATGGCGCCGATGCGTTCACACATCTTTGACCAGCTTAAGCGCCTGCACAGCACGCGTAAAATCAGCTTCTGGTACGGCGCGCGTTCGCTGCGTGAAATGTTCTATGACGATGAGTTTGAACAGCTGGCGCGCGAAAACCCCAATTTTACCTTCCACGTCGCGCTCTCCGATCCGCTGCCGGAAGATAACTGGACCGGGCATACGGGCTTTATCCATAATGTTCTGTATGAAAACTATCTGCGCGACCATCCGGCGCCGGAAGATTGCGAGTTCTATATGTGCGGGCCGCCGGTGATGAACGCCGCGGTGATTAAAATGCTCAAAGACCTGGGCGTCGAAGATGAGAACATCATGCTCGACGACTTTGGAGGCTGATGATGTGGACGGTATTTGTCGCGACCTTTGTGATTTTTGCGCTGGTGATCCTCGGCATGTCCCTGGGCTACCTGGTGAAGCGTAAGAGTATTCAAGGCAGCTGCGGCGGGATCTCCTCGCTGGGGCTGGAGAAAGTCTGCGACTGTCCGGAACCGTGCGATGCGCGTAAGAAACGTCTCGCCCGCGAGGCGCAGCGCCAGCAGCAGCGCATTCTCTAATGCGCCGACGGCGCTACGCTTGCGTTTTTCAGGCCGCTTTCGCGGCCTTTTTTATCTTACTGCCAGTTTTTCGCCTGCGCCGGAGAATCCACCATCACGCCGTCGGCGCCTAATTCTTTCGCCGTTCGATAATCTTCCGCGCTATTGATGCCGAAGAAAATGATGTGGGCCTGGCCCTGCGAGCGGAAGCAATCCATCGCCTCTTTATCCCAGGTGAGCGTCGCCGGAGAAACACCTTCACCAAGGGTAAACTTCTCGACTACCTCCACCTTGCGCTTTAGTTCCAGCCCGTACCACTTATCGCCGTCGCGCTGGCTGTCTTGCTGGCACTGGTGGCTGAGCGAAACGTTTGCAAGCCTGGTTCGGGTTTCGCTGCGGCTAACAAAGCGGGGGATCGGTTGCGGCAGAGCGGCGATATAGCGGTCTTCGGTGGAATAAACCCGTACCCGGTCGAGGCTATGGGTATTTTTTAACACCTCCAGCAGGCGTTCGCCCATCACCGCCGGATCGGCATCCGGTGATTTTATATCGATGTAGAAGAAGGTCTGCGGCCACTGCTGCAGCACGCTTTGTAAGGTCGGGATCGTGGCCTGCTTGCCGCGCCACGGATGGTTGTCATCGCCCCATTTCCAGCCGGCATCGACTTTTGCCAGCTCGGCGGCGGTTAAGCTTGAGACCTTGCCCTCGGCGTTGGTCAGGGCGGAGAGATCGCTTGAGCGATAGAGTACCGGTACGCCATCGCGGCTTAGCTGTACCGTGACCCAGATGGCCTGCGCGTGGTTTTCCAGCGCCAGTTTGATGGCCGGTAGGGTGTTTTCCGGCGCATCGCCGGTACCGCCGCGGTGGGCAATCAGCTGCGGATTGGCGAAAACGCTGCCGGTCGCCAGCAGACAGAGTACCGTGAGTATTTTCTTCATGATTGTATCTTCCTGATTCATTATTTAAATGTATGAAAATAAAGGTGATTTGTTTCACTTTTATGTTGTAACAGCTTTTTTGGCGGTTGAATTAAAAAAAGAATAAAATTTGCGTGTAGTTTTGCTATGCTGTATGGGTATACAGTGTTGGGCAAGGCGATGCGTAAAATTATCCATGTCGATATGGACTGCTTCTTCGCAGCGGTGGAAATGCGTGACAACCCGGCGTTGCGCGATATCCCCATTGCAATCGGCGGCAGTCGGGTACAACGTGGCGTGATTAGTACCGCGAACTATCCTGCGCGTAAGTTTGGCGTGCGCAGCGCGATGCCGACGGCGACGGCGCTTAAACTGTGTCCGCACCTCACGCTGCTGCCGGGGCGCTTTGATGCCTACAAAGAAGCCTCGAACCACATCCGCGAAATTTTCTCCCGCTATACCTCGTTAATCGAGCCGCTGTCGCTGGATGAAGCCTACCTTGACGTGAGCGACAGCGTACACTGCCACGGCTCTGCCACGCTGATGGCCCAGGAGATCCGCCAGACCATCGAGCGTGAACTGAATCTCACCGCTTCAGCGGGCGTGGCGCCGGTAAAATTCCTCGCTAAAATTGCCTCAGATATGAACAAGCCGAATGGCCAGTTCGTCATTGCCCCGCATCAGGTGGCGGAGTTTGTGCGGTCTCTGCCGCTGGCGAAAATTCCCGGCGTCGGGAAGGTGTCGGCGGCGAAGCTGGAAAATATGGGGCTGCGTACCTGTGGCGACGTGCAAAACAGCGATCTGGCGATGCTGCTTAAACGTTTTGGTAAGTTTGGCCGTATCCTGTGGGAGCGCAGCCACGGCATTGACGAGCGCGAAATCCATAACGATCGTCAGCGTAAATCGGTCGGCGTTGAGCGCACTCTGGCGGAAGATATTCACGAGTGGTCAGACTGCGAAGCGATTATCGAAAATCTCTATCCCGAGCTGGAACGCCGTCTGGCGAAGGTAAAACCGGATCTACTGATCGCGCGTCAGGGCATCAAACTGAAGTTTAACGATTTCCAGCTCACTACTCAGGAGCACGTCTGGCCGCGGTTAAACAAAGAGGATTTAATCGCGACCGCGCGCAACGCCTGGCTTGAGCGTCGGGGCAGCCGCGGCGTGCGGCTGGTGGGGTTACACGTGACGCTGCTCGACCCACAGCTCGAACGACAACTGGTACTTGGACTTTAACGATGTTAACGATCAGGGCGTATTTAGAAGATGATTTTCCGGCGCTGTGCGCCATTTTTTTGCGTGCGGTTAAAGAGACCGCCAGCCGGGATTATTCTCCCGCGCAAATTGCCGCCTGGGCGCAGGTTGATGAATCCCGCTGGCGGCAGAAACTTGCCGATTCGCAAGTGCTGGTGGCGGTTATTGATAATCAGCCGGTTGGATTTATCACTGTTGTTAATGATTATATCGACCTCTTTTTCGTCTCGCCGGATTATACCCGTCGTGGAATCGGTCATGCGCTCATCGGGGCGGTCTGCGCCAGCCTTTCGGGAAAGATATTGTCGGTTGATGCGAGCATAACGGCACGATCCAGTTTTCTTCGTCAGGGATTTCGTGTCGTCGCTGAGCAGCGAGTAGAATCGCGTGGAGAGAGGTTCACCAACTATCGAATGGAAAAACGCGGTTCGGGTAAGGCTGAATAGATACTGTTATCGGTTTGCGACTTTTTTGGTCCGGGAAAAACACGTGTTTTGTGTTAATTCAGAGCACATTGCGCTCCCGATATTTCTTCTGCGTTATGGCTTTCCTGGCGCAGGGAGCGCACAGGGGGCGGCCAGTCGCCGCCGCCGCCTGTACCCCCGGGCTCTGGCCACCAAAATCGCCACTTCGTGGTACCTTCGACTTATCCCTGCAGGCTTCGGGTCGGGCCGAGGCAGCGTCCGTGCAAAACACGGCCCTCAGCCCGCATCCATGCGGGCTGCCCCGGCCTGCCGGGAACGTCTCAGCGATTTTGAGGCCACCAACACCGGCAGTTTCAGTAGCCACGGGTACAGGGTAGAGGCCACGAACCGTAGGCCGGATAAGGCGTAGCCGCCATCCGGCGCGAAAGTGGCTCTTTACCCGCGGTTATTGCCCGGCGGCGCGTTGCGCCTTATCCGGGCTACCAAACTGCACATTACTGTAGCCGGCGTAGGTCAGGTAAGGCGTTAGCCGCCACCCGACAAAACAGGTCATCACCGGGGCCGGAGGCACAACCGGCGGCATAGCGCCGCCGGTATAGGGCTTACTTAGCCGGAATAGCTTTCAGCAGTTCGGTCAGCAGCGTCCAGTACTGGCCGACGCTCTCGATATGAACCTGCTCATCCGGGGAGTGCGGGCCGGTAATGGTTGGGCCGATGGAGACCATGTCCATATCCGGATACGGTTTTTTGAACAGACCGCATTCCAGGCCAGCGTGGATAATCTGGATGTTCGGCGTCTTGTTGAACAGACGCTGATAGGTCTCGCGCACCAGGTGCATAACCGGAGAGTTGGCATCCGGCTGCCAGCCTGGGTAAGCGCCTTTGGCTTCGGTTTTCGCCCCGGCCAGTTTGCCCAGCGAATCCAGCATGCTGACGACATAGTCTTTACCGCTGTCGATCAGCGAGCGAATCAGGCAGTGGATCTGTACGTTGTCGTCGGTCATGGTGACGACGCCGACGTTCAGCGAAGTTTCAACCACGCCTTTGGCGACGTCGGAGTTGCGGATCACGCCGTTCGGCGTCGCGTTCAGCAGGCGCACGAAACCGTCGCGGGAAGCCTGAGTCAGCGCCGCTTTATCGTTCGCGACCGCTTCCAGCAGGACGACCAGATTCTTCTCTTTGGCCGCCAGTTCGTTTTTCAGGATATCCTGGTAAGTATTCACCAGCGCTTTCAGCGCATCCGCTTTGTCCGCGGCGACGGCGACGGTCGCGAAGGCTTCACGCGGGATAGCGTTACGCAGCGTACCGCCGTTGAAATCGACCAGACGCAGATCCAGTTCATCGGCATGGCCCGCCAGGAAGCGCGCCAGCAGCTTGTTAGCGTTGCCCAGGCCGACGTGGATTTCACCGCCGGAGTGGCCGCCTTTTAAGCCTTTCAGGGTCAGTTTAAAGCTCTGGAAACCGGCTGGAATCGCTTCGCGAGTCAGCGCCAGGTTAGAGGTGAAATCGATACCGCCGGCGCAACCCATGTAGATTTCGCCTTCTTCTTCCGAATCGGTATTGATCAGGATATCCGCCTGCAGCCAGTTGGCCTGTAGACCGAACGCGCCATCCATACCGGCTTCTTCGGTCATGGTCAGCAGCACTTCCAGCGGGCCGTGGGCAACGCTATCGTCGGCCAGCACCGCCAGCGCGGAGGCCATACCAATGCCGTTATCCGCGCCCAGGGTGGTGCCGCGCGCTTTGACCCATTCGCCGTCGATGTACGGCTGGATCGGGTCTTTAGTGAAGTCGTGGACGGTATCGTTATTTTTCTGCGGCACCATATCGAGGTGCGCCTGCAGAACTACCGGCTTGCGGTTTTCCATACCGGCAGTCGCGCCTTTACGAATCAGAATGTTGCCAACCTGGTCGCGTTCCGCGTGTAAGCCTTTCTCTTTTGCCCAACCCATGATGTGCTCGGCGAGCTGTTCTTCGTGATAGGACGGGTGTGGGATGGAGCAAATTTTGGCAAAAATATCCCAAAGCGGTTGCGGGGATAATTGAGACAATTCAGACACGATGAGTCTCCTTACAGTCACCTGCAAAAGTCGTTTACAGGTCGAGGGTTAGCAATAAGATTCACTACAAGCTCGGGCTTGCGCGATGTGGTTGAGAATACCACTTTCCGCGCGCTCTGCTAGTGTAAAGCACGCAAAAAGCGTTGCCGGAGGCGCTTAATACTGGTTTTTAGCGCGTCAGGTCTCTATAATCTCGCGCAACCATTTTCCCCCTCGAACAATATTTAAGCCGTTATACACAGGCTGGGACAATTCACATGAGCGAAAAATACGTCGTCACCTGGGACATGTTGCAGATTCACGCCCGCAAACTGGCAAGCCGTCTGCTGCCGGTTGAACAATGGAAAGGCATCATTGCCGTTAGCCGTGGCGGTCTGGTACCGGGAGCTTTACTGGCGCGTGAACTGGGTATTCGTCATGTTGATACCGTATGTATCTCTAGCTACGATCACGACAACCAGCGCGAACTGAAAGTACTGAAGCGCGCTGAAGGCGATGGCGAAGGTTTCATCGTTATTGATGACCTGGTCGATACCGGCGGCACCGCCGTCGCTATTCGCGAAATGTATCCTAAAGCACACTTTGTCACCATTTTCGCTAAGCCGGCGGGCCGTCCGCTGGTTGATGATTATGTGGTTGATATCCCGCAGGATACCTGGATTGAACAGCCGTGGGATATGGGCGTCGTCTTCGTCCCGCCAATCGCTGGCCGTTAATTCCCGCCAATCGTGAATAATTACCACGCCCGGTTATGCCGGGCGTGGTTTTTTTTACCCTGACGCGGGTTACAATAGCGAAAGCAGCAACATGATGGAGGCGGCACATGTCACAGGCTAACCTTAGCGAAACGTTGTTTAAACCCCGATTCAAATACCCGGAAACCTCAACGCTGGTCCGTCGGTTTTCATCCGGCCAGCATCAGGGCATGCAGACCGCGCTGAGCGGTAATCACGTCGATCACTGGTATCGCTTAATCAATCGCCTGATGTGGATCTGGCGCGGCGTCTCGCCGCAGGAGATATGGGATGTCCAGGCGCGCATCGTGATGAGCGATGCCGAGCGCTCTGACCCGGAGCTCTACGATACGGTGATTGGCTATCGCGGCGGCAACTGGGTGTATGAGTGGACTAAACAAGCGATGATGTGGCAGCAAAAAGCGACTCAGGAAGCCGATCCTTTGCAGAGCGGTCGCCACTGGTTGCACGCCTCCAACCTCTATAGCATCGCCGCCTACCCGCATATCAAGGGCGATGGGCTGGCCGATCAGGCGCAGACGCTGGCCAATCGCGCCTATGAAGAGGCGGCGCAACGTCTGCCGGGCGAGCTGCGGGAACTGGAATTCGCTATCCCCGGCGGCGCCCCGGTGACGGGCTTCCTGCATATGCCGAAAGGCGAAGGCCCGTTTCCGACGGTGCTGATGTGCGGCGGTCTGGATTCGCTGCAAACCGATTATTACAGCCTGTATGAGAAGTATTTTGCTCCGCTGGGGATCGCCATGCTGACGCTGGACATGCCGTCCATCGGTTTCTCAACCAAGTGGACGTTGAGCCAGGACACCAGCATGCTGCATCAGTACGTGCTACAGCATCTGCAGAATGTCCCCTGGGTTGACCATACCCGGGTGGCGGCATTTGGTTTCCGCTTCGGCGCCAATATTGCGGTTCGTCTGGGGTATCTGGAGTCGCAGCGGCTGAAGGCGGTGGCCTGTCTGGGGCCGGTGGTGCACAACCTGCTGGTGGATCCGCAGCTGATGGCGCGGGTGCCGGAGATGTTCCTCGATGTGCTGGCATCGCGTCTTGGCATGCACGATGCTTCCGACGAAGCGCTGCGCGTCGAACTTAACCGTTATTCATTAAAAACTCAGGGCTTGCTGGGCCGCCGTTGCCCTACGCCGATGCTCTCCGGCTACTGGAAAGACGATCCCTTTAGCCCCGAAGAGGAGTCGCGGTTAATCACCTCCTCCTCGGCGGATGGCAAGCTGCTGGAGATACCGTTTAAGCCGGTTTACCGTAATTTCGATCACGCATTGCGTCAGATTGCCCGCTGGATCAACCATAGATTTGGTTAATATATTGCTAAATTTTATTGGTTTGGTAAAACAGTTGCATCACTAAAGGAGATCGCAATGACGTTACCGAGTGGACACCTGAAAAGTAAGCTGATTAAAAAATTCACGGCGCTAGGCCCCTATATCCGTGAAGGGCAGTGTGAAGAGAACCGCTTTTTTTTCGACTGCCTGGCAGTTTGCGTCAACGTTAAACCAGCGCCGGAGAAGCGTGAATTCTGGGGCTGGTGGATGGAAATGGAAGCACAGGAATCTCGTTTCACTTATAGCTACCAGTTCGGCCTGTTTGATAAAGAGGGTGACTGGCAAGCGGTCGACATCGACGATCCCGAGGTTCGTGAAAGACTCGAAAAAACGCTGCGTGAGTTCCACGAGCGCGCTGCGGCTCTGCTGGCAACGTTCAATCTGAAACTCGAACCGGCTGACGATTTCAGCGAACCGGTTCGCCTGCGCGCGTAAACCCGGCTTTTGGCATCCGCTTCCTGCCGCGGGAAGCGGATGACCGCCAACGATGATACTTGACATCAGGTCACGGCGCTTCAGCCGTTATTCCTGCACTTCGCGATGAGTTGACAACACCCGGAATGGCTGGCCGACCACTACCTGCCCGGCGGCCAGATCTTTCGTCACCACGGTACCCGCGCCAATTTTGACATTATCACCCAACGTCACCGGGCCGATGACCACCACGTGGGCGCCGAATTCGACGTTATTGCCAATCACCGGGCTTGCCCCTTCGCGGCCTTCGCTATCCGTCAGGCTGCCGATGGTGGCTCCCTGACGCAGGATACAGTTTTCACCGATGACGGTGCCGCGGTTGAGGACGATGCAGTGTGGATGGAACAGCCTCAACCCGTAGCCGATCCGCGTTTGCCACGGTAGTTCGACGCAAAACAGACACTCGTTAATCAGTTTATTGAGAATAACGAATGGCATGCCGAGCAGCTTGTAAAACGGGTTGCGGCTGCGATACATCGTCGCGAGGCGATAGAGCAGAATCGCGATTTTCGCCTTCATACTGCCGGTATGTTTGATCTCGCGGCGGACCTGGCTGATGGCATTAGGCATGAATTCTCCGTTTACTTAAGGGAAAAGGTGGTCAGTTGATACCAGCCGTCGGCGGTTTTACCCTGGTTGGCCAGCAGCAGCCGCGGCTTGCCCTGGGCATCGGTAATGGCGGTCTGCAACGTGTAATCGCCGGCGGGTAGCGAGGCGGGTAGCGTCAGAGTGACAGTGCTTTGCATCTCCCCCGGCAGCCAGCGGCGCACGTCATCCTGGGTTTTTACCTGGGTAACCGTGGCGCCGGCGGCGTTGACCACGCGCCATTGTACCGGGTAGAACAGGTAGGCTGGGGCGACGCCATCATTACGCCAGGTAACACTGACCGCTAACGGCTTACCAGCCTTAACCGGCGTTTCGAAGGCGAGTTTGTTGACCCGGAAACGGTAGCCGATTCGCAGTAAGGCTTTATCGACAATATCGCGGTATTCCGGCGGAATCGGTCGTGATTTCAGGTTCAGGCTGCTGGCGTGTTGCTGTAGCGCCCAGTCGAAGGTGGCCTGCACCTCTTCACGCGTGTAGTGCTGTACGCTCTGCCATTCGCTCATATAGCCGCAGATCTCAAGGCTGACGGGCGCCCGTTTCCAGCTATCGACAAACCCCGGCGCCGCGGCCTCAGCGGCGGCCAGACGCTGCGGATAATCATCGCGCATATGGCTCCATTCGCTGGAGAAGTTATGCCAGTCGCCCCAGCAGTCCGCCCGCCAGCCCGCGCCGCGGCGGCTGGCCCAGGCCAGCGAATCGCCGCCGCTAATCAGCATGACTTTCGGCGTTTTCGGGAAGCTATCGAAATGCATATCAACATAGCGATTGAGCTGCTCCGGCGTGTACTTCTCCATTAACGGCGGAATCTCGCTAAAGTTGGAGTTGTGCCATTCGCCCCAGGAGCCGACCATGCCGATATCGATAAAGGCCAGTTCCGGATTGCCGTCATAGCGCTGACCGAGGGCATTCAGCAGTTTCTGCGCATAGGTGATAAAAGTTGGATCGCTGAGATCCGGCACGAAGGATTTACCGTCGGCGACCCACTGTCCTTTGATCCCTTTGGCGATCAGCCAGTCGGGAATTTTCGATCCCGTTTGCGGCTCGTCGAGCGCCATTACCCGCAGGCCGACGTTCATGGTTGGCTGATGGCTGGCGGCGACGCTAAAAGCATTATCGATCGGCGCGAAATTGTAGATACCTTCCTGTGGTTCCAGCTCGCTCCAGTAGAAGCGATCGTACTCAAAACCAGTATCGGGATACTCGGCGCGGGTCGGTTTTTCACCATAGCCATCATGAAAGCTGGCGACGCCGATGCCCGGATTGGTGAGCAGGCCATCGAAAGGAGGCGGGGTGATGACCGTGGTTTGCGCGCCAACGGATGCTGACGCCAGCGCGCTGGCCAGTAGCAGGGCGCGAAACAGAGGAGCGCTATGCAGAGATAATATCGCCATACTCAATTCACTTTGTCATGTGGTCATGAAGATTAACAAACCACGTCCAGATACCGACGTGGAAATTTTTAAATACATCAATGCCTAACGCTGATTTCAACATATAGAGCGCCAGTAGGATCGACAGCAGGGCGAACACCACGCCAAGCGTAATCAGCAGCGTCGCGAAGATGCGTCCGAACAGAGTGCTTTCGCGCGAAACTTTGCGCAGATCCCGACCAAAAAGAAATACCACGAAATAGCGGCGATGCAGGAAGGGAAAGCTGTGGCGAAAATCGATGCGATGGCGTGACGCCAGGTTGGCGCGCACCAACGCCTGCTCGATTCCCCGTTTCTGCTCCGCGGTTAATGAGGTTTCAACCTCCTGGTCAAGCGCGGCATAGAAGCGCTCGACCACCAGTTCTGCTGTAGATTTCGGCACGAGTAACCTGCTTACGTTAAGCGCTGATAGACTTGCGCGGTTTGCGCGGCGATTTCCGGCCAGCGGTACTTTGGCATAAACTGGCTGTAATCCGCTTTTTCTCCTGCGACCCATTGTTGCAGTTTCTGCGTCAGACCCGGAACGTTGCCGACGGGAAAGTAGTCCGCTGGCGGCAGGCCAATTTCAAGGTTGGCCGGAATGTCGCTGACCACCACCGGCAGTGACCACGACATGGCCTCCAGCAGCGCGATCGGCAATCCTTCATGATAAGAGGGCAGCACGAATAGCCCGGCCTGCGAGAACAGCGTATGCAGCGGCGCGCCGCTGATAAAGCCGGTGAGGATGACGTTTGGCGTGGCGGTCGCCTGTTGCTTCAGGCGTTCGCTATATTCATCGGCGTGGTCGGCATCGCCAATGAGCACCAGCGGTACCGAACACCCGGCGGCGGCATAGGCGGCAACGAGATCGTGCAGTCCTTTCTCTTCGACAAAACGGGCCACGGCAACGATATACTGGCCCGGTTTTAGACCGTATTTATCGAGGATCTCCGCCTGCCGATCCGCAGGAGGCAGGTCGGCCTGGCGCACGCCGTTGTAGATAACATGGGCGTTATGGCGGCCATGCTTGTGCTTAATCAGATTATTGATGACCTCGGAAATGACGATCACTTCATTGGCGTATTTCACCGCCCATTTTTCGCCAAGGCGCAGCATCTCTTTGGCCATCCGGCCCCATTTCTGCCGATCGTAATCCGGGCCATGATGGGTAAAGACGACGCGTTTTCCCAGCAGACGCAGCAACGGCACCACCAGGCCGGGGCCGACGGCGTGAACGTGAACCACGTTGGAGCCGTCGAATAAGGTACTGAACGCCGCCAGCGCCGAGTGAATAATAGCCTCGAATTTACGGCTTTTCGGCGCCCACAGACTCTTGAGTTTAACGCCCTGATATTCGCTACGTCGGTAGTTCACATAGGGCGAGCGGGCGATCACGCAGACTTCCGCGCTGCCCTGGCGATAGATTTCCGGGTATAAATTCTGGCAGTGAGTTTCGACGCCGCCCTGCACATCGGGGATCCCGCGCGTGCCTAATACCGTGACGTTGATGGTCATTTTTTCTCCCCGACAAGTTGTTCATAAAGCGCCTGCAGCACCTGCATGTGGCGGGCGAGATCGTATTTTTCTTCCAGCCGCTGGCGGGCGTTAATTCCCATATTGCGGGCCAGCTCAGGGTCTGCAGCCAGTTTGTCCATCAGTTGCGCCAGCGCGTCGCTATTGCCGGGTTCAACCAGATAGCCGTCGACGCCGTCACGGATCTGTTCCGGGATACCGCCAATATTGCCGCCGATCACCGGGCGGCCAAAAGCCATGGCTTCGAGCACCGACATGGAGCAGTTTTCATAATATTCAGAGGGGACGACTACCGCGCGGGCCCCGCGAATAAGGTTATTCAGCTCCTCGCCGTGTTTCATATAGCCAAGGAACTGCGGGCCGCTGAAACGCGCGCGCAGGTCTGCGCCCAATGGGCCGTCGCCGACAATCTTAAGCGGCATCGCCTCCCGCATTTTTTGCTGCGCCTGCGCCAGCGTCGGTACGCCTTTTTCCCGGCTCAGACGGCCAATATAAAGAAAATAGTCGCCCGCAGTTTCGCCGGGCATGGTGCTATTGGCATCAATACCGTTGACGATCACTTCAATGCGGGCGTCGGGCAGCTTACGCAGCAGGGTCTGGCGCATAAACTCGCTTGGAGCGATGATACAGTCGAGCATGGCGTAATTTTTGGCGAACTTCTGCCAGTAGGCTTCCAACGATAGCAGCAGACTTTTGAAAGTATCGCCCTGCTGGCAGCGGTGACGAAAAGCGTTGATCACTGACCCGGTCAGACACTCTTCGCAGACATGACCATCGCGCAGCATGGTGTACGAAGGACAGACGATTTTGTAATCGTGGGCGGTGAGTACCGTTTTGCAGCCAAAGCGTTTCGCCACGCCGATAACGGCAGGCGTAAGCTGATGATAGATATTATGAAAATGAACAATATCCGGCCGCTCGCGCAACAAAAGCGTGTTGAGCTTCGCGCAGGCCTCGGCATTATAAATAAAGTCCACCCCAGCTTTGATTTTGCTCATCAGGCCGTGGCTGTCGTGGTAATCGACGTTATGGACGAAAAATTCCTCCCACGGCGACGGTTTATTTTCCGCGTGCAGCATGCTGAAGTCGACCACCTGGTAGCCGGCTTGCAGCATCGCGTCGCGCTCCTGAAAATAAACGGTTTCCGCGCCGCCTTTGATAAAGAAGAATTTGTTAACGAAGAGAATTTTCATTTTCAGTATCAATATGCTGTGGATTCGAGACGGTCACCGCCGGGCGTTTCATCGGATCGCGCACTGAATTAATCACCCCGCGCAGCAGCCCCGCTGAAAATAGCGATAAGTTAATCGCGCTCTGCACGCCATCGCGCAGCGATTTATTTTTAATGGCCTTCAGAGCGATAAACGCCAGCAGCGGCAGCAGGGCAATGGCGATAACCTTGCCATTGAAGGTCAGTAGACAAATCAGTAAAACCAGCAGATAGAGGGTGAAGAGCAGCTCATTACGTACAATCCGCAGCGCCGCCGGGAAATGGGCTTTACCCCAGCAGTTTCGGAGCAACTCGCCCGGCGCCCACAGAAAGCCGTTCTTCCAACGGTAGGCCAGCATTTTAAAGGTTGGCATGGTGTAAGAAGCGTGGCTAAAGTAGGGTGCCGCCAGGCGATGCAGTTTGTAACCTGCTGCTTGTAAACGAATGCCCAGCTCCGCTTCTTCGTAGCCGTGCAGGTTGAGGTTGGTCAGATAGCCGATTTTCGCGATCGCTTCACGACGATACAGGCCGCCGCCGCCCAGATGATCGGTGTCGCCCTGTGGATAGATCAGATGCAGGCGCTGCTTGCGCGATTTGAACTCATAGTTAGAGGCATCATCCATCTCGACGCTGCCGGCGACTCCCGCGTACTCCGGATGCGTTTCCAGGAATTCGACCGCGGTATCCAGAAAGCCCGGCTCCAGCTCCATATCGCCATCCAGCAGCAGCAGATAATCGCCTTCGCTATACAGCCAGCCCAGCTGGTGGCCGATACCGCAGCAGCGGTCGGCGGCGTTATCCAGACACACCACCATCGCGCCTTTCGCGATAGCCAGTTCGCGGGTGTTATCCGTTGATAAGCTGTCGGCGACGATGATTTGATGCGGGTACGGTTGCAGCTGTTTGCGCACGCTATCGATCGTTTTCTCGATGCCCTGCGCTTCGTTCAGGGTCTTGATGCTGACGGTAATGGATGGCGTTTTATTCATAGTGGGTACCGGAGTTAAGACGGACAGCGCGGTGGATGACAATCAGCGCCCCAAGGGATAACCATAATAAAAACTGTAGCATGGGAATGATCATCAGGATCTGGCTGTAGGGCAGGCTGAGCAGACAGCCGATAACAAAAACGTAGAACGCCGGCGCCGCGCTAAGGAGTTGCAGATCCTCAAGCTTGAGATCGTGGCGCGAAAAGGTCTCTTTCGGCCGCATGGCGACCAGGATGGAGGCGATGGTGCCAATGAACAGAATGATGCCGATAATCCCCACTTCCCACAGCAGCATGCTTAAGGCGGTGGAATCGAGGATCAGGTGATACCAGACGCCGATATAGCCCGGCGAGACGGTACTGCCGCTGTTGGTGGCGTTAAGACCGTAACCAAACAGCATGCCGCCAGGACCAAATAGTTCGTTATGCTGCAGCCAGAAGAAGAGGGTGGTAAAACGCCCCAGTTCGCCGCTGGGCATAATGTAGTTAGTATCAAAAATATAGCCCAGTGAATCGATAAACACCGACAGCGCGCTTTTGGTCGGGTCGCCGCCGAAGGCCGAGGAATAGTTGGAGGCCAACACGGTAATGGCGACAAAAATTAATAGCGCCATGCCGGCGGCGATGATCAGCAGCGATCGCAGGCTAACTTTACTCACGCCGCTCACGTAGCCGGGCAGGATCCACAGCAGGGCCAGCAGGAACGGTGACAGTAGAATGACGAATTTTACTTCCCCCACCACGCAGAGGAAGAAACCCAGCGCGATGTGGATCACCAGCGATTTAAATGAGCAGATGCCGTGCTTAAACTCTGACACTTTCATGAGCATGATCAGCAGACAGAACATCCCCATCGCCGCGGTGTTGCCGCCGCCCATCGGGTCGCCGCCGAAAGTGCCGACCACCGAGTCCCATTTCTCATCTTCGCCGCGAAATGCCACCCGTTTAGGCACCACGAAAATCACCTGATAGATAGCGACCGGGATCTGCACATAGTAGATCCAGTAGAAAAGCCGCGTCAGACGGTACAGCTGTGATTCACTAAACATCCCCAGCAGCATGCAAAACATCAGCAGCGAGAGCGCCAGCTCGTTTTTAAAGCCGACGATGGCGGTGACGACCCCTGACTGTAGTACCGTTGAGACCAGTCCGAGTACGATAAAGGTCAGATACAGCGCCAGTATTAGCTTTTCCCGCCCGGTGAGCGCCAGCGGCTGCGGGCGGCTCTGCATCAGGAGCAGCACCGCCATCACCAGCACCAGAAAAAATGGCAGCCACAGCACGGCCGCGATACCGGTGAAATACTGGACCGTACCGCAGAACACCAGCGTCATCAGGGCATAGGCTTCGAGATAGCGGCCGGTGTTTAGCTGCATATTTTCTGCTCCTGCAGCGAAAGCGTTTTCGCCCGCTGATTCATTTTGAGCAAAATGAACAAGTAACGCGCGAAGGTCAGGAACGAGAAGGCCAGCAGGGCGATTTCATAACTGACGCCAAAGTACGGCAAGGCGATGAAGGCGATGACGATAATCAGCAACTGCTCAATCTGAATACGCAAAAAGTAGCGCCGGGAGCCGAAGATCAGTTCGATCACCGTCAGCGGGCTGACCGCCAGCGCGGCGAACAGATAAGGCAGCATGTAGCGCGAGGTGGGGATCGAATTCAGCCACTCCTCGCTAAAGCCAAGGCGCATCACCAGCGGATAGAAAATCCAGATACCAAGGATGCAAACCGCGGCGGCGCCCAGCAGCAGCAGGCGAACTTTTTTATATTCCGGATAGTTAAAGGTGCGGTTACGAAAATCCATCGACCATTTAGAAAAGATGGAGTTGCGCACGGCGTTACCGATAATCATCACCGGCGACAGGCAGAAACGGCTGACCACCGAAAAGTAGCCGGCGACCAGCGGCGAGAACCAGATGTTAATCAGCATCGTCGGCAGGTTATTACTGGCCATCGCCAGTACCTCGGCGCTGCCGACGCGGCTGATATGCTGCCAGTGCTCGCGTAAAAAACGTACATTCGTCGCAATCGAAAAGTGGCGCAACGTTAAGCTTTTGAAGTTAAACAGGCGAATCAGGCAGGCGACCAGCAGCAGCAGGATGCCGACCATCCACGCCAGATAAAACAGCGTTGGGTTGGGCATCACCAGCAGCGCAATAGCGACCACCAGCGACACCGCAATGCGCTGGAAGGTCAGGAAAGGATAGTTACCGCCGCGCAGGGAAAGGTTTTCCGCCACCAGCACCAGCGCATAGCCAAAGGTCAGCAAATAGAGAAACGCAATGTTAAGTTCGAAGATAAGCCCGGTGATGACCGCCCAGGGGAGGGCCATCAGCAGACTCTGCAGCAGGCAGAACACCACGTTTTGCCCAAGCTCGTGATCCTCCTGACGGGGGATTAGCAACTGCGAGGCAAAGGTACAGACCTGCGCGCCGATCAGTACATTGCTGTAGATCATCGCGTAATGGCCGACCTCCGCCATCCCATAGCGATGAGAGATAAGCCAGACCGAAAAGGCGCCGATCAGCTGCGAAAGCACCGATGAACTGGCGATGGATGAAATACTCTTAATCAGATTCATAGGCGCTATTTCGGAGCAATGAGTTCGTGCATCTGGCGCTCAAGCAGGCGTTTACCTTCCTGCGTTTCCAGGTGTTCTTCGCGCACCTGGTTAAGCACGCTCGCCACCCGGCTACTACCCGCGCTCTGCAGACGTTGTTCCGCTTTGCGGATCCGCGGAGCCTGCTCGCCGGCCTTCACCACCATCAGAGTAATATCGCTTTGTGCCGCCAACAGCAGGCTATCCTGAGCCTGGTTCAGCGCCGGGGCGTCGATGATTAGCGTATCGTAAGTTTGATGCAACGTTGCCAGCAGCGCCGGCAGGCGCTCAGAAGTGAGCAATAGCAGCGAAGAATCGTTGAGTTTGCCGCGGGGCATAAAGTCCAGTTGATCATCCAGTTTGACGATGGACTGCTCCGGCATGCACTCGCCGTTCAGCAATTGACTGAAGCCCTGTTTATGTTGCGGAAATTTCGCCGATAATCCCTGAGTGGCCAGGTAGTCGAGGTCAATCAGCAGCGTTTTACGCGATTTGCTGGCTGAGCAGGCCAGCAGTTCGGCAATATACGAACTGCCGGAGCGGGATTGTACCGAAGTCACCAGGATGGTGGCGGGTTTATCGCGCTGATTGAGCAACGCCAGCCGCAGGCTGTGGATCATATCGGCGTAGAGCACGTTATGGAAAATCTGCTGCGCGTTTTCCAGATGCGCCAGTAGCGGAAATTCGCCGCTGGCATCGAGGGCGGTTTTCGCTTTGAGCTCGCTGAGGCTATTCACCGTTTTATCCAGCGCGGTACTGACTATCAGGTACATGATATACAGCGCCAGCGCCATCAGGGTAATCATCACGATCAACAGGCCGCGCTGGGGTTTAGATGGACGAGCCGGCGGTACGGCGGCGTCGTAAATGACTTCATCCGGTACCGAGAAGGTCTCTGACAATTTCTGCTCGTTAGCGCGCTGGTACAGTGATTTATAAAGCTCTTCGGTTTTATTCAGCGCGGTGGTCATGGTGTTGTACTGGTCGCGCTTGGCGCCGAGCGCCTGGAAATCGGCCTTCTGATCGTTGAGCATTTTTTGGTAGTGCTGCTCATCGTCGAGGGCGATTTGATACTGCTGGCGCAGGCCGTTAAACAGCTCGCCCAATACCTGGCCGAGCTGGGCATTCACCGCCTGCAGCTGCGCCTGGGCCTGCAGATATTTCGGATGCTGCGGGCCGTAGTGTTTGGCCGCTTCGGAAAGATTGCGCCGCGTCTGGATGAGCGCAATGCGTAAATCCTGCACCTGCGGATGGCCGGAGATTTCCGGCAGCGAGATAATCTGTTCTACCGGTTTACCCTGCTGGCGGCGGACCTTGTCCCATACCGTCTGCGCTTTCAGGCGGCGCTGGGTGGCGTCGGCCAGATGGTTAATCACAATCCCCAGCCGCTCGGTCTCATAACCATCCATGCTGCGGAAGGTTAGTAATCCGTTCTGCTTGAGGAAGTTATCGATGTCCGCCTTCTGCTGATCCATTTTGGTTTTCAGGTCGTCCATCATTTTTTCGTTCCAGCCCTGCGCCTGAAGCAAGGTGTTTTGCTTCTGCTGCAGGCTGTAATCGATGAAGGCCTGGGCGACGCCGTTGGCGATATCGGCGGCTTTCTGCGGTGATTTCGCTTCCATCGATACGGCAACCAGTTGGGTGGTGCGCACGCCGGAAATGGTCAGGCTTTTTTGCAGCGCCTGAATAGCATTATTAATACGCGCGGTTTCGTCGAGATTATCGCCGCCGTTAAATTCGTTATCCTGCTCCAGCTTTAATTTACGCACCGCGGCATCGAGCACTACTCGTGACCCCATTAACGCGTACTTGGTCTCGTAGTAATCGCTGCGCGTGGAATCGTAGTTTTCCAGTCGCGGCAGAGGAGAGACGTCCTGCGACTGCGCTTTGAACAGTACGGTAGCGGTCGCCGTGTAGCTGGAAGACATAAAGCGCGTCAGAATAAATGACGCCACGGCGGCGACAATCACCACCGCCAGGCACCAGATAAGCTTGTGCTTAATTTTGTTGAAATAAGGCGTGAAGTCGATAAAGCCTTCTTTCTTTTTCGCGTTTTCGACCAGTGAAATTGCCATATCAGAAGAAACTCATGCCAATAATGATGGTATCTCCTGCCTGCACGGAGGAGTCGGCGGCGACATTTTCCAGCAGCCTTCCGCCGCGGGCCTGTCGAATTTGAATATCATGACGATCGGCGCGGTCGGTGAAACCGCCGGCCAGGGCGATGGCTTTTTCCGCCGTTAAACCCGGCTCCCAGGCATAACCATCCGGTTTTTTCACTTCGCCGAGCAGATAAACTTTGCGGTATTCGGCGATGCTCACCGTGACCATCGGCGCCTGTAGGTAGTTACCGCGCAGTTTATCGGCGATTTCATTACTCACCTGTTCAGGCGTTTTGCCTTTTAACAGCAGCGATCCGATATAGGGGTAATCAATGCTGCCGCTATTATCGATTTTTACCCGCATCGTCAGATCCTGCTCCCCGGAGACCGCAATATTGACTTCATCGCCCTGGTCCAAAAGGTAGACGGCGTCCGGCGGCGTTTTAATGGTCTGCGGCGGCGTTGAACAGCCCGCCAGCAGTAGCGCCAGCAGCGGAAGCATCACCAGTGTCCTGTTTAAAAAGGTCATAGTTGTACCTGCGTCATAAAAATAATGGCCGAATCGTCGTAGCCCAGGGTGCGGTCAACCGCATGCGAGTAGTCCGGGCCAATATAAAAAGTGTCCGTATCTTTATTTGAGTGCATGGTGTTCCATTGCAGCTTCAGCTTAAAGTTAACCGATGGTCGGAAATCATAGTTAAAGGTCAGCGACAGCAGATTAGACTTATCTTTGCGCTTATTACTCTGATGCTTATAGTCTTCAGTGATATATGAATAATCGACCAGAGTTGAGAAACGATCCACCAGCCAGTGATGTTCATAGCCGACGCCGAAATTCGACACCAGGATATAGCCGCCGGAGTCGGTGGGGTCCTTGATGCGCTGGGAGCTGTGTAGGTTAACTTTCATTTGTTCCAGCGGTTTCCAGTCGGCGTTGATATCCCAGTTCAGGCCGTTAAAACCCTGTGAGTCCGGGTTATGGATAAAGTCTTTGTAGAGCCAGGCGACGTTACCGTTAATCTCCGTTTTACCCGACAGGCGATTCTTCATGCCGACCAGTAGATAATACTCATTGCTGTCTTTTAACGGATTCAGCTCGTAGCGGCGCTGGTTGGTGATAAAGCTATAGCGGTAGCGCAGCGTTTTGGCTTTCTGGTCAAACACTTCGGCCACCAGGCTGTTTTCATGCCACTCCTGATCGTGCATGTAATAGTTAAAGTCATCGCTGGCGTCTTTGATGCTGTCGAGGTCGCGAAAGCGCAATTGTTTATGCAGTAGCGCGACTTCAACTTTACCGCGCCCTTCCGGCGCGCCGTAGCTGTAACGCAGCTCGCTGTTAAAGAAGCGGGTGCCGATCGGCTTGTTGATGCCAAACTCTTTAAACTGCTCGGGCAAAAAGCCTTCGGTGGTGTCGCGGCCGCGCTCTTCATGACCCAGCGTCTCATCGAGATCCAGCGACAGCCCGTGCATGCTGCCAAATCGCCACTTGCCGTTAAACATAAAAAAATGGTTGTTGCGATTATCTGCGCTATCGTTGCCATAGTTGCGGTAATCGCCGGAATACATCAACAGGTAGCGGTCTTCATAACGTTCGCCGATAGCTTTGACGACAGGCTTAATATTCTGGTAGCTGGAGCCGATTTTATTTTGGTCGTAACGCTGCCAGGTCACGTTGTCATCGTAACCGATGTCATAACCCAACTGGCTCTCGAAATCGATGCCGGCAACCCCGGTATGCGGTTTTGCCTGCAGGTCTGCGTGTGCATAAGGCACAGACAGCAAACCGGCCAGAACGGCGAACCTAGAACGCATTTTTGCCAACAAAGCCCCGGAAGAAAGTCAAAAAGACGATTTTGAGATCGAGGAACAGCGACCACGACTGGATGTAGGCCAGGTCGTACTGAATTCGCTTCTCCATTTTGTCCAGTGTGTCGGTCTCACCGCGGAAGCCGTTAATCTGCGCCAGTCCGGTGATACCTGGTTTAACCTTATGGCGAATCATGTAGTTCTCCACCAGCACGCGGTACTGCTCGTTATGCGCCACCGCGTGCGGGCGGGGACCGACGATCGACATCCGCCCCTGTAGCACGTTGAAAAACTGCGGCAGTTCATCCAGTGAGGTTTTACGCAAAAACGCGCCGAATTTGGTGATGCGTGGATCGTTGCGAGTCGCCTGAGTGACCACGGCGCTATTTTCCATGACCCGCATGGTTCTGAATTTCCAGACTTCTATTTGTTTACCGTTGAGGCCATAACGATTCTGTTTAAATAAAATCGGCCCCGGAGAGGTGAGCTTGATACCAATCGCCACAAACAGCATCGCCGGCAGGCTAATTAAGGTAAAGAAAGAACCGAGAATGATATCTTCAATACGCTTGATGATTGCCCCTTCGCCATCAAAAGGCGAAGTGAAGATACTGATAGTTTGCAGATTGCCGAACATGCGCAGCTGGGAAATATGTGAGCTGTAAGAGAACAGGTCCGGTACCAGGAATACATCGACGGTTGTGTCAGAGAATTCATTGAGAAATTGCTTAATGCGCTGCTGTGCAACCATGGGGAGCGCGATATAAATTTCATCAACGTCGCCTGTCTTCGCCAGAGCCAGCAGATCGCGCGAGTTGCCTTTTCTTTCAATACTCATCAGCCGGCTATCTCGCTGGTTGTTGCGGTCTTCAAAATAGCTGATGATGATACCGCGTTGTGAGTACTCTTTTTGTAAAGCCTGCTCAATGGCCAGGCCCGCGGGCGTAATACCGAGAATCGCGACCCGTAACACCGAGTTAAACAGATAATGGGCAGTGATTGCCCGCACCACGAAGACAATGAGAAATATAAATATTGAGCATTTCGCCAGACTGGCGGCCAGCGGAATAAAATTAACGACTGATTGCGTATTAATTAACCACTCGGCGACGACGAAAAATAAGAATGAAACAATACTGCTCAGGCATACGCTTAAAATAAGCGCTGCTGATTTTGTGAAATAGTGCCCTTTAAATTGCCCTGAATACAAATGAAAATACTCATTAATTCTTATAAATACTAATGAATAGATAATTCCAACGAGCGCGGAAGCGGTTGTGGGTTCAGTATAAAAATATTTTAAATAGATAAAAATCAAAACGTTGACGGTGAGAAAGTCCAGTAGTTTTATCAACTTGCTATAACGGGAATGATAAATTTTTATATTGTTATCTGCCATTTTTTGCTCGTTTAAAATGAGTTATTTAAACATCGTTATGCTATTTTTTTAAACTAACTGGAAAGCCTGATAATCATTCACATTTGCAATAAATGGTTATCAATCATCATTGTAGACTATGAGTTGAGTAGTGTCGACCAATCTCAGTTTAAAAATAAAACTGCTTTTTAATGTTCTTTATGAGACTTATTTAAGCGGTATAGAGGGGGATTAATACCGAAGTATTATTTGTTGATGAGCGTAAACGCAGAGAGGAATGCAAGGGACAGGGTTAATTGCAAGTGAAACAATCGGCGGCTGGAGAGTGAGAATTCTTAGCCCCCGGCCAACTCAAGATGCTGAGTCGCCGGGGTTCTGAAGGGGACCCGACTTTACTTGTACAGTTCCGCGCTCATCGTCACCTTATTCCCCATATGGGCGCTGGTGATTTTATAATCAGTCGCATTCAGCTCTTTCGCTTTTTTGGCAATCACCGCTTCAGCGGAGTCAAGGGTATTACCGGTTGCAGTCACGCTATGCGCGGAAGCGGTAAAGGCAAAAAGTGAAAGTGCAGCTGCGGAAAAAATAGTCGATACGGTTTTCATGTTCATAATCCTGTTAAGTTGTTTCGTTAACGTTGCCCGTTGCAACGTGATGGCGTAAAGGATAGGTCCCGCCCGTTGTCTGAAAAAGAGGGCAACGGGCAATAGACTTTTCTTCTTTTGTTCATAAAAGGAATGGCCTGGCCATTCCTGACAACAATCAGGCGCTAAAGTTATTTTTCAACGCCTGCAGGCCGTCGCGATAAATACCGCTAAACAGCGCTTCGGCATCCGCGTCGCTGACGTTAACCGGCGTGAAGCTGCCGGACCACTCAACGCGGGTGATATTGCTATCGGCAGTTGCCACTACCGCGATAGTGGAGAGGTAATCCACGACCGGGAACGGCGCCTGGATGATCGAGTAGCTATAGCTGCGCTGGCGGTTATCAAACGCTTCCAGACGTTCAATGACCGTGCCGCCATCGGATGTGGTCAGCGTACGCACGCGTCCCCCTTCGCTCACCACGCTTTTCGGGATGAACGGCAGCCAGTCGGGCAGCGAGTCAAAGCCGCCCATCAGTTGCCAAACCTGGTCGACAGAAGCCGGGATTTCGATAGATACAGTGGTAGTAGCCATTTTATTTCTCTCTTTATTTCAGATAATTAGAATTACATTGCCAGGGTGTCGACGACGCCGCCATCGACGCGCAGCGCCGCGCCAGTGGTGGCCGACGAGAGCGGCGAGGCGAGATATACCGCCAGGTTCGCCACTTCGTCGACGTCCGCCGCCCGCTGGATAATCGAGCTTGGGCGTGCGGTCTTCACAAATTCATCAGCCTGCTCACGCGGGCTGCGGCCAGATTGCGTAGCGGCCTCCGCCAGCATCTCCTGCAAACCTTCAGTGAAGGTGGGGCCAGGTAGAATGGCGTTAACGGTGACGCCGGTACCGGCGAGCCGTTTCGCCAGTCCGTGGGAGACCGCGAGGTTGGCGCTTTTGGTCACGCCGTAGTTGATCATGTCGGCAGGAATCGCGACGCCGGATTCCGAGGAGACGAAAATAATGCGTCCCCAGCCGTTATCGATCATCCCCTGCGCGTAGTGGCGCGACAGGCGCACGCCGGAAAGCACGTTGACGTTATAAAAGTGCAGCCACTCGCTATCCGGCACGCTAAAGAAATCTTTATCGTTAAAGATGCCGAGGTTGTTAACCACCACATCAGCATGCGCCTCGGCGGCGAGCAGGGCGCTGACGCCTTCTTCAGTGCTGAGGTCGGCGACCACTCCGCGCAGTTGCGCATCGGGGTATTCGGCATTAATCGCCGCTATGGCGGTATCAACACCGCGCCGTTGACGGCCGACGATGACCACGGTCGCGCCCGCCTGAGCAAGGCCTTTAGCGATGCCAAGCCCGATGCCGGAAGTGGAGCCGCTCACCACGGCGACTTTATGAGTTAGATCCAGTTTCATGGTGTCTCTCTTGTTTTAAGAGGGGCCCTGCGGCCCCGCTAAAATTAACGAATCGGCAGCGGCGCGTTATCAGCCACCAGATTCTGACTGCGCATCTCATCCCAGAAAGCGGCTGGGATGGTCGCTTTCAGCGCGGCCAGCTCTTCCGCCATACGGCCCGGACGGCTGGAGCCTGGGATTACGGCGGCCACCGCCGGATGAACCAGGGCAAACTGCAGCGCAGCGGCTTTCACATCCACCTGATGACGGGCGGCAATGGCCTTGATCTGTGCCACCTGCTGGTGGATCGCCGCAGAGGCTTTCTGGTATTCGAAGTGTTCACCGCCGGCGAGAACGCCCGAGCTGTAAGGGCCGCCGACGACAATATCGACATTCTGTTCCAGCGCTTCCGGCATCAGGCGCTGCAGGGCGCGTTTGTGGTCCAGCAGCGAGTAGCGGCCAGCCAGAAGGAACGCATCAGGCTTCGGCTCGTCGAGCGCTAAGGTCAATTCGCAAGGTTCGACGCGGTTCACGCCCAGCCCCCATGCCTTTATTACGCCTTCTTCACGCAGGCGGGTCAGCGCGCGGAAGGCGCCGGTACGGGCGATGTTGAACTGCTCCAGCCAGCTGTCGCCGTAGAAATCTTGCGCCGGATCGTGGATCCATACGATGTCGAGATGGTCGGTTTTCAGCCGTTTTAAACTGTCTTCAATAGAACGCAGGGTGGCGTCGGCCGAGTAGTCGTTGAGGATTTTGTTCTTCAGGCCGTATTCGAAAAGACCGCCTTTCTCACCAAAATCACGCGTCGCCGGGTCTTCCATTTCATCAAGCATGATGCGGCCGACTTTGCTGCTCAGAACGAACTGGTCGCGAGGGTATTGCGAGAGCGCTTCGCCCATCCGGATTTCAGAAAGACCGGACCCGTACAGCGGTGCGGTATCGAAGTAACGAACGCCCAGATCCCAGGCGGCGGCGACGGTGGCGTGCGCCTCGTCTTCCGGGATGTTACGGAACATGTTACCCAGCGGCGCGCCGCCTAAACCAATGTTGCCTGGCAGAATATGTTTGATGCTCATCTAAGATGTCCTCAATATTGAGTTCCCGTCTGGGAAGGGTTCTGTGCGGGCGATTTGTGCTGTCGCCCTGTGACGGAGATCACAATACCTTGCGGTGTTATGACTTGATAGGACATAATTCGTCTGACTTAAGTCCTTTGAGGTCTCACATGATTGATTTACGCCAGTTGAAGTACTTTGTGGTGGTAGCGGAAGAGGAGCATGTTGGCCGTGCCGCCGAACGCTTACATATTTCACAGTCGCCGCTCAGCCGCCAGATAGCCCAGCTGGAGGAGCGCCTAGGGCTGATGCTGTTTGAACGTAACCAGCAGCGTATTCGTCTGACGGCGGACGGGCAGACGTTTCTGGCCGAAACGCGCTCGTTGCTGACCCACGCCAACCGTCTCGAATCATTAGGTAAACGGCTGGGGCGCGGCGAAGATGGCGGGTTGTGTATCGGTTATATCGAAAACGCCATGCACTCGGGCGTGCTTTCTACCGCTCTGCGCACCCTGCGAACGTCGCGCCCGGACGTGCATATTGCGCTGTATAGCCAGCCGCCCGCCACGCAGATTGAGGGCCTGCGCCAGCGCAGCCTGGACTTCTCGCTGGTGGACATGCCGCCTTCGGCGGGCGAACAGGATCTGGAGTATACCCAGGTACTTGATGACCGGATGCTGCTGGCTTTGCCGCAGAATCATCCGCTGGCCGCGGCGGAAAACTTGCAGCCGGCGCAGCTGGCCGATCAGCAGTGGATCGCGGTTATCCATAACGACGATGCCCATTCGCGCGATGATTTTGTCGCCGCCTGCGTGCGTGCGGGCTTTAATCCGGATATTCGTCTGGAAGCCGGAGAGCCATTAACGGCCCTGGGGCTGGTGGCGGCGGGACTGGGCGTGGCGCTGATCCAGCACAGCCTGCGGCATAACGCCCCTGAGGGGGTCGTGCTGCGGGAAATTCCGTGGATGAGCTATTCGACCCAGCTGTGGGCGGTATGGCACAAAGCCAACCAGCGCCCGCTGGTGATGCACTTTCGCGAGGTGCTACGCGGCGAGAATAATTAGGAATATTCCTGGAATAGGGCGCGGCGGCAAGAAAATCCGCCGCGATCCCTGCCTGCGCAGGAAAATCATGTTACCGTCAAATATTGACCCTAAAATTATAAGACCTTCATGAAATTTCTATTATCTATCAGTTTATTAAGCTTCTTTCTTTCTCCGGCTTTCGCCGGCACAGCGGTAAAATTGTCCTGCTCTTTACGCAAAAATGTGACCATCTCGCGTTTCCATTACCAGCTATCGACCATGAAGTGGGGCGACCATTTCCAGGTGGCTTCCGGCATGCGTCAGGCGCAGACCAAAAATCATATTCCCTATCGGGTAACCAGCTTTCGCAACGGCGACGATCTGGTCTTTTTCCCGGACAGTCAGGAGTACTTTTTCTTCTACTCGGGAATGGCGACGCCGGACCGTTGCGTGGTGGAGGAACACTACGAGTATCCGGTCACACAACTGCCGTATTATAAAAAGCCCGCTGCCTGAATCAGGATTGCTGCGACAGCAGTTTGCCGGCCATCGCCTGTTGGATAATCGGGATGGGGGTAAGTAAGTGCTCGCGCATGAGCGCGCTGGCTCGCTCGGCATCTCGCGCCAGAATGGCTTCCAGCAGCGTCTGGTGCTGGACATGTTTATCTTCCAGCATTTCTACCGACAGCACCGTGGTGCGCAGCCAGATGAAGCGGTAGCGCGCCGCCAGATCGAACAGCCGTTCGCGCATCTGCAGTAAATACTGCGAACCACAGCCGGCGACAATGGCGGTATGAAACGCCTGATGGCGCTGATCCCATTCATCGAGTAAGCGCTCACTTGCTTCGCTGGATTCCAGCTTATTAAGCAGATGCGCGCGGGCCAGCAGCTCGGCTTCCCACTCATCGCCGCCGCGCTCAATGGCGAGGCGCACCAGCATGGCTTCCATATTGGCGCGGGCATCGAAAATATCGAGGAGTTCCGCCTCGGACATCGAGGCGACGCGATAGCCTTTTTGATTGACCACCGTCACCAGCCGCTCGGCCACCAGCTGCGAGAGCGCTTCTCGCAGCGGCCCGACGCCAAGCTCATAGCGCGACGTCAGCAGGCTCATACGCAGTTTTTCATCAGGCTGATAAACGCCGCGGATGATGTCGTTCTTCAACCAGCGGTATCCATCAATGGCCGTCGCTTGGGGAATGGCGGTCATAGTCTTGCTCCTGAATACATTTCCCGGCCTGCGCCGGGAACAGGGTTAACGCGTATTTTGTAGCGGCAGTTTTTGCCACAATAGCAGCTTTTTCCAGCGCGACATAATCGGCACCGTACAGATGATAGCGATCGCCAGCGCGCCGGTGGAAATGACCTCCAGCTGCTGCGCCGGACGGAACAGCATCACTACCAGTACGAAGGTGATAAAGGCGATAACCAGCCAGGTGAGCCACGGATAGAGCCACATCTTAAGGCGAATTTCACCGCCTTTCGCCAGCAGGATTTTGCGCATCCGCAACTGAGATACGGCAATGACCAGATAGACCAGCAGGGCGATGGCGCCGGAGCTATCGATGAGGAATTTAAAGACCTTCGCCGGGGCATAGTAGTTCACCACTACGGTTAAGAAGGCCGCGCCGGTGGAGAGCAGCACCGCCACATACGGCGTTTTACTGCGGTTGGTTTTGCCCATTATGGCTGGCGCATCGCCGCGGCGGCTCAGGGAATAGAGCATTCGCGAAGCGGTATACAGCGCCGAGTTCAGGCAACTGGTCACCGACAGCAGGATCACGCCGTCCATAATCAGTTTGGCGTAGGGGATATGCAGTAACTCCAGTACCGAACGGTATGAACCGACGTTCTTCAGCCCCGGCATGTTCCACGGAATCAACGAGACGACCACGAAAATGGAGCACAGATAGAAGATAGAGATGCGCCAGATTACGGAATTTGTGGCGCGAACGATATGTTTATCCGGGGTATCCGATTCGGCGGCGGCAATGGTGACGATCTCCGCGCCCATAAATGAGAACATGGTAATAAGCATCGCGCTGAGCACCGCGCCGAAGCCGTTAGGCATAAAGCCGCCGTGATCCCACAGACGCGAAATCCCGCTCACTTCGGCATAGGGATAGAAGCCGGTGATGGCCACCGCGCCCAGCACGATAAAGGCCAGAATGGCGATAACTTTGCAGATAGCCAGCCAGAACTCGAATTCGCCGTAGTTTTTGACGCTCAGCAGATTACTGCCGGTGAGGGCAAGGGTGATGACCAGCGAGAATAGCCATACCGGTACGCCGGGGATCCACGAGTTGAGAATAATGGCGGCGATATTGGCTTCCAGGGGAATCACCAGGACCCAGAACCACCAGTACAACCAGCCGATGGTATAACCCGCCCAGCGGCCGATCGCTTTGTCGGCGTAGGTCGAAAAGGAGCCCGTATCCGGGGTGGCGACGGCCATTTCGGCCAGCATACGCATAATCATCACCACCAATAGCCCGGCGAACAGGTAGGAGAGCAGCACCGCCGGGCCCGCTTCGGCAATGGCGACGCTGGAACCGACAAACAAACTTGCGCCGATAACGCCGGCAATAGATAACATGGTGACGTGGCGTGATTTCAGCCCGCCCCCTAAATCATGTGATTGCGACAGTTGCCCCATCATTAACCCCTTTTATTGTTTTTTGGCACCGTTTGTCGGATGGCGATTGCGCCCAATCCGACCGACAGGCAACCGGACGGGGCGCGTGAGCGTCGCCATCCGGTGCAGGAGTGTTAGCCTTGTTTAGCTTCGTTAAAACAGTCGGCGATAATCTTCAGTCCCTGCGCGATCTGCGCATCTTCGATAGTCAGCGGCACCAGAATACGCAGCACGTTGTAGTACGGCCCGCAGGAGAGCAGGATCAGGCCTTTATCCCGCGCGCGGGCGACGATATCCGCCGTCAGTTTGGCGTTGGGTTTGCTGTGATCGCCCTCTTCAAAGAGTTCAATGGCGATCATCGCCCCCAGGCCGCGGACGTCGCCGATTTCGCGATGTGTTTCGGCGATATTGAGCAGGCCTTTACGCAGCTTGTCGCCGAGCTGATTGGCTTTTTCCAACAGGTTTTCCTGTTCGAAAACCTTGAGTACCGCCAGCGCGGCGGCGCAGGCAATCGGGTTGCCGGCATAGGTGCCGCCCAATCCGCCCGGTGCGATGGCGTCCATGACTTCCGCCCGTCCGGTGACGCCCGCCAGCGGGAAACCGCCGGCGATGGATTTGGCAAAGGTGGTGATATCCGGCGCCACGCCCATCTGCTCCATTGCGAACAGCGTGCCGGTACGGCCCGCGCCGCTCTGGACTTCATCGGCGATCAGCATGATGCCGTGCTCATCACACAGCGCGCGCAGGCGCTGCATAAAGGCCGGGGAGGCGGCGTAGAAACCGCCTTCGCCCTGGACGGGTTCAATGACGATAGCGGCGATATCTTCCGGCGCGGCGTCATTTTTGAAGATGCGATGGATGCTGGCGATCGCGTCATCATCGCTGATGCCGTGCAGCGCGCACGGGTAGAGCGCGCGATAAACGTGGCCCGGCATTAACCCCATACCCGCGGAGTAAGGGTTCACTTTACCGGTTAACGACAGGGTGTAATGGGTACGGCCATGATAGGCGCCGGTAAAGGCGATGGTGCCGCTACGCCCGGTCGCCGCGCGGGCGATTTTGACCGCGTTTTCCACCGCTTCCGAACCGGTGGTCACCAGCAGGGTTTTCTTGGCGAAATCGCCGGGCACTTTCTGGTTCATCATTTCGCAAAGCTGCAGGTAGGGCTCGTAGGCCAGCACCTGGAAGCAGGTGTGGGTCAGCTTCTTCAGCTGGCCTTCCACCGCGGCGATCACCTCAGGATGCAGGTGGCCGGTATTTAACACCGCGATACCGCCGGCGAAATCGAGATATTCACGGCCTTCAATGTCCCATACCCGGCAGTTCTCCGCACGGTCGGCAAAGATAGGGTGAATCTGTCCGACGCCGCGCGGCACCGCGTCGCTACGGCGCTGCATTAACGCTTTATTGCTGGTCATGTCCTGCTCTCCTGTTAAAGGCCGATACACATATATTTGATTTCTAAATAATCTTCGATGCCGTACTTCGAACCTTCGCGGCCCAGACCGGAGGCTTTAATACCGCCGAATGGCGCGACTTCGTTGGAGATAATGCCGGTATTGATGCCAACGATGCCGTACTCCAGCGCTTCGCCGACACGGAAGACGCGGCTCAGGTCGCGGGCGTAGAAATAGGCGGCGAGGCCGAATTCGGTATCGTTGGCCTGGGCAATGACATCGGCTTCATCTTTAAAGCGGAACAGCGGCGCCAGCGGGCCGAAGGTCTCTTCTTTCGCCACTTTGGCGCTGCTCGGGACGTTGACCAGGATGGTGGGCTGGAAGAAGTTGCCGCCCAGCGCGTGCGGTTTGCCGCCGGTGACGATGCGCGCGCCTTTCGCAAGGGCGTCGGCAATATGTTCTTCGACCTTAGCTACCGCTTTATCATCGATCAGCGGGCCGGTGGTGACCCCGTCCTGCAGGCCGTCGCCGATGCGCAGCTTTTCCACCGCCTGCTGCAGTTTCTCGGCGAAACGGTCATAGACGCCGTCCTGTACATACAGACGGTTGGCGCAGACGCAGGTCTGCCCGGCGTTGCGGAATTTCGACGCCAGCGCCCCTTCGACGGCTTTATCGAGGTCGGCGTCGTCAAAGACGATAAACGGCGCGTTGCCGCCGAGTTCTAACGACACTTTTTTGATGTCTTTCGCACACTGTTCCATCAGCTGGCGGCCAATTTCGGTCGAGCCGGTGAAGGAGAGCTTGCGTACCAGCGGGTTGCTGGTCAGTTCGTTGCCGACAGCCCCGGCAGAGCCGGTGACCACGTTAAATACCCCGGCGGGAATACCGGCGCGATTCGCCAGTTCGGCCAGCGCCAGCGCGGAAAACGGCGTCTGGCTCGCCGGTTTCAGAACCATAGTGCAGCCGGCGGCCAGCGCCGGGCCCGCTTTACGGGTGATCATCGCCGCCGGGAAGTTCCACGGGGTGATGGCGGCGGTAACGCCGATGGGCTGCTTGATGACGATCAGGCGCTTGTCGGCCTGATGGCCGGGAATGGTATCGCCGTAAATGCGCTTACCTTCTTCGGCGAACCACTCAATAAAGGAGGCGGCGTAGCTGATTTCGCCTTTGGCTTCCGCCAGCGGTTTCCCCTGTTCGAGGGTCATCAGACGGGCGAGATCGTCCTGGTTCTCCATCATCAGATCGAACCAGCGGCGCAGAAGCGTGGCGCGCTCTTTGGCGGTCAGGGCACGCCAGGCTGGCAGGGCGCGGTTGGCGGCTTCAATCGCTTCGCGGGTTTCGTCGGCGCCCATTTTCGGCACGCTACCCAGCTGCTGGCCGTTGGCGGGGTTGGTCACAGCAATCACGTCGCCGTTTTGCGCATCGCGCCACTGGCCATCAATTAGCGCCTGCTGGCGAAACAGAGTTGCATCTTTAAGTTGCATAATCGCTTCCTGTCTTAAGGGGTTAACGAGTAAAAGCGGCGTGTAGTGTCTCCACGCTACGTGCCGCACGCAGCGTGCGTCCGGGATTGCTCTGGCTTGCCAGCAGGGTTTGCACCTTGCTGACGATGTGCGCGCCGATCGGGATAGCCGACGTGGCCGCCGGCGACGGCGCGTTACAGGTGTGGATGGAACGCGCGGTAGTGACAAAGAGGAAATCGTCGATCAGCTTGCCCTGCGGCGATACCGCCTGTGCCCGCACGCCGGCAGGCCACGGGCGCAAATCGCTTAATGTCAGGCTCGGGCAGTATTTCTGCACCAGCCGCAGATAGCCGCTTCTGCACAGCGAATTCTTCATTTCGCCAAGCCCGGAGCGTAGGTTGTTTTGCAGTACCCGGCGAATGCCGGGCGAGGTCAGGATCTCAAGGGTATCGGTCAGCGAGATATCGCGCTTGCGATAGCCTTCGCGCTTCAGCGCCAGCACCGCGTTAGGGCCGACGGTGACGCTACCGTCGATCATGCGGGTCAGGTGGACGCCGAGGAACGGCATCGCCGGATCGGGGATCGGATAGATCAGATGATTAACGATCTGGTTGTGCTGCGGCGCCAGTTGGAAATATTCGCCGCGGAACGGGCAGATGATAAAGCCGGGATCGACGCCGATCATTTTCACCAGCCGGTCGGCCATCAGCCCGGAGCAGGTGATCAGCGTCGATGCCTCATATTCACCGCCCTGGCGGGTGTGGACGACCACGCCGCTGGCGTGCTCTTTCAGGGCGCTAACTTCGGCATCGTAAACGATCGTTCCGCCTTTGGATTCGAAGATCTTCGCCATTGCCGCCGCTACTTCACGATAGCTGACAATGCCGCTCGAAGGAACGAAGATCCCGCCCAGTCCGCTGATGTTCGGCTCGCGTTCGCGCAGCTCGCTCGCGCTCAGCCATTCGCGCTGCAGGCCGTTAGCGGCGGTGCGATCCCACAGCGCGCGCATCCGCTCCATCTCCAGCGGCGAGGTGGCAACCAGCATCTTGCCGCAGACGTCGTAGCGAATCGCATTCTGCTCGCAAAAGGCTTTAGTGGCGCGGTTGCCGGCGAGGCAAAACTGCGCCTTGAGGCTGCCGGGAGTATAGTAAACGCCGGCGTGGATCACTCCGCTGTTGTGACCGGTCTGATGGCAGGCCGGAGCGGACTCTTTTTCCAGCAGGGCAATGCGGGCGTCCGGGTAAATCTCAATTAACTGCATGGCGGTCGACATGCCGATAATGCCGCCGCCGATAATCACGAAATCATACATCCGCTCAATTCCTTCGCCTGAGAATCTTTATTGATGAGTCTGGTAATGATTCGTGGAATACGCAAAGTAGCCGCGCTGGCGCATCAGTTCGCGACGTAAATCCGGATGCGGTGTAAAGCGGTCGCGACCGTGCAGCCAGAACAGGTTGTTTATCAACAGGAATTTCCCCACCGGCACCGGTACGGAAAGAATGTTTTTACTGGTTTCCAGCGCATCGGAGAGGCGGCTCAGCCAGGTGCCTTCTTCGAAATCTTTCGGCTGCACAAACTGGTCGATATAGCGCATTACCGGGCGACCCTGCTGGTCGACGTCGAAAACCGGATGATAGACATCTTTGCTGACGTTTTTGCTCGGCGGCGCGGCCCAGCGCATAGGACGGCGGGCCAGCGGATCGCGGAAGAATTCGTCGAGATGTTCCCAGTCATCCAGATGCAGCAGCAGTGAATTGCCGCCCTGCATGTTCTGTTCATCGATCTTCATCATCAGCACGTAGTCGGTAATTTCTTCGACATAGGTACCATCATTGTGCAGCTCCATCACGCGGTGCGGTTGGCGCAGATAGCTGTCTGAGTTATCGACGTTTTTCACCACGAAACGGGCGTAATACTGGCCGCTCATGGCATCAAAGTTGGAGCGTCCGATCAAATGCGCCACGGCGGTGGCCAGCTTGACCATCTCATCGGCCTGGGCGACGTTGTCAATGCCGATACCGTTGATCAGCAGCGCGCCCTCCGCGCGATTGAGCAGCGTCTTGATCAGCAGCGGCTGCAGCTGGTTGCCGCACAGATCGTCGAGGATCTTGCCGACCTGAAAGCGCAAGAAGGATTTATATTCCAGCGCCTGTACCGGCCACTGCGCGACCTGTTGAAGAAATTGCGCGGTCGTTTCGGCGGTGAACGTTAGCTCCAGCAGACGCGGCGATTGCGCAGAGGGAGCGAAGGAAAAACCGGTGTAGCTGTGGGCCAAATCATCAGCATGAGGTTTTACGGCGGTCAGTGCATTCATCAGAATCATTCCTCGGGTAGAGTCAGAGAGTCGGGGTGATGCTCATTTCGTAGCCATAAATTAAAAATATCTACATTTTTGAAAAATGCGTATGAAATAGCCATATTGTTTAATTTTTGTGATCACTAGCAACAATAAGTTAACAATATGAGAGGCGAGGACAGACGAGGTAGGAAAAGAAAAATGCCAGAAAATGAATAAGTTGAAGAGAGAACGGACAGCCCGGATAGCGGGGGAGTGGATATCCGGGGAAAAGCGGGGGTTATTTCTCGACGCTGGCCACCAGGGCTTCAATGGTTTGTTCCCGCCAGAGAAGCCCCTGCAGGGCAAACCACGGCATGTTTTCCAGCCACTGAAGATGGGCTTCGGTTTCAATACCTTCGACGATCACCTGATACTGATTCGCCTGAAAATAGTGCAGCAGCGAGTCCATCAGCTGCTGGCCGTTTTTCTTTTCCAGCAGGCTCCATAACAGGTTCTTGTCGGTCTTGATAAAACGAAAGGGTTGCGCCGTCAGGGCGGCGAACCCGGCGTAACCGGCGCCAAAATCATCCAGCCAGAAGGAGTATTTGTCCGTCAGGGCGTCGATGGTCGGGGTGCGTTTCACCAGCGTGTTGGAAAATTCATTAACCTCAAAATGCAGGCAGCCGATGGTTTTCACACACTCGGCGATAAAATCATCATGCAGCATATGCAACGTCGACTCGTCGACGTTGAGCGTGACCATGACGTCGTTCTGGCGGAACCACTGCTGATGCTGCCTGACCAGCTCAATTTGTTCGAGCAGGATGCGGGCGCGCAGTGATTCCGATGCCTCACTGAAAAACCGTTCTATATCTTGCGGACTAGCAGGCTCGTGATGAGCAAACCGGGTCAAACATTCTACCGCGATCATTTTGCCTTCGCGGTTGAACATCGGCTGAAATACATAGCGTAACCCGGTCGGTTCGGTGTTGGTCAGCGGCATTTTGCTTCACTATTTAAAGGTAACGTCGATATTGGCCGTCGCATTAAAGGTGCCGATTTTGGGCTTAACGCTTAGCCATTTCAGGCTGGCCAGGAAGTTGCTTTCTACCACGCTGCCGTTAATCATGCCCAACTGCGTCGGGGTATTCATGGAAAGCCAGGTTGTCGGCGCATCGGCGCGCGAGAGCAGGATGCCAAAACCGCTATCGTTGGATGGCAGAATGGTGTTGGTGTCCTGAGTCGGCTGTTGGGTACTGAAGCTGGCCATTAAGGTCTGACCCTGGCAATCCTGGCCGGCGCCGGTCAGGTCGGCGCGGACGCTGAACGGAACCTGTTTCTCAATGGCGCCGACCACGGCATTGCGCGCCGGGATGCTGCCGAAGTTGACCGTTGAACCATTGTTCGCCGAGACGGTGATTTTCGGGTTGCAGGCGATAAAGCGAATATTACCAAGCCCGGTGACCCACGCGCGGAAGTTACTATTCGGGCGGCTGTTGAGGCCGCCAACACCGTCAACCTGGAAGATAGCGTAGCGGTTGGTGTCGTTAATCACGCCGTTTGACGGTGGCGGATTGCCGGTGGCTTTAATATAAACCGAGTAGGTCACCGTGACGGTCTGCGGGGTCGCCGGAGACTGGCATGCACCGCCGGGACGGTTGCGGCGGCAGAGCGTACCTGGCCCGATATCCGTTTTCTGACCTTTTACCGGTTTAATATCGGTGCTGAGATAGGTAACGCCGACTTCCAGCGAGTTGTGGATATTCTGCATCCGGGTTTCCGGATCCCAGTACAGATACGCATCTTCACCATTGGGCATGTGATCCGTATCGGTACAGGTAAAGGTGGAGGTAAATGTCGGCGAACGCCACAGCAGGGTACCCGGCTTCAGGTTAGCGGTCGAAACGTTAATCTGATCGGTGAGCGCGATGGTCTGCGATACTTCGGTACCGTTCTTCTTACAGCTCAGCGCGAAGCTGCTGGTGGAGAACAGCGCGCTTGAGAGTACCAGCAGCGTCAGCCCGGTGCGGGATAAGAGGTTAAATTTCGACATAACTAATTGTCCTTTCATGTTATTTACAGGTCAGGGAGACGACCTGATAACCACCGGGTTGATCGGCTTGAATAGCAGGTAACTCTGGCACCGTCAGGCTGCAGGAGGCGTCAGCATCGTCGCCCCATTTCATCTGCAGACGGTCGCCGCTCTGAACGCCGGAAACGTAGGCTTCGCCGCGGGTACCGACCACGCCGACATGTTCGCCGTTCTGGCCGAAGATATTGGCGCCAATCACCGGCACGCTGCCGTCCGCCAGTTTGGCGTGGATAAGCAGGCTCTGGCCGAGATGCGTTTCAAAGGTCACGCGGCCGATGGCGCGCTCAGTCGGCACGATATCTTTCGCCGCCAGCGGAATTTCCAGGCCGTTGCCGATATCCGAAGTACGCAGCGCGACGCGGTTGTGGCGATACGGCATCGCAGAAGTGAGCACCGCGTAGCCGAAGCGGTCAATCGCTACCCCTGGCTGGTTTTCCAGACGCACGCCCTGCGCCCCTTTCGCTTTCACCACCACAAAGGTGTTCTGCAGCGGCTGCGACAGGGTGACGCCGCCGGAGTGCGCGACCACGCCGCCGGAGACGTTCAGCGAAGTCTGCTGATAGTTGTTGTTGTAGCTGTAGCCGAGATCGACGTTACCCATGCTGCCCAGATAACCCAGGTTGACCAGGCTGGTATCGCCGCCGTGCTGGGTGTGGCCGCTCTGTACGAAGTAATTCATACGGTTGTCATCAAGCAGCGTGCCGCTCATCCCGGCGCTGTAGCCGCTACCGCTCTGCTTGCTGTTAGAGGCGTTAAAGTTAACCGTGCTTTCGTGGTCCGGGCCAAAGATGTTGATTGGCACCGAGACGTTGAGGTTAACGCTGTTGTCGCTATAGCCGTAGTTACTGCGGCTGTTCTGGTAAAACACGCCGACGCTGACGCGATTCCAGGTGGTGTTGAAACCGGTCTGGATGGTGCGGTCGTATGCGGAGGTGTTCCAGTAGTTCTGACGGATAAAGGTCGCGTACAGCGAAGCGCCGGCGATGTGCTGGTTGACCGTCATCTCGACGCGCTGGCGTTTGTTGTTGTACTGCTGCGAGTCGTAGTAACGACGGCGCTGGTTTTGCGTCGCCCAATCCGGCGCGCCGGTTTTATCGTCGCTCTGATCGTAATACTGGGTGTGGTAGAAACCGTTCTGCCAGTTGTTACGTTCAGCTACCGCGTCGGAGAAGTCATAGAAGCCCGACGTCGAATAACGGTAGCCGGCGATCTGCACGTCGGTACCGAGGGTGTTGAGCGATTTGGAATAGAGGAAGCGTACGCTGGCGCCGCGTTTGTTCTCGCCGGAAGCCAGATCGGTATCAGACCATGAGGCGTCAACGGAGGCCGCCCCGTATTCGCCCATGTTTTTACCCAGCCCGACCACGCCGGAGCGATAGTGCTCGGCCATGATAATCCCGCCGTATGGCGTATAGTCGGAGCCGGCGCCGTGGGCCACGGTGCCCTGGATAAATTGCGGCTGATAATTATTGGTGCCATCGTGGTATTTACCCGCGGTCACCTGATACTCCCAGATCCCGTCGCGCAGCATATTCGGCACGGAGGAGTAAGGCAGGGTGAAGCTATGGCGCGAGCCATCCGCCTCGATAACCGTCACGGCTAAGTCGCCGCTGAGGGTGCTTGGCGAAATATCGGTCAGCGCGAACGGTCCCGGCGGCACCACGGTGCTGTAGACGGTATAGCCGTTCTGGCGCACTTCGACGCGGGCGTTGGTATTGGCGACGCCGCGTACGACCGGCGCGTAGCCGCGACGGCTGTCCGGCAGCATTTCCGGGACGCTGGAAATCTGCGCGCCGCGGAACTGGAAGCTATCGAACACGTTATTATTGGTGTTGCTCTGGCCAATCTGAATACGGCTGCGCCAGGAGGCGATATCGGTTTCCGCCCAGGTGGAAATCGGGTTCCACTGTTCTTTTTGCCCGGTCTGTTTTGACAGGGAAGAGTTGTTGCGAAAACGCCACGCGCCGACGTTAAGGCCGTTATTGAGGGTCAGGAAGTAGTAGTCGCTGTCCTGTTTGCTACTGCCGCTGGAGAAACGGGAGTGGCTGCCGCTGAAAGCGTAGTTAACGAAACCGGCGTTGATGCCGTCGTCATAGACCAGCGGCGAAATCTCGCCCTGTGGTCGCGCTTCGAGTTCGGTTTGCGGTACGGAAATGTTCAGCTCCTGCAGCGCGGCGTTCCAGCTCACGCTACTGCCTGGAATATTTTTTACCAGATCGTAGCAGGCGCTACTGCCGGCGGTGTCCGGTACCAGAACGCCGTATGAACGGTAACTGTCGGCATCTAAACAGAAATAGCCCGGGGTGTTAGGCGTATCTTTTTTAAATTCGATTTCCCGGTGATCGACGCGATTTTTATTCAGGTAAATATCGAAGGCATATTTACCTGGTAAAATATCGTCGCCGGTAGAGAGGTTTTGCACCAGCGAGGCGTTATTCGCCCCGCGGATGAAAGAGGTATTGAATTGCTCTTCGGCATTGACAAATGGTGTCGCCAGTAATGACATTGTCGAGGCGTAAACAGCAAAGCGAACGTGCTGCGCCAGACATCCAGGGATCGTCCTTATTTTATTATGGCTAGCCATTGTATTGCTCTCTTACTGAATGCGGATATCTTTAATTTCCGTATGTCCGCCAAAATCATTGATAAAAGTGAATGACATCTGATCCGCTGCCGCCGCGCCGGCTGGCAATTTGATGTTCAGAGAGTCCATGGGTTTAACCATGTCAGCATTCACTTTCCAGGTCTTCGCGCCGCTCTTCAGCGTCAGTACGCCGAAAGTCACGTGCAGCGGACCTTTGTTAGTCACGACCAGATCGTTACCTTGCTTACGCCAGGTCAGGGCCTGCGCTTCCTTTTGCAAGGTGGTTTTCAGCGTGGTAGGGCGGTAGAACAGCTTCACGCGGGTACGGATCGCAATCTGCAGTACGTTTTCTTGTTTCGCCGAAGGCGGAATTTCCTGCACGTTAATCCAGTACACGGTTTCGCGGTCGGTCGGTAATCCGCTGCCGGAATAAACAAAGCGCAAAATAGCGTCTTTATTGCCCGCCAGTTTTAAAATCGGCGGAATAGCCTGCATCGGTAAATTGGTTGGCGTTGCGGTGGCGTCACCGGTATCAAGCCAGGTCTGAACCATCCATGTTTCATCGGTATCATTGTGAATGGATAACGCCGCAGATTTTTCCCCGCCGTTATAAATAACCCGAGTCTGATCGACCTGAATACCCGCAAAAGTATCCAGCGAGACAAATAACAATAAAGCGGTTAATAACTTTTTCATTTCACGTTCCAAATAATGGTACCGGCCATCCATGGCCAAAAACATTTATCCGTAATTATTTGTACTCGATGGTAAAGGTGGCGTTTGCGTTAGCAGAGCCAGCTTCCACGGTTTTCAGGAAAGATTTGTAGCGAGCTTTCAGATTGAATACCGCAGTGCCGCTGTTGTCGTCAGACGCTGCAACGTTAACCCACGGGGAGTTGTCGTCTGCGCTCTGGTTGATCGGGACGATTTTTTCGTCGTTGGTCAGGATTTCGATACCTACGCCTTTCGCGTTATCAACGGACAGCAGGTTCGGGTTACCAGCAACGGTCGCACCGTCGAAGCGCAGGGAGTAATCACCGGCTTCACATTTTTCCAGGTTGATGGTGAACGCTTTAGAAGCGGTAACATCGCCAACAGCGTTGAACGCGGTAGTCGGGTATTTACCGATGAAAACGTCTTTGTTCTGGTCGGTAGAAGTCACAGTACAGGTTGACTGGATGATTTCACCGGTGAAGTTGACCTTGCCGTTAACTGCGTAAGCACTGGTGGCGGACGCGGACAGGATCAGTGCTACAACAGGCAGTAATTTCTTATTCATTTTAACTCCATGTACTTAAGGGGATAACCATAGTGGTAATCAAACACGGCAAGCGAATACCGTGCAGATGGGTATCCAGATAACCTATGTTGGCGTGTTGATCGCGATGAAATATACAGCAACAGTTTTCGCGTTTTGATTGCTTCGGTGACTTAATTACAGAAAATTAATAGACATAAACGATGCACTTGATCGGACTTATCTGATATTGGCAACCATAATAATTTTATGGTCAGCGAGTGGCTGGAGAGGATGTCATGGGGACGGGTAATTAATTAAAATGTTGTTTTTAAAGTTTTTTATTGTTTTTGTTTATCAGGGGGAAAACGTTTCTGCGCAGGCAAGGGCAAATTAAAAACGCTGCATAATCCAGCGCTATGCATAATGTGTAAGCGTTATTTCCAAATGTTTCCTATTTCCTTCGGGAGCTCTTCTGATGGCGCATTACTCCGCCGAATTAACCCCCTTTTAAGGCCTCCGCCAGCCAGCGGGAAAAATGCAACATTGCCGGCGTTTCCGGACGCGATTGCAAACGTGTCAGCCAGTAGTTGCCGAGATCGATATGAATCTTAAACGGCTGCACAATGCGTTTTTCTTCCAGCAGATGGCTGAACATTTTTACCGGGGCAATAGCCACGCCTAAGCCTGCCTGCGCCGCTTCCAGCATGGTCACGGATGAGTCGAAGACAATAACCCGATGGGTTGGCGAAGGCGGCAATTCTCCCGCTGCCTGCATCCACGCCGACCATTCGTCTCGGCGATAAGAACGCAGCAGCGTGAACTGCAAAATATCCTTCGGTGTATTTAGCCGGGCAGCTAACGACGGGGCGCACAGAGCGGAGAGTGGGGCGGCGCACAGATACTGCGCGGCGGTATCATGCCAGGCGCCGCCGCCAAAGCGAATCACATAATCCAGCCCCTCGGCGGCGGGGTCGACGCGATTATTATGGGTGGATATCTGCAAATCGATATGCGGACACTCGCGCCAGAAGGCTGGCAGCAGCGGGAACAGCACACCCGTGGCGAAAGTGCCGACTACGCCGATCTTGAGCTTCTCCTGCGCCTGGTGACCGGTGAAACGGTCTAGCATCCCGGCAATCCTTTCAAACGACTCATTGAGTACCGGTAACAGGCCTTCTCCTTCGGTGGTGAGCTTGAGGCCGCGCGACACGCGAACGAACAGCTGACAGTTAAGATGTTCCTCCAGCGTCTTCACATGCTGGCTGATGGCGGAGTGGGTGACGTTGAGCTCAATCGCCGCGCGGGTAAAACTGAGATGCCGGGCGGCCGCTTCAAAGGCCCGTAGTGAATTGAGAGGAAGGTAGCTGCGCGTCATAACATTATCCGTTAGAAAAACTAAAGCCTGCTGCTAAATTTAACAGTTTGTCAGCGCAGAGCAAAACACCGACACTGAGCGCGTCTGAAGGGCCCGGACGAGAGTGGATATTGAGCGAGAACCGATAATGGAAAAATACTTCATGATGAAAAAATCCCTTACAGGCGTACTGCTGCTGGGCGCCTCATTTTCGACGTTTGCCGCGCCGCAAACGGCGGAGCAGCTGCGTGAACTGGTCAATCAGACCATCACCCCGTTAATGAAAGAACAGGCGATACCGGGCATGGCGGTGGCGGTGATCTATCACGGCAAACCCTATTATTTCACCTGGGGCCAGGCCGATGTTGCCGGGCAGCGTCCGGTGACGCGACAGACGTTGTTTGAGCTGGGCTCTGTTAGTAAGACTTTCACCGGCGTGCTGGGCGGCGATGCGGTGGCGCGCGGTGAAATTAAGCTCAGCGATCCGGCGCAGAAGTACTGGCCGCAACTCACCGGCCAGCAGTGGCAGGAGATCTCGCTGCTGCATCTCGCCACCTATACCGCAGGCGGTCTGCCGCTGCAGGTTCCGGACGAGGTGACGGATGAAGCGGCATTACTGCGTTACTATCAGAACTGGCAACCGCAGTGGGCGCCGGGTAGTAAACGGCTGTACGCCAATGCCAGCATTGGCCTGTTCGGCGCGCTGGCGGTGAAACCTTCCGGCATGAGCTTTGAACAGGCGATGAGACAGCGGGTTTTGCGGCCGTTAAAACTGAGTCACACCTGGATTAACGTACCGTCCGCCCAGAGCAAGGACTATGCCTGGGGTTATCGTGACGGTAAAGCGGTACATGTTTCGCCGGGGCAGCTGGACGCTGAGGCTTACGGCGTGAAGTCGAGCATTGAGGATATGGCGCACTGGGTGCTGGCGAATATGAACCGCGAGGCGGTGCAGGATAAAAATCTGCGGCAGGGGATCCAGCTGGCGCAGTCGCGCTATTGGCGGGCTGGGGAGATGTATCAGGGGCTCGGCTGGGAGATGCTGAACTGGCCGGTGCCGGCCGAGGTGCTGATTAACGGCAGTGATAATAAGGTAGCGCTTGCCGCGACGCCGGTAACGGCGGTCAATCCGCCCGCGCCGCCGGTGAAAGCCTCCTGGGTACATAAAACCGGCTCCACCGGCGGATTCGGCAGCTACGTGGCTTTTATTCCGCAACAGGATCTCGGCATCGTGATGCTGGCGAACAAAAGCTACCCCAACCCGGAGCGGGTGAAGGCGGCGTATCATATTCTTGAGGCGCTGCAGTAAGGACGGTCGCGCTGCGTTTACCTGGGCTACGGGTTGGCACTAACCGGTAGCCCGGATAAGGCGCAGCGCGCCGCTATCCGGGACAGGGCCACTTTATTTTCAAACAACTAACGATACAGCCATCTCCCAGCCTGTGCTGACGCAATGAGCATCGCGAGTGTTAACGGCTCCGGTTTGTGCGGAGAAATGCGTTTGGATTTCGGTAATAGGAAATTAGGGAGGAAACCTTGTTCGGGAGGCCAATAATTAAAAAAATCAAATGTATCTTGCTTCACATTAAACTGACGGAAATAGGATTTCATGATGTCATCGCCACTTTCTCTGGCCCAGGGATAATCGCCCGTATTGAGTGATAAATCCGCATTCACCTGCTGCTTTTTGCCGGTAAGTGTCGGCTTGTTCCATTGTGTTTCATACCATGCCAGAACGGCTGCTGCGATATTATCTTGATCTACCATAATTTATCGTCACCTCTGGCAATGGCGTTGTATCTAGTGGTTGCTTTTATTGATACATAAATTACATCCCCTGTCAGGTAAATAATCCCGAGGATGGGTATCCAGCGTCCAACGAATGCTCCCAGATTGGTGACATAGCTCCATCTAAGATTACGGATGGATTGGTTGGTTAACGTCGGGAGCCTGACTTTTAAATCATTGTGGAAAACCTTCCGTAACTCATGGCTCAAAATGCTCGTCCCTTTAGTCGCTCCGCCTGGTTTTGTCCGGGTATTTTTTATAGGTTGACCAAGCATGATTAACGCAATGGTCATGATGTCATCTACTCCAAAATGAATGGCTGCAGTATCGAGAAAAATCCAAAAAAGAAGTTCATGGGACGAGAGGTTTGACTTGCCATTGTAATAATATGTTCCATTAACTTGTTCTGTTGTGTCCATTTTTATATCCCAGTAATGCTATTTTTACGCAATGTAGCTGCCTGGTTTATTGGGAACAATAACTGTTGATATAAACGTTTTCTGAAAAATAGCTCTTATTAAATGTTCTGTTAAATCATTTAATCAATTAATAAAAATTTCTTTTCTCATCTATTTTTATTTGTTCAGCTAATATTCCCTGGTGAAGTTAGTGCATGATGATTTAAAGCGAACTGCTACTTGCGAATGGACGCAATCTGCTGAAAACTAACAGCGAGATGGCGAACCACAGGGAACGGCAATGGCTGGACGTATCGACTACCAGATTGAAAAATTTCAGTTCATCGAGCGCAACGAATCTCCGCGTATTACCCGCCAGTGGGCGGAAGTTATTGCTGAATGTCAGCAGGAAAAGGCGAACAGTGAAACGCGTTTGCGTACTGCATTGCTGAATGTCGACTACGCCACCAGCTTCGAACTGCCGTTTCGTTTATTGCTTATCCGCGCCCCGCAGCTGGTGGATCGCTTACGCCATGCGCTGGCGCTGAATCAAAAGAACGTGGTGATTAATGGTAAGAAGCGCGGCTGCGTTTACAGCCTGAAAGCCGATCTCAGCGCCGTTCCGGATGAGTTTCGTTATCGCTTTGTGAGCCGGATTATTCGCAGCGGACCGGATGCGCTCTCCGCCGCGCCCTATCAGCAGCTGGCAAAAGAGATAAAGGCGCCGCGCGAGCGATTACGTCTGGCGCTGGAAAGTGGTTTGCAGGTCAATGCGCTGGATGGGCTGTTCTGGTTTGGCATCCAGCGTATCGCCGCGGATATTTCGGCGCTGCGTTCTGCGGGAATGGCGATTACGACTGCGGAAGTGGAGGTGGCGGATAGCCTGACCAGAACGACGCGAATGATAGCGGCGTATCAGGTGGGGTGAGTTTTTGTCAGTAACCGGGATAAAGTGTTTCATAAAAGTTAGGTGGAAACTATATCCCGATATTGATGATACATATTTATCGAAGTGACCCGTATCCATCCTATAAATTAATGGTTTTTGTATTAGTTAAAGTGGTAGGGGGAGTATTAATGGTTTTCTGGAAAATAAATTTGATGTTGGTTTGCTTTGTTGGTATTTAATAGAGAGAGTCGATTGAAATCAATAGTGCAGTTGTTCGGGGGGATTTGTACTTCAAGTACGATTACAGCCGTCAGGATGTCACCTGTGTATTATGAGAACATGGAATAAATGTCTTAGATATATTCCAGTGTTGCGTGAAAATGATGGGTAAAAGAAATCGGAAATAAAACAACCACATGTGTGGTGAGGAAGCATTATGGATATCACGCTGTTTAACAGGGGCTGGAATAGAACCTGGTCAGATACAATGGTGAATTTGGAAGCCCGGAAACTTATAGAAACAGCAAACAGGCTGTCAGCATTCCATCTGCATGATGGCCTGACACGGATAAAGTTCGTTGAAGAGATAAAACAGGTCGTAGAAAAAGAATTTGCAGCAGCACGGCGGGCCAAAACAGACGAGGAATGTGTCGCATGCATCAAAAATCTGCGCGCTGAAACAAATAACCTGGAAGAACAAGGACGCCTGTTAAGAACCAGAGTCGCGCAGCTTTATGCAAAGATCGAGTTCGTTAGGGAAAATAATAAAATCGTCGGATATGTGATTTCAGCCATTCAAGTTGTGGTTTCTGGAATGGCTATTGCTGGCGGTGTTTTGATGGTTTCGACAATGACGCCTATAGGTATGCTGGCAGGAGCTATCCTTGTAATGGATGGAATCAATGGTCTCTCAAAAGAAATCATTCCTGGTATTTATGGCAAGGAATTTAAGACACAAGGGTTTGTAGCTGATGGTGCTATGGAAATGGCTCACTTTATGGGGTTCAAGCCGGAAACAGGACTCGCCCTTTATAACACACTTACATTAAGTGCGAGTGTTTATAGCATCTTCGGATTAGCAAGCAAACCTGAAGCGTGGAGGCTTTTTAGATGGATGCCTCGTGATTTCTATCGACAGGTTGATACGATGAGTCGACCAAAATTAACAATGAAAATAGTAGGCTATGGACTCAAGGCTAAAGTTATTTTTGACTTGTTTTCCACAGAAGCGCCATACCATTAAACTCTATTTTTTCTCAAGAACCGCCAGGATTTGTAAGACAGGACTAGCGGCTGTATAAATAGAACAATGACGATAGCGATCAGAATTGATATTCCACCACCAACTACGGTTTCTTTCGCAGAAAATAGCACTAAAATGATAAAAACCATCAGGCAAGATGATGTTATCCATAAAATAACCCTGAATCGATTTGCCAGATCTTGGATCGCTTCCCCTAACGTTCCGCCGTAGCTTTCAATGTTGTTCTTTATCTTCTGCAAATCTGATGGTGTAAACCCAGAATGTAATAAAGCCTCATCAGTCACTTTCATATCCTATCATCCTTTATCTCGCAGAAAGTTGTTTCTCACTAGCTGATTGTGCAAACAATCATACTGATGGAATTTACTGTAAGCCAGCCAAAACTTTGCGGCAGACACTATCTAACGCTTGGGTCGATAAGAACTCCGATGGAGGCATGAAGATTACTGTCATGATGTGTTGTCCTTATTGTGGCCGATCTTATCAGGGACATAATCAGTATGCCGGAAGATCTCTAAAAGGGAATGGCACGATTATGCGGGATACTTACAACTAAAGGCTCTTGCCCTTATGCCAAAACCTTTAACACGGACGATCAGTCATAGAGCCAGCGCCCGGCTTTAGCACTTTCAATAAACATTTGTACCGTCAATGGTTCCGGTTTGTGGTGGTCTGTTTTGAGGTATTCAGGAAGAATGGCGTTTGGAAGAAACCAAATACCCGTATTGGGAAAATAGCGACGAAAGTTAAAACTCTCGATATCAACATTCAATGATTCAGAGTAATCATTTAGAAATGAGTTCATATCCTCTGGAAGCACTACATGATCACCATCACTTAGTGATGTATCATTGTCCATCTTCCAAAAGTGCTTTTCGATCAGTCCGTGAACAGTAGCATCGATATCCATACCTATTTCCCCGTAATTAATCGATAACGGTGAACAACATTATTAGTAATGACACCAATATCGTAAACAGTAAACACAACACCAATCCACCCAACGTCTAGTCTAATGTAGCCGCTAATACTGGTAGTGTATGCCGCAATCCTTGCGGAGTATCGACTTAATAGTAAGTGTCTTTTTACGTTTTTCAAAAGAGCCTGTGAACACTTTACGGAAAACGAGAGATAGAGGACTTGTGTCTTTGGTTGCGCGGAGGTAATTAATCTTACCTCTTACAGGGACTAAAGGCAGACTAAGAATCATTGAGCGCCGCACGAAGCGCGGAAATTTGTGGTATGAGGATTAGAGTCGCTGGGCGTCTTCCGGCTTCAAATAGATAACTGTACAGGGTTGAGCACGGTAACTACCTGCCCATAGGTTGTACGATACCAAAGCCAGTACAACACAGGCGTTTGGGTGTGATTTTAGAAGATACGATCTCTTGGGGATTTTAACATAACTCATTGATTTTATTAGGTGGTGCGATAATAGGAGTCGACAAGCAAGATCAGTGCATTGATTTTATTAAATAAATTAAAATAGAAGAATAAACCTATACACACATCTATACACATTGGCGGATGTGTTCATTTTTTACTCAATCTCAAACTACGAAAAAACTTTTTTACCAAAAACTGTTCACACTGTTGATCTGCTATTAATTTTATTAATTTTCAATATGATACAAGATGAATAGTCCGTGAACAGTGAACACTCTACTGTTCACTTTACTAGTTCACAGAGGATTATCATACGTTTCCTTAAGGACTTGTGGTCATTTTCGCCACTCTCTTGTTCCACTGATATTAGACATCACATCGTCGAAGTTGAATCTTGGATCTGTATCTGGATTATATTGACCATTTTTGCTTTCATAAATGAAATTTTGACAATCACAATTGCTGTCACTTTCGCCGCAGTCCATGCATTCTGAATTACAGTAATCTATCATCCTATCAATGGCATCCCAAGGTTCATATTCGTAGTCGAAATGACCATAACCACTACTGCCATAAATTCTTCCATTTATGAAATCGTCAATGTCACTAATATTTATTAACTGGCAGTTGAAAATGTTTGATATAGGTCTAAGAACTACCCTCGCATAATCAAATTTGTATAGAGGCATTTCAAAGAAAACCTTACCACCATCGGCTTTAAGACTGTGAAACGACAAATCCCCATATTTTTCTATAAGTTCTTTATATCTTTTTTTATCCAGTTCAACATGCTTGAATGAGTTGTTAATCGCATCCAAAAGAGAAAATTTATTGCTAATGTGCTTGCTTCCATCCACTTCATATCGTTCATCGAAGCTTTTAATGAAATCAGCTCTGGTTATTTTAGTTTTCTTCTTTGCAATAAATATCATATAATCAACAACATGAGCCAGTATTGTATTAAATGAAAACACATGGTGAAGCTGTAGTGTATTGTTGTTTAGTATTGTGAAAAACTCATCAGATGCTGGATTTAAAACATCATTCAAATAAGAAATTAGATAGCTTGCATCTTTTTCATCGGAGCTGCCTGTGTATAGTTCCATTATACTTTCTTGATGATTGAAATTTATCATTTAATAACCACCTGTAAATACTATTAATCTGGAAAAAGTAACCATGATAAATGAAGTATAGCGATTTTCTTCATTGTCATGCAATCATACGGCTTTTTCATCGCATTGAATCAATTCTCATTTAGAACTGTATCTTTAATTGTGCCTGATGTCTGGATTGAGAGTGCAAAAAAAGACCAGCTATTGCCGGTCTGGTTAGGTTATTTCGTTATGGGGTCATCACATTTCGGCAACCAGTCGGCGTTGCTTTCTTCTCTTAGCGCCAGATTGGTCTGTATGCCCTGATTTTTACGGCGCTTCTCATATCTTAGCCCGTACTCTTTCAGCATGGCTGGCAATCCCTTCCCGAACATGGTGAGGCTGAGTGTGTTTTTGTAGCCGTGGGCCTCCATATACGCCAGATAAGCATGATACAGATACAGGCGCGGCTGACGCGGAATGATGTTGGCATTCCCGACCAGCGCCAGTCGCGGCGCGACCTGAGCCCACCTTTGCACCTGCATCAAAAGCGGCCCCTTAAGTGGGCAGGCGTGGCGGGGAGAGCATTGCGCGCATTTAGTGATTAACAAATAAATCTCACGCAATGAGAATCTCTCTAATCCTGTTAATTATGCCTGCCTTCCTAATAAAATTATTTGACTCTACATATTCACTCATTAATGAAGTTAACTCCCCATCATTTACATACTCATCAGATACGCCAAGCCTATGAAAAAATCGGTTTAGCTTGCAAACCCTCATTGTATTGATACCCTTTAAAGTTTTATCTATGTATATTCTCGCACCGACTTTGTGAATATGTTCATGCCAATTATCAAAGTGAGGATGAACTATGATAAATGCACCACTCGAACGTGGATACATGGCTATTTCAGGATTATTTAAAACCTCATGGTCTTCGTTAATTACTTCTTGCGCTCTTTTTATTTCGTTACAGTCAGCACAAATTACGCAAAGGTTTTTGGGGGTATACATATAATCGACTTTTTTTGATTTAGGGATTATATGTTCAACAGTGCAATTGGCTGCTGCTTGTAAAGACAATGGGTTTTTACAAAAAGCACAAAGCCCTCCTTGTTGGATTCGATAGAACTCTCTTATTTCGCTTTTAATATTCGTAAAATCATCATGAGACCAATACAAATGCGAAAATCCATCCTCCGCTTTGAGAGATTCAATTACTGCGAGCTGTTCATCAGCATAAGAATACGCCTCATTAATATCAGCCATACATCACCTTCATGTTTTCCAAGGCATTAATCAAATCATAGTTTGGATCTGTTTCTTCTAAATTGTATTTGAAGCCAGAAAGCCTTTTTAATGTTTTTTCATCATCTTTATCGAATGATTTATTGGCCCGAATTTTAGCAAACAAATTTATTGCTGTTCTTAAGATATATTCATTTTGGAAGCCAGGGAATTCAAACAGCTCTGCTAGTTGATAATCAGAAGAACGATTATTATAATCTTTAGCATTTATTATCTCAGGGTCAGCCATAGGTAAAATATAACAATTTGAAGACTTTAAGTTTGATATAACCAAAGGGGAATGTGTAGCTATTATAAACTTACAGTTATAGAATCCTTCAAATGTATTCATCAATAAGTTGATATAACGTTGTTGCCATTCTGGATGCAAACTAATTTCAGGCTCATCAATCAATATAATTGAATTATCAGTTATATTTGCAGCAATACCCAACAATGAAAGTAATATACATTGTTCCCCGGAACTTGCTCTTCGTAATGAGATAACTCCTTTGGAGTATTTTTCCATTCTTAGATCGATTAATTTGACAATCCCAAGAGAGATCATCTTAAATATGTAGTGGAAAAAGTCCATATTTCCCATTGAGTTATTATCATTAAGGTAATCACTTATTGGGTTCACTGACAATCTAAAGTTATTATTTTTATCACAAATACCTTTAACATATTGAAGGAAACTCATAATTTCCTCAAACTCTTCCTCATTACAATCTAACCTTATCCTTTTGTCTCCATCAACTATATAGTAATCATCTTCGATTAGCATATTTTGTCGATATAAATTATCAGGGTTAACAATTAACTTATACACATACTCGAAATTGGTTGAAAACCCAATTTCTTCTAAAACTATACTAAATCTATGTAAATCTCTAGGGGATGAAACGTATTTCGATATAAAACCTGTTGAAACGGAACTCATCAATGATAGAACATTACTACTAGATCCACCTCTAACACCCACATATGAATAAGTCATTGGTTCATATTTCTTAGGAGATCTTACATTCAATGGAAAACGGTCAAATGCACTTGTAGAAACAGAGATTAAATTTTTAAAATGAAGATCAGAAGCAGAAATAGTTTTAATAATATCCAATAACAATTGACTTTTACCTTCTCCATTCTTACCTATAATTACAAAATACTCATTATCATAAGTATTTAGGATTCTATCCATTAGCATGCTTAGTTTATTCATTTTATTTAAACCTTAGTGTAAAATTTCATCGCTGTACCATTGCATCATGCACTTTCGATTCGATATATAATTTGCATGGTTATAAGTTCCTCGAATGTTGTTTTTATCTACATGAGCCAACTGGAGTTCAATCCAAGCACTTTCAAAGCCTTGCTCATGGAGGATTGTAGAAAGAGTATGTCGAAAACTGTTCCCAGTGACTTTCCCTCCGAATCCAATTCGTTTAATCACTTGGTTGACACTAGCCTCACTCATTGGCTTATTCGGATCGTTCCGCCCCGGAAAAACATAACGATAGTTTCCTGTCATGACTTTGAGTTCATGGAGTAAATCTAACGCTTGAGTCGATAATGGAACAAGATGCGGCCTGCGCATTTTCATTCTTTCGGCAGGAATTTCCCAAATAGCGTTATCCAGATCAAATTCTGACCATGATGCCGCGCCGTAATTCGATGGTTCTTACGCCCGTAATCATCAGTAATTTCGTTGCTATCTGGACAAGCTTACTCCCGGTGTAACCCTCTAAGGCACGTAGAAAATCAGGTATTTCTTCAGCTTTTAGGAACGGGAAATGATTGGATTGATGTACTTCGAGAGCGCTGGAGAGATCTGCCGCAGGATTATACTCAGCCCTGCCTGTGGCTATCCCATAACGAAAGACCTCGGAACAACGCTGGCCCACTTTACGCATCTTTTCTAATGCCCCGCGCTTCTCAATTTTACGCAGCACATTTAACAGCTCTAACGGCTTAATCTCTCCCACCGGCCTTGTTCCGACATAAGGAAAAATGTCGTTCTTAAACGCTTCCATGATGTCTGGTGCATATCCCGCCGACCATTTAGCAGATTTAAGTTGATGCCACTCTCTGGCTATCTTTTCGAAGGCGTTCTCTGACTCTGTTTGCAGAGCCAGCTTTTGCTCTTTTCGAACCTCACTAGGGTTCTTTCCTTCTGCTACAAGTTTTCGAGCTTCATCACGACGGGAACGAGCATCGGCAAGGGTGATCGTTGGGTAAACACCAAGCGAGATCATTTTGGGTTTGCCTGCATAGCGATAACGGAACCGCCAATTCTTGCTTCCATTAGGTTCGATGAGCAATGACAAGCCTTGCCTATCCCCAAGCGTGTAGGGTTTATTTTCAGGCTTAGCACGGCGAATCTGCAAATCGTTTAAAGGCATGTGTATAGGAATCCAAGACCGAACAGGAACATATACACAATCCTATACACATTCCGTATCGGATTCTACTGGATGGTTACGGACAGTGACGGACTAATATGCAATAAAATTGTTATAAATCAGAGTATTTATGGATAAATACGGACGTTTGGGGAAGTTGAAATGGTGCCGATAATAGGAGTCGAACCTACGACCTTCGCATTACGAATGCGCTGCTCTACCAACTGAGCTATATCGGCCCTGAAAGGACGCGTTCACCTGCGTGAAGCACGGGGTAGAAGGTTAAAACTAAGTGGGTGATGCGTCAATGCCCTTTCGAATCAAACGGCTACTTTTGCATCACCCGCTTAGCGTTAAGCACGAATGGTATCGTCGCCGAAACCAATCCACTTATAGGTAGTCAGCGCTTCCAGGCCCATCGGCCCGCGGGCGTGCAGCTTCTGGGTGCTGACCGCCACCTCCGCGCCGAGGCCGAACTGGCCGCCGTCGGTGAATCGGGTAGAAGCGTTAACGTATACCGCCGACGAATCCACTTCATTAATAAAGCGATTCGCATGGCGCAGGGTACGCGTCAGAATAGCATCGGAATGCTGGGTACCGTGTTCACGAATATGGGCAATCGCCTCATCGAGATCGGCAACAACTTTCACGTTCAGATCCAGCGACAAATACTCATCGTCGTACTGCTCCGCTTTCACCGGCTCCACCTTCGCCGGACCATTCTGCAGAAGGGGCAGAGCGGCCGGGTCGGCGTGCAGCGTCACGCCGCTCTCCGCCATCTGTTTGCTCAGCGCAGGCAGGAAGGTATCGGCGATATTACGGTGTACCAGCAGCGTCTCGGCGGTATTGCAGGTGCTCGGGCGCTGGGTCTTGGCGTTAACGATGATCTTCAACGCCGGTGCGATCTCTGCCGAATCGTCGACGAAAATATGACACACGCCGATACCGCCGGTGATCACCGGGATCGTGGATTGCTCGCGGCACAGCTTATGCAGGCCTGCGCCGCCGCGCGGGATCAGCATATCGATGTATTTATCCATCTTCAGCATTTCGCCGACCAGCGCGCGATCCGGGCTCTCGATTGCCTGCACCGCGGCAGCCGGCAGGCCGCACTCCTGCAACGCCTGTTGAATCACTTTCACCGTCGCGGCGTTGGTGCGCCAGGTCTCTTTACCGCCGCGCAGAATAGCCGCGTTGCCGGTCTTCAGGCACAGAGAGGCGACATCGACGGTTACGTTCGGCCGCGCTTCATAAATCACGCCGATTACTCCCAGCGGCACGCGGCGACGTTCGATACGCAGGCCGCTATCCAGCAGACCGCCGTCAATCACCTGGCCGACCGGATCCGCCAGGCTACACACCTGACGCACGTCATCGGCGATGCCGCGCAGGCGCGCCGGCGTCAGCGCCAGGCGATCGAGCATCGCGTCGCTCAGGCCATTGGCGCGGGCGTCGCTGAGGTCTTCGGCGTTGGCGCGCAGGATGTCTTCGGTCTGCGCTTCCAGATAATCAGCAATCTTGTTCAGAACCTGATTTTTCTCGCGGCTGGAAAGCAGCGCGAGTTGGTAAGAGGCCGCTTTGGCCGCAATGCCCATTTGTTCCAGCATTTTCAGCTCCTTAACGGGTAATCATATCGTCGCGATGGACGGCCACCGGGCCGTATTCATAGCCGAGGATGGCATCGATTTGCTGCGAGTGCTGCCCGGCGATCAGGCGCAGGGCGTCGCTGTTATAGCGGCTTACGCCGTGAGCGATATCGCGGCCTTCGCTACTGCGGATTCGGATAACTTCGCCGCGGGAGAAATTCCCGCTGACGGTTTTGATGCCTTTTGGCAACAATGAGCTTCCTCTTTCCAGAATAGCCTGGGTCGCCCCGGCATCGACGGTGATTTCACCGGCCGGCGGCGCGCCGAAGATCCAGCGTTTGCGGTTCTCCAGCGGTGATTCCTGAGCGTGGAAACAGGTGCCCACCGGCAGGCCTTCCATCGCGTGGCCGATAACGTCCGGGCGGTTGCCGGCGGCGATAATGGTATCGATGCCTGCGCGACAGGCGACGTCCGCAGCCTGCAGTTTGGTGCCCATGCCGCCGGTGCCGAGGCCGGAAACGCTATCGCCTGCGATGGCGCGCAGCGCGTCATCGATGCCGTAGACATCTTTAATAAGCTCGGCCTGCGGATTGCTGCGCGGGTCGGCGGTAAAGAGTCCCGGCTGATCGGTCAACAGCAGCAGTTTATCGGCGCCGGCGAGAATGGCCGCCAGGGCGGAAAGATTATCGTTGTCGCCGACTTTGATTTCAGCGGTGGCGACGGCGTCATTTTCATTAATGACCGGCACAATATTGTTATCCAGCAGCGCGCGCAGGGTATCGCGGGCGTTGAGGAACCGCTCGCGATCTTCCATATCGGCACGGGTCAGCAGCATCTGGCCGACATGAATGCCGTAAATAGAGAAAAGCTGTTCCCACAGTTGGATAAGACGGCTTTGGCCCACTGCCGCCAACAGCTGTTTTGAGGCAATGGTGGCGGGCAGTTCAGGGTAGCCGAGGTGTTCACGTCCGGCGGCGATGGCCCCGGAAGTCACAATCACAATGCGGTGCCCCATGGCATGCAGCTGCGCGCACTGGCGCACTAACTCAACGATATGGGCGCGGTTCAGGCGTCGGGATCCGCCCGTTAAAACACTGGTGCCCAGTTTTACCACCAGCGTCTGGCTATCACTCATGATTTTCTGCCGTTCAAAAGGAATATCGAGATCGAGCTGATGTTGTAACAGGAGTCAGGCCGCTTGCCAACTGCTGGCGTATTGGTCAAGCCATTTTATTGCGCGGATCGGGCATTCTGCGCAGGCAAGGTGACATATTTATGACGGAAATATTTAAACATTCTTTTTTATAAAAAGTTCCATTTCGTCATAAATATTTAACACTACAGCGTTAAAAAACCTCCAGTTTTTGACGGGGCCTTCGCCCGGAATTGATAAGCGCGTGTAAATAAATCACCAGGACCACATAATGAAAAAGCGTTCACTGGCATTAATGATGATGGGTTTTGTTGCTTCTTCGGCTTCACAGGCAGCGGAAGTATACAATAAAGACGGCAATAAACTGGACGTGTACGGCAAAGTGAAAGCCATGCACTACTTCAGCGATTATGACAGCAAGGATGGCGACCAGACCTACGTTCGCTTTGGTATCAAAGGCGAAACGCAGATCAACGATCAACTGACCGGTTATGGCCGCTGGGAATCCGAATTCTCCGGCAATAAAACCGAAAGCGATTCCTCGCAGAAAACCCGTCTGGCGTTTGCCGGCGTGAAGTTAAAAGAGTTTGGATCATTTGACTATGGTCGTAACCTCGGCGCGCTGTACGACGTTGAAGCCTGGACCGATATGTTCCCGGAGTTCGGCGGCGACTCCTCCGCGCAGACCGATAACTTCATGACCAAACGCGCCAGCGGCCTGGCGACCTACCGCAACACTGATTTCTTCGGCCTGGTGGATGGTCTGAATATGACCCTGCAATATCAGGGCAAAAACGAAGGCCGTGAAGCGAAAAAACAGAATGGCGACGGCTTCGGCACCTCTTTAAGCTATGATTTCGGCGGCAGTGATTTCGCCGTCAGCGCGGCTTATACCAGTTCTGACCGTACCAACGATCAGAACCTGCTGGCGCGCGGCCAGGGCTCCAAAGCGGAAGCCTGGGCTACCGGCCTGAAGTACGACGCCAACAATATCTACCTGGCGACAATGTACTCTGAGACCCGCAAAATGACCCCGATCAGCGGTGGTTTTGCTAATAAAGCGCAGAACTTTGAAGCGGTCGCCCAGTATCAGTTCGATTTCGGTCTGCGTCCGTCTCTGGGCTATGTACTGTCGAAAGGCAAAGATATTGAAGGTGTCGGCAGCGAAGATCTGGTCAATTATATTGACGTCGGCCTGACCTACTACTTCAACAAAAACATGAACGCCTTTGTGGATTACAAAATTAACCAGCTGAAGAGCGATAATAAGCTCGGTATTAACGATGACGACATCGTCGCGCTGGGGATGACCTATCAGTTCTGATAAAACTGAGCGTAATAAAAATATAACCGCGGCCCTGAACGCCGCGGTTTTTATTTGTCAGGATTAGCGGTTTTTCGCCAGATGCAGATCGTCGTTATTCATGGTGATCTGCGCGTTATATTCCTTCGGCAAGCGCCGCGCCTGATAAAAGACGCGGTTCCAGTACGGATTATCCAGAGACGAACGCATGACGCCCTGGCTGGCGGAGGCGTGCAGGAAGTTGTGGTCAGTATCGTAGAAACCGACGTGCATGCCGCCGTGAATGCGGAAGAAGACTAAATCGCCAGGTCGCAACTGCTGCTTGCTAACGCGCACCCCCATATGCAGAAGATCGCCGGTGGTCACGCGGTCCATTGGCAGATTGAAGCGGTCCTTCAGCGTACGCCAGACAAAGCCGGAACAGTCGACGCCGCTCTGGTCGGTGCCGCCCCATTCATAAGGGGTGCCGTCCCAGGTGTGCATCTGATCGTGCAGGGCTGCCAGCACCGGTATCAGATCGTCGGAGCCGCTGTCGATCGGCTCATAATGATGCTGCGCCACCGCCTTGGGCGGTTTTTTTGGGGAAGATGAACATCCTGCCAAAATCAATAAAGGAACAAGTAATAAAGCGTGGGTGAGTTTGGGCTTCATGTCGTTATTTTCATGTTAGGGATCGACCGTCGCCATTTATAGCGTATTCAGGGAAACGTCAGAATGATGAAACGCAAAATTTACGAAAACTTACGTACCGCAGGCATAAATTCGCCGGTACCGTAATAAGCACATTTTTCAGATAGTAAACGCGGTGATTTTATTTATTAATAAATGTTTACTATCTAAATCAAAATATAACAGGCCAGAATCAGGATGTTCTTATTTATCTGACGCGAGAGACAGGCGTGCCTCCTTTAAGATGGCGGATAAAAGAGGCTGGCGCATAGCCCATCGCTTTGCGGAACATGGCGGTAAATGCCGCCGGATGCTCATAGCCAAGGCTTAACGCCACGTCGGTAATGCTTCGTCCTTCTCGCAGGGCGGTGAGAGCGTACATCAGGCAGGCTTTATGACGCCAGTCGCGAAACGCCATCCCGGTCTCCTGCAAAAAGCGGCGGTTGAAGGTACGCAGGCTTTGACTCATCTTTTGGGCCCACAGCTCCGGCGTACTGTGAATCTCCGGCTGGCGGAGAAACGCGCTGCATAGTTCAGCCAGCCGCGGATGTTGCGGTAGCGGCGTAAACATCGGCAGCGGCGGGGCGGCCTGCAGTTCAAACAGTAATAGGGCGATAAGCGCCGCATCATGTCCGCTCTCTTCATACAACAGCGGCAACTGGCAGGCGGCCAATAGCAGTTGATGTAGCAGCGGCGAAACCTGCAATACTTCGCAGCGTACCCCGGCGCGCGGCGCGTCCTGCGGTTCGATATACAGGCTATGGGTGCTCACGCCCGGCATCCAGACGCGATGCGGTTTATTAGCGGGTATCCATACGCCGCTGAACGGCGGCACCAGCCACTGACCGTCATCGGTTTCGACTTTCATCAAGCCATTCACGGCATAGAGAAACTGCGCTCGCCGGTGATGATGGCGCGGTAAAAGGGTGTCAGGCGGATAATCGCTACCCAGGCCTAATACCCGGCGCGGCAGATGATCGACATCATTAATCGCGATATTGCGCATGCGTACTCTCCTGGCTGAAAATCGTAATATATTGGCTTTTAATCGTAAGTCAGCCATTCCGCTATTCTATATCGTTACCTCCCTGAATGGAGGAACGGTATATGATATTTGGGCTTTTTGTTTGTGGACTGTTATCCGGAGTAACCACCTGGCTGTTTGGCTTCGGCGGCGGCTTTGTTACCGTGCCGCTGCTTTACCTGTTGCTGAGCCATCAGGGCGCAGTCGGCGGTCAGGCGATGCAAATAGCGGTAGCGACGTCGGCGCTGGTGATGCTGTGCACGTCGCTGTTGGCAAGCGGCCGCCACCTGCGCGCCGGAACGGTTCACTGGCGCTCCCTGCTGCCGATACTTAGCGGCATCGCCATCGGCGGTATTGCCGGCGCGTCGCTGGCGCTGAGGGTCAACGGCGAGTGGATCCGCTGGCTGTTCATTTTGTACCTGGCGGTGACCATGGTGGATTGCTACGTTCGCCCCGGCTTTATGGCGCCGTCGACGGCTTGCGCACCGTCGAGTGCAGGGCGCGAGACTATCCTTGGCGGCGGGATTGGCCTGATTGCCGCCTTCCTTGGCGTTGGCGGCAGCGTGATGACCGTGCCGCTGATGCGCCGGCGTGGCGCGACGATGGCGCAGGCCGCGGCAATGGCCAACCTGCTGACGCTGCCGCTGGCGGCGACCGCCAGCCTGACGTGGCTGCTGATGGCGCCGATGGCGGCGCTGCCCTCCGGTTTCATCGGTAATATCTGGTGGCTGGCGGCCGGGCTGCTGGTGGCCGGGAGCTGGTTGGGATTGCGGGGCGCATCGCGCTGGCTGGCAAAACTCCCCGATCGCTGGCACGTGCGGATCTACCCGCTACTATTGCTACTGGTGCTGCTGGCGATGTGCTTTGGCGGGGTGGGCTGAAAGCGCTGGCGGATCATGCTCCTGTCATCTTCTTTATACATGCTCTCGCAGGCTTATATTACTGATTATGGAAAATGACCGATGTCTAATGCTGTGACGATTTTCGATCTGGATAACACCCTGATTAAAGGGGACAGTAGTACGCTGTGGAGCCAGTTTATGGTGCGCGAAGGCTGGGTGAGCGATCCGGAATATCTGGCGCGCGAGGCGCAGCTGATGGCGGATTACGACCGCGGGGAAATGAATATCGCCGATTATGTTGCGCTGATTCAGGCGCCGCTGATCGGCATCCCGCAGGCACAGGTGGATACGCTGGTGGCGCGGTTTGTGCGCGAAAAGGTGTTGCCGCGGGTCTACCCGCAGGCATGGGACGTTATTCGTACTTTACAGGCGCGAGGGGAGAAAATGTTGGTGATCTCCGCCTCGGTAACGCTGCTGGTGCAGGCGATAGCCGCCGAGCTGGGAATTGAACAGGCGTTGGGTATTGATGTTGAAATGGCGGATGGCGGCTACAGCGGTGTGATTGCCGGTACCCCGAGCTATCAGCAGGGTAAAGTGACGCGCCTGGCGCAGTGGCGGGAGGCGCATCCTGACTATACTGGCGAAGTCACTTTTTATACCGATTCGATAAACGACCTGCCCCTGTGCCTGCATGCGGATCGCGTGCGGTTGGTCAACCCGTGTCCGCAGCTGCAGGCAGCCAACGCCCGGTACGGCTGGCCAGTGCTGGCGTGGCGGATCGAATAACGAGACGTTTTCCCTGATTGGTAGCCCCGGTAAGCGTAGCGCCACCGGGGAGAGGGGGTTATTGCGGACTTTGATACAACGGCACTACGCTGCCGCCGATGTAACGGCGGCGCAGCCAGGCGGAGAGGGTGTCCATCACCATGACCACCGCGACCAGCAACAGGGTAATAAACATCACCACATCCCAGTTCCACAAACGCATATTTTCCGCGTAAATGAGGCCAATCCCCCCCGCGCCGACAAAACCTAACACCGCGGCGGAACGGGTGTTGGATTCAATCTGATATAAACTTAGCGCCAGGAAAGTCGGGAACGACTGGGTGAAAATGCCGAAGCGGTGTTTCTGCAGACCATTAGCGCCGACGGCGGTGAGGCCGCGGCCCGGCGAACGGTCTACCGCCTCGTGGCCTTCAGCATACAGGCGGCCCAGCAGGCCGGTATCCTGCATAATAATCGCCAGTACCCCCGCCAGCGGCCCGAGCCCTACGGCGCGCACGAAAATCAGACCCCAGATAGCCATATCGATACCGCGCAGCATGTCAAACAAGCGGCGCATCAACACGGCGATAATGCCGGGAATCACGCCGCGCATAATATTGCGCGCCGCCAGGAATGACAGCAACAGCGCGATGACCGTCGCGGTAATCGTCCCGGCGAAGACGATGGCAAGCGTAATGGCGATTTGCGTGAAGTAATAGGCAAACGGCCAGTTCCAGAAGTCGTGCCAGACAAACATCCGCAGCAGATAGCGCCCCATCTGCTGTAGACCGGTCGCCAGTTGTTCGCTACTGATACCGAACTGCATAAAGAACCAGACGTAATAAAGTACGCTCGCCAGCGCCAGCAGGCCGACATAGCGCAGGTATCGCCCCTGGGTCTTATACAGCGCCTGATGCTGGCGGCGGCTGGCGGCGATATCCGGTTGATGTTGCCATTGGCTCATTTTTTCCCCTCCAGAACCCACTGGCGCAGGCGGCCGGAAAGCATATCCAGCAGCGACACCACAATAATGATCAGCAGCAGCGTCATGCTGACCTGATCGTAACGATCGAGCTTAATGTTGGTCATCAGCTCCTGGCCGATCCCGCCGGCCCCTACCAGGCCAAGAATGGTGGATGAGCGGAAGTTGATCTCAAGGCGCATGAAGCCGTAGGAGAGAAAAATTGGTTTCACCTGCGGCCACAGGGCAAAGCGCACCTTCTGCAGCGCCGATGCCCCGCAGGCCGCCAGCCCGCGCACCGGTTTATCCTGCGCGCTTTCCACCGCTTCGTAGAACAGTTTGGTCAGGCTGCCGACCGTATGCAGCATCAGCGCCAGAAAGCCGGGGATCGCGCCGATACCGAACGCCATGACGAAAATGACCGCCCAGGCCAGCTCAGGCATGGTGCGTAAAAAGGCCACCAGCACGCGAACGGCGAAGCGTAGCGGCGCGGGTGACCAGGCATTATTGGCGGCGAGGAAAGCCAGTATTGTCGCTACCGCGACCGCCACCAGCGTGGAGGCCAGCGCCAGCTGCAGCGTCTCCCAAATCAGCGGTAGCTGAATTGGCAGGCGATAGCCCCAGTACGCCAGCGAGCCTTTGGTATGTGAATCGGCTAACAGAACGCCCGGATGCAGCGTCGGCAGCGTCTCGAACATATAGTCGAGAAAGTTTGGCAACGAGTGCCAGATAGTGGGCAGATTAAACTCGGCGGCGTGCCCGGCGGCAAAGTAGAGCGCCAGCAGCACCAACGACCAGCCGAAGGTATCGCGCTTTTGCCGTGTCCTGACCTGCTGGTAATAACGTTCAAATTCGGTATGGGTATTATTCATGCGGCGAAAAGGTCTTTAACGTAGCGCCGCCGTCCGCATCTCGTCGCGGACGGCGGCATCGGTGCGGGATTAACGCGCGCTAACCAGCTCGCGTTTCATATCGATGATCTGCTGGAAATCGGCCACGCTGCCCGGGCCGATGTGCTGAGTACCGCCCATCGCTTTCACGAAACAGGCGTGATCGTCGGTATCCAGTTTTTTAAGCGCGGTGACGACTTTGGCTTTGAAGTCCGCCGGCAGCGCATTGCTCACGAGGATCGGGCCGTTCGGGATCAGCGGCGATTGCCAGATAATCCGGATTTGCTTCATCAGATCCGGATGATCCATGCGAATCAGGCGATTGAAAGCGCCCACGCTGTAGCCGCTGTTGTAGTCGCCGACCATTGAGGTCCAGGTGACCGCGCCGGCAAACTGGCCGTTCAGCACGCCGAGAATGTCCTGTTCGTGGCCGCCGGAGAAGGTCACGCTGGAGAAGAAGTTATTGTATTTGTTATCCGCGTCGCCGCCGAATTTCTGTTTAAAGGCGTGGTTTGGAATTAAATAACCGGAAGTGGAATCCGGGTCGGCGAAGCCAAAAGCTTTGCCTTTTAAATCGTCCAGCGTTTTATACGGGCTGTCAGCTTTGACGATGACCACCGAGTGGTAGCCGCGGGATTGATCTTTATCGTCAACGGCGATACCGACAATATCGACGGCTTTCGGGTTATTGATATAGACCGAGGCATAAGAAGAAGGCGACATACTTAATACGACATCGACTTTCCCGCCCAGCAGTCCCTGAATGACGCCAGAATAATCGGATGAGTTACGTAATTTGGTATCGACCTTCAGCTCTTTATCAAGGAACTGTTTCACGCACTGGTTATCGCCAATTTGCTGCGTGGCGTTTTGACCGCCGAGGATCCCCAGATTTAATTCCTTCGGCTGTTCAGCGGCGCTCGCTTGCCACGTCAGTAACAGAGCTGCGATTGCTGCGGATAAACGAACTGCGCCATTAATGTGTTTGTTCATTATTTTGCCTGTGTGTTTTTAACTAAAGGAAATTAATGCAATTGGCTAATTTCATCGCCGTACAACCGATGCAGGACATCCTGAGTTAGCTGTGCCGGATGATCGTCGAAAATGATGCGGCCTTTGGCGACGCCAATGACCCGGGTGCAGTACTCTTTGACCAGTTCGACCGAATGCAGGTTGACCATCACGCTAATCCCCTGGTCGCTGATTTCCCGCAGTACATTCATGATGCGCTGGGTGTTTTTGGGATCGAGCGAGGCGACGGGTTCATCCGCCAGCAGGATCCCGGGGTTTTGCATCAGCGCACGGCAAATTGCTACGCGCTGCATCTGGCCGCCGGAGAGGTTTTCCGCCCGCTGTAGGGCGTGCGGCAACATGTTCATCCACTCGAGAAGGGAAATCGCGCGCGCCCGGTCGGCGTCGGGGAAAACCTTAAACAGCGACTTCAGGGTTGAGGTTTGACTCAGGCGGCCGAGCAGTACGTTAGTCAGCACATCAAGGCGCGGCACAAGGCAGAAGTCCTGGAAAATCATGCCGCATTCGCTGCGCCAGGCATTGAGCGCGCGTCCTTTCAGGCGTGAAACATCATGGGGCATACCCACTTCCGGAAAGCTGAGTATTTCACCGCCGGTGGCGCTATGAGTGCCGTTCAGGACATGCAGCAGTGTGGATTTCCCGGCTCCCGAGCGGCCAATCACGCCCACCAGCTCGCCGGCATGGAGGTCAAAGCTGATGTTATCGAGCACGGTTTGCTGCGCATTATAAGATTTACTCAGGTTGCGCACGCTTAAGACTTTCCGCTGCCGGGTTGGGGCGATGGGCGTAATTAGCGAAAATTCGGTTTCCGCCACCGCGGCAAGAGAGCTGTTCATAAGAGTGTCCTGGTTCGTCATAAACTGGTCACTATTAATCGCGTTTTGTGTGAACTTTCGATGACGGTAAGGCGAAAAAATAATGAAAGCGTGATGAAACGCTTACCTGCAAGGTAAAAGAAACATGCCAGCGGCAATCATAGCGTGATGGTCTACACTAATGAAAATGAGAGCAAATAAGAAAGAAATATGAGAACTAATCTCATTCTCTTAGATATCATTCTTTCATGGGACTAATAGTCCTCTGCAAGCGGTTTTTATGTTTATGTTTAGGCATTTTGTGCGGTGCTTAAAACCATTCACGCAGCTTATGATTGGGAGGATCGTCTTGTAAATGGCTATTTTGCGGTATTATCTTCTTACTTTTATGTGTTATTAAGATTTTTCGCAACTTCATTTATCTCATCCATTAAGAATATTCCTAATGAATTAGGGTTATGATCCTGGATGATATAATAATCGATTCGGATTGTAGGAATTTTCGATCAATAACCACATGAAATTAAATGTTTTTTGTTTTTGAGCAAAAAATAGGATTTCTGCAAAAAGCAAAAAATTGACATAAATGAGAATTAGCTTCACATCCTGCTTGTTGACACTTAATCAGAAAAAACCTAAATTTGAATCCAACAAAAAAATATAAATCGATAAATGATTTCGACATTATTAATGATTAAATAATGCCGCTGGTGTTTTATTATAACCAATTTAAACAGGGGTAATTTGCAGGTTTAATCTCTGCAGGCCTGGCTATCGGCGATGGGGTGAAAGGTAGTATTCCAGGATGAAGAGGATAAACAGTATATGGACGATCAATGCTCCCTTGATAAGTGTATTTGGCCAGCACATGATACTTATTTTTTAAAAGGCTTGTCGGAACTCATCTTAGATATCGAAGAACTTATTTATTTGTCACTGGATAAAATATGTAAGGACTTTTTGTTTATCAATCTGAGTACCAATGCATTAAATTACTTTATTCGCTATGACAACGACTGGTTAGCCAAGGCCAAGGGCAAACAAATCATTCTGATTGCCGCGAGAAAGTCAGAAGCGTTAGCCAATTATTGGTATTACAACGGTGATATTCGCGGCGTGGTGTATGTCGACCTCGCGCGCGATATAAGAAAAGATCTGGCCTATGTAATTAATGGTCGGTTTCTGCGTAAAGATATTAAGAAAGAAAAAATTACTGACCGGGAAATGACGGTGATCAGAATGACGGCCCAGGGAATGCATCCGAAATCTATCGCCAGAATTGAAAATTGCAGTGTGAAAACTATTTATACCCATCGGCGAAATGCTGAGGCCAAGCTGTATTCAAAAATTTATAAATTAGTTATGTAACGTTTATTTAGTGGTACACCGGGACGACTTGTCCTTAATTAAACTCAGGATGAAAAAGCTATGAAAAAAAAGGTTATTGCTATTGCTCTGGTAACGGCGTTTGCTGGAATGGGTGTTGCTCAGGCTGCTGATGTCACTGCTCAGGCCGTTGCTACCTGGTCTGCAACCGCGAAAAAAGACACTTCCAGCAAACTGGTTGTTACCCCGCTTGGCAGCCTGGCTTTCCAGTATGCCGAAGGGATTAAAGGCTTTAACTCACAAAAAGGTCTGTTTGATGTTGCTGTTGAAGGCGATACCACGGCGACTGCCTTCAAACTGACTTCACGTCTTATTACTAACACTCTGACTCAGCTGGATACCTCCGGCTCAACGCTGAGCGTGGGCGTGGATTATAACGGCGCCGCGGTAGAAAAGAGTGCTGACACCATCATGATCGACACCGCTAACGGCGTACTGGGCGGCAACCTCAGCGCGCTGTCTAACGGCTACAACACCGCAGGCCGCACCACCGCGCAGGACGGCTTTAACTTCTCCATCATCAGCGGTACCACCGACGGCACCACCGCGGTAACCGATTACAGCACGCTGCCGGAAGGGATCTGGAGCGGTGACGTGAGCGTGCAGTTCGACGCAACCTGGACCAGCTGATTTTCTCGTAGCACCGGGCAGGGGGAATACCCCTGCCTCTTCATGGACTGAACGCTTATGAAAAAACATCTTCTGGCCATTGGCCTGCTGCTGGGATTGGCGAATCCCGCGCTGGCGCTGGATGTCGGCGATATCTCTTCCTTTATGAACAGCGGCAGCAGCACGCTGAGTAAAGAGATTAAAAATACCACCGACAGCGGCCGCTTAATCAACATTCATCTGGAACGTCTCTCTTCACCGCTGGATGGCGGCAAAGTGATCCCGATGGATAAACAGGATGAAGTCCTGTTGACCCCCGCCAGCTTGTTATTGCCCGCAAAGGCCAGTGAAGTGGTGCGCTTTTTCTACAAAGGCCCGGCGGATGATAAAGAGCGCTACTACCGCATTGTCTGGTTCGATCAGGCCTTAAGCGATGCCCAGCGCAATGGCTCCCAGCGCAGCGCGGTGGCCACCGCTTCAGCCCGCATCGGCACCATTCTGGTGGTGGCGCCGCGTCAGGCTAATTTTCGCTACCAGTTTGCCGGCGACACGCTGACCAATACCGGTAACGCCACCCTGCGCATCATCGCCTACGGCCCGTGTCTGAAAATCGCCGATGGCAAAGAGTGCAAAGAAAATTACTACCTGATGCCGGGGAAATCGCGTCGCTTCACGCGCGTCAATATTGCTGACAAAAAAGGACGGGTCGCGCTCTGGCAGGGCGAGCAGTTTGTTCCCGTGAAATAGACATGTGTGCTGATGGATTAAGACTATGCCTTTACGACGGATCACCCCTGGACTGAACGCGCTGCTTGCCTCCGGCATGGTTCTTTTGCTGGCGCCATATAGCGACAGCATGGCCGCCGAGCGCGTGCAGCAAATCGGCGGCGTGATTATCCCGCAGGCTTTCAGCCAGGCTTTGCAGGACGGCATGAGCATTCCTCTGTTTATTCATCTTGAAGGCAGCCGCGATAATCAGAACGATCAGCGTATCGGCGCCGCGTATATCTGGCTTGATGGCGACGTGCTGCGGGTTCGGCAAATCACCCTTGAAGAGGGCGATGACAACGCTCGCGTCAGCGACGAGACACGTCAACAGCTCAGACGTTTATCCAATGAGGCTTTCAACGACGCGCTGAAGATCCCCTTAACCGATGCCGCGCAGCTACAACTTAGTCTGCGCCAGTTGCTGTTGCAACTGGTGGTGAAACGTGAGGCGCTGGGAACCGTGCTGCGGTCGCGCAGCGAGGATATTGGCCAGTCGAGCGTTAAAACTTTCAGTAATAACCTTACCTACAACCTCGGGGTCTACAACAACCAGATGCGTAGCGGTGGCAGTAATACCTCCAGTTATCTGTCACTCAATAGCGTTAGCGCGCTGCGCGAGCATCACGTGGTGCTCGACGGCTCGCTGTACGGCATCGGCACCAGCCACCAGGACAACGAACTGTATAAAGCGATGTACGAGCGCGACTTCGCCGGGCACCGTTTTGCCGGCGGAATGCTGGATACCTGGAACTTACAATCGCTGGGGCCGATGACCGCGATTTCGGCCGGTAAAATCTACGGCGCGTCGTGGGGCAACCAGGCCAGCTCGACGGTATTTGATAACAGCCAGTCGGCGACGCCGGTGGTGGCATTCTTACCGGCGGCAGGCGAGGTCCACCTGATGCGTGACGGGCGCCTGTTAAGCGTGCAGAACTTCGTTATGGGGAATCATGAAGTTGATACCCGAGGCCTGCCGTACGGTATTTACGACGTTGACGTCGAAGTTATCGTCAACGGACGAGTGGTCAGCAAACGCACCCAACGCGTCAACAAGCTGTTTACTCGCGGACGCGGCGCGGGCGCGCCGCTGGCCTGGCAAATCTGGGGCGGCAGTTTCCATATGGACCGCTGGTCGGAAAGCGGTAAAAAGACGCAGCCGGCGAAAGAGAGCTGGCTGGCGGGGGCATCGGCTTCCGGATCGTTGAGCACGCTCAGTTGGGCGGCCACCGGCTACGGTTATGATAACAATGCCGTCGGCGAAACGCGCATCACGCTGCCGCTGACCGAGGCGGTGAATATCAACCTGCAAAACATGCTGGCCAGCGACAGCTCCTGGAGCAGCATCGGCAGCGTCAGCGCCACCTTACCCGGCGGCTTTAGCTCGCTGTGGATTAACCAGGAAAAGACCGTTATCGGCGATAAGCTGCGCCGCAGCGATGCCGACAACCGGGCGATCGGCGGCACGCTGAACCTGAACGCCCTGTGGTCAAAACTAGGCACTTTTAGCATCAGCTACAACGATGACCGCCGCTACAACAGCCATTACTACACGGCGGATTATTACCAGACGATTTATAGCGGCTCTTTTGGCTCGCTAGGCCTGCGCGCGGGCTTACAGCGCTATAACAACGGCGATAGCAACGCCAACACCGGGAAATATATCGCCCTCGATTTATCACTGCCGCTGGGCAACTGGTTCAGCGCCGGGATGACCCATCAGAACGGCTATACCATGGCCAACATTTCGGCGCGTAAGCAGTTTAATGAAGGGGCGATTCGAACCGTCGGCGCCAATATTTCGCGGGCGATTTCCGGCGATACCGGCGACGACAAAACCTTAAGCGGCGGCGCTTATACGCAGTTCGAAACGCGCTACACCAACGGCACGCTGAACGTCAACAGCGGCGCCGACGGCTACGTGAACACCAACCTGACCGCCAGCGGCAGCGTCGGCTGGCAGGGGAAAAATATCGCCGCCAGCGGGCGAACCGACGGCAACGCCGGAGTGATCTTCAATACCGGGCTGGAAGACGACGGCAAGCTCAGCGCTAAGGTTAACGGGCGCATCGTGCAGCTCAGCGGTAAACGCAACTACCTGCCGTTGTCGCCGTACAGCCGCTATGAAGTCGAACTGCAGAACAGTAAAAACTCGCTCGACAGCTACGACATTGTCAGCGGTCGTAAGAGTCACCTGACGCTTTATCCCGGTAACGTGGCGGTGATCGAGCCGGAAGTGAAGCAAATGGTCACCGTCTCCGGGCGCATCCGCGCCGAAGACGGCACGCTGCTGGCGAACGCGCGCATTAATAACCATATCGGGCGCACCCGCACCGATGAGAACGGTGAATTTGTCATGGATGTCGATAAAAAATATCCCACCATTGATTTTAGCTACGGCGGAAATAAAACCTGTGAAGTGGCGCTGGAGCTCAGCCAGGCGCGCGGCGCGGTGTGGGTAGGGGACGTAGTATGTAGCGGTCTCTCTTCATGGGCGGCGGTGCAGCAGACAGGAGAAGGTAATGAAAGCTAAGTGGCTACTCGCTTTGGCGACGCTGACGATCGCGCCGCTGGCGATGAACGCTGATGCGGCGGTGACAAAATATTCTGAAGCCGCTGCTCCGGCGCGTGAATTTGTCTTTGTCGAGAACAACTCTGATGACAACTTCTTTGTCACCCCTGGCGGCGCGCTGGATCCCCGCCTGACCGGCTCAAACCGCTGGACCGGGTTAAAATCAACCGGTTCTGGTGATACCGCGTACCGTCAGGTCAGTCTGGGTTATATCGATGATGGTCACAACCATGGGATCACCGCTAACTATCGGTTTGATATGTGGCTGGATAATGCGCCGGTCTCTCACCCTTTACTGGGTTTACGGTGTATTAACTGGTACTCGGGATGCGACCTGGCAACCAGCCTGATTTTACCCCAGTCTACCGATGCTAATGGATTTTACGGCGTCTCAACGGGGAGCGGGACGAAATGGCGTCACGGGATGATGTCCGATGCCTTTTATCAATACCTGCAGCAGATGCCGATCGGCGGTAGTTTTACGATGACGATTAATTCCTGCCAGACATCGGTCGCTTACGATGCGAGCAAAGGCGAGCGTTGCAAAGATCAGGCGTCAGGTACCTGGTATATCCGCGACGTAACCCATACCAAAGCGGGGCACTTACGCCTGATAAACACCCACTCACTGGCGGAAGTGTTTATCAATAGTGACGGCGTGCCCACGCTGGGCGAAGGCAATGCCGATTGCCGTACACAAACGATTGGTTCTCGTTCCGGTTTAAGCTGCAAAATGGTTAACTATACGCTGCAAACTAATGGGTTAAGCAACAGTTCGATTCACATTTTCCCGGCTATCAGTAACTCTGCGCTGGCATCGGCGGTAGGTAACTACGATATGCAGTTCAGCCTTGACGGTAACTCATGGAAACCGGTCAACGGCATTCTGCAGTATTACACTTTCAACGAGATGAAGAGCTCTGATTCTATTTACGTCTTTTTCTCGAGTAACTTTTTCAAGCAGATGGTGGCGTTGGGTATTAGTGACATCAACACCAAAGACTTGTTTAACTTCCGTTTTTATAACACCACTTCACCGGAATCCGGCTGGTATGAATTCTCGACATCCAATAGCCTGATTATCAAACCGCGTGATTTCAGCATCAGCATTATCTCCGATGAGTACACTTCGGCGCCGTCACGTGAGGGTTACGTCGGCAGCGGCGAACCGGCGCTGGATTTCGGCTACATCGTCACCACCAGCGGCAAAACCGCCGCCGATGAGGTGTTGATTAAAGTTACCGGCCCGTCACAGGCGATTAGCGGGCGCTCGTATTGCCTGTTCAGCTCGGCGGACGGTACCGCGCAGGTGCCATTCCCGGCGTCGCTCTCTTTCATTACCCAAAGCGGGGCGACGAAAAGTTACGACGCCGGCTGCGACAATAGCTGGCACGACATGACCGATGCGCTATGGCTGACCACGCCGTGGACTGATATTTCCGGCGATGTGGGGCAGATGGATAAAACAACGGTGCGCTTTTCGATTGCCATGGACGATCCTATCTCGCTGCGCACCATCACCGACAACGGCTGGTTTGGCGAGGTCAGCGCTTCAGGAGAGATTCATGTCCAGGCGACGTGGCGTAACATTAATTAAGCTGACGCTGGCGAGCCTGTGGCTGCTGGCCGCGCCGCTGGCGCAGGCGATTTCTGTCGGTAATCTGACCTTTTCGCTGGCCTCTGACGCTGAGTTTGCGGCGAAAAGGGTGATTAACAACAATAAAAGCGCGCGGCTATATCGGGTGTCGGTGGTGGGTATCGACCGGCCCGGCGGCCATGAGGTTCGTGCCCGCCCGGCGGACGGCGAACTGCTGTTCGCCCCGCGCCAGCTGACGCTGCAGGCGGGTGAAAGCGAATATTTTAAGTTCTATTATCACGGGCCGAAGGATAACCGCGAACGCTACTATCGGGTCTCGTTTCGTGAAATTCCCACCCGCAACCTGGTGATGCGCGCCCCGGCGGGCGGGCAGATCAGCATGGAGCCGGTGGTGGTGATGGATACCATTCTGGTGGTACGCCCGCGGCAGGTTCAGTTTAAATGGGCGTTCGATAAAGCGGCGGGGAGCGTCAGTAATACCGGCAATACCTGGTTTAAGCTGCTGATAAAACCGGGATGCGACACCACGGAAGAGGAGGGTGACGCCTGGTATCTGCGCCCCGGCGATGTCGTTCGCCAGCCGTCGCTGCGTAAGCCCGGCAACCACTACATTATCTATAACGAGAAATTTATTAAAATCAGCAATGATTGCCCGGTGAAATAGCCGGGCAATCGCCTGAATTATTCCTCGTTCAGCAACTCACTCACCAGCGCGATATGGGTCTTAATGCCGACCGCCAGCGCATCTTCGTCGATGCGAAAATGCGGGTTGTGCACGTTCCACGTCGCCCCTTTTTGCGCATTGCCGCAGCCGATAAACAGGAAGGTTCCGGGGATTTTCTCCTGATAGGAGGAGAAATCCTCGCTGCCGAATAGCGCCTTATCCTGCAGCTGTAGCGTGCCTGCCGGGAAATGGCGGGCTATGGCTTCACGGGCGATATGATTGGTGGCGTCGTGGTTGTTTCCCACCGCATAGCCCTGCTGCCATTTGATTTCGTAGCTGGCGCCGTGGGCGGCGGTGATGCCGTCGATAATCCGCGCCATCAGCGGCGGCACCGCCTCGCGTACCTGCTGGTTATGGGTACGCAGCGTCCCGGCCAGGCGCGCGCTGTCGGGGATCACGTTATAGCTATCGCCGGCCTGAAAAGTGGCGATAGTCAGCACCGGCGCGTTGCCCGGATCGATATGGCGGGCGACGATCTGCTGCAGCGCGCCGACCACTTCCGCGCCGATGGTCACCGGATCGATACAGTGCTGCGGCATCGAGCCGTGGCCGCCTTTGCCGCGAATGGTGATATCAAAGTTATCGCTGGAAGCGACGTACACTCCCTCTTTCAGGGTAATCACGCCAACCGGGCTGGTGGGGAAAACATGCAGGCCGAAAATATGTTCAACGTCGTCAACCACACCCAATTCAACCAGCTCACGCGCGCCGCCCGGCGGCACCTCTTCCGCGGGCTGGAAGATGAATTTAATGCTGCCGTGCAGTTGTTCGCGAAGCTGGCACAAGACTTTCGCCGCCCCCATCAGCATCGCGGTATGCGCGTCGTGACCGCAGGCGTGCATTACGCCGGGCTTCGTTGAGCAGAATGCTTCACCGCTCTCTTCCTGGAGCGGTAGGGCATCGATATCGGCCCGCAGCGCCCACATCGGGCCCGGATGCGCGCCGCGCAGTACGGCAATCACGCTATTTCCCAGCGGGCGGCTTATCTCGAGGCCGGAAAATAGCGCCAGCTCGCGGGCGATGTAATCGGCGGTCGGCTTCTCGTTAAACGACAGATCCGGATGGGCGTGGATATGGCGACGCCAGCGCAGCGCTTCCTCGGCCGCGGCGGAAATTAATTGTTCAGTGGCGTGATGCATCAGTGACTCCTTCAATCAATAACGGGCTGACTAACGACGGTTTTACGTTTCATGAGCGGCAGCACCGCCAGCGCGGAGCAAACCATCGCCAGTGAAAGAAACAGGAAAGCGCTGGCGTAACCGTGGGTTTTCTCCACCAGATAGCCAATGACGATAGGCGAGACAAAGCCGCCGAGAGTACCGCCGGTATTAATCAGACCGATGGCCGAGCCCATCATATTTTCCGGCAGGCGCTTCATCGGCAGGGTAAAGGCGGTGACGAAGGTCGACATCAGGAAAATTTCGCCGATAAACAGCAGCAGGCTGGCGGTCAGCGGCGTCCGGGCATGGAAGATAGCGAAGATCGCCACGGCGCTGATTAGCGCGCTAATCGCGATGACCAGCGGTTCGCGATTGAGAAAATATTTACCCACCAGCCAGCCGGTACCCAGCGATGAGATCCAGATCCCCAGACCGCCCGCGGCCACCACGTAGCCGGATGCAGACAGCGACATCCCCATACTCTGAACAAAAAACTTCGGTAGCCAGGCCATCAGGCCATAGCTGGGAATATTGACGCAAAAGATAGCCAGAAAGAGCAGGATTACCGTGGGGTTACGCCACAGGGCGGCGCCGGCGGCGCTCTGTTTCGCGACCACCGCCGTCGGTTGCCGGCGCGGCACGCGCAGGGCGATCAGCAGGGCGATGGCGCAGGCCACGATCCCCAGTACGGTGAACGACAGATGCCAGCCGAGCTGCGCCAGTGCGTTAACGGCGATAATCGGCCCAATGGTCATCGCCAGTCCCGCTGACGACAGCAATATCGATTGGGCGAAGGTACGTTGTTCCAGAGTGAAGTTGCTTACCACCGCCTTGGCGCAGGAGCAGGGATAGCCTGAATGGCCGACGCCTGACAGAAAGCGGAACAGCAGCAGCAGGCCGAAGCTCGCTCCCAGCAGGCCAAAGCACAGCGCGAATATCCCCAGCGCCGCCAGCGACAGCACGAGCATCGTTTTGTAGCCAATACGATCGTTAAGCCAGCCCGCCGGCACCTGAAACAGCGAATAGGCGAGAAAAAAGATGCCGGTAATGTAGCCCAGTTGTTCGGCGTTGAGCCCGAACTCCTTTTCGATAGGCAGCAGCGCGAAGCCGGTGACGGTTTTGTCGATATAAACGACCACGTAGCCGATAAACAGTAAGAAGATCATCTGAGACTGACTTTTCATTTTTTTCCGCCCGGTGTCTCATGGTTGCATGTGTTGTCGTGGGGGAATCCCCTACTGCATCCTCAGGCTTTACCCGCGCGGCGGGAAGATATAATTTTTCTATAGGTGATGCTTTTTTCTGATAGGGGTGAGCGGTGAAATATCTTCCCAAATTAAACCAGCTGCAGGCGCTACGGCAGGTGGCGCGTAGCGGCAGCATCCGCTCGGCGGCGCGTGAACTGGGGCAATCGCAGCCGGCGCTGAGCCGGACATTACGTGAGCTGGAGCAAATCCTCGGTACGCAACTTTTTCTGCGCAGTAAAGAAGGCGTCGCCCTGACCGAAGCGGGAATCGCTTTCTTACAGCGCGCGGAGTGGGTGCTGGAGGAGCTGCGGCGCGCGGCGGATGAGGTGGAACAGATTAACCATGTCACCCACGGTCGGCTGACGGTCGGCTTTTCGTCGTTGATTGCCCTGACGGTATTTCCTCAAGTGGCCGAAGGGTTTAAGCAGGCGCTGCCGCAGGTGCAGATGACGGTGAAAGAGGGGCAGCTTTCGTCGCTGCTGCCGGGCGTCCGCAGCGGAGAGATAGACCTGGCGATCGGATCGGTCGACCCGATGCATCCGCCGGAAGGGGTGATGCTGGAACCGCTGTTTACCGCGCCGTTCTGCGTCATCGCGCGCAAGGGGCATCCGCTGGCGCAAGAGAGCGATCTGCTGGCGCTGCGTAAAGCCCGCTGGCTGTTGCCGGAGTCGCCGATGGGCTACTACCAGCAGTTACAAAACGAGCTGATCCACTTTTATCGCCAGGTGTCGATTACCCCGCTGCGCACCGACTCGGTCATTGTCGGTTTGCAGATGGTACTGGAATCCGATTATTTGACCATCGTCGCGCGCGCCATGAACCAGCCGCTGCAGCTTGGCGAAAAGCTGGTCACGCTGCCGGTATCCACGCTCCCGGCGGCGCAGTATTGCGCGGTGTGGTCGCAAAAATCGGCGCTCACCGCCAATGCCCGGCTGTTTCTCAATCGGCTGCGAAGCGCCTGTCAGCGCTACGCCTGGTAAAACGGCGGCTCGCCAGCTGGCTGAGGGCGCAGCACAGTAAATAGTAAACCGCGCCGGTAAAGACGAATATCGCCAGCGGGTAGATTTGCACCCGGTTATTGACCTGCCCGGCGACGGTAGTGAGTTCAGGCACGTTGACGATAAACGCCAGCGAGGTGTCCTTCAGCAGGCCGATAAAAATGCCGACCAGCGACGGCTGGACGTTGCGCAGCGCCTGCGGTAGCAGGATTAAGCGTAACGTCTGGCCAGGAGTGAAGCCCTGCGTCAGCGCCGCTTCATGCTGGCCGCTGGGCAGGGCGCGCAGCCCCGCCAGCACCGAGTGCATCACCGAGGCGGCGGTGAACCACGCCAGCGCCAGGGTGACCGTTACTGCGCCCGGCAGATCGCCGCCGGTCAGCATCGGTAGCAGATACCACAGCCAGAAAATAACGAAGATCAGCGGGATACCGCGAATAATTTCCGCCCACAGGAATAGCAGACGACGGACCGCTCCGCCGTAGCGCCAGGCGGCGCAGGCTAGCAGAATACCGCCCGGTAGCGCCAGCGCGGTCGCGCCGATGGCCATCAGTAAGGTGAGCGCCACGCCGCCGGGTTGGCCTTCCGCCAGCCGTCCCCACAGCAGATAATCAAGGTTGTCGGCGATCACCGCGAGGTTAGCGTTCATGTTGTGCGCTCCGTGGCTGACGATATCCTGGACCGAAGCGCGTCAGCGCCAGCCCCATAACGATCCCCAGCGCAAGATATAGTGCGGTGCCGACAGCAAAGGCCTCCAGCGCATGGGCGTTATAGCTCTCGATTTGCCGTACCTGGTAGGTGAGCTCGGCGAAGCCAATACCGCTGGCCAGCGAAGAGAGTTTCATCAGGTTCAGGTACTGGCCGACAATCGGCTGCCAGGCGTTGGCCAGCCCCTGCGGCAGCAGAATAAAACGTAATTCACCCCACGGGCTAAATCCCTGCGACAGCGCCGCTTCGCGCTGGCCGTGGCTGACGGCGCGCAACCCGGAGGCAATCTCTTCCACCAGAAATGCCGAGGTAAATACGCCGAGCCCCCACATTGAGCAGAGAAATTCCGGCGTCAGCCACCAGACGTCGCCCGGTAGAATCGACCAGCTATGGGAGTCGTTGATAAAATCGCGCGCTGCCAGCGGCAGCAGGTTCCAGGCGGCGAAATACCAGAACAGCAGTTGGACCAATAGCGGCGTATTGCGAAACAGCGATACCCACGCCGCCACCAGCCAGCGGCCGGGGCCTCCGCCGCCGAGACGCAGCGCCAGCAGTAGCACCGCCAGCGCGGTGGCCAGCAGTATCCCGGCCACGCTGACCCAGACGGTAGTGAGAAAACCGGAGATAATCCACTGCAGCGGCTGCCCGCTGAGCACGCCATGCCAGTCGAGAATCGCCATCACTCAATGCTCTCCTGATGCAGCGGGTCGAGCACCTTCTGCAGAAAACGGCGGGTACGGGCATGCTGCGGGCGGGCAAAAAATTCCGCCGGCGGCGCGGTTTCGAGGATTTCGCCACCGTCGATAAACACCACCCGATCGGCGATTTCGCGGGCAAACTGCATCTCGTGAGTGACCACCACCATGGTGATACCGCTGTGGGCCAGGGCTTTCATCACCTGCAGCACTTCGCCGATCATCTCCGGATCCAGCGCCGAGGTTGGTTCATCAAACAGGATGATTTGCGGCGAGGAGGCAAGGGCGCGGGCGATGGCGACGCGCTGCTGCTGGCCACCGGAAAGCTGAGCGGGCATCTGCCGCGCTTTATCCGTGAGACCGACCTGGGTGAGTAATTCCAGCGCCCGCTTTTGGGCGGCATCGTGTTGCCAGCCGTGCACGCGCTCCAGCGCGAGGGTAATATTCTCCTGCGCCGTCAGGTGAGCGTAGAGATTGAACTGTTGAAAAACGAAGCCGACCCGGCTGCGCAATTGGCGCAGCGCGCTGCCGGTCAGGCGGCGGGTCGGTTTGCCATCGATGAGGATCTCGCCGTCGCTTAACGATTCAAGCTGGTTGATCAGGCGGATCAGCGTTGATTTACCCGATCCTGATGGCCCGAGGATCGCCACCACTTCGCCGGGATTGACCGTTAAATTAACGCCGTTTAGTACCTGATGATCGCCGTAGCGTTTAACCACGTCGCGAAAGGTAATACTGGCCTGCTGCAGATGCGAGAAATCCGCGGCCGAAGCCGCGGAGCGTGAAAATAAGGCGGAAAACATCTGGGTTATTTCGCTTCTATGGTAAAGGCGCGCGGCTGCGGAGAGGCGGTGCCAGGGCCAAACCAAGTGTCGTAGATTTTCGCCGCCTGGCCGGATTTTTCCAGCTTAACCAGCTCGTCGTTTACCGCTTTCAGCAGCGCCGGTTCGCCTTTTTTCACGCCGACGCCAATCTCTTCTTTGCTCAGCAAATCCGGCAGAATTTTAAAGTTGGCTTTATCCGGCGCGCCCGCCAGCAGCCCGGCGAGAATGGTGCTGTCCTGGGTTATCGCCTGCACGTTGCCGTTTCGCAGGGCGGTCAGCGCCAATGGAATATCGTCATAGGAGAGCACCCGCGACTGCGGGAAGCGCTGGTGCAGCGCCTGTTCGCCGGTGGTGCCTTTTACCGCGCCGATGCGCGCTTTGCTGTAGTCATCCAGTTTATCCGGCGACTTAGACGGAACCAGGAACTGCTGGCCGGTTACAAAGTAGGGCGTTGAGAAATCAATTACCTGCGCGCGCTCCGGGGTAATGGTGATATCGGCGACGATCAGGTCGGCCTTACCGGACTGCAGCAGCGGAATACGGTTAGCCGGGTTAGTGGCCACCAGCTCAAGCTTGACGCCAAGAGATTTCGCCAGCGCCTGCGCGAAATCGACGTCGTAACCCACCAGTTGATGGGTTTTCGCATCCACGGAACCAAACGGCGGGTTAGCGTCGAAGGTGGCGACCTTCACCACCCCGGCGGCTTTGATATCGGCTAACTGGTCGGCCTGAACCTGGGCGGTCAGCAGCAGCGCGCCCAGCGCAAAAGCGATTTTGGTATAAGTTTTATGCATCATCATTCCCCTGAATCCCTGTTTTGTTTTGTGTTTATCACGCTCCCACAAAAGCGCCTCGTCCGGCAAAGAAGAAAAAATTCTTATCTATAACCAAAATCTCTTAATAAAAATGGGGATATTGCTGTTAATCAAATCGCTTTTACAGGAAGGGGTTAGTCACCGAAGCGCAGCGGCGAATATGCATCTTCCAGGATTACAAATTCGGAATTGATATTTCCCGCCCGTCGGCGATTGTGGTTGAAATAACAACAACGCAAACCCGACCGATGGAGGAGAAATGAAAGTAGCGCTGTGGCAACGGATTACCGGCTGGCTGGCTTTTTTATCTAACGGAGAAGCCGGGCAGCAAGATGGTCAACGGATGATGGAGGCGATCTTGCCGGTCGCCAGCCTGTATGGCGTGGATCTCGGCAACGTGGAAACCCGGTGGTTTCGCCATGACAAAACATACTGAGCGGCGCTGGACGCGCGAAGCCTACTGGAACGAGGTGTGCTCTGTGTAGCCGAAGGCTGCTTGCGGTTGCGGTAAAAAGGAGAGGCTCCGCAGCCCAAGCAGCTTTAAACCCATGCTCCTACTCCTGTTCGCCCTGTTTTTTCCCATCCCCGTTTTGCAATTTCCCCGCCGTCACGGTATAAATGACCTTCATTTGGATGTTTAGACGTCCATACATAAAGAAGGCAATATGCAAACAACATCACAACAACAAGGTGGGCAACTTAAGCGCACCATGAAAACGCGCCACCTGATTATGCTCTCGCTGGGCGGCGTCATTGGCACAGGGTTATTCTTCAATACCGGCTATATTATCTCGACCACCGGCGCGGCGGGCACGCTACTGGCGTATCTGATCGGCGCGCTGGTGGTCTGGCTGGTGATGCAGTGTCTTGGCGAACTGTCGGTGGCGATGCCGGAAACCGGCGCCTTTCACGTGTATGCCGCGCGTTATCTCGGCCCGGCGACCGGCTATACCGTGGCGTGGCTCTACTGGCTGACCTGGACCGTGGCGCTCGGCTCGAGCTTTACCGCCGCCGGATTCTGTATGCAGTACTGGTTCCCGCAGGTGCCGGTGTGGGTCTGGTGCGTGATTTTCTGCGCGGTGATTTTCGCCCTGAATGTTATCTCTACCCGCTTCTTTGCCGAAGGCGAATTTTGGTTCTCGCTGGTCAAAGTGATCACCATCATTGCTTTTATTATTCTCGGCGGCGCGGCCATCTTCGGCTTTATTCCGCTGACCGACGGTTCACCGGCGCCGGGGCTGCATAACATCACCGCCGAAGGCTGGTTCCCTCATGGCGGCCTGCCGATCCTGATGACCATGGTGGCGGTGAACTTCGCTTTCTCGGGCACCGAACTTATCGGCATCGCCGCCGGCGAGACGCAAAACCCGCATCAGGTGATTCCGGTCGCAATCCGCACCACTATTGCCCGGCTGATTATTTTCTTTATTGGCACCGTTTTCGTGCTCGCGGCGCTGATCCCGATGCAGCAGGCGGGGGTGGAAAAAAGCCCGTTCGTACTGGTGTTTGAAAAGGTCGGCATTCCTTATGCGGCGGATATTTTTAACTTTGTGATCCTGACCGCGATTTTGTCGGCGGCCAACTCCGGCCTGTATGCCTCCGGACGGATGCTGTGGTCGCTATCAAATGAGAAGACGTTGCCAGCCTGCTTTGCCAAAGTGAATAAACGCGGCGTGCCGCTAACCGCGCTGTCGGTAAGCATGCTGGGCGGCGTGCTGGCGCTGTTTTCCAGCGTAGTCGCGCCGGATACGGTGTTTGTCGCGCTGTCGGCGATTTCCGGTTTTGCGGTGGTCGCGGTATGGCTGAGCATCTGCGCGTCGCATTTTGTCTTCCGCCGCCGCCATCTGCAACAGGGCAAAGCGTTAAGCGAGCTGCACTATCGCGCGCCGTGGTATCCGCTGGTGCCGGTGCTGGGGTTTGTCCTCTGCCTGGTGGCCTGCGTGGGGCTGGCCTTTGACCCAAGCCAGAGTATTGCGCTGTGGTGCGGGATCCCGTTCGTCGCGCTGTGTTATGGTGCTTACTATCTGACTCGTACACGGAAATTAATTCAGGAGCCGCAACATGCCGCAGAATAATCCGCTAACCGCCATCCTTGAAACGCAACCGTTCGTGCTGCTGGATGGCGCGATGGCGACGGAGCTGGAAGCGCGCGGCTGCAATCTGGCCGATAGTTTATGGTCGGCGAAGGTACTGCTGGAGAATCCGCAGCTGATCCGCGATGTGCATCTCGACTATTTCCGCGCTGGCGCACAGGTGGCGATCACCGCCAGCTATCAGGCAACGCCGGCAGGCTTTGCCGCCCGCGGGCTGGATGAGGCGCAGTCGAAGGCGCTGATAGGTAAAAGCGTCGAGCTGGCGCGTAAAGCCCGAGAGGCGTATCTGGCGGAAAACCCGCAGGCGGGAACGTTGCTGGTGGCCGGGTCGGTCGGGCCGTATGGCGCTTATCTGGCGGATGGCTCTGAGTATCGCGGCGATTATCAGCGCAGCGCGGAGGCGTTTCAGACGTTCCACCGTCCGCGCGTCGAAGCGCTGCTGGATGCCGGGGCGGATCTACTGGCCTGTGAAACGTTGCCGTCGTTTGCCGAAATCACGGCCCTGGCGGCGCTGCTGCGTGACTACCCGCGCGCCCGCGCCTGGTTCTCGTTGACCCTGCGCGATGCCGAACATCTCAGTGACGGCACGCCGCTGCGCGAGGTTGTTGCGGTATTGGCCGATAATCCTCAGGTGCTGGCGCTGGGGATTAACTGTATCGCGCTGGAAAATACCACCGCCGCGCTGCAGCATCTGCACAGCCTGACGTCGCTGCCGCTGGTGGTCTATCCTAACTCCGGCGAGCACTATGATGCGCTGACCAAGACCTGGCATCATCACGGTGAAGCCTGCGCGACGCTTGCGGCCTATTTGCCGCAGTGGCTGGCGGCTGGCGCCAGGCTGATTGGCGGCTGTTGTCGCACCACGCCGCAGGATATCGCCGCGCTGGCGGAGGGCCGCTAACACCTGTATTTCTTTCCCCCCGGATGGCGGCGCTCCGCGCCTGATCCGGGCTACCAGTACCGCGAGCCGGGGGAACCCATTTCTTTAATCCCTGTTTTTAACTATCTAATCCCGCTTTTCTTCTAAAAACGATTCGCTATTAGGCAGAATTTTTAATTACTTCATCTCCACGCTGATGCCGGAAATACTGCACCCATAACAACTAAGGGGAAGCAGACACTATGGCATTCACATCGCGAATTACTCTTCTGGCGGCGCTGGCTTTCGCTGCCTTCCAGGCGCAGGCGGTTAACGTCACCGTCGCCTATCAAACCTCCGCTGAACCGGCGAAAGTCGCCCAGGCGGATAACACCTTCGCCAAAGCCAGCGGCGCCACCGTTGACTGGCGTAAATTCGACAGCGGCTCCAGCATCGTACGCGCGCTGGCCTCAGGCGATGTGCAAATCGGCAACCTCGGTTCCAGCCCGCTGGCGGTGGCCGCCACTCAGCAAGTACCGATTGAAGTGTTCCTTCTGGCCTCAAAGCTTGGGAATTCCGAAGCGCTGGTGGTGAAAAAAGATATCACTAAGCCGGAAGATCTGATTGGCAAACGCATTGCGGTACCGTTTATTTCGACCACCCACTACAGCCTGCTTTCCGCGCTGAAACATTGGGGAATCAAACCGGGTCAGGTGCAGATTATCAACCTGCAGCCGCCGGCGATTATTGCCGCCTGGCAGCGCGGCGATATCGATGGCGCTTACGTGTGGGCGCCAGCCGTTAACGAACTGGAAAAAGAGGGCAAGGTGCTGACCGACTCCGCGCAGGTGGGGCAATGGGGCGCGCCGACGCTGGATGTCTGGGTCGTACGTAAAGACTTTGCCGAGCAGCATCCGGAAATCGTGAAAGCTTTCGCCAAAAGCGCCATCGACGCGCAGCAGCCCTATATCGCCAACCCGGATGCGTGGCTGAAGCAGCCGGAAAATCTCAGCAAGCTGTCGCGACTGAGCGGCGTGCCGGAGGCGGATGTGCCGGTGTTAGTCAAAGGCAATACCTATCTTACCGCCGCCCAGCAGGCGCAGGAGCTTAACGGCCCGGTGAACCAGGCGATTATCGATACCGCGAAATTCCTCAAAGAGCAGGGCAAAGTGCCGGCCGCAGGAACCGATTATAGCCAGTTCGTTACCGACCGTTTCGTGAAATAAAAGGAGGCTCTGATGCTGCAAATCTCGCATCTTTCCGCTGATTATGGCGGTAAACCAGCGCTGGCGGATATCAACCTGACGTTGGACAGAGGCGAACTGCTGGTGGTGCTGGGCCCTTCCGGCTGCGGCAAAACCACACTGCTGAACCTGATTGCCGGATTCGTGCCTTACCAGCACGGCAGCATCACTCTCGAAGGCCGTCGCATCGACGGGCCGGGCGCCGATCGCGGCGTGGTGTTTCAAAATGAAGGTCTGCTGCCGTGGCGCAACGTGCTGGATAACGTCGCGCTGGGATTACAGCTGGCGGGAGTTGAAAAGACCCGACGCCGGGAAATCGCCGCGCAAATGTTGAAAAAAGTCGGCCTGCAGGGGGCGGAAAAGCGCTTTATCTGGCAGCTTTCCGGCGGCCAGCGCCAGCGTGTCGGTATTGCGCGCGCGCTGGCGGCGGATCCGCAGCTTCTGCTGCTGGATGAGCCCTTCGGCGCGCTGGATGCCTTTACTCGCGAGCAAATGCAAACCCTGCTGCTGCGCCTGTGGCATGAAACCGGCAAGCAGGTGCTGTTGATTACCCACGATATCGAAGAAGCGGTATTTATGGCCAGCGAGCTGGTGCTGCTGTCTCCGGGGCCGGGGCGGGTGCAGGAACGCCTGCCGCTGGAGTTTGGCCGCCGTTTTGTCGCCGGTGAATCCTGCCGCAGCATTAAATCGGATCCGCAATTTATCGCCCAGCGCGAATATGTGCTTAGCAGGGTGTTCGAACAACGGGAGGCTTTCTCATGAGCGTGGTCCTCAATGATAAACCGCGCCAGCGCGCGCTGAAATGGCGCTGGCCGCTTTCACGGCAGCTGACCCTTAGCGTAGCGACGCTGGCAGTATTGCTGGCTATCTGGTGGGCGGTGACCGCGTTGCAGCTGATTAGCCCGTTGTTTTTACCCTCGCCGTGGCAGGTATTGCAGAAGCTACTGACCATTGCCGGGCCGCAAGGCTTTATGGACGCGACCCTGTGGCAGCATCTGGCGGCGAGCCTGACGCGTATCGCCATCGCGCTGGTACTGGCGGCGATCGTTGGCGTACCGGTGGGGATCGCCATGGGATTGAGCCCAACGGTACGCGGGATCCTCGACCCGCTGATCGAACTGTATCGTCCGGTACCGCCGCTGGCGTGGCTGCCGCTGGTGATCATCTGGTTCGGCATTGGCGAAACGCCGAAAATCTTACTGATCTATCTGGCTATTTTCGCTCCGGTAGTGATGTCGACGCTGGCGGGGGTTAAAAGCGCGCAGCAGGTCCGCGTTCGCGCCGCACAGTCTTTAGGGGCCAGTCGCGCTCAGGTGCTGTGGCTGGTGATCCTGCCGGGCGCGCTGCCGGAAATTCTTACCGGCCTGCGCATTGGCCTTGGCGTCGGTTGGTCGACGCTGGTGGCGGCGGAGCTGATTGCCGCCACTCGCGGCTTAGGTTTTATGGTGCAATCCGCCGGTGAATTCCTGGCGACCGATGTGGTGTTAGCCGGGATCGCGGTGATTGCGATAATCGCATTTGTTCTGGAACTGGGACTGCGCGCGTTGCAGCGCCGCCTGACGCCCTGGCATGGAGAAGTACAATGAGTGAACGTCTGAGCATTACCCCGTTGGGACCGTATATTGGCGCGCAGGTGGCCGGAGCCGATTTGACCCGTCCGTTAAGCGACAATCAGTTTGAGCAGCTATACCACGCGGTGCTGCGCCATCAGGTGGTGTTCCTGCGCGAGCAAAATATCACCCCGCAACAGCAGCGCGATCTGGCGTTACGTTTTGGCGATTTGCATATCCATCCGGTCTATCCGCATGCGCCGGGCGTGGATGAAATTATCGTGCTGGATACCCATAACGATAATCCGCCGGACAACGATAACTGGCATACCGACGTGACCTTTATCGATACGCCGCCGGCGGGGGCGATTCTGGCGGCGAAGGAGTTACCTTCTACCGGCGGCGATACCCTGTGGACCAGCGGTATTGCCGCCTGGGAAGCGCTCTCTGAACCGTTTCGCCAGCTGTTGAGCGGGTTACGCGCGGAGCACGATTTCCGCAAATCGTTCCAGGAGTACAAGTACAACAAGACGGAAGCGGAGCATCAGCGCTGGCGCGAGGCGGTGGCGAAGAACCCGCCGCTGTTGCACCCGGTGGTACGTACCCATCCGGTAACCGGTAAGCAGGCGCTGTTCGTCAATGAAGGGTTTACCACCCGTATTGTGGATGTCAGCGAGAAAGAGAGCGAGGCGTTGCTGAATTTCTTGTTTGCTCACGTCACAAAACCGGAATTCCAGGTGCGCTGGCGCTGGCAGCCGAACGATGTGGCGATTTGGGATAACCGGGTGACGCAGCATTACGCCAACGCCGACTATCTGCCGCAGCGGCGCATCATGCACCGCGCGACAATTCTTGGTGATAAGCCGTTCTACCGGGCGGGATAAACGGCTAGAGATGCGCGCCGATGTAGCGCTGGTAGCGGTTGGCTTTCAGGTAGGTTAAATCCACCAGCACCAGCCCATCGACGCAGTGATTAAAGTCCGGGTCGCTGCCGAAATCGATAAACTGCACGCCGCCCGGCTCGCACACTTCCGAGTACTGTTTATACAGCGGCGGGATGCCGCAGCCGAGGTTGCCGAGCAGGGACTTCAGCCGCGTCAGGTCTTCGGTGTAATCCTCGCCGCCAAACTGCGCCAGCACCTCGGGTAGCGAAGCTGGGTAGGGGCGACGGGATTTGGCCAGCGGATGCGTCGCCGGAAACCATAAGCGGTAGAAGGCGACCAGCAAATCGCGGGCATCGGGCGGCAGTCCGCCTGAAATTGAGACCGGGCCAAAAAGATAGCGATAGTGCGGGTTTCGCGCCAGCCAGGCGCCGATGCCTGACCAGAGATAATCCAGCCCGCGGCGCCCCCAGTAGCGCGGCTGAATGAAGCTGCGCCCCAGTTCAATCCCGTGCTGCAGAATATCGTCCATCCGTGCGTCGTAGTGGAACAGGCTGTAGCTGTAGATGCCCTCCAGTCCTCGTTTCTCCAGTTGCATGGCGGTAGGCATAAAACGATAGGCGCCGACGATCTCCAGATCCTCTTCATCCCATAAAATCAGGTGCAGATAGTCATCATCGTAGCTATCGATATCGCGGCGTTTGCCGCTGCCTTCGCCGACCGCCCGGAAAGCGATCTCCCGCAGACGGCCCAGTTCGCGTAGCAGCGGCGCCTCTTCCTGGCCGTTGCGCTGCCACAGATAAATCAGCTTACCGTCCGCGGTTTTGCCCAGACATTCGGTTTTTGCCAGCTCGCGTTTGAGCAGCGCGCGGTCTTCCGGGCGGGCGATCGCGCTTTCGCTTTTAAACAGGCCGGGGTGTCCTTTACCGAGGAGCTCGACGTGGCGGTAGCAGCGGTCCGCCAGTTCGCGGACGGAAAGCGGCGGCTGATGCCACGATGACCACGCGATTTGCTGGCCAATGCGTAACGGCAAGCTGCTATCGCGGCGGCGAAACATCTGCTGCATTAATAGCAGCAGCGGCAGATTATCGGAGAGCAGGGCGCTGGCGTAGAACAGCGGGCTGTTGTGGGCGCGGATCCAGGCCGGCAGCAGCGGCGCGCGGTATTTCGCCGCCAGCTTGATGAAGCCGGGATGCCATTTTTTATCACGGATGCCGCGGCGGGTCAGACGCGAGACTTCCCCCGCCGGGAAGAAGATCAGCACGCCGCCCTGCTGAAGCTGTTGGTCCATCTGCTGCAGCGCTGCTTTGGCGGTACGGCCGTTGATATTATCCACCGGAATAAACAGCGAGCTCAGCGGTTCAAGATGGGTCAGCATGCGGTTAGTGACGACTTTGACATCGCGCCGTACGCGGGAGACTGCATAGAGCAGAGCGAGTCCATCGAGCGTGCCGGTCGGATGGTTGGCGATAATCACCAGCGGGCCATGTTCGGGGATTTGTTCAAGGTCATGCGCCGGGATAGCGCAGCGGATATTGAGATGTTCGAGGACCTGTTCGACCGTATCCAGTCCTTTCAGGTGACGATGGCGGGCGGCAAATTGCTGGAACTCTTCTTCATACAGAAGCTTTTTCAACACCTTTTTCTGCCAGGGGGCGGGCCTCGCCTGAGGCCACAGGTCATCGAGAACGTTGTCGAGACTAAACATAGTGACTCCTCCTCTGTCCTGCCCAGACAGTAGAAGGCGCAGATGTCGTTCAGATTACAATTCGGTGAAGATTCGGTCTCAGCAGGCGAGGTTTCCCGGATAGCGGCGCGATGCGCCTTATCCGGGCTACGATTTGGCATTTGGTTGGTAGCCCCGGTAAGCGTCAGCGCCACCGGGGAGGGGCCCCGGATAGCGGCTTACGCCTTATCCGGGCTACGGTTTGGCATTTGGTTGGTAGCCCCGGTAAGCGTCAGCGCCACCGGGGAGGATCCCCGGATAGCGGCTAACACCTTATCCGGGCTACGATCTGGCATTCGGTTGGTAGCCCCGGTAAGCGTCAGCGCCACCGGGGAGGGGCTATCGGCGTTCGCCGCAGCTAAGCTCAAAGCTTTCGCCAGCCCAGTTTGCAGGATATAGCCCGCGTTGGACATCTCGATGAAAGGTTGAAAATGGCCAATCTATAACCTGCGTAACCCAGCCATGTTTTAATGGATTGATATATATGTAATCAACATGGCGGCGATAATCTTCTTCATCACGTATGGCATGCTCCCAGAAGCGAGGTTGCCAGATATGTTGTCGTTTTAATGTTCTGCTAAAGCAGCCTTTGATATCGCGCCAGCGTGAAGAAAAATCGTCATCATTATTGGGAAGTGTCCAGATACAGTGGAGATGTTCAGGCAATACCACCCAAGCATTAATGATAAAAGGGCGACGTTGTTTTACAACGGAGATGGAGTAGCGAAATAATGCAATTCTTTCAGTCAGAAGCCTGCTTCTACGGTCTTTCAAATTAACGGTAAAGAACCAGGTTCCCCCCTTGATGTAATAACGTCGATAAGCAACCACAGCTTCTCCTGGTAGGCAGCGTTTATAATGTGATTTAAGACGTTAAAGGAGAAGAGAAGGTTCGCCAAGGAGCCATCACGGAAGATGGAAAACGGCACGCAAAATCTGATTCCCGGATAGCGGCTAACGCCTTATCCGGGCTACGATTTGGCATTCGGTTGGTAGCCCCGGTAAGCGTCAGCGCCACCGGGGAGGATCCCCGGATAGCGGCTAACGCCTTATCCGGGCTACGATTTGGCATTCGGTTGGTAGCCCCGGTAAGCGTCAGCGCCACCGGGGAGAGGGAAGGTTTAACGCAGGATTTTTTTCTCGGCCAGATCGAGAGCGAAATAGCTGAAGATCAGGTCCGCGCCCGCGCGTTTAATTGCGCCAAGGCTTTCCAGCACCACTTTCTCTTCGTCGATTGCGCCAGCCTGCGCGGCAAATTTGATCATCGCGTACTCGCCGCTGACCTGATAAGCGCCGAGCGGCAGGTCGGTGCGCTCGCGGATATCACGCAGGATATCCAGATAGGCGCCAGCTGGTTTCACCATCAGGCAGTCCGCGCCCTGGGCTTCATCGAGCAGCGACTCGCGAATTGCTTCGCGACGGTTCATCGGGCTCATCTGATAGGTCTTACGATCGCCTTTCAGCGCGGTACCGGCGGCTTCACGGAACGGGCCGTAGAACGATGACGCGAATTTGGTCGAGTAAGACATAATCGCGGTATTGGTAAAGCCCGCGGCATCGAGCGAACGGCGGATCGCCTGCACCTGACCGTCCATCGCGGCGGATGGCGCGATGAAATCAGCGCCGGCGGCCGCGGCGACCACCGCCTGCTTACCGAGATTTTCCAGAGTCGCATCGTTATCGACGCCGTGCTCGCACAGCACGCCGCAGTGGCCGTGCGAGGTGTATTCGCAGAAGCAGGTATCGGACATGACGATCATTTCCGGCACCGCCTGTTTGGCGATACGGGTCATGCGCGCCACCAGACCGTTTTCGTTCCAGGTATCGCTACCGGTCGCGTCGGTATGATGGGAGATGCCAAAAGTCATCACTGAACGAATACCGGCGTTGGCGATGCGCTCAATTTCGCGCGCCAGATGTTTTTCCGGAATACGCATGACGCCAGGCATCGCTTCGATGGCTTTGTAATCGTCAATTTCTTCTTCAACAAAGATCGGCAACACCAGGTCGTTCAAACTCAGTGTTGTCTCTTCAAACATGGCGCGCAGCGAGGCGGATTGACGCAGGCGGCGTGGGCGAGTGATTAAATCTGTCATGGTTTGCCTGATTTTGTGAAATGAAAGAAGGTAGTGTACCGCAAACGACAGCGGGATGTTTCGCCAAAACGATCCTTAACAATCAGTGGCAAAACATCCCGCAACGATTACTGGCTGGCGGTTTCCATATTCGGCTGCACGCCGCTTAAGGCGCTGACGAGATCGTTGACGCCGTCGCTCATGGCGCTGAAACGGGTTAACGCGGAACGGGTCACCACCACAAAGACCCCGACGTTTGCCTGCGGGTTCATCGCCATATAGGTAATAAATCCGCCGCCGCCGCCGGTTTTCTGAATAATGCCCGGATGGCCGTTTTTCGGCTTCATGTACACCCAGCCCAGACCCAGCGCATCGGCTTTACCCGGTACATCCATGCCGATCACTCTGGTGAGCTGGGTACGTTGATAAATCAGCGTCTGCATGCGATCGGCCTGCTGGCCGCGGGTATAGAAATCTGAAGAGAGGAACTGCTGCATCCAGCGCATCATATCGCCCGGCGTCGAATACACGCCACCGCTGCCGATGGCCGCGAGGGTGTTATTACACGGGCTGGCGCCTTTCTCCGCCACCATCAGGCGCTGACACTGGTCCGGCGATGGGGTGAAGGTGGTGTCCTTCATGCCGAGCGGACGGGTGATTTGTTCTTCAAACAGCTGCGGGTAGGGCTTACCGGCGGCGGTCGATAGCGCATCGGCCAGCAGGTCGAAGGCCAGGTTGGAATAGGCCGCCTGCGAACCCGGCGTGGTTTTAAGCGTAGCCGTCGACAGCCAGTTCCAGCGCTGCTGGCGGGTCGGCCAGACGAAAACCGGGCGATGCGCCGCGCCGCCGGGCTGCTCGCGCGGCAGGGCGCTGGTGTGGGTCGCGAGGTTGACCAGCGTAATCGGTACGCCCTGGTAGGTTGGCACCCGTGCGCCAGGCGGCGCGTATTTGCTCAACGGATCGTCAAGCTTAACCACGCCCTGATCGAGGAGTTTCACCAGCATTTCACTGGTCATCAGCTTACTCAGAGAGGCGATACGGATAACGGAATCCAATTGTGGATGCTGATTGTTACCGGGGCGCGTTTCGCCGAAGCTGCGGAATACGCGCTGATTGCCGTCGATAACCACCATCGCCATGCCGGTGGCGCCGCTGCCGTAATAAATATGTTCGGCGAAGCGGTCGACCACATCAGAAGTAAATACCGGATCAACGCTCGGCTGAACCGCCTGGGCTGAGGTCCACGACGCCGCGCACAGCGCAGCAAAAATGAGCAAACTACGTTTCAACGGAGGCATCCATCGTTTATTAGGGGAATATACACTGTATTTATACTACGAAGTCGCAGCGAACAAAGTGGGAATAACGACAATATTCACAGAAAAGCGTAACGGTGCGTAAAAATGACTTTTTTCCGCTTTCAGATATCTGCTTTTCCGCCTGACGCGTATGATTAAGCTCTTATTCATCTTATAAAAGAGAGTGGTGATGGCATCTCAACGGGTTCTGATGGTAGTGGATATGCAAAACGGCGTATTCGAGACGCCGCGTGTCGATCGCGAACGCTGCGTGGCGCAAATCAATCGCCTGATTCACGCTGCCGATAGCGTTATTTTCATTCAGCACGCTGAAGCGGGTGGGCTGGAAGAGGGAAGCGAGGGGTTTGCGCTGCTGCCTGAACTGGCGCAACCCGCCGGGGCGCGCTACGTCACCAAAACGGCCTGCGATGCGTTTTATAAAACCGAACTTGAACAGGTGCTGCGCGAGATCGGAACTCACGCTTTTGTTATCTGCGGCTGCGCGACCGATTATTGCGTCGATACCACCATCAAAAACGGCGCCAGCCGCGGCTACGCCATCACCATCGCCGAAGATGCCCATACCACCGCCAACCGTGCCGCCGCCGAGGCCAAAACGCTGATCGCTCACTATAACGAGGTGTGGCGGACTTTCACCCTTCCCGATAATCCTTTACGCGTGAAACCCGTAGAAACAATTCTTGCCGAATGGCAGACGAACTAAGTCGCTGATATCCGGTCTCATCATGGGTCCGCTTTACTTCGCCGCCGCGCGTGGCGGCGGGCGTACGTGTGGTACACAGCAAAAACAGAACGATAAGAAGTTAGCAGGAGAGTACGATGTTTAAAGCTTTTTTCCCCAAACCGGGGCCGTTTTTTATTTCTGCCTTTATCTGGTCGCTGCTGGCGGTGATCTTTTGGCAGGCGGGCGGCGGCGACTGGCTGCTGCGGATAACCGGCGCATCGCAAGATGTCGCCATCAGCGCGGCGCGGTTCTGGTCGCTCAACTATTTGGTATTTTACGCGTATTACCTGTTCTGCGTCGGCGCCTTTGCGCTGTTCTGGTTTATCTATAGCCCGCATCGCTGGCAATACTGGTCGATTCTCGGCACCTCGTTGATTATTTTTGTCACCTGGTTTTTGGTGGAAGTTGGGGTGGCGATCAACGCCTGGTATGCGCCGTTCTATGATTTGATTCAGAGCGCGCTGGCCACGCCGCACAAGGTCAGCATCAGTCAGTTCTACCACGAGATTGGCATTTTTCTCGGCATCGCGCTGATTGCGGTGGTGATTGGCGTGCTGAATAACTTCTTCGTCAGCCACTATGTGTTCCGCTGGCGTACCGCGATGAACGAACACTATATGGAACACTGGCAGCATCTGCGCCATATTGAAGGTGCAGCTCAGCGTGTGCAGGAAGACACCATGCGCTTCGCCGCGACGCTTGAAGACATGGGCGTAAGCTTTATTAATGCGGTCATGACGCTGATTGCCTTCCTGCCGGTGCTGGTTTCGCTGTCGGCGCATGTGCCGGACCTGCCGATCGTTGGTCATTTACCGTATGGACTGGTGATCGCCGCTATTGTGTGGTCGCTAATGGGAACCGGGCTGCTGGCGGTGGTCGGGATCAAGCTGCCGGGCCTGCAATTTAAAAACCAGCGGGTAGAAGCCGCCTATCGTAAAGAGCTGGTGTATGGCGAGGATGACGCCAACCGCGCCACGCCGCCGACCGTGCGCGAACTGTTCAACGCGGTGCGCCACAACTACTTCCGTCTCTATTTCCACTATATGTATTTCAATATCGCCCGTATTCTTTACCTGCAGGTGGATAACGTTTTCGGCTTGTTCCTGCTGTTTCCGTCGATTGTCGCCGGTACGATTACGCTCGGCCTGATGACCCAGATCACCAACGTGTTCGGCCAGGTACGCGGCTCGTTCCAGTATCTGATAAGTTCGTGGACCACGCTGGTGGAACTGATGTCCATCTATAAACGTTTGCGCAGCTTTGAGCGCGAACTGGATAACAAAGGGCTGCAGGAAGTCTCTTCAACCGTTAATTAATAAATGCAAGGAAGGTTTATGGCGCAGGTTTCTCGCGGTGTTTCACTCTCTTTTACGCTGCTGGCCGGGTTGGTGCTGAGCGCCTGTACCAGCCAGCAGGCGCCTAAGTTGAAAGAAGGCGAGAAGCCGGTGGATGTTGCCGCCGTGGTGCGGCAAAAAATGCCCGCCAGCGTCAAAGACCGCGAGGCCTGGGCGCAGGCGATTGCCAAAACCTTTGACAGCCAGAAGCTGGCGCCGACGGAAGAAAACGTCTGTTCGGTGCTGGCGGTCGCGCAGCAGGAATCAAACTATCAGGCCGATCCGGCGGTGCCGGGCCTGAATAAAATCGCCTGGCAGGAAATTGACCGCCGGGCGGAAAAAATGCATATCCCGGTATTTCTGGTGCATACCGCGCTGAAAATCACCTCACCAAACGGTAAAAGTTACAGCGATCGCCTGGATAACGTCAAAACGGAAAAGCAGCTGAGCGCGATTTTTGATGACTTCATTGGCATGGTGCCGATGGGCCAGAAGCTGTTCGGCTCTCTCAACCCGGTGCATACCGGCGGGCCAATGCAGGTAAGCATCGCCTTTGCCCAGCAGCACACCGATGGTTATCCGTGGAAAATGGACGGCACCGTGCGCCAGGAGGTTTTCAGTCTACGTGGCGGGTTGTGGTTCGGCACCTATCATCTGCTCAACTACCCGGCTAACTACAGCGTGCCGCTGTACCGCTTTGCTGATTTCAATGCCGGTTGGTATGCCAGCCGTAATGCCGCCTTCCAGAATGCGGTGGTTAAAGCCACCGGCGTTAAGCTGGCGCTGGATGGCGATCTTATTCGCTATGACAGCGATGAGCCCGGAACGACTGAGCTGGCGGTGCGCCGTTTAGCCGGGCAGTTGGGGATGAGCGATGGCGATATCCATCGTCAACTGAAGAAGGGGGATAGCCTGGCGTTTGAAGAGAGCGATTTGTATAAGAAAATATTCAAAATCGCCGAGAAAAAGGCCGGGAAAACACTTCCGCGCGAGATGTTGCCAGGGATCCAACTGGAAAGCCCGAAAATCACCCGCAATCTCACCACCGCGTGGTTTGCTAAGCGGGTCGACGATCGCCGCGCCAGCTGTATGGCGCGTCGTTAACGGTTATGGTACCAGCGCAGGATAAGCCCCAGCGCGCCGACCAGCAGGCTACCAAACAGGAACGGAATTAAACCGAACAGGGTACCGACGCCGAGCCCAATTTCAATACGCGGGCGATTGGTATCCTGAATCTGAATGAGATGTTCGAATACGCCAGGCGCGTGTACCAGCATGCTCAACATTTGCGCGCCGGCCCAGATGCACAGCAGAACAAAAAGCGCGTAGGCAATGTTACCGCTGGTGATCGATACCTTCTTTTTGTTGCTCCCCATCAGCGTCTTTGAAAACGTAAATTCAGCCATATAAACCTCCGCAACACCTGTTCCGCTGGTTTTCCCCCAGCTCTATAGACAGGAATTCTGGCAGCGGCGGGCGTTTCCCTGTATCAGATTGCTGGTAATTTCTGCCAGGAATAATCCTGTTTTGACAAAACTGTCGGCGGGCCCGCATTGCACAAAAGGGAGAGCGGCTTCGCATTGTGCGAACAATCTTGTTGGCGCGGCGGGCGGCTATGCGATGATGTTTTTTTTCTGCAGGAGTCGTTATGAAGCTGACCGACAAAATCCGCCGTGACTGGCACTACTACGCGTTCGCGCTGGGGTTAATTTTTATTTTGAATGGCGTGGTGGGGCTGCTGGGGTTTGACGCGCAGGGGTGGCAATCTTATGCCGTCGGTCTGGCGACGTGGGTCGTGAGCTTCTGGCTGGCGGGATTTGTTATTCGCCGCCGTCCGGCAGAAGAGGCGTAATATCCCCGGCAAGACGTGGTAGTTATTATTATCGGTTTGCGATCGTTTCGACCTGGAAAAACGGTTGTTCTGTGCTGTTTCCAGGCACATTGCGCTCCCGATAATTCTTCTGCGTTATGTCTCTCATGGCGCAGGGAGCGCACAGAGGGCGGCCAGTCGCCGCCGCCATCCGGCGCGAAAGTGGCTTTTTACCCGCGGTTATTGCCCGGCGGCGCTACGCTTGCGCGGGCCTACAGATCACATGCCGGCGTAGATACTGTTATCGGTTTGCAACTTTTTAAGGGTTTTTCCCGGACGCGGCGCGTTGCGCCTTCTCCGGGCTACCAAATCGCAAAGCGCTGTAGCCCCGGTAAGCGGCAGCGCCACCGGGGGTTGAGAGCACCAGTAGTGTCAGCCAGCGTGGTGAAGAAATTAACAGCAGGCCGCACGGACCGTAGGTCGGATAAGGCGTTAGCCGCCATCCGACAAAATAACGGCACCGCGGTAGCCCGGGTAAGGCGGTACGCCGCTACCCGGGAAAGAGGCTTAGCTCATTGAGGTTTTCAGCGCGCGGTCGGCGGCGTGGCGCTCCAGCGCCAGCTCGATCAGGCGGCTTATTAGGCTGGTGTAATCCAGGCCGCTGGCCTGCCACAGCTTCGGATACATGCTGATGTTGGTAAAGCCAGGCAGCGTGTTGATTTCGTTGATCACCACCTCGTTATCTTCCGTCAGGAAGACGTCCACGCGGGCCATTCCGCTGCAGCCGAGCGTTTGGTAAGCGCGGACGGCGATATCGCGGATTTTGTCGTTGATCTCCGGGGCGATGGCTGCCGGAACCACCACCTGCGCGCCTTTATCATCAATGTACTTGGTATCGTAGGCATAGAATTCGCTATTGAGAACGATCTCCCCGCAGGTGCTGGCCTGAGGATAATCATTGCCCAGCACCGCGCACTCGATTTCACGGCCCTTAATCCCTTGTTCAACTACCACTTTATGGTCGAATTCAAAGGCTAACGCGACGGCCTGCAGGTACTCTTCTTCGCTCTTCACTTTGCTGACGCCGACGGAAGAACCCTGGTTCGCGGGCTTCACGAACAGCGGTAACCCCAGCTTCGCTTTGACATCGGCAAAGCTGAACTGCTGGCGGTTGGCGCGAGTCAGAGTGATGAACGGCGCAATTGACAGACCGGCATCGCGAAGCAGGCGTTTAGTGACGTCTTTATCCATGCAGGCGGCTGAGCCCAGCACATCGGATCCGACGAACGGCAAATTCGCCATCCGCAACATCCCCTGCAGCGAACCATCTTCGCCAAGGGTGCCGTGAACAATCGGGAAGATAACGTCGATGGCCGCCAGCGGCTGGCCGCTATCGGCATTGATCAACTGATGGGCATCGCGACCGGGAATTTGCGCCAGCGTCACGTCTGATGGGCGCAGCGCGATATGGGCGGGATCCTGCGGGTTCAGCAGATAGTTGCTGGCATCGTTGATATGCCAAAGCCCCTGTTTATCGATTCCCAGCAGCACAACATCAAAGCGCGTTTTATCAATTGCTTCGACGATATTTTTGGCTGACTGCAGCGACACTTCATGTTCTGCCGACTTACCGCCAAAAACGATCCCAACCCTCATTTTAGCCATTTCAACTTCCATCCTGATTACATCAAAACACATAACATAGCATGTGTTTTAGCGAGATGGCTGCCTGAATCTTTACCCTATGCTGCAGAGGGTTAAATGCTGCGCATTCGTCGCTATCCGCCGATGAGCCTCAGCACATCGCACTGACGAGAATGCGGTTATCTTCGATTATGTTTGTCTACTCCGCGGTCAGGGCGATAAAACACCAAACTCGCGGCATGCGCATCTCTGGTGCTACGTGCGGAGACGGAAATTGCTAAGCTAGGTAATAATTAACGAAACACTAATGAATACGCGTAGTTATGGAATCCTGGAAGGTTAATCTCATTTCTGTCTGGTTCGGCTGTTTTTTCACCGGACTCGCCATCAGTCAAATTCTGCCCTTCTTACCGCTGTATGTCTCTCAGTTGGGCGTTACCTCACATGAAGCGCTGTCGATGTGGTCGGGCTTGACCTTTAGCGTCACCTTCCTGGTGTCGGCGATTGTCTCGCCGATGTGGGGGAGCCTGGCAGACCGCAAAGGGCGCAAACTGATGCTGCTGCGCGCCTCCCTTGGCATGGCGATAGCGATTTTGCTACAGGCTTTTGCGACCAACGTTTGGCAGCTTTTTATTTTGCGTGCGGTAATGGGGCTAACCTCAGGCTATATACCCAACGCCATGGCGCTGGTGGCCTCGCAGGTGCCGCGTGAACGCAGCGGTTGGGCGCTAAGTACGCTCTCGACGGCGCAGATAAGCGGTGTGATCGGCGGCCCGCTGCTTGGCGGTTTTCTTGCCGACCACGTCGGCCTGCGGGCGGTATTTTTCATTACCGCGATTTTACTGACTGTCAGCTTCCTCGTGACCTTGTTTCTGATTAAAGAGGGCGCCCGGCCGCAAATGAGCAAAGCTGAACGCCTGAGCGGTAAAGCGGTCTTTGCTTCATTGACCCATCCGGGGCTGGTGATTAGCCTGTTTTTCACCACCCTGGTTATCCAGTTGTGTAACGGCTCTATCGGGCCGATTCTGGCGTTATTTATCAAGTCGATGGCGCCGGATAGTAACAACATCGCGTTTCTTGCGGGGATGATTGCCGCCGTACCGGGGATTTCGGCGTTGATTTCCGCGCCTCGGCTGGGGAAACTCGGCGATCGCATCGGGACGTCGCGTATTCTGCTGGCGACGTTATGTTGCGCAGTGGTGATGTTCTTTGCGATGTCGTTCGTGACTTCGCCGCTGCAGCTCGGGGTATTGCGCTTCCTGCTGGGCTTTGCCGACGGCGCGATGTTACCGGCGGTCCAGACGCTGCTCTTGAAATACTGCAGCGATAACGTCACCGGGCGTATTTTCGGTTATAACCAGTCATTTATGTATCTGGGTAATGTCGCCGGGCCGCTCATTGGCGCTTCGGTCTCGGCAATGGCGGGTTTCCGCTGGGTGTTTATTGCCACTGCGTTGATTGTCCTGATTAATATCTGGCAACTGGCGATTATGTTACGCCGAAGCCGCCGCGCGGCCGTTTAAATAAAAATATTGGGCGCTCATAAGGGCGCCTTATATTAATCAGCTGATATAGCTATTAACCATTACCTTTAGTTATCCTTAAATAGTGCGACGCATATTCCATTTTATTATTTACTATTAAATTTGGTTATAGAATTATCTTTTAGCTATTAATTATAGGAGCTTTCCCTTTGTTGTTCGGCGGTAATAAAAACGTTTCGCTGAATATTATTGCAGGAATAACCCTATTATTTGAAAATAATTCTGGTATCGATATGCCGATGTATGACATAACTAGGCCATTATGGATGTTGCTTAAGGATAATGCGTAATGAAAAATCTCATTGCTGAGCTGTTGGTCAATCTGGCGCAAAAAGAAGAAGAGGCAAAAGAGCTGACGGTACAGGTTGAGGCGCTGGAAATTGTCGTCACCGCGTTGCTGCGCCATATGGCTGAGGATGCGCAGCAACGTTTGATTCAGGATATCGAAACTGCCATGGAGCAGGTCAAGCCCGGGCCGCTGGTGGACGACCGTGACACCCAGCTTCTGCAGCAATATATAAAAAAGCTGCTCCGGCATCCTCGTAACTAATCATGTGACCAGTAAGGATGCTGTCATTTTTCTGTCACACCACTTTTATAAAGTCTCCCTCGTTTTGTTTTTTAAGTATTTTTTACATGGAGACGACAAAGTGAAATTATCTGCCCTCTTTATTGCCCTGTTACCGCTGCTGGCTCCCCCGGTTATTCATGCACAAACAACTTCTTCGCCGGTGCTGGAAAATCGCGCGGCGCAGGGCGATATCACGACCCCAGGCGGGGCGCGCCGTTTAACGGGCGATCAGACCGAAGCGCTGCGCGCTTCGTTAATCAATAAGCCGGCGAAAAATATTATTTTGCTCATTGGCGATGGCATGGGTGATTCAGAAATTACCGCCGCACGAAATTATGCCGAAGGCGCCGGCGGTTTCTTTAAAGGTATTGATGCCCTGCCGCTGACGGGCCAATACACCCATTATTCTCTGGATAAAAAAACCGGCAAGCCGGATTACGTGACGGATTCCGCCGCTTCGGCAACCGCGTGGACCACCGGCGTGAAAAGCTATAACGGCGCGCTGGGCGTTGATATCCACGAAAAAGATCATCAGACCATCCTTGAGCTGGCGAAAGCCGCGGGTCTTGCGACCGGCAATGTCTCGACGGCTGAACTGCAGGATGCGACGCCGGCGGCGCAGGTGGCCCATGTGACCTCGCGTAAATGCTATGGCCCTAGCGTGACCAGCGAAAAATGCGCCAGCAACGCGCTGGAAAAAGGCGGCAAGGGCTCTATCACCGAACAACTGCTGAATGCCCGTCCGGATGTCTCTTTAGGCGGCGGGGCGAAGACCTTTGCTGAAACGGCGACCGCAGGGGAGTGGCAGGGGAAAACCCTGCATGAGCAGGCGGTCGCTCGCGGCTATCAGATTGTGACCGACGCCGCTTCACTCGCCGCTATCAGCGAAGCAAATCAGGGTAAACCACTGCTCGGTCTGTTCTCCGACGGCAATATGCCGGTGCGGTGGGAAGGCCCGAAAGCCTCTTATCACGGCAATATCGACAAACCGCCGGTAACCTGTACCCCAAATCCGAAACGCGATGCTTCCGTACCGACGCTGGCGCAGATGACCGAAAAAGCGATTGATCTCCTTAGCCGCAACGAGAAAGGTTTCTTCCTGCAGGTTGAGGGGGCGTCTATCGATAAACAGGACCACGCGGCAAACCCTTGCGGCCAGATTGGCGAAACCGTCGACCTCGATGAAGCGGTACAGAAAGCGCTGGAGTTTGCCAAAAAAGAGGGTAATACCCTGGTGATCGTCACCGCAGATCACGCCCACTCCAGCCAGATTATCCCGGCAGACACGAAAGCGCCGGGCCTGACCCAGGCGCTGACGACCAAAGATGGCGCGGTAATGGTGATGAGCTATGGCAACTCTGAAGAAGAGTCGATGGAACACACCGGCACCCAACTGCGAATTGCCGCCTATGGCCCGCATGCGGGCAACGTGGTGGGTCTCACCGACCAGACCGATCTGTTTTACACCATGAAAGACGCGCTGGGCCTGAAATAACCCGTGGCCGGTAATGAATTTACGTTACCGGCTGGTTTTTTTGCTGATAGCGACCAGACTTACAGGGATCCACTAACAGAGGGATGGTGTGATGAAAATAACATTTCTGGTAACCCTACTTTTTGGTTTGGTCTTTGTTGCCGCGGTGAGTGCCGCAGATAAAACGTTAACGCCTCAGCAGCAGAAAATGAGCGCATGTAATACCGAAGCGGCGTCAAAGTCGCTGAAGGGGGATGAACGTAAAACCTTTATGAGCAATTGCCTGAAGAAAGATGCGCCAGCGGCCGGCAAGACGCTGACGCCTCAACAGCAGAAGATGAGCGCTTGTAGCAAAGAAGCGTCGTCGAAATCGCTGAAGGGTGACGATCGTAATAAGTTTATGAGTACCTGCCTGAAGAAATAAGATGACGGGTGGGGCGGTGGCGCCTCACCCGTAGTCTCTTTCAGGCTTATCAGGAACGACTCAGTTGCTCTGATTTTTCCATACACTTCGCCATCGCTTCGATAACGGCGGAACGGAAACCTTTCTCTTCCAGTACGCGAACCGCTTCAATGGTGGTGCCGCCTGGCGAGCAGACCATATCTTTCAGCGCGCCCGGATGTTCGCCGCTTTCCAGTACCATCTTCGCTGACCCCATGACCGCCTGCGCGGCGAATTTGTAGGCCTGCGCGCGCGGCATACCGCCGAGAACGGCGGCATCGGCCATGGCTTCGATAAACATAAAGACGTAAGCTGGCGCGGAACCGCTGACGCCAACCACCGGATGAATCATTGGTTCGGCGATGGTTTCCGCCTGGCCGAAGCAACGGAAAATGGTTAACACCTCGGCGATCTCTTCCGTGCTGACCAGCGCGTTTGGCGTCACGGAGGTCATCCCAGCGTTCACCAGCGACGGGGTGTTCGGCATGGCGCGAATAATTTTGCGATCGTGGCCCAACGCGCGCGCCAGCTGATCCAGCGTGACGCCTGCGGCTATCGAGACCACCAGCGAATCTTTGTTCAGACTGGAAGCGATATCGCTTAACACCTTGGTCATGATCCCCGGCTTCACCGCGCCGAAGACGATATCGGCGACCTGAGCGACTTCCTGCGCGCTTTCCGCCGCATTAATACCGTACTGGTCATGCAGGGCGGCAACTTTGTCCGGCGATGGCGTATAGACCCAAATTTGCGCCGGTTGCACTTGTCCGCTGGCGATCAGGCCGCCGAGAATGGCTTTACCCATGTTGCCGCAGCCGATAAAGCCAATTTTCTTATCCATTACCTTTCCCCTCTGCATTTTTCGTTACGATCTCACTAGCTTATCATCCTGGCGCTTTTCTGGGGGAGAAAAGCAGGCGACAATGTCGCAACCTTTGCCGACGACAGGAGCCGAAATGGCGATTTGGGTAGATGCGGACGCGTGTCCGAATGTCATTAAAGAAATTTTGTTCCGCGCCGCCGAACGCACGCAGACGCCGCTGACGCTGGTCGCCAACCAGTCGCTGCGGGTTCCGCCGTCGCGCTACGTCCGCGCGCTACGGGTGGCGCAGGGTTTTGATGTTGCCGATAACGAGATTGTCCGTCTCTGTGAACCGGGCGATTTGGTGATCACCGCTGACATCCCGCTGGCGGCGGAAGTGCTGGCGAAAGGAGGTGCGGCGCTGAATCCGCGCGGCGAGCGCTACAGTGGGGCGACCATTCGCGAGCGCCTGACGATGCGTGATTTTATGGAGACGATGCGGGCCAGCGGCGTACAGACCGGCGGCCCGGATAGTTTATCGCAGCGCGATCGGCAGTTATTCGCCGCCGAGCTGGAGAAGTGGCTGCTTGCGGTTAAACGCCAGCAGGATTAAACCCAGCTGTCATCATCGCTACCGAAATCATCGTCATTGCCGAAGCCGGCGTCGAAATCGGAGTCGAAGGTATTATTGTCCGCCAGGAAAGGGTCGTCCTGCTGGCGGAACGGATCCTCGGCGGCGTTATTATCCAGCGTCGGGCTGACATCTTGTTGCTGCTGCGGCTGCTGTTCATCGATGATGTTCACAATCTCCTGCGGATGTGAACCACTGAACATATTGGTCAGCATATTGCCCAGCACCACGCCGCCTGCCACCCCGGCCGCGGTTTGTAGTGCGCCCGCCATAAAGCCGCCGCCGCTGCGGCCTGCCGCCTGCGGGGCATAGTTTTGCTGTGGCGCATACTGCGGTTGCGCGTTATTCGTCTGCGGGCGGCCATATTGCTCGGCTCCTGGGATCGGATCGGCGCCGCGGGACTGGCCGCCACCGAACAGGCCCGACAGGAAACCGCCGCTGCTCGGTTTTGCCGCCTGCAGCTGGCTAACCTGCGCCTCCAGCGCCTGAATGCGGTCGTTAAGCTGTTTGATCGCCGCTTCCTGAATCAGGATAGTTTGCGCCATATAGTATGGGGCCGCCGGCTGTTGGGTTACGTGCTGGGCAATCCGCTCCTCGGCGCTGGCGTCGCGCGATGCGCTGTGCGTCTCGGCCTCTTTTAAACGGGAAAACAGGCCATCAATAAGGCGTTGTTCTTCAGATTGCATGATACATTCCTCTGTCACACGGGTCATTTACCGTCAGAGTGCGACGGTCTGCCGGTGTTGTAAATATGTTGCAGCGTAAAGCTGTGCAGAAATGTGTTACCGTTTACGGCAAACGATGGATAAAAAATAATCCTTCGCCTTTAAGTAAAGCTGGCATAACACTAAATGCAATGATAAGTTTACATGCGGAATCCATTCAAACTCTGTGGTAAATAGGGTTCCCTAAAAAATGTAACGATTATTTTACGGTTATCGTGGCAGACATTTGCAGGTATCATGGCGTACTTTTCGCCTTTATTTCTCCGCGACACGCGGAACCAGGGGGTCTTCGGTAATGACACAACCAATTTTTCTCATCGGGCCGCGAGGCTGCGGTAAAACGACGATCGGCCATGCCCTGGCGCGCGCGCTGCATTTCCAGTTTTCCGATACCGATCATCGTTTACAGGCCCATGAGAAACGCACGGTAGCGGAAATTGTGCAGAAAGAGGGCTGGGAGCGCTTTCGTGAACTGGAGACGCTGTCGCTGAAAGCCGTTACGCTGCCGGATACGGTGATTGCGACCGGCGGAGGGATTATTCTTGCTGAACGCAATCGTCTGTATATGCGTGAAAATGGCATTGTGATTTATCTGCAGGCTTCTGTTAACGCCTTGATTGAGCGGCTGGAAGCTTATCCGCAGGCGGAACAACGCCCAACGCTGACCGGTAAGCCTGTCCGTGAGGAAGTCGGCGAAGTGCTGGCGCAACGGGAGGCCCTGTACCGCGAAACCGCCCATCATACCGTAGACGCCACCGCGACGCCGGATGCGGTGGTTGAACAGATTATGACCATGCTGTGCGATGTGACGGTAAGTTAGGATTTTACCTGGGTCAGGGAAGAAAGCGGGGCCTATACTTAATTGTTCTGACAGCCGAAAAAGGAAGAACAATGCCAAACAGACCTCCTTATCCGAGACAAGCCCGCGTTGTCGCCGTTGAAAAAGGCGCCGCGGGTCAGACGGTCACCTGGTATCAGCTGCGTGCGGATTACCCGACACCCGATTCGCTGATCAGCGAGCATCCCTCCGAGCAGGAAGCGTTAGACGCCAAACGGCGTTACGAAGATCCCGAAAAAACCTAATCCCCCGGCCCGGTTTGCGTCATGAAGATGGCAATACCGGGCCCAGCTCACATTTTTAATTCATCAATGGTACTAATGAATACCTAACACACGGATTTTTCAGGAGCGACTCTGAAGCTTCTGGAATCTTTACATTCCGCAGCGGCGCTGAGCTGCTACGCTTCTCGACGGTTGATTTTTACTCACCAGGGGGGCGGATGTCGTGTGTGAAAAGCCTGTGTTGAAGCAGTGGTAGTGAAAAGGTACATGATATGAGTGCAACGATGGCAATTTTGACCATTGGCGTGGCGCCGGTGGCGGAAGTTTTGCCGCTGTTAACCGAACATATCAGGGAAGAGCAGATCACCCATATTAGCCTGTTAGGTAAAATGACGCGTGAAGACGTTATGGAAGATTATGCCGTGGAATCCGGCGACCAGGGGCTGCTGACCTTACTCAATGATAACCAACTGGTGGAAGTCTCCCGCCAAAAGGTGGAGCGCGATCTGCGCTGCGTTATCGAGATGCTGGATCGGCAGGAATATGATGTCATTCTTCTTCTCAGTTCCGAACAGTTGAGCGGCCTGGCGACGCACAACGCTATCCTTCTTGAGCCTGAACGGATTATTCCGCCGCTGGTGGCCTCGATCGTCGATGGCCATCAGGTGGGCGTGATTGTACCCGTTGAAGAAGTCCTGCCCATGCAGCGGCAAAAGTGGCTCACTTTAGAAAATACGCCTTATTATGCGCTGGCGAACCCGATGGGCGGCAGCGACAGCGATCTGCTGGATGCAGGAAGAGGTTTAGTCGAACAGGGGGCGGATGTACTGGTGCTCGACTGTCTTGGCTATCATCAGCATCACCGCGACGTATTACAAAAGGCGCTGGATGTCCCGGTATTATTGTCAAATGTGCTGGTTTCGCGACTGGCGGCAGAACTATTAGTTTAACCCGACGTTATCGATTAATTTTGCGTGACAGGGGCAAGGAGCGCCCCCTATATTGAAGCTTCAACCAACGATGATAAGGTCTTGTTTATGCTTCAAAGCAATGAGTATTTTTCAGGGAAAGTGAAATCTATCGGCTTCACCAGCAGCAGTACCGGCCGCGCCAGCGTTGGGGTGATGGCAGAGGGTGAATACGCCTTTGGCACCGCCCAGCCGGAAGAGATGACCGTGGTCAGCGGTGCGCTGAACGTGCTGTTGCCGGGTGAAACTGAATGGAAAGTTTACGCGGCAGGCGAAGTGTTTAACGTGCCGGGTAATAGCGAATTCCACCTGCAGGTGGCGGAACCGACTTCCTACCTGTGCCGTTATCTGTAATTTAAGCGCCTTCCTGCCGCGTCCACTTTCCGGGCCCGGCAGGAAGGTGGCGCGTTAGCGCTGGGCTTCGCCGCCCAGTCCTTCAACCAGGCTTTGAATCAATGCCGCCAGTTCGCCGGTCATCAAGATAAAGTCGGCGTCAAAACGCTGCGCAAAATCTTCGCGGTCAATATCTTCATTCTGGTCACGTAATTCGTCGCAGAACTTCAGACGTTTAATCGATGCGTCGTCGCAGATCACAAACTGGATACGCTGCTGCCAGTCGAGCGCCAGTTTGGTGACCACTTTACCCGCTTCGATATGTACGGCGATCTCATCGCTCACCAGATCCTGTTTCTTCGCGCGGATCACGCCGCCATCTTCCAGCATCGCTTTCAATTCGGCTTCGTCAAGCAGCTGGAAGCCCTGAGCCACGCTACCGGAGCGCACCCATTCGGTCAGCGTCAGCTCGATCGGATTTTCCAGCGTCAGCGGCACTACAGGCAGCGAGCCCAGCGTTTTACGCAGCAGCGCCAGCGTATCTTCCGCTTTCTTCGCGCTAGCGCAGTCCACCATGATCAGGCCGTTGACGGTATCGATCCACATCATCGTCTGGCTGAAGCGGCTAAAGGCGCGCGGCAGCAGCGAGTGCAGAACTTCATCTTTCAGCGAGTCTTTTTCCGTTTTCTTCAGCTTGCGGCCCTGATCGGCTTCGAGCTTGAGGATCTTTGCTTCCAGCGCCTGTTTGATCACCGGCGACGGCAGGATCTTTTCTTCTTTACGGGCGCAGATAACGATCTGGCCGTTTGCCGTATGCGTCAGCGCGTCGCTGTGCGATCCCATCGGCGATACCCAACCGGTTTTCGCCATATCCTGGCTGCCACAAGGGGTAAATGTCAGCTCGGCCAGCTGTTTTTCCATCTCTTCGGCGCGCAATTCGATATCGCGGCTCAGACGGTAAACCATTAAATTTTTGAACCACAGCATGATAATTTCCACGGCTTTGTCGTTAAATCAGGCGGGCATGATAGCGAATTGTCGCTATGCTTGCATTGTTAATCGGGGTGAGGAGCAGACTGTGCGTATTGGTATTGATTTAGGTGGAACAAAAACAGAAGTCATCGCCCTGAGTGAGCAGGGCCAGCAGTTATTTCGCCACCGCTTGCCAACCCCGCGGGAGGATTATCGCCAGACCATCGAGACGATTGCCTCGCTGGTGGAGATGGCCGAGCAGGCGACCGGGCAGCGCGGCACCGTCGGTATGGGCATCCCCGGCTCGATTTCGCCGTATAGCGGGGTGGTGAAAAACGCCAACTCGACCTGGCTGAACGGCCAGCCCTTCGATAAAGATCTCAGCCTGCGCCTCAATCGTGAGGTCCGGCTTGCCAACGACGCCAACTGCCTGGCGGTTTCGGAGGCGGTCGATGGCGCGGCCGCTGGTGCGCAAACCGTGTTTGCGGTAATTATCGGTACCGGCTGCGGCGCGGGGGTGGCGTTGAACGGGCGCGCGCATATCGGCGGCAATGGCACCGCCGGCGAATGGGGGCACAACCCGCTGCCGTGGATGGATGAAGATGAGCTGCGCTATCGTCAGCAAGTGCCTTGTTACTGCGGCAAGCAGGGGTGTATTGAAACCTTTATTTCCGGCACCGGTTTCGCCACCGACTATCAGCGGCTAAGCGGAAACCCGTTAACCGGCAGCGAGATTATGCGCCTGGTGGGTGAAGGTGACGAAAAGGCCGAATTGGCGCTGAGCCGCTACGAGCAGCGGCTGGCGAAATCGCTGGCGCATGTGGTGAATATCCTCGACCCGGATGTCATTGTGTTAGGCGGCGGGATGAGCAATGTCGAACGCCTGTATCAAACGGTACCGGGGCTGGTGAAGCAGTGGGTGTTCGGTGGAGAATGCGAGACGCCGATTCGCCGGGCGATGCACGGCGATTCCAGCGGCGTACGCGGCGCGGCATGGCTGTGGCCGCTGTGATCTCATTCCCTCTCCCCTGTGGGGAGAGGGTTAGGATGAGGGGAAGACTTCACTCCACCGCAAACGCTTTTTCCAACCGGCTGTATCCCAGACCGTTTATCTTCTTCACTTTAATCTGCACCGGGATGCGCTCTTTCATCGCCTCGACGTGGCTAATCACGCCAATCACTTTGCCGCTGGCGTTAAGCGCGTCGAGCGCATCCAGCGCGGTATCCAGCGTTTCGCTATCGAGGGTGCCGAATCCTTCATCAAGGAATAGCGAATCAATCCGCGTTTTATGGCTCACCAGGTCAGATAGCGCCAGCGCCAGCGCGAGGCTCACAAGGAAGCTTTCGCCGCCGGAAAGCGTGCGGGTATCGCGCACCGCGTCGGCCTGCCAGGTGTCCACCACTTCCAGCTCCAGCGCCTCGCTGGCTTTACGTTGCAACAAATAGCGGCCATGCAGGCGGTTGAGCTGCTGGTTAGCCAGCCACACCAGATTATCCAGCGTCAGCCCCTGGGCGAATTTACGGAACTTATCGCCTTCTTTTGAACCGATGAGCGCATTCAGCCAGGCCCAGTCTTCGACCTGCTGCGCGGCTTGTTCCATCTGCTGACGTAATGATTGCTGGCGCTGTTGGTTATCGCTGTTTTGCTTCAACTGCTGGCGGATCTCACCCTGACGGGCGCTGTTTTCCCGCAACTGGCGTGCCAGTTGCTCCAGCCTATTCTCTAGCTGCTCCAGCGGCTGGTTAATATCAATATCGGCGGGCGGCTGTTGCTGATGGCGTTCAAGCGACGTCTGCGCCCGCAGGGCCAGCGTTTGGTTCTGCTGAACTTCTTTTTCCAGCGTCTGCTTGAGTTGTTCCAGCCGCTGGCGGGTTGCCTCGTCAAGCAAAGCGGCAAGAAAGGCCGCTTGGTCGGCAAACGGGCTGGCGGCCAGCGCGGCAGTAAACTGCTTTTCGCTTTCCTTCACCTGTGCCTGCTGCTGGCTTTCTTGCTGGCCCAGCGTTTGCCACTGGCTCTGTAGCGCCAGGCAATCATCATGCACCTGCCGCCAGCCCTCCAGCGGCGCGGGATCCGCGGCTTCCGTTGACTCAGGCAGGGTTTCCAGCAGCGGCGTTAGCTGCTGGCGCTGTTCCTGCAGCGCGGCGGCTTCATTTTGTTTCGCCTGCCAGCCGCGGGTTTCGGCTTCACGCTGGGCCAGCCAGTCGTTAGCCTCCGCGGCAGGCGGCAGCGCCAGGGTATAAACGTCCAGCTCCGCCTGCAGCGTGCGACGGCGCTGTTCGAGATCCTGCTGTAACTGCTGCAGCTGCAGCTGGCTCTCCTGCTGTTGCGCCTGCCAGGCCAGCCGTTGTTGATGCTGATACAGCTGCTGTTCATGCTGCTGTTGGCTATCCAGCCAGCCAGCAATATCATCCTGCGGCGTCAGCGTAATCGCTAATTCCGTGAGGGTGGCTTGCCATTGAGAGGTGAGCGCTTGCTCCTGCTGCAGAAGCGATGTTTTCTCGTCAGCGTCTTTTTGTTGTTGTTTAAGCAGTGCTTCAAGCTGGCCGCGCAGCTGCGCGCCTTCTTCCGCCAGCTGTCGCACGTCACGCTCCAGCGCGTCGCGGCGGGTTTGGTTGATGCCGGGCACCAGCGCCTGGTATTCCGCGACCGCCGGATGATGTTCAGAACCGCACAGTGGACAAGGCGCGCCAGGCTGCAGGCGGGCGCGCTCGGCTTCCAGCCCGGCGATACGCGCTTCCAGTTCGCAGATGGCTTTTACATCGCTGAGCTGTTGATTTTTTTCCTTCCACGCCTGACGGCGCTGTTGTAGCGCGGCTTCAAGCTTCTCTTTTTCCTGCTGTGAGGCGTTTTCCGCGCTCTGTAGCTGCCGCAGACGCAGGAACAGCGGCTGCAGCTGGCGATGGAGGGTTGAGAGCTGCTGACGCAGCGGGCGGGCAGCGGCATGCTGTGTCAGCTCGCGACTAACCTGTTCTCCATCCAGAGTCAGCGCAGTGGCCGGCAATTCGCCGAGCTTACGGCTGGCATCCTGCAGGCGCTGCTGTAGCGTCAACTCTTGCTGAGCGTCGCGGTTAAGCTGCTGGAAGGTGGCTTTCCAGCCTGCCAGCGCCGTGCTCCACTGGTGGAATCGCTCGTGCGCTTTAAGCCACTCATTTAACGATTGCTGGCTGGATTCTAGTTGAGCCAGACGTTGTTGGGCAGCCAGGCGGATCCCGGCGCGACGGCGCAGGCTGTGCTGTAAGCGAGTATTTACTTCCTCAACCTGACGGCGAGTTTGCGCCAGCGCGCTACTGTGTTCCTGCAGCCGCGACCATAATGGACGCAGTTGCTCTGCCGGCTGCGCGGTTTGTAGCGCCGCCAGCTGCGGCGCGGCGGCTTCCTGCGCCAGCAGCGCCTGCTGTAAAGCAGCCTGAGCCTGGGTGGCTTCCGCGTTTAGCTCCTGACGGCGGCGCAGCCACTGTAGGCCATTTTGCTGGCGGGTCTGTTCGGCAAGCTGCTGCTGTTCTTCAGCAGTAAGTACTTGCAAACTTTGCTGTAACGCCTGCTGCTGCTCATCATTTAACAGTACGACGCCGGAGGCCTGCGCCTGCAGCTTTTCCAGCTCAATGCGGGCGAGTTTATGTTTTTCAAAGACCTGCGCGGAAATTTGCCCGTAAATTTCAGTCCCGGTCAGCTCTTCCAGCAGCTCGGCGCGCTCTTTCGGTTTGGCATTGAGGAAAGCGGCGAATTGCCCCTGCGAAAGCAGCATTGAACGGGTAAAGCGCCCATAGTCGAGGCCGGTAATTGATGCCGTCAGCTCCAGTTTATCTTTGACCTTGTCGGCAAGAATTTTCCCGTCGTCGCAGCGCGCCAGCTCAACGCGCGGCGCCTGTAGATTGCCATCCGGCTGGTTGCGGGCGCGGTTCTGGCTCCAGAAGGCGCGATAGGCGGTGCCCCGGACCTCAAATTCAACTTCCGCCAGGCACTCGGCGGTGTCGCGGGTCATCAGATCGTTTTGCGATTGCGATACGCTGCTCAGGCGCGGCGTTTCGTGGTACAGCGCGAGACAGATAGCATCTAACAGGGTGGTTTTCCCGGCGCCGGTCGGCCCGGTAATCGCGAATAACCCATTGCTGGCGAACGGTTCAGCGGTAAAGTCGATTTTCCATTCGCCTTTCAGCGAGTTAAGGTTTTTCAGGCGTAGGCTCAGGATTCTCACAGGCGTTCCTCACCGTTCAGGCTATGCAGCGTTTCCGTAAACAGTTGCTCCAGCCGCTGTTGCTGTGGAGCATCAAGAGTTTCCAGCGCCAGGCGGCGGGCAAACACCTCTTCGACCTGCAGTTCGCTCAGCGTTTCCCGCTGAACGCCGGCCAGAATGCGTTCACGCTGGGCGCGACTGCGACGCACCAGCAACACTTCCACCGGCAGCGATTCGGTCTGCTGCTGAATTTTTCTTTGGATATCGTGCAGATATTCATCGCTGGTGATTTCGATATCCAGCCAGACCGGCGGCTGCTGCGAGCTATCCTGCCACTGCTGAAGCTGTTCGGTGATGCTGGCGAAATCGCCTTTCAGTACCGCCAGAGGCTGGGTGATCGGCACCGTTAGCGGGGTGACTTCACTGAGCTTGCCCTCGCTGAATGAGACCAGATTAACGCTTTTGTTTTTTCCGGTTTCATCAAAACTCAGCGGCAGCGGCGAACCGCTGTAGCGAATATGCTCGCAGCCGCCAACCAACTGGGCGCGATGAATATGGCCGAGCGCGATGTAATCGGCGGGCGGAAAGCGGTTGGCCGGGAAGGCGTCGAGGGTGCCGATATAGATTTCACGGACCGCGTCGCTTTTGCTGGCACCGACGGTGGTGAGGTGGCCGCTGGCAATAATCGGTAGTGCCCGTTCGCCGCGCAGATCGCAGGCCTGCTGATATTGCTGCTGATAGTAGTCGCTGATGGCGGTGAGCAACTGCTGCTGTTTTTCGCCGCTGGAGTGGCCAGCCTGGCTGACCACCAGTTCGCGCGGGCGCAAAAACGGCACCGGGCAGAAGACCGCGCCGGGCGCGCCGTCGCGCCGCGGCAAGATAAAGGGCGCGTGGCCGGCGTTGGCGACCACGGTGGTTTTCAGGAAGGCGAGTATTTCGCGCGACTCGTTTAACGTCGCCACCGAATCGTGGTTGCCCGCCAGCACCACCAACTGGCAGCCGGTTTGCTGCAGCTGAACGACAAAACGGTTATACAGTTCGCGGGCGTAGCTCGGCGGAGAGCCGGTATCAAAAATATCGCCAGCGACGATAATGGCATCCACCTCGTGTTCCTGCGCGCGCGCCAGCAGCCAGTCGAGAAAGGCGGCGTGTTCGTCCGCGCGGCTTTTGCTATAGAAGTTCTGGCCGAGGTGCCAGTCGGAGGTATGAAGGATGCGCATAAAAATTCCGTTGCGATAAAAGCCAGGCGGCCATTATAACGTTGATCCCGCCGCCCGTATTCCTTTTGCCCTATTACCGCGAGACTGGATGCGTTAAGTGCGTGTCATCATTCAAAATCCGCATTCATCAGACGGTCATTTTTTCATAAATCTGTCACAAATCTGACGCATAATGGCCGCGCACTTCTATACTGATGGCTAAAAAACACAGGGTAAATAATGGCGAGAAGAATTCTGGTCGTTGAAGATGAAGCTCCAATCCGCGAAATGGTCTGCTTTGTTCTGGAGCAAAACGGCTTTCAGCCCGTTGAGGCGGAAGATTTTGACAGTGCGGTGAATCAACTCAATGAACCCTGGCCCGATTTGATTCTCCTTGACTGGATGTTGCCGGGCGGATCGGGGCTACAGTTTATTAAACAGCTTAAGCGCGAAGCGATGACCCGCGATATTCCGGTGGTGATGCTGACGGCGCGCGGCGAAGAAGAAGATCGCGTTCGCGGTCTGGAAACCGGTGCGGATGATTACATTACCAAACCGTTTTCGCCGAAGGAGCTGGTGGCGCGAATTAAGGCGGTGATGCGGCGTATTTCGCCAATGGCGGTCGAAGAGGTGATTGAGATGCAGGGGCTGAGCCTGGATCCCTCCTCGCATCGTGTCATGACTGGTGAAAACCCGCTGGATATGGGGCCGACCGAGTTTAAATTATTACACTTCTTTATGACCCACCCGGAACGCGTATACAGCCGTGAACAGCTGCTGAATCACGTTTGGGGAACCAACGTTTACGTTGAAGACCGGACGGTGGATGTGCATATTCGCCGCCTGCGCAAAGCGCTGGAACATAGCGGCCATGACCGGATGGTACAGACGGTTCGCGGCACGGGATATCGTTTCTCCGCCCGTTTCTGAATTTTGACAGGAGTGTGACCCGTGCTGGAACGGCTGTCATGGAAAAGGCTGGCGCTTGAGCTTTTCTTATGTTGTATCCCGGCCCTGATCCTCGGGGCGTTTTTCGGTCATCTGCCGTGGTTTTTACTGGCGGCGGTGACCGGATTGCTTATTTGGCATTTCTGGAATTTGTTACGTCTGTCGTGGTGGCTGTGGGTCGATCGCAGTATGACGCCGCCGCCGGGAAGCGGCAGTTGGGAACCGCTGCTGTATGGTCTGCATCAAATGCAGATGCGTAATAAAAAACGTCGTCGCGAACTGGGAAGCCTCATCAAGCGCTTTCGCAGCGGGGCGGAGTCCTTACCCGATGCGGTGGTGCTGACCACCGAAGAGGGCGCCATCTTCTGGTGTAACGGCCTGGCGCAACAAATCCTTAATCTACGCTGGCCGGACGATAGCGGGCAGAATATCCTCAACCTGCTGCGCTACCCAGAGTTTGCTAACTATCTGAAAAACCGTGATTTCACCAAGCCCCTTAATCTGGTGCTCAATAACGCCCGTCATCTGGAAATTCGCGTGATGCCTTATAGCGATAAACAGTGGTTGATGGTGGCGCGCGATGTCACGCAAATGCACCAGTTGGAAGGCGCGCGGCGCAACTTTTTCGCCAACGTCAGCCACGAGCTGCGCACGCCGCTCACCGTACTGCAGGGGTATCTCGAGATGATGCAGGAGCAGGTGCTGGAAGGGCCGACGCGGGAAAAAGCGCTGCACACCATGCGTGAGCAAACGCAGCGGATGGAAGGGTTGGTGAAGCAGTTGCTGACGCTCTCGCGTATTGAAGCCGCGCCGGTGCTGGCGATGAATGATAAAATCGACGTCCCGATGATGCTGCGGGTGGTTGAGCGCGAGGCGCAAACCCTCAGCCAGGGTAAGCATCAGTTGCACTTTAGCGTCGACGAAACGCTCCAGGTGATGGGCAACGAAGAGCAGTTGCGCAGCGCGATTTCCAATCTGGTGTACAACGCCGTTAACCATACGCCAGCGGGAACTGAGATTCACGTTAGCTGGCAGCGGGCGCCACACGGCGCGCTGTTTAGCGTTGAGGACAACGGTCCTGGCATCGGGCCTGAACATCTCCCCCGGTTGACCGAGCGGTTCTACCGCGTCGACAAGGCGCGCTCCCGGCAAACCGGCGGCAGCGGTTTAGGGCTGGCTATTGTGAAACATGCGGTTAGCCATCACGAAAGCCGGCTGGAAATCGAAAGTACGGTTGGGAAGGGAACGCGCTTTAGCTTCCTGCTGCCGGAACGTTTAATTGCCAAAAATGTCGCCTGAAGCGGCGTCTGTCAGCTTTCCTTGCCAATGACCAGCTTCGGCTGGTCATTTTCATTTGCAGTCAACTTTACGTTGCGTATTAAACGAACGCCTGGTTATTTATTGTTCGCATGATTAGCCACGCGTTTTGCGTCGTCATGGTCAATTAATCCAGGTTCAAAATCATAGTTAGCATAATCATCTGGTTTTACGATCCCACCTTGCTTTAAAACGTTATAAGCGTTTAAATTGCCCCCTATGCAGTCCCGGTAAGACTGCTTTTGCGTGGTAATTCAAAAAACAATTCTTTTCCACGCCGCTTCGAGAGCATATCTCGCTGAGTTTACAGGCAATGGCCGCTGTATCATCCCGAAAGGAAGGCACGGTATTTTTCCGTTTTTTACAACACCACATCCACAGGCAGTAATGAATTTATGACCCATCAGTTAAAATCTCGCGACATCATCGCGCTGGGCTTTATGACCTTCGCGCTGTTCGTTGGCGCAGGCAACATTATCTTCCCTCCGATGGTTGGCTTACAGGCCGGCGAACACGTCTGGACCGCAGCCATTGGCTTCCTGATTACCGCCGTGGGTTTGCCGGTGCTAACGGTAGTCGCGCTGGCGAAAGTCGGCGGCGGCGTTGAGCGTCTGAGCTCGCCAATCGGCAAAGTTGCGGGCATTTTGCTGGCCGTGGTGTGCTACCTGGCGGTTGGGCCGCTGTTCGCGACCCCGCGTACCGCCACCGTTTCATTTGAAGTGGGGATTGCTCCGCTGACCGGCGACGGCGCGCTGCCGCTGCTTATCTATAGCGTTATCTATTTCGCGCTGGTGATTCTGGTTTCCCTCTATCCGGGCAAACTGCTGGATACCGTCGGCAATTTCCTGGCGCCGCTGAAAATTATCGCCCTGGTCGTGCTCGCGGTGGCCGCGGTTATCTGGCCGGCCGGCCCGATTAGCGACGCGATGGAAGCCTATCGTACCGCGCCGTTTTCTAATGGTTTCGTCAATGGCTATCTGACCATGGACACGCTGGGGGCGATGGTCTTTGGTATCGTTATCGTCAATGCCGCGCGTTCCCGCGGCGTTAGCGAAGCCCGATTGCTGACCCGATACACCGTCTGGGCTGGTCTGATGGCCGGCGTGGGCCTGACGCTGCTGTACCTGGCGCTGTTCCGCCTGGGTTCCGATAGCGCGACGCTGGTCGATCAGTCGGCAAACGGCGCGGCTATTCTGCACTCCTACGTGCAGCATACCTTCGGCGGCGCGGGCAGCTTCCTGCTGGCGGCATTGATATTTATCGCCTGTCTGGTCACCGCGGTTGGCCTGACCTGCGCCTGCGCTGAGTTCTTCGCGCAGTATCTGCCGCTGTCGTATCGTTCGCTGGTGTTTATTCTCGGCCTGTTCTCCATGGCGGTTTCTAACCTGGGGCTCAGCCATCTGATTCAGATCTCGATTCCGGTGTTAACCGCTATTTATCCGCCGTGTATCGCACTGGTGGTATTAAGCTTTACCCGCGGTTGGTGGCATAATTCCTCCCGCGTTATCGCGCCGGCAATGTTTATCAGCCTGATGTTTGGTATCATTGACGGTGTTAAAGCATCGGCGTTTGCAGATATCCTGCCGCAATGGACCGCGAGCCTGCCGCTGGCAGCGCAAGGTCTGGCATGGTTGCTGCCAACCGCGGTGATGGCTGTGCTGGCCGCGATCATCGATCGCGCAGCGGGTAGCCCGGTGGTCTCAAAAGCCCACTAACCGATGCTTTACGCAGGTGTTTAACCACGGGACTTAAGGTCCCGTGGTTTTTTGTTTTTTTGGTCATTCCCTTTTGCGTTTTGCCCCCGCAAAGCACAAACGAGAAAAACGGCATGGAACACGATGGAAAGTAGTAACAAGCTTAAGCGCGGGCTAAGTACCCGGCACATTCGCTTTATGGCCCTTGGTTCCGCTATTGGTACCGGCCTGTTCTATGGTTCGGCAGACGCCATTAAAATGGCGGGGCCGAGCGTATTGTTGGCATACATTATCGGCGGCGTGGCGGCGTATATCATCATGCGCGCGTTGGGCGAAATGTCGGTGCATAACCCTTCCGCCAGCTCTTTCTCGCGTTATGCGCAGGAGAACCTCGGCGGGCTGGCCGGCTATATCACCGGCTGGACCTATTGTTTTGAAATCCTGATCGTCGCGATTGCCGACGTGACCGCCTTCGGTATCTATATGGGCGTCTGGTTCCCGGCGGTGCCGCACTGGATATGGGTACTAAGCGTGGTGCTGATTATCTGCGCCGTCAATCTGATGAGCGTGAAGGTGTTCGGCGAACTGGAGTTCTGGTTCTCATTCTTTAAAGTCGCCACGATTATCATCATGATCCTTGCCGGTTTCGGCATCATCATCTGGGGTATCGGCAACGGCGGTCAGCCAACCGGTATTCATAACTTATGGAGTAACGGCGGCTTCTTCAGTAACGGCTGGCTGGGGATGGTGATGTCGCTGCAGATGGTGATGTTCGCCTACGGCGGGATTGAGATTATCGGTATCACCGCCGGTGAAGCGAAGGATCCTGAAAAATCCATTCCGCGGGCGATTAATTCGGTGCCGATGCGTATCCTGGTGTTCTACGTGGGGACGCTGTTCGTCATTATGTCTATCTATCCCTGGAACCTGGTGGGGACTAACGGCAGCCCGTTCGTGTTGACCTTCCAGCATATGGGAATTACCTTTGCCGCCGGCATCCTGAACTTCGTGGTGTTAACCGCCTCGCTATCGGCGATTAACAGCGACGTATTCGGCGTTGGCCGTATGCTGCACGGAATGGCCGAGCAGGGGAGCGCGCCGAAAGTGTTCGCCAAAACGTCGCGTCGCGGTACGCCGTGGGTGACGGTGCTGGTGATGACCGTGGCGCTGCTGTTTGCGGTCTATCTCAACTACATCATGCCGGAAAACGTCTTCCTGGTGATTGCGTCGTTGGCGACCTTCGCCACGGTGTGGGTGTGGATTATGATCCTGCTGTCGCAAATCGCTTTCCGTCGCCGCCTGTCGCCGGAAGAGGTGAAAGCGCTGAAGTTTAAAGTACCGGGCGGCGTGGCCACCACTGTGGTCGGCCTGCTGTTCCTGGTCTTTATCATCGCGCTTATCGGCTACCATCCGGATACCCGCATTTCGCTGTACGTCGGCTTTGCGTGGATCGTGCTGCTGCTGGTTGGCTGGAAAATTAAGACCCGCCGCGATCGCCAGTTAGCGCAGGCGCAGTAATTCTCCACTCTTCCGGGTCCGGCTTTGCCGCGGCCCGGAAAATCACATCCTCCTCCTTTCTCCTCCCCCAATTATTCTATTGATGATGAGTTATACGCCTGTTCACTGTGGCAAGGTGTGGCCATTACGCAAAAAGAGGAATGATGATGTTGAAGGCCTGGCACCTGCCGGTTGCTCCTTTTATTAAAGAGCAGCAGGAACGACTCGTTATCACATTGTGGCTAAGCGGCGAAACAATGCCGCAGCGAATTACGCTGCGCGCGGAAGAAGACAATGAAGAGCTGTCGTTGCCCATGCAGCGCCTGCGCCAATCCCCACACGCCGATGTCGTCGCCTGGCGTGGAGAGATAAACCTGATGAACGGCCAGCCGCGCCGCCGCTATAGCTTTAAGCTGCTGTGGGCGGACCGTCAGTTGTGGTTTACGCCGCAGGGATTCCAGCGTTTCCCGCCCGCGAGGCTGGAGCAGTTTGCGGTTGATGTGCCGGATAGCGGCCCGCAGTGGGTCGCCGATCAGGTCTTTTATCAAATTTTCCCCGATCGTTTCGCCCGTAGCGAGGCGCGAGAAGCCGGGCAGGACGAGGTTTATTACCACCATGCGGCCGGCCAGGATATTGTGCTAAAAGCGTGGGATGAGCCGTTAACCGGCGAGGCGGGCGGTTCGACCTTTTATGGCGGCGACCTCGACGGTATTAGCGAGAAGCTTCCTTATCTGAAGCAGCTTGGCGTGACTGCGCTGTATCTCAATCCGGTATTCGTCGCGCCCAGCGTACATAAATACGATACCGCTGATTACCGCCGTGTCGATCCGCAGTTCGGTGGTGATGCCGCGCTGCTGCGCCTGCGCCACAATACGCAGCGTGAAGGGATGCGCCTGATCCTCGACGGCGTGTTTAACCATACCGGTGATTCGCACCCGTGGTTCGATCGCCACCAGCAGGCGAGCAACGGCGCCTGCCATCAGCCGGATTCCCCGTGGCGTGAGTGGTTTAATTTTTCGTCGGACGGGGTGGCGCATAACTGGCTGGGTTACGCCAGTCTGCCAAAACTTGACTACCGTTCATCGAGCCTGGTTAACGAAATCTATGCGGGCGAAGACAGCGTGGTGCGCCACTGGTTAAAAGCGCCGTGGAGTATGGACGGCTGGCGGCTGGATGTGGTGCATATGCTGGGCGAGGATGGCGGCGCGCGTAATAACCTGCGTCATATTGCTGGTATCACCCAGGCGGCGAAGCGGGAGCAGCAGGAGGCTTTTGTATTCGGCGAACATTTTGGCGATGCGCGTCAGTGGCTGCAGGCTGATGCCGAAGACGCGGCGATGAACTATCGCGGTTTTACCTTCCCGCTGTGGGGCTTCCTCGCCAATACCGATATTTCCTACGATCCGCAGCACATCGATGCGCAAACCTGTATGGCGTGGATGGACAACTATCGCGCCGGGCTGTCGCATCAGCAGCAATTGCGGATGTTTAACCAACTGAACAGCCACGATACCGCGCGTTTTAAATCCTTGCTGGGTAAGGATGTGGCGCGACTGCCGCTGGCGGTGGTCTGGCTGTTCTGCTGGCCGGGCGTTCCGTGTATTTACTATGGTGACGAAGTCGGCGTCGATGGCAACAACGATCCCTTCTGCCGTAAACCCTTTCCATGGGATCCGGCGCTGCAGGATGAAAACTTGTTGGCGTTATATAAGCGTATGACCACCTTGCGTAAGGGGCATCAGGCGCTGCGCTATGGCGGCTGCCAGGTCATCTATGCGGAAGATAACGTGGTGGTCTTTGTTCGCGTTTACAAACAGCAGCGGGTGCTGGTGGCGATAAACCGCGGTCATGCCTGCGAGGTGGTAATCGACGCATCGCCTTTGCTGGAGGGGAAAACGTGGCAGCGAAAAGAAGGCGCGGGCGAGATGCACGATGATGTGCTGAGTTTGCCCGCGATTTCCGCAAGCGTCTGGTGTAGCCGTTAACGGTAGAGCTGGCTCAGACAGCTATCTTCGAGAATAGCCTCTCGCCACCAGCGCTGAGCCAGACCGTTATTGCCGCTACGCCAGGCCATATAGGTTATATCTTTCTCACGGCTCGAAATCACCGGTTTCTCCAGCAACTCACCGCTCTCCAGCCACGGGAGGGCGATGTGGCGGGGCAGGAATCCGCATCCCAAACCGGCGCGCAGGAGCGCGACTTTGGTGGCGAAATCATCTACCCGGATTTGCTCCTGCTCATCGAGCAGGTTGCTGTTCAGTGGATGACAGTAGCGGGCGCTATCGCTAATAACCACCGCGCGATGCAGGCTGAGTTGTTTGTTGGTCAGCGGCTGGGTCGTTGCCGCCAGCGGGTGGCCGGGCGCGACAACGAACACGTTGTCCATCGCGCCGAGCATTTTCCACGACCATTCCGCTGAAGTCGGCGGTTCGTTAATCGCCCCAAGAATAATATCCGCGCCGTTGTGAGTCAGCTCTTCCCATGAGCCCGCCAGGGTATGGTGGGTAAAGTTGAGCCGGGTTTGCGGATATTGCGCGTAAAACTTTTCAATCAGCGGCAATAGGGCCTGGAAAGGAAAAGAGTCGTCCAGCGCAATCGCCAGATCCCGCTCCCAGCCGGAACTCAGCAGCTGCGCCTGTTTTTCCAGATCGTTGGCGGCATTGAGCAGCAGGCGCCCCTTTTCCAGCATCATTTTACCGGTATCGGTAAATTTCGCCCGGTGTCCGGAACGATCCAGCAGACTGATGTTTAGATCGTTTTCCAGTTTTTGGATCATATAGCTCAGCGCGGCGGGGGTTTTAAATAGCGACTCCGCCGCCAGCGCGAACGAGCCATGCCTATCCAGAGCATCAAGAATCAAAAGTACATCAAGGTTTAAACGCATTAGTCTCGATCCGCCAGTCTAATAATAACGTTGTTTTACCGAAGGCCGATGTTCAATTCCAGTGAATAAATTAGAACAGTTCCCATTAATTTTTTGATTAGTCTTTTTTTAATTATTCAAACGGTCACTATTTTTACTCAAGTGAATTAAAACGGAAAGATTTCTTTAATAACTCGTTAGAAATTACTGACTATACTCATCATGCGTTATTGGCCACAATCAGCACAGCACAACGGCAGTGTATTATCTTCCTAACTAATTGATTAATAGGATGTGTTATGTCTATTCGTGAACTGATTGATCCGTCTAATTCCACCCTTATTTTTATTGACCACCAGCCGCAAATGGCTTTTGGTGTGGCCAATATCGATCGCCAGACGCTGAAAAATAACACCGTCGCGTTGGCCAAAGCGGGCAAGATTTTTAACGTTCCGGTTATTTATACCTCTGTCGAAACCAAAAGCTTCAGCGGCTATATCTGGCCAGAACTGCTGGCGGTTCATCCTGAAGTGAAACCGATTGAACGTACTTCTATGAACTCCTGGGAAGACGCCGGTTTTGTTAATGCGGTGAAAGCCACTGGACGTAAAAAACTGATTATTTCCGCGCTGTGGACTGAAGTGTGCCTGACCTTCCCGGCGCTGATGGCGCTGGAAGAAGGTTATGAAGTGTACGTGGTAACCGATACCTCCGGCGGTACCTCCGTTGACGCTCACGAGCGCGCCATCGACCGTATGGTGCAAGCCGGCGCGGTACCGGTGACCTGGCAGCAGGTCCTGCTGGAGTACCAGCGCGACTGGTCACGTAAAGAGACTTATGACGCGGTGATGGATCTGGTTCGTGAACATAGCGGCGCCTACGGTATGGGCGTGGATTATGCTTATACCATGGTGCACGGCGCGCCGGAACGTAAAGCCTAAAACACTTCATCCTGCAAGCTGCCTCTTTGTTGGCTTCGCTTGCCCGCCCCGGTCACTGGCTGATGTCAGCGCTCGAGGGCGGGCAATCTTGCCGCCTCAATGCGGCATGAATGATTTTGTGTATTGTCATTTATGGCTGATGGCGGGAGAAATCCCGTCATTCTCCTGAAGCAAGGAACTCTTAATGGCGCAACAGAAATCAGTGACGCTGGTCATCAGTCATCATCTCGATCCACAAAACGGCCAGCGGTATGAAGCATGGTTGGGCAAAATCATGCCGGTTGCGGCGGAGTTTCCCGGCCATCTTGGCGCCAACGTGATCCGTCCGGCGGCCGGGCAAAATCTCTGGAGCGTGATAATTCGCTTCGACACCATTGAACATCTCTACGCCTGGACGCAGTCGGAAACCCGTCGTGAATTAGTCGCGGAAATCGCGCCGTTTCTCAATGATGGCGATCGTACCGAAATCCGCACCGAACCGGCGTTCTGGTTTACCCCGCCTGCGGCCAATATTCGCCAGCCGCTGCGCTGGAAACAGTTCCTGATAACCCTGCTGGTCATCTTCCCAAGTACCAACCTGGTACCATGGCTGACCGGCATGGCGCTACCGGAGTTACGGGGAAGCTTGTTACTGCATCTGATTAACGATGCCCTGGTGGTCGCGTTGGTGGTCTGGTTGTGGATGCCTATCGTGACCCGTCTGTTTGCCGGTTGGTTGAAAAAAAACTAGCTCAACCCGCTTAAAGGAGTGCGTTATGTCGCAAACTGCCACACTGATTCTGACCCACGGTCAGATTCATACACTCGACCGCGCGAACCCACTGGCGGAAGCCGTGGCCATCGCCGATGGAAAAATTCTCGCGACCGGAAGCCACGATCGAATCATGACGTTCGCCGCCGAGGGGACGCAAATTGTCGATCTTAAAGGCCATACGGTGATCCCAGGTCTTAACGACTCCCACCTGCACCTGATTCGTGGCGGCCTGAACTATAACCTCGAGCTGCGCTGGGAAGGCGTGCCATCGCTGGCGGATGCGCTGCGTATGCTAAAAGATCAGGCCGATCGTACGCCGTCGCCGCAGTGGGTGAGGGTGGTCGGCGGCTGGAGCGAATTCCAGTTTGCCGAACGCCGCATGCCGACGCTGGAAGAGCTGAATGAAGCGGCGCCTGACACGCCGGTATTCGTGCTGCATCTGTACGATCGCGCGCTGCTTAACCGCGCGGCGCTGAAAGCCGTTGGCTATACCAAAGAGACGCCGGACCCGGCGGGCGGTGAGATCGTTCGCGATAACAACGGCAACCCGACCGGGATGCTGATCGCCAAGCCTAATGCCATGATCCTGTATGCGACGCTGGCCAAAGGACCGAAGCTGCCGCTTGAGCTGCAGGTCAACTCCACGCGCCAGTTTATGCGCGAACTGAACCGTTTAGGATTAACCAGCGCCATCGATGCCGGCGGTGGTTTCCAGAACTACCCGGAAGATTACGAAATTATCGAGCAACTGCACGCCAAAGAGCAGATGACCGTGCGTATCGCCTATAACCTCTTTACCCAGCGGCCGAAGCAGGAGCTGGAAGATTTCGAGCGCTGGACCGACATGCTGAAGCCGGGGCAGGGCACCGATTTCTACCGTGCCAACGGCGCTGGTGAAATGCTGGTCTTCTCGGCGGCGGATTTTGAAGATTTCCTGCAGCCGCGGCCGGATCTGCCGCAAGGCATGGAAGATGAGCTGGAGCGGGTGGTGCGTCATCTGGTGGAACACCGCTGGCCTTTCCGTCTGCATGCCACCTACGATGAGTCGATTAGCCGAATGCTGGATGTGTTCGAGAAGGTGAACCGCGATATTCCGTTTAACGGCCTGCACTGGTTCTTCGATCACGCCGAGACCATCACCGAACGTAATATTGAACGCGTGAAGGCGCTAGGCGGCGGTATCGCGGTGCAGCACCGGATGGCTTTCCAGGGCGAGTATTTCGTCGATCGCTACGGCAAAGAGGCGGTGAAACATACGCCGCCGGTGGCGAAAATGCTGGAACTGGACGTACCGGTAGGCTTGGGTACCGATGCGACCCGCGTCGCCAGTTATAACCCGTGGACCGCGCTGTACTGGCTGGTTTCCGGACGTACCGTCGGCGGCATGGCGATGTACGACGATAACAACCGTTTGCCGCGCGACGTCGCCCTTGAGCTATGGACCGCCGGTAGCGCATGGTTCTCCAGCGAGCAGGGTAAAAAAGGACGCATTGAGAAAGGGCAACTGGCTGACCTGGTGGTGCTGTCAAAAGACTACTTCAGCGTTGCGGAAGAGGAAATTAAAGGTATTGAGTCGGTATTGACCGTCGTTGATGGCAAGGTGGTGTACGCGGCCGGCCATTTCTCGCCGCTGGCGCCGCCGCCAATTCCGGTATTGCCGGAGTGGTCGCCGGTGGTAAAAGTGCCAGGGCATTATCGCTCGGCGCCGCCTGCGGCCGCGAAGATTGGCGCGGTGGTGCAGATGCACCAGTGCTGCGGCAGCTGCGGCGTGCACGGACATCAGCATGATATTGCGCGCAAGTCGTCGATTCCGGTGGCGGATGAGCAGGCTTTCTGGGGCGTATTAGGCTGTTCTTGCTTCGCGTTCTGATACTTTTGCCCGGTGGCGCTGCGCTTATCGGGCTCACAGCGAATATAACAGGCACAAAAAAGGCTCGCATTTGCGAGCCTTTTTATGGAAACGTCTAGCCGATTACAGGCTGGATACGTTTTCGGTCAGGTATTTAGCTACGCCTTCCGGAGAAGCGGCCATACCTTCTTTTCCTTTTTCCCACTGAGCCGGGCAAACTTCACCGTGCTCTTCGTGGAACTGCAGCGCGTCAACCATACGCAGCATTTCGTCGATGTTACGGCCCAGCGGCAGGTCGTTAACAACCTGGTGGCGAACGATGCCGTTAGCGTCGATCAGGAAGGAACCACGCAGCGCAACGCCTTCGTCCGGATGCTCGATGCCGTAAGCTTTCTGAATTTCACGTTTGATGTCGGCAACCATCGCGTATTTAACCGGGCCAATACCGCCCTGGTCTACCGGGGTGTTACGCCATGCGTTGTGAACGAACTCGGAGTCAAAGGAAACGCCAACCACTTCTACGCCGCGTTTCTGGAATTCTTCGTAGCGCTTGTCGAAAGCGATCAGTTCAGACGGGCAAACGAAAGTGAAGTCCATTGGCCAGAAGAACAGGACGGTAGCTTTACCGTTGGTGTGCTGTTTGAAGTTGAATTTCTCAACGATTTCGCCGTTACCTAATACTGCTGCAGCGGTAAAGTCCGGAGCCTGACGAGTAACCAGAACCATATGATTCTCCTGTTATTACTAAGGTTAATTGGAACGCAACGCGGGCCAGTATAGGCAGAGGCGGGCAGGAACTCAATGCGGCGCTGACAATCGATGAGATAGGTTTTGCCTATTGATAATTATTCAATAGCGCTTTCAGAATAATCGTTTTGTGAGAAAGCGCAAGGTTTTACAGCGTTCTCTTTTTCGCCTGCTCCATCATTCGCGGATAAAAACGCCAGAATTGCTGCTCCAGTTGCCCATAGTGGTTATCAAGGTCGTACCATGAATCACGCAGCGCATCGAGGCGCGGGCGGCGACTGGCCATACCGTTCAGGACGCGCTGAATGAATTCCATATCCTGATAACGTTCCAGCCAGCGCTCGGACCACATATATTCGTTGAGATTAACAAAGCGCGGCGGCGAATCCGGCAGAATTTGCGCTACCTGCGCGTGGGCGTAGCGCACAAACTCGTTTAGCGGCAGATCCGGCGACAGCTGCGCCCAGTGATGCGACAGGAAATGATCCCACATGACGTCGAGGGAAATTGGCGCGACGCGGCGGGTCTCGGGGCGAAACCATTCGCGCGCCGTTTTAACTTCCGCCAGATTGTCGGTCATTACATCTATACGCCGATGCATATAAATGCCGTCAACCACATCCGCAGGATACTCGCCCTGCGGGTTACCGCGGACAAAATCGGCCAGCAGGTTGCCCGGCAGCGAGCTATCCGCAAGATGGGCGAGGTGTAAATGCGCGAGAAAATTCATATCGACTTCAATCCTTCACACGGTCATGCCGTTCTTGCTGGTTAATCATGATATTCCGCTATTATATCCAGCGTTGAATAGGGTAACGGTTGCAGGAAGACCCGCCCGGCACTAGACTACCCGCCTCTTTATTTAGTCTGAGTCATCGTCATGCGCGTTACCGATTTTTCCTTTGAATTACCTGAATCCCTGATTGCTCACTATCCGCAGCCGGAGCGCAGTAGCTGCCGCTTGCTGTCGCTGGACGGGCCGACGGGCGCGCTGACGCACGGTACTTTCACCGATCTGCTCGATAAGCTCAACCCTGGCGATCTGCTGGTCTTTAACAACACCCGGGTGATCCCGGCGCGTCTGTTTGGCCGTAAAGCCAGCGGCGGCAAGATTGAAGTGCTGGTTGAGCGCATGCTGGATGATAAACGTATTCTGGCACATATTCGCGCCTCTAAAGCGCCGAAACCGGGGGCGGAGCTGCTGTTAGGCGATGATGAAAGCATTAACGCCACAATGCTGGCGCGCCACGGCGCACTGTTTGAAGTTGAGTTCAACGATGAGCGCCCGGTGCTCGATATTCTGAACAGCATCGGTCATATGCCGCTGCCGCCGTATATCGACCGCCCGGACGAAGACGCCGATCGCGAGCTGTACCAGACAGTTTACGGCACCAAGCCGGGCGCGGTCGCCGCGCCGACCGCCGGCCTGCATTTTGACGACCCGCTGCTGGAAAAACTGCGCGCTAAAGGCATTGAGATGGCGTTTGTGACGCTGCACGTTGGCGCGGGGACCTTCCAGCCGGTGCGCGTCGACAGCATCGAAGAGCACATCATGCACTCAGAATATGCGGAGGTGCCGCAGGATGTGGTTGATGCGGTTCTGGCGGCGAAAGCGCGCGGTAACCGCGTCATCGCCGTCGGCACCACTTCCGTGCGTTCGCTGGAAAGCGCGGCGCAGGCGGCTAAAAATGGCCTGATTGAGCCGTTCTTTGCCGATACGCAGATCTTTATCTATCCGGGATATCAGTACAAAGTCATCGATGCGCTGGTGACTAACTTCCATCTCCCTGAATCCACACTGATTATGTTGGTCTCCGCTTTCGCTGGCTATCAGCACACCATGAACGCCTATAAGGCTGCGGTAGAACAAAAATATCGCTTTTTTAGCTACGGGGACGCGATGTTTATCACGTACAATCCGCAGGCTATTTCTGAGCGTCCCTAAAAAGGCCGGCACGCCGGCTTTCTGACGCCTTGACGCATTTTTTAGCCACGGAATCATTCCGTGGCGAGTATTTAAACGTCGGACTGTTTTTCTGACGCAGGAGCAATAATGAAATTTGAACTTGATACCACCGATGGCCGCGCGCGTCGCGGCCGTTTGGTGTTTGATCGCGGCGTGGTTGAAACGCCAGCCTTTATGCCCGTTGGTACCTACGGCACCGTCAAAGGGATGACGCCGGAAGAAGTTGAAGCCACCGGCGCGCAAATCATCCTCGGCAACACCTTCCACCTCTGGCTGCGCCCGGGCCAGGAAATCATGAAGCTGCACGGCGACCTGCATGATTTCATGCAGTGGAAAGGGCCGATCCTCACCGATTCCGGCGGTTTCCAGGTCTTCAGCCTTGGCGATATCCGTAAGATCACCGAGCAGGGCGTGCACTTCCGCAATCCGATCAACGGCGATCCGATTTTCCTCGATCCGGAAAAATCGATGGAGATTCAGTACGATCTCGGTTCCGATATCGTAATGATCTTCGACGAATGTACGCCGTACCCGGCAGACTGGGATTACGCTAAGCGTTCGATGGAAATGTCTCTGCGCTGGGCCAAGCGCAGCCGCGACCGTTTCGATGGCCTCGGCAACAAAAACGCGCTCTTTGGCATCATTCAGGGTAGCGTTTACGAAGATTTACGAGATATCTCGGTGAAAGGTCTGGTAGAGATTGGCTTTGATGGCTACGCTGTCGGCGGTTTGGCTGTCGGCGAGCCGAAGGAAGACATGCACCGTATCCTGGAGCACGTTTGCCCGCAGATCCCGGCAGATAAACCGCGATACCTGATGGGCGTCGGGAAACCGGAAGACCTGGTGGAAGGGGTACGTCGCGGCATCGATATGTTTGACTGCGTTATGCCGACGCGCAATGCGCGTAACGGCCATCTGTTCGTGACCGATGGCGTAGTGAAAATCCGCAACGCGAAGCATAAAAGCGATACATCGCCGCTGGATGCCGAGTGCGATTGCTATACGTGTCGCAATTATTCACGTGCTTACTTGCATCATCTTGATCGTTGCAACGAAATATTGGGCGCGCGCCTCAATACCATTCATAACCTGCGCTACTATCAGCGTTTAATGGCTGGTTTACGCAAGGCTATCGAAGAGGGTAAATTAGAGAGCTTCGTGACCGATTTTTACCAACGTCAGGGGCGTTCCGTTCCTCCTTTGAACGTTGATTAATTTTAATAATGAGGGAATTTCAATGAGCTTTTTTATTTCTGATGCGGTAGCAGCAACCGGCGCGCCGGCGCAGGGCAGCCCAATGTCTCTGATTCTGATGCTGGTGGTGTTCGGTCTGATTTTTTACTTCATGATCCTGCGCCCACAGCAGAAACGTACTAAAGAGCACAAGAATCTGATGAACTCCATCGCCAAAGGTGATGAAGTCCTGACTAACGGCGGTCTGGTTGGTCGCGTGACTAAAGTCGCGGAAAACGGCTACATCGCTATCGCGCTGAACGATACCACCGAAGTGGTTATCAAACGTGACTTCGTAGCTGCCGTTCTGCCGAAAGGCACCATGAAGGCGCTGTAATTACCATTTTCCCTAAGGGAACTGCCGTGTTAAACCGTTATCCTTTGTGGAAGTACGTGATGCTGGTCGTCGTGATTATCGTCGGCCTGATTTACGCGCTTCCCAACCTGTATGGTGAGGATCCGGCTGTTCAAATCACTGGCGCGCGCGGCGTCGCCGCCAGTGAGCAAACGCTGATCCAGGTCCAGAAAACTTTACAAGAAGAAAAAATCACCGCGAAGTCTGTGGCACTGGAAGAGGGCGCAATTCTTGCGCGCTTCGACACCACCGACACTCAGCTGCGAGCGCGTGAAGCGCTGGTTAACCTGCTGGGTGACAAATACGTCGTGGCGCTAAACCTTGCTCCTGCTACCCCGCGCTGGCTGGCGGCGATGTATGCCGAGCCGATGAAGCTGGGTCTTGACCTGCGCGGTGGCGTGCACTTCCTGATGGAAGTGGACATGGACACCGCATTAGGCAAACTGCAGGAACAAAACATCGATAGCCTGCGCAGCGAGCTGCGTGACAAAGGCATTCCTTACTCTACCGTGCGTAAGGAAGACAACTACGGTCTGAGCATCGTCTTCCGCGACAGCGCGGCGCGCGACCAGGCTATCTCTTATCTCAGCCCGCGCCATCGCGATCTGGTTATTTCAAGCCAGGGGAACAATGCGCTGAAAGCGGTGATGACCGACGAACGTCTGAAAGAAGCCCGTGAATACGCCGTTCAGCAGAACATCAACATTCTGCGTAACCGTGTAAACCAGCTCGGCGTGGCCGAACCGCTGGTGCAGCGTCAGGGTTCCGACCGTATCGTGGTTGAACTGCCGGGTATCCAGGATACCGCGCGTGCGAAGGAAATCCTTGGCGCGACCGCGACGCTGGAATTCCGTCTGGTGAACACCAACGTCGATCAGTCCGCAGCCGCTTCTGGCCGCGTACCGGGCGATTCGGAAGTGAAAGATACCCGTGAAGGCCGTCCGGTGGTGCTGTATAAGCGCGTGATCCTGACCGGCGACCATATCACTGACTCCACTTCCAGCATGGACGAGTACAACCAGCCGCAGGTTAACATCTCGCTCGATAGCGCGGGTGGCAACATCATGTCTAACTTCACCAAGGACAATATCGGTAAACCGATGGCGACCCTGTTCGTGGAGTACAAAGACAGCGGTAAGAAAGATGCCAACGGTCGCGCTATCCTTGCGAAAGAGGAAGAGGTGATTAACATCGCCAATATCCAGTCTCGCCTTGGCAATAGCTTCCGTATCACCGGTATCAGCAACCCGACCGAAGCGCGTCAGCTTTCTCTGCTGCTGCGTGCGGGCGCCCTGATTGCGCCGATTCAGATCGTTGAAGAGCGTACTATCGGCCCAACTCTGGGTATGCAGAACATCAAGCAGGGCCTGGAAGCGTGTCTGGCCGGTCTGGTGGTCTCTATCCTGTTCATGATCTTCTTCTATAAGAAGTTCGGCCTGATTGCGACTTCCGCGCTGATTGCTAACCTGGTGCTGATTGTCGGCATTATGTCCCTGATTCCTGGGGCAACGCTGACCATGCCGGGTATCGCGGGTATCGTCTTAACCCTTGCGGTGGCGGTCGATGCTAACGTACTGATTAACGAGCGTATCAAAGAAGAGCTGAGCAACGGACGTACCGTTCAGCAGGCGATTGACGAAGGTTATAAGGGCGCATTTAGCTCTATCTTCGACGCCAACGTGACGACGCTAATTAAGGTTATCATCCTGTACGCGGTCGGTACCGGTGCCATTAAAGGGTTTGCGATTACTACCGGTATCGGTATCGCGACCTCAATGTTTACCGCTATCGTCGGCACCCGTGCCATCGTGAACCTGCTGTACGGCGGCAAGCGCGTGAAAAAGCTGTCTATCTGAGGAGTGCGTTGTGGCACAGGAATATACTGTTGAACAATTGAACCACGGCCGTAAAGTCTGGGACTTTATGCGCTGGGACTACTGGGCCTTCGGCATTTCAGGTTTTCTGCTGATTGTGTCGATCGCCATCATCGGCGTCCGCGGGTTTAACTGGGGTCTCGATTTCACCGGCGGTACGGTGATTGAAATTACCCTCGAAAAACCGGTTGATATGGACCAGCTGCGCGATTCGCTGCAGAAAGCGGGCTTTGAGGAGCCGCAGTTGCAGAACTTCGGCAGCAGCCGCGACATCATGGTGCGTATGCCGCCGGTACACGATGCCAACGGCAGCCAGGAGCTGGGCAGCAAAGTCGTTAACGTGATTAACGAATCGACCAGCCAAAGCGCGACGGTGAAACGTATTGAGTTCGTTGGCCCGAGCGTGGGCGCGGACCTTGCGCAAACCGGCGCTCTGGCGCTGATTGCGGCGCTGGTGTGTATCCTTATCTATGTCGGCTTCCGCTTTGAATGGCGACTGGCGGCAGGGGTCGTTATTGCACTGGCGCACGACGTAGTCATTACCATGGGCGTGCTGTCGTTGTTCCACATCGAGATTGACCTGACCATCGTCGCATCACTGATGTCGGTAATTGGTTACTCGTTGAACGATAGTATCGTGGTGTCGGACCGTATCCGTGAAAACTTCCGTAAGATCCGTCGCGGTACGCCGTACGAAATCTTTAACGTGTCGTTGACCCAGACGCTGCACCGTACCTTGATCACCTCCGGTACCACCCTGATGGTGATCCTGATGCTGTTCCTCTTCGGCGGCCCGATTCTGGAAGGCTTCTCGCTGACCATGCTGATCGGTGTATCCATCGGTACGGCATCTTCTATCTACGTCGCGTCCGCGCTGGCGTTGAAACTGGGCATGAAGCGCGAGCATCTGATCCAGCAGAAAGTCGAAAAAGAAGGGGCGGATCAGCCGTCCATTCTGCCGTAATACGGTTCAGTTGATATAAAGCAATCCCGGCCTCGATGGCCGGGATTTTTTTGCCTGCCTGAAACCTGCTGACAGTATGCTGTCAGGAGCCCTCTCGTACACTGCTTCTGAACTCACTAACGAGCAGGAGGAAGTATGAACAACGTGATTAACTGGTTTGAAATTCCGGTCGCTGATATGGATCGCGCCGTCGCGTTTTATGAGCCGGTAATGCAGGTGACGCTGCGTCGTGAAACCATGGATTGTGCGGACCTGGCCGTCTTCCCGCATCAGGATCCGGCCCCCGGCGGCGCGTTGGCTAAATTTGACGGTATCGCGCCATCGCCGCAGGGCGCTATTATTTATCTGCATACCGACAACCTGGCCGCCACGCTGGATCGTATCGCCTCGGCGGGAGGAGCGTGCGTATTTGGCCCGCTGGCGCTGCCGAATGATATTGGCACCATCGCCCTGTTTACCGACAGCGAAGGCAACCGCGTAGGTTTGCATCAACCGGTTTAACCTGACTATTTAGCGAAACGAGAAATGACCCGACGCGCCGACCGTTTATTTCAGATTGTACAGATCCTGCGCGGCAGGCGGCTAACCACCGCGGCGCTGCTGGCGGAGCGGTTGGGCGTGTCGGAGCGAACCGTCTATCGCGATATCCGCGACCTCTCGCTCTCCGGTGTACCGGTTGAGGGCGAGGCCGGGAGCGGTTATCGTCTGCTGGCGGGCTATGATCTGCCGCCGCTGATGCTGACCAGCAAAGAATCCGAAGCGCTAATCGCCGCGATTCGACTACTGAAGACCTGGGGCGGAGATGCGCTTTCGCAGTCGTTGGAGTCAGCTCAGGAAAAAATGCTGGCGATTTTGCCGGAAGACCGGCGGCGCAAAGCGGAGCAGACCCGGCTGTTTGCCCCTGACTTTGGCGCGCATCGTTATGCTAAAACCCATTTTGACGTTATCCATCAGGCCGTATCCAATCAGCAGGTGTTGCAGCTTCACTATCAGGATGAATCCGGTCAGGTAACGCGGCGTGAAGTGCTGCCGCTGGGGCTATTTTTCTGGGGGGAGCGTTGGCTGCTGGTGGCCTGGTGCGAACTGCGCAGTGATTATCGTAACTTTCGTCTCGATCGTTGTCTGGAGGTGAAGGTGATCGAACGTCGTTTCAGCGAGTGCGCCGACCGTTCACTGAGCGATTTCTTACGTAAGGTGAGATGTGAGGAGCGATAAAAAAACGCCCGGTAAGCGTAAAACGCGTCCCGGGCGCTGTCTTGCTGTATCAGCAATTAGAAGTTGTAACCGACAACGAAGTAGCCACCCCAGCCGGTAGAGCGAACGCTGAAGTCGCCGTCGCCGAAGTTCAGCTTAGCATCATCAGCCCACTGGCCGCCGTTATGGAAGTAACGCGCGACGATAGAGTAGTGCCAGTGCGCATAGTTCAGCGCCAGGATGTGGCTGGACGCGATAGAGTTGCTGGTACGCGCGTGCTTACCGTTCATATCGTAGAAGTTGTCGTCGCCAAGGTCAGAACCCCAGTCGAAGTTGGTGAAGCCAATATAGCTCAGCGAACCGCCCCACAGGTCGGTCAGCGGAACGAAGTATTTCACCTTGAAGCGGTAGCCGTCCCACTCGTTTTCGTTGGAGGCGCCGTAGTTCTGCCACTGGTATTTAGCATAGATATTCAGCGACAGGCTCATCGGCAGACCGGTATCGATGTCGGTACCCAGACCCATATACCAGGTGCTCTGCTCCTGAGAGTCGTTGCGGCCCATATCGTAGATATAGTTGTTCGCGAAGTACCACTCTTTGAACGGCCCGAAGCTCAGGTCGGTGTTGGTCAGCTTGTCGATAGAGAAACGCGGTTCGATCTCCATAAACAGCGGGGAGCCTTTGTTCCAGATACCTTTCGCCGTGCTGTTGCCGCCGAAGAAGACCGGCGCATCAATATAGCCGTAGAAATCAAACCAATCTTTTTTAGCAAACGCTTCGTATTCCAGATAGGTATCGTTACGGATCTGCGGTCCAAAACGAGTGTGGTAGCTACCGACCACGTTCACACTCTGGTGCCACCAATCAGACAGGTACTGCGGTTTTTCAGTTTCTGCCGCGCCAGCGGTGAAAGAAGCGGAAAGCGCCACAACAGCGCTCGCTGCCAGTAATGTTTTTTTCATGTTGATGCCACTGTTTAAATTAAGCCAAAAGGCGTTAAGAAAATTGCCGAAGCGTTGCTAAATATTTCGTCTTTCTGTGGGGGTCTATTATAGAAATCATTGCTCACAAAAATACGTGTTGTTTCACATAACCAGAACATGCGTAATCGATTGCGTTCACGATTCTATGCATTTCTTGACAAAATGCTACTGAAAATCGCCTTCAGGAGCGATTTCTAATGAACTCTTATGAAAAGTTGTAAATGGATAACTTCGATAGATGAAAAGCGGGCGCCGGGCCGTTTTGCCCGGCGTGAGCGCTTACTGCGCGCTGGCGGGTTGGATATCGTGGATACGAATAAAGCCGACTTTATCAGGCGTCACATTCAGGCGCAGCGGGATATCCACATCGCTGGGCGCCAGGATGCTGGCCGGGGCGCTAATCAGCTGATCCTGGACGTTGACTTCCTGATAGCTGTGGGTGGTGCCGGTAATCTGTCCGGAAGCGACGGTCGCGGTGAAGGCCGGGAGCGGATCGTTAGACTCGCCCTGGATGCGTAAGGTCAGGCGCGAACCGTCGCCATCTGGCGTAATGCTACCCACTGACATGCGCAGGGTGCCGATCTGGCTCTCCAGCCGCGCGGGGGTTTTGGCCTCCGGCAGCAGATAAACGCCGCGGGTTGATTTAGCATTCAGTGCGTTTTGCTGGGTGATTTTTATCGTTTGCTGATTCAGTTGGGTCATCTCTTTGCTCAGCGTACTGACGCTCTCGTTCATCTGACGAACTTCGCTTTGCTGGGCGCAGGCGGTAAGGGTGAACAGGCTGCCGATGATAGCCAGTTGTAGGTAACGTCTTGTCATGGTCAGGATTCCGTTTACAGAGGATGATTAATGGTAGCTAAACTGAATTGACCTACCATAGATCCTTTGTCTCAAAAGCTCTTTCTTTGTAGTCCGCTGACTTCAGGGTAAACTATCCTTCAGATTAACTACCTGTCAGGACGCGCCATGCATTGCCCTTTCTGTTTCGCCGTGGATACCAAAGTCATCGATTCTCGCCTGGTCGGCGAAGGCTCCTCCGTGCGTCGTCGTCGGCAGTGTCTGGTCTGCAATGAACGCTTTACCACTTTTGAAGTGGCTGAGCTGGTAATGCCGCGGGTGGTAAAAAGCAACGACGTGCGCGAACCTTTCAACGAAGACAAGCTGCGTAGCGGGATGTTGAAAGCGCTTGAAAAGCGCCCGGTCAGCGCCGATGACGTCGAAATGGCGGTAAATCACATTAAAACCCATCTGCGCGGCACCGGTGAGCGTGAAGTAGCGAGTAAAATGATCGGTAATCTGGTGATGGAGCAACTGAAGAAGCTCGATAAGGTCGCCTATATTCGCTTCGCTTCCGTCTATCGCAGTTTCGAAGATATTAAAGAGTTCGGCGAAGAAATCGCCCGTTTACAGGACTAAGCCATGCAGGACGAAATGTACATGGCGCGAGCGCTGAAGCTTGCCGCGCGCGGACGCTTTACTACCCATCCTAATCCCAACGTCGGCTGTGTGATTGTAAAAGACGGCGAGATCGTCGGCGAGGGCTTCCACTATCGGGCCGGCGAGCCGCACGCCGAAGTGCACGCGCTGCGTATGGCCGGCGATAAAGCCAAAGGCGCGACCGCCTACGTCACCCTGGAGCCCTGTAGCCACCATGGTCGCACGCCGCCGTGCTGCGACGCGCTGATCGCCGCAGGCGTGGCTCGCGTGGTAGCGGCAATGCAGGACCCGAATCCACAGGTGGCCGGTCGCGGCCTGTACCGCCTGCAGCAGGCCGGCATTGACGTCAGCCATGGGCTGATGATGAATGAAGCGGAAGCGCTGAATAAAGGTTTTCTCAAGCGGATGCGCACCGGTTTTCCGTGGATCCAGCTGAAGATGGGCGCTTCGCTTGATGGCCGTACGGCGATGGCCAGCGGTGAAAGTCAGTGGATCACCTCGCCACAGGCGCGACGCGACGTGCAGCGCCTGCGCGCGCAGAGCCACGCTATTCTCACCAGCAGCGCGACCGTGCTGGCGGATGATCCGGCGCTGACCGTGCGCTGGCAGGAGCTGAGCGCCGATACGCAGGCGCTCTATCCGCAGGAGAACCTGCGTCAGCCGCTGCGTATCGTCATCGATAGCCAAAACCGCGTCACGCCGGAGCATCGAATTATCCAGCAGCAAGGTGAAACCTTGTTCGCTCGCACCCATGCCGATGAACGTGCCTGGCCTGATAACGTGCGTACCCTGCTGGTGCCGGAGCATAACGGCCATCTCGACCTCGTGCTGCTAATGATGCAGCTCGGTAAACAGCAGGTGAACAGCATTTGGGTGGAAGCGGGGCCGACGCTGGCCGGCGCTTTGCTACAGGCCGGGCTGGTGGATGAGCTTATCGTCTATATTGCGCCTAAACTGTTAGGCAGTGACGCGCGCGGTTTATGCGCGCTGCCGGGGCTTGAGAAACTGAGCCAGGCCCCCCATTTCAAATTCAACGAGATACGTCAGGTCGGGCCCGATGTCTGCCTGCATTTAACGACTGCGTGATGTATTCCTAATATTAGGAAGCAGCGCCCAGAATATTATGATAAAATCCGCCCCCCTTGCGGGGCACATGAACCCGAAGGAAGAGTATGAACATTATTGAAGCTAACGTTGCTACCCCGGACGCTCGCGTCGCCATCACCATTGCGCGTTTCAACAACTTTATCAATGACAGCCTGCTGGAAGGCGCGATTGACGCCCTCAAGCGCATTGGTCAGGTAAAAGATGAAAACATCACCGTTGTTTGGGTACCAGGCGCGTATGAGCTGCCGCTGGCGGCTGGCGCACTGGCAAAAACCGGTAAATATGACGCGGTAATCGCGCTGGGTACGGTGATTCGCGGCGGTACCGCCCACTTTGAATATGTGGCTGGCGGTGCAAGCAATGGCCTGGCGCACGTCGCTCAGGACAGTGAAATCCCGGTAGCCTTCGGTGTTCTGACGACTGAAAGTATTGAACAAGCCATCGAACGCGCTGGCACTAAAGCCGGTAACAAAGGCGCAGAAGCCGCGCTGACCGCGCTGGAAATGATTAACGTATTGAAAGCCATCAAGGCCTGATTTTTTGTAAGGGGAATTCCGTGAAACCTGCTGCTCGTCGCCGCGCCCGTGAGTGTGCCGTCCAGGCGCTCTACTCCTGGCAGTTGTCCCAGAACGACATCGCTGATGTTGAATACCAGTTCCTGGCGGAACAGGATGTAAAAGATGTAGACATTCTGTATTTCCGTGAACTGCTGTCCGGAGTGGCGACTAACAGCGCGTATCTCGACGGTCTGATGAAGCCATACCTGTCACGTCAGCTGGAAGAGCTGGGGCAGGTAGAAAAAGCGGTACTGCGTATTGCGCTGTTTGAGCTGTCGAAGCGTGACGACGTGCCGTACAAAGTGGCTATCAACGAAGCTATCGAGCTGGCGAAAACCTTCGGCGCTGAAGATAGCCACAAGTTCGTCAACGGCGTGCTGGATAAAGCGGCCCCGGTAATCCGTCCCCGCAAAAAGTAAACTGCAGGCCGGGCTTTGCAGGATCTGATCCTGCGAACCCGGCCTTATTCTTTTCTTTGCTGAGGCATAACGTATGGCATGCGGCGAATTTTCCCTGATTGCCCGTTATTTTGATCGCGTTAAAAGCGCCCGCCTTGATGTTGAAACCGGCATCGGCGATGACTGCGCGCTCCTGAATATCCCCGAGAAAAAAACGCTGGCAATCAGCACCGACACCCTGGTGGCGGGCAACCACTTTTTAGCCGACATCGACCCTGCTGACCTGGCGTATAAAGCGCTGGCGGTGAACCTGAGCGATTTGGCGGCGATGGGGGCGGAACCGGCATGGTTGACGCTGGCCCTCACTTTGCCGGAAGCAGACGAAGCGTGGCTTGAAGCCTTTAGCGACAGTCTGTTTGTCCAGCTTAACTATTACGATATGCAGCTGATCGGCGGCGACACCACCCGTGGGCCGCTGTCGATGACGCTGGGTATCCACGGCTTTGTGCCGCCGGGCCGCGCGATGAAGCGTTCCGGGGCCAGGCCTGGCGACTGGATTTATGTCACCGGCACGCCCGGTGATAGCGCCGCCGGGCTGGCGCTTTTACAGGACCGGCTAACGGTTGATTCGCCAGCGGATGCCGATTATCTGCTGGCGCGCCATTTGCGTCCAATGCCCCGCGTGCTGCAGGGGCAGGCGCTGCGCGATCTGGCTAATTCAGCGATCGATCTCTCTGACGGTCTTATCTCTGACCTTGGTCATATTCTCAAGGCCAGCGCCTGCGGCGCGCGTATCGATCTCGATGCGATGCCGTATTCCGATGCCATGCTGCGCCAGGTTGATCCTGAACAGGCGCTACGCTGGGCGCTCGCCGGCGGCGAAGATTATGAATTGTGCTTTACCGTTCCCGAGCTGAACCGCGGAGCGTTGGATGTCGCGATTGGTCAGCTTGGCGCACGCTTTACCTGTATCGGCCAGATCGTGGCGGAAGCGGATGGACTGCAGTTTACCCGTGAGGGTAAGCCGATTAAATTGGATTTAAAGGGGTACGATCATTTTGGCACGCAGTAGAGACGAGGCGAAAAGCCGCCTCAATATGCGCAATCCCTGGCATCTGCTGGCGACCGGGTTCGGCAGTGGGCTGAGTCCGGTGGTGCCGGGAACGATGGGGTCTCTGGCGGCGATTCCGTTCTGGTATCTGATGACCTTTCTTCCCTGGCAGCTCTATTCGCTGGTGGTGATGATGAGCATCTGTATCGGCGTCTATCTTTGTCACCGTACGGCTAAAGATATGGGCACTCATGACCACGGCAGCATCGTTTGGGATGAGTTTGTCGGGATGTGGATCACTTTGATGGCGTTACCGACGATGGACTGGCAGTGGGTGGCCGCCGGTTTCGTTATTTTCCGCATCTTTGATATGTGGAAGCCGTGGCCAATTCGTTGGTTCGACCGCAACATCCATGGTGGAATGGGGATCATGGTCGACGATATCGTCGCCGGGGTGATCTCCGCCGGCGTACTGTATCTGATTGGCCACCACTGGCCGATAGGTCTGCTCTAAATCTGCACCCCGGCGCGGCCGGGGTTTAAATTGCGGCGTTACTTGAAGCCGACGATTGGGTGGGGCCGATAGGGCGCCTCCAGCTTGTCGATCTGTTCTGGCGTCAGGGTTAAATCGACGGCATGCAGGAGCTCATCCAGCTGTTCCTGCCGTGAGGCGCCAATAATCGGCGCAGCCACGCCGGGCTTGCTTAATAGCCAGGCCAGCGCCACCTGCGCGCGGTTGGCATCTAATTCTTCAGCCACCTCCTCCAGCTTCTGTGCTATCTGCTCATCATTGGCGTCGGTGGCGCTATACAGCGATTTGCCGAATTCATCGGAGACGAGACGCGCGGTCGTTTCTCCCCATGGTCGTGTTAGTCGGCCGCGCGCCAGCGGGCTCCACGGCATGACCGCAATCCCTTTGCGCTGGCAGAGCGGCAGCATCTCGTTTTCTTCTTCGCGATAAATCAGGTTGTAGTGATCCTGCATGGTGACGAAGCGTGCCCAATTGTTCTGTTCCTGCAGGGCGAGCGCCTGGGCGAACTGGCGGGCATGCATTGATGATGCGCCGATATAGCGCGCTTTCCCGGCGCGTACGACGTCGCTGAGCGCCTCCAGCGTCTCTTCGATGGGCGTGGAGTAATCCCAGCGGTGGATCTGCAACAGGTCGACGTACTCCATTCCCAGGCGACGCAGGCTATCGTCAATGGATCGCATGATTTGCGCGCGAGACAACCCCTGCGGCAGATCGCCGACCTGATGATAAACTTTGGTGGCGACGATCACCGAATCGCGGCGAGCATACTCCCGCAGCGCGCGGCCGAGGATCTCTTCGCTGCTGCCGTCGGAGTAGTTGTTCGAGGTATCGAAGAAGTTAATTCCGCCTTCCAGCGCACGTTTAATCAGCGGACGGCTACTCTCTTCTGGCAGCGTCCAGGCATGATTGCCGCGGTCAGGTTCGCCGAAGGTCATGCAGCCGAGACAGAGTCGGGAAACGCGAAGATGGGTATCGCCAAGAGGAATGTAGTGCATAAGACGCTCCTGCTACTTTAAAAGGTATCCTTTAAGCATAGCAGGAGCGGTATGGGCAATTATGCCAACCAGTCGCGGATTTTGGCTTCGATACCGGCGGCATCCAGGCCGAGGTCGGCGCGAACTTCTTCCTGAGTCCCCTGCGGGATAAAGAAGTCCGGCAGACCGATATTCAGCACCGGCACCATGCGGCGATGAGCCATCAGCACCTCGTTTACGCCGCTGCCAGCGCCGCCCATGATAGCGTTCTCTTCAAGGGTGACCAGCACTTCGTGATCGGCGGCAAGCTGCAGGATCAGCGCCTCATCAAGCGGTTTCACAAAACGCATATCGACCAGCGTCGCATTGAGTTTTTCCGCAACCTGAGCGGCTTCCGGCAGTAAAGTCCCGAAGTTAAGGATCGCCAGCGTCTCGCCGTTTCTTTTCACCACGCCTTTCCCGAGCGGCAGCGGCGCCAGTGGTTCTAGTTCCGCGCCGGTACCTGTGCCGCGCGGATAGCGTACCGCGCTAGGGCCATCGTTATAGTGGTATCCGGTGTAGAGCATCTGGCGACATTCATTTTCGTCGCTCGGGGTCATGATCACCATTTCCGGAATGCAGCGCAGGAAGGAGAGATCGAACGCTCCCTGGTGGGTCTGACCGTCGGCGCCGACGATGCCCGCACGATCGATTGCAAACAGCACCGGCAGCTTTTGAATGGCGACGTCATGGATCACCTGATCGTAAGCGCGCTGCAGGAAGGTGGAATAGATCGCCACGATCGGCTTATAGCCGCCAATCGCCATCCCGGCGGCAAAGGTCACCGCGTGCTGTTCGGCAATCGCGACATCGAAATAGCGATCGGGGAATTTTTTCGAGAACTCGACCATCCCGGATCCTTCACGCATCGCCGGGGTGACGGCCATCAGTTTGTCGTCTTTGGCCGCGGTTTCGCACAGCCAGTCGCCAAATATTTTCGAATAGGAAGGCAGGCCGCCGCTGCTTTTCGGCAGCACGCCGCTGGTGTGATCGAATTTCGGTACCGCGTGGAAGGTGATGGGATCTTTTTCCGCCGGTTCATATCCACGGCCTTTTTTGGTCATGATATGCAGGAACTGCGGTCCTTTCAGATCACGCATATTCTTCAGCGTATTAACCAGACCCAGCACATCGTGGCCATCTACCGGGCCGATGTAGTTAAAGCCCATCTCTTCAAACAGCGTGCCGGGCACCACCATACCTTTAATATGCTCTTCGGTACGTTTAAGCAGTTCTTTAATCGGCGGTACGCCGGAGAAGACTTTTTTGCCGCCTTCACGCAGCGAGGAATACAGCTTGCCGGACAGCAGCTGCGCCAGGTGATTATTCAGCGCCCCGACGTTTTCTGAAATCGACATTTCATTGTCGTTCAGCACCACCAGCATGTCTGGTTTGATATCCCCCGCGTGGTTCATCGCCTCAAACGCCATCCCGGCGGTGATAGCCCCATCGCCGATGACGCAAACGGTGCGCCGCTGTTTGCCTTCTTTTTCGGCGGCAATAGCGACCCCAATACCCGCGGAGATAGAGGTAGAAGAGTGGCCAACGCTCAGTACGTCATATTCGCTTTCGCCGCGCCACGGGAACGGATGCAGCCCGCCTTTCTGGCGGATAGTGCCGATTTTGTCGCGGCGGCCAGTGAGAATTTTGTGCGGGTAAGCCTGGTGGCCGACATCCCAAATTAAGCGGTCGAACGGCGTATTGTAGACATAGTGCAGCGCCACGGTCAGTTCAACCGTGCCAAGGCCAGAGGCAAAATGGCCGCTTGAGCGGCTCACGCTGTCCAGAAGATAGCGGCGCAGCTCATCGCAAAGCTTGGGCAGGCTATCTTTTGGCAGCAGGCGCAACTCCTGGGTGGAATCTACCAGCGCCAGGGTTGGGTATTTGGCAATATCAAAACTCATCAGAGACTCATTTATTGTTTATTTATCGCGCTGAATAATGTAATTCGCGAGCGCTTCCAGTGCCGTGGTATCCAGCGATTGCGCAGCCAGTTCATCTAAAGCCTGGCGGGCGTCGGCAATCAGATCGCGCGCTTTCTGCTGGGCTTGCTCAAGACCCAAAAGCGCCGGATAGGTACTTTTGCCTAACTGTTGGTCGGCACCCTGACGTTTGCCAAGAGTCGCAGTATCACCTACCACATCCAGAATGTCATCCTGCACCTGGAAGGCGAGACCGATATTCTCCGCAAAGCGATCGAGTGCTGGCAGCGCCTGACGGCCACGCTCGCCGGCGCTCAGCGCGCCAAGACGAACCGCCGCGCGAATAAGCGCTCCGGTCTTATGGCGGTGAATTCGCTCCAGCGCCTGTAGATCGACCTGCTTGCCTTCCGCCTCGAGATCCAACGCCTGACCGCCGCACATTCCGGCGACGCCGCTGGCTTGGGCCAGTTCGGAAACCATCGCCAGACGGTCGCGATCCGGTACTTCCGGCATCGGCGTATCACTCAGTATAGAAAATGCCAGCGTTTGCAGGGCGTCACCGGCAAGAATAGCGTTCGCTTCGCCAAACTTGATGTGGCACGTGGGTTGACCGCGGCGCAGATCGTCGTCGTCCATCGCCGGCAGATCGTCATGCATCAGCGAGTAGGCATGAATGCATTCGACGGCAGCGGCTGGGGCATCCAGCGTGGAACGGCTAACGCCGAACATCTCGCCGGTGGCGTAAACCAGGAAAGGGCGCAGGCGTTTGCCGCCTAATAATGCGCCATAGTGCATGGCTTCAACCAGCGGAGTGTTCTGAAATGGCAGCGGAGAGATAAAACGGCGCAGCGCGTCATTGGCCTGGGTGACACAGGTCTGTAATTGTTGCGGGAAGTCCATTTATTCAGCGTCCGGCGTAAAGGGAGTCAACGGCGCATCTTCGCTATCGGCCAGCAGGATTTGGACACGCTGCTCGGCCTGTTGCAGTTTCGTCTGGCCCTGGCGCGCGAGCTGCACGCCGCGTTCAAATTCGCTGAGCGCTTCTTCCAGCGGTAGTGAGCCGCTTTCCAGACGATTAACGATCTGCTCGAGTTCGCCTAAAGCGCTCTCAAAGCTGGCCGGGGCCTCATTTTTCTTTGGCATAGTGAATATAGACTCTTGTTATGTCTCGATGGCTATCAGTATGGTAACGGAGTCGGGCGGTTAAGCAAACTCGCGGCATTCACCCTACGGATACATTTTTGCGAAAATGCGCAATGCCAGGCGAAAAGCGAACAATGATGGTATACTCCGCGCCCTGGATGCAGACGCTGAATCGCGCCTGTACAACTTTTTTGCTTAAAGCCCCGTCGGGCTTGCCAACGAACTATTGTCGCCATGAAGTTTATCATTAAATTGTTCCCGGAAATCACCATCAAAAGCCAATCTGTGCGGTTGCGCTTTATTAAAATCTTAACCGGGAACATTCGTAACGTTCTCAAAAACTATGATGAGACGCTCGCCGTCGTTCGTCATTGGGATCATATCGAAGTTCGCGCGAAAGACGAAAACCAGCGGCCGGTTATTCGCGATGCGCTGACCCGTATCCCTGGCATTCATCATATTCTGGAAGTGGAGGACGTACCTTTCACTTCTCTGCATAACATTTTTGAACAGACGCTACCGCTGTGGCGCGAACAGCTCGAAGGCAAAAGCTTCTGCGTGCGTGTGAAGCGCCGGGGTAAACATGAATTCACCTCAATTGAGGTTGAGCGCTACGTTGGCGGCGGCCTGAACCAGCATATCGAATCGGCGCGCGTGAAGCTCACCGATCCGGACGTGACGGTTAACCTGGAAATCGAAAACGATCGTCTGTTGCTGGTGAAAGGGCGCTATGAAGGTATTGGCGGCTTCCCCATTGGTACTCAGGAAGATGTGCTGTCGCTTATTTCCGGCGGCTTCGACTCCGGCGTCTCCAGCTATATGCTGATGCGTCGCGGCTGCCGCGTACACTACTGCTTCTTCAACCTCGGCGGCGCCGCGCATGAAATTGGCGTTCGTCAGGTGGCGCACTATTTGTGGAACCGCTTCGGCAGCTCCCATCGCGTTCGCTTCGTGGCAATCAATTTCGAGCCAGTGGTTGGCGAAATCCTTGAGAAAGTTGAGGATGGCCAGATGGGCGTGGTGCTCAAACGTATGATGGTGCGTGCGGCATCGAAAGTCGCTGAGCGTTATGGCGTGCAGGCACTGGTGACCGGCGAAGCCTTGGGCCAGGTATCCAGCCAGACGCTGACTAACCTGCGTCTTATCGATAATGTCTCAGACACGCTGATCCTGCGCCCGCTGATTTCTCACGATAAAGAACACATTATCAATCTTGCGCGCGAAATCGGCACTGAAGATTTTGCCCGCACCATGCCGGAATACTGCGGCGTTATCTCGAAGAGCCCAACCATAAAAGCGGTAAAAGCGAAGATCGAAGCGGAAGAAGAAAACTTCGATTTTAGCATTCTGGATAAAGTGGTTGAGGAAGCGAATAACATCGACATTCGCGACATCGCTCAGCAAACGCAGCAGGACGTGGTGGAAGTCGAAACCGTCAGCGGCTTCAGCGCGAACGACGTGATTCTCGATATTCGTTCTGTCGATGAGCAGGATGATAAGCCATTGAAAGTGGAAGGCGTCGATGTTGTTTCGCTGCCGTTCTATAAACTGAGCACCCAATTCGGCAACCTCGATCAGAGCAAAACCTGGCTGTTGTGGTGTGAGCGCGGCGTAATGAGCCGTCTGCAGGCGCTGTACCTGCGTGAGCAGGGCTTTACTAACGTGAAAGTGTATCGCCCGTAATTCACCTGTACTGATGAAAAAGCCTTCCCTTAGGGAAGGCTTTTTTACATCTGGGTTTAGCGTAGTGTCATCGCCAGGGCATTCAACTGATCGATAACGATATTCCAGCCTTCAAAAAATCCCATCTTTTCGTGTTGCTCGCGGGTTTCATCATCTGCATGCAGTACCGTTGCCGTATAGCGACAGCCGTCGTTTTCATCCGCAAAGGTGATAATAGCCGTCATGGCAAACGGGGAAACGGCAGGGCGAAAGTCTGCGGTCAGCATTGAGGTCATGACTAATTTTTGCTGCGGAATGACTTCAAGAAAGCAGCCGGGATTATCGCTACGTTCACCGTCAGGGCCGTGCATCACGGTGTGAAAAGCCCCTCCGGGACGCAAATCAAAGGCCAGAACGTCGGTATACCATGGCTTAGGACACCACCAGGTTTTGAGTAAAGCCGGGTCGGCCCACGCGCGCCAGAGGGCTGTCGTGGGGGCGCTGAGTAGGCGGCTGATGACGAGGTCACGAGAATCGGTTGCGCTACGGGACATGCTACGGCTCCTCAATAAGGGGGAAACCAGCCCGCTGCGCGGACCGGCTATCAGGATTCGTAGTAATTATAGATGCCAGCAGCCATGACCAACTGCGAAGCCACTTCGTATGCTTTTTCGCGACCGACCAGCAGGTCAATCATTTTTAGCGCGAAATCAATAGAGGTTCCCGGACCCTGACTGGTTAACAGATTAACCCTTGGGTCCCAGACGACGCGCTTATCCTGCCACTGTTCGGCGGGGATTTGCTCTTTTAGCGCCGGGAAACCGGTAATGTTGCCGATAGGAAACAGATTATGCGGCACCAGAACGGTCGCTGGCGCGGCGCAGATAGCCGCCACGATGCGCCCGGATAAATGAAATTGTCTCACGGTTTCTACCAGCAAAGGGCTGTCGCGAAAGCACTCGGCGCCTTTAATACCGCCAGGTAAAACAATGATATCAAAATCGCCATCAGCGACTTCGACCAGCGGCACATCCGCAAGTAGCTTCACGCCGCGCGAGCAAACGATGGTCAGATTGCCATCACTGGCGACGCTGGCGGTAGTCACTTTCACGCCGCCGCGCGCTAATAAATCGATAGTGGTGACCGCTTCGGTCTCTTCACTACCAGGGGCGAGGCAAATCAGTGCCGACGCGCTCATAAGTATTCTCCTTCCGCTTTACCTGTTCAAATAAACGGGCATTTTCTGGCACTGACAGACCATGGGCCCGGGCGCGATTAAGCAGAAAACCGGTGATGTAGTCGATTTCCGTATGCCGCTGCGCGCGAATATCCTGCAACATAGATGAGATATTGTCTGCTGTACTTTCAATTACCTGATTTACATACAATAACAGGTTTTCCGCAGATGTATGAATGCCTTCACGTTGCATTACCGCTGCGACTTCATGACAGATTGCGCCGATCTCTTGCGGAAAATCTCGCAGATCGCCGTTTCTACAATCTTTCAGCGCAGTCAGGGGATTAATCACACAGTTGACGGCCAGCTTACTCCAAAGAGCAGGGTGAATATTGTCGTGCCAGGCGACATCCGGCAGGACGTTTTGCAGAATGTCGGCGAGACCGCTGTAATCTTCGCTATAGCTTTTGGCTGGTCCAATATGAGTTGTTCCCTGCGCGACGTGAATGATGACGTTGCCATCGCGGCGGGCGGCATGAGTGGTGGACGCCAGCAGCAGTGGGTGTTTAACGCTTTTTAATTCATCAAGAGTGCCCATGCCGTTATGAATGAGCAAGATAGGCGCAGAAGCCGGTAAGATAGCAGCCAGATTTCTCACTGCCTGGGAAACCTGCCATGCCTTTAGCGTCACCAGTAGTAAATCGCTGGTGGCGAGAAAATCAGGATCGTTAGCGGTCATTGATTCGTTGAAATTACTACCGTCAGTCTCAATGAGATTAACGCTACAAAATGGTTGCGGGACGCGTAACCAGCCCTGAACCTCATGTCCGTTTTTATACAGCGCGGTTAACCATAGTTGCCCCAATGCACCGCATCCCAGTACGGTTACTTTCATTATTCCTCCTCACCTGCGACTTCCCAGGCGCTTGTAGCTAAAGTATAGCGTTATCAGCTAAGCTTCCGGGATAACAAGTTGAGTTATGCCGCGTTGTGGGTATTATGCAACGCAAAAGAAACGGAAGGAGAGGAAAAGATGCCATCTTTCGATATTGTCTCTGAAGTCGATCTTCAGGAAGCGCGTAATGCGGTCGAAAACGCAAGCCGCGAAGTCGAGTCACGATTTGATTTTCGTAATGTTGAAGCCACCTTTGAGCTGAACGAAACCAGTAAAACCATCAAGGTGCTGAGCGAGTCTGATTTCCAGGTCAATCAGCTGTTGGACATCCTGCGTGCAAAGCTACTCAAGCGCGGTATTGAGGGAAGCTCGCTTGACGTGCCGGAAAACTTCGTACACAGCGGAAAAACCTGGTTTGTTGAAGCTAAGCTGAAGCAGGGTATTGAGAGCGCGATACAGAAGAAAATCGTTAAACTGATTAAAGACAGCAAACTCAAAGTACAGACGCAGATTCAGGGCGAAGAAATTCGCGTCACTGGCAAATCCCGTGACGATCTGCAGTCGGTTATGGCGTTGGTTCGCGGCGGCGATCTTGGCCAGCCATTCCAGTTCAAAAACTTCCGCGATTAAAACGCAAAGCGATTCAGGCATTGTGTTGATATCCAGGCCGGAGAAGGCATTAAGCCTCTCTCCGGCAAATTAAGTCCTCATAACCTATCTCTTCTGAACTTCTTTTTAATCCTTCACAAGACATTTCATCATGCCGGCTTCATTACCCGCCGCAGGCTTATTGTGCCCATCTGCTTTCAAATACAAATTCATAAAGATGAATTCACGCATGAATGATGAAGTTGAAGGATGAATAATCCCTGGGAGAGAAGAGGCGAGGGTCGTGATCTCAATCATGAAGTGAAGAAAATTGAATATGTATAGAAAGAATTCACTTTTTGTTCATTATATTGATCGGGGAAACTGTAACGGAGTAAGGATATGGTGTTGTACGTGGCATTATTTATTACGCATCACGAGAACAGGTGATTTAGCGCTTGAAAAATGATGAGTCAACAACGCTTAAACGAGGAATTACGCTCGATGCACGGACAGGGGATGTCTCATATTTCGTATGAATTAAATCAACTTTCTTTGTGCCATGTAGGTATATGCATTCGGCGTAAACGATCTGAAATATATAATTTTTAACTTATTTAATATTAATTTGTTGAATAGAACTGCATATAACGTTTGATGAGTTTACGTGCTTTTCACAGGGATTTTGTACGCATGACGCGTACTTAAAATAGTCAGGGTGAATATCGCTGCATAAGCGCAGGTTATTCTTTCTGGCTGCACTCAATCAATACTATCTTAGAAAGGTTCATATGAAATATCACGAAAATAAAAAAAGGTCCGTGAAATTAAACCCAATTGCGGCATCATTATTACTGCTGATGCCTGTAGTGGCGCAAGCGGAAATTTCTATTAAAAATGGCAGCGTTACTGAAGCCTCAAATGGTGTGCCGATTGTCAATATCGCGAAACCGAATAGCAATGGTCTTTCGCATAACGTATATGACACCCTGAACGTTGGCGCTGAAGGGGTGATCTTTAACAACGCGACAAGCGCGGCGCAGTCCGTGCTGGCTGGGCAGATTGCGGCCAACCCGAACCTTACGGACCGCAGCGCGATGGTTATTCTTAACGAAGTGACTTCAACGAATGCGAGTACCATTAATGGCATGATGGAAGTTGCCGGGGATTCCGCTCACTTAATCATTGCCAACCCTAATGGCATCACGACTCAGGGAGGCGGGTTCATCAACGCTGAAAAAGGGACGTTGACGACAGGTACGCCAAAATTAGGTGAGGATGGGCTGTTAAATGGCTATTCCGTTAATGGCGGAACGATTAATGTAAGTGGCTTTCAGAGCGAATCACCGACCGAAATTCTGGCGCGTAGTGTCGTTGTGAATGGTGCGCTTTCAGCCAGTGAGCTTAAGATTGTCGCAGGGAGTAATGCGGTCAACGCCGACGGTGTGGTCACCGACTCCGTAACGCCTACCGGTAACGCAAGTACCTACGGCGTGGATGTTTCTAAGCTTGGTGGTATGTATGCGAATAAAATTAGTCTTGTCAGCACAGAAAATGGCGTAGGCGTGCGTAATCTGGGGACGATTTCTGCCGGGGATAGCGGTATTAAGATTACCAGTAACGGTAAACTGCTTAACAACAATGCGGTTATTCAATCCAGTGGTGATATCACCCTGAACACCAACGGTGTTTTAGAAAATAGCGCAGGGAAAATCAACAGCGACAAAATGATCGCCATTGATACCGCGGGTAATAAAGTTAGTAATATCAACGGTGGCAATATTTTAGCAACCACTAATAACTATATTACCAGCGGTAAATTCGATAATAGCAATGGTAAACTGGCTGCCGGACAAACGCTGGCTGTCAATACTAGCGGTAATACTTTTACCAATACCGGAAAAGCTAAAACGGCGGGTATTGAGGCGGGTGTCGTTGCAATCGAATCAGGTGATTTTAATAATAACAACGGTCAGATTCATGCTGGCTATGTTGGCCTGAAAAATACATCGTTAACTAATAATGGCGGCACTATTGATTCAACTGGAAATGTTGAAGTTGAAAGTACGGGGAATATTGAAAACGTAACTGGTTTGATTCGCTCCAGTGCTGGTGCTGTAAAATTAACGACAACCAAAGCAGTTAAAAACAACGACAACAAATCGGCCGATACCACGGGCGGTGAATCCTTGGGTATCGTCTCAGGTAATGGCATCGAGATTGCTGCTGACTACTTATTTAACTGGGCTGGCGAAATTGCCTCAGATGGTGATGTGAGCATCCAAACCACCAGTGATATTGATAACTATATGGGTAAAATTGAAAGCAGTAAGACTGTGTCAATTACTGGTCGCAACATGAATACCAGTCAATCGGGTATCAATGGCGGGGCGGGTGTTAATATCGATCTTAACAACTATTATAGCCGTCTGGGCGTAATAACTTCCGTGAACGGTGACGTAACTATCAAAGCCGATACAGTCAGTACAGACAGTTCGGTGATCAAAGCTAAAAATATCAGTATTGATTCAGGCACTGATATTGATGCGAAATATACAATGATGGTTGCGGATGAAAAACTAGCGCTTAATGCGGTTGGTAAAATAACCAGTACTGACAGTGACAAATTTGGTTTCTATGTGGGGCAATACTTCGGCTATGGGAATCAGCAAGGCGGTCTAATTGGCGGTGAAGGGGTTGATATTACGGCTAAGAGCCTGAATAACGAATCTGGCCGTATTATTGCGCAAACCGGTGACGTAAATATTAATCTGACTGGCGATCTCGCAAGTAACAAAGGGCAGGTTGTTGCTAATTCAGGGGGGATGACGATTGCTGCGAAGAAAATCGCTGCTGATTACGCAACTATTTATAGCTCTGGTAACATGCAAATTGATGCATCTTCATTGTCATCAAAAGCAAGCGGTTCCATTGCAAAGAATACGGCTAACGGAGTCATCTCTTCAGATAGCGACGTCTTGATTAATATTAATGGTGATTATAATAACACCGGATGGGTGAATGCTAAAGGTAATCTGACGGTTAATGCCTCCGGTTACTTGACAAATAATCACGCCTTTAATGCTGATGGTGACTTGAACCTGACCGGGAAAACCATCACTAACAACAGCGATATTGCTGCTGGTAATACTTTGAACATTTCGACGGCGAATGATTTGACCAATAATCTTGGCGCAAACATTTCTGCCAAAACAACTAACGTCACAGCTAAAAATATCTCAAACTGGGCTAATTTAGTTGCTGATAGCCAGTTGAATGTCACTGCAAGTAATAACATCTACAACTATGGCAACCTTTATACAGCGGGTAAGGCGGTAATCGATGCTAAGAAAATTGTCAACACTGGTTTCTGGGCTGTATTAGGTGGAGCTCAAGGATTTGAGACTACAGCTAATGTTGTAAACGTATTTGGTACCGTTGTAGGTAAATAAATAACTTAGGTTGAAGGTAAAAGCGGTAAGGGATTACTGCTTTTACCTGATTAGGGTATGAAATGGATATTCGCAATATAGTAATTATTAGCCTGGTATTGTTGATTACCGGCCCTGCAGTAGCGGCTGATGCTCAGTTAGGGCGGCTTGTAAAAGACCAGCAAAGCAATGATAACGCTGCGTTCAAAGACCGAAAAATAGAACAAAAGGATGTGTTCTCCGATGCCGTCGCAAAAAAAGAAACCGATAGCACATTCCCGCTGGAAACTCCGTGTTTTCAAATTGATGAATTAGTGCTTAGCAATGATTTTTTAGACGACCGCGGATTAAATAAAATTAAAAAACAGGTTGCTGGAAAATGCTTAGGGATGAATGGGTTGAAAAAAGCGGCTGTGCTTTTTCAAGATTACTATTTAAATGCGGGGTATATAACAACGAGGGTGGAAATTCCATCTCAAGATCTCTTGACTAAAAAATTAAGTTTGGCAGTGATACCAGGAAGGATTTCTGAGATTGTCATTGTTGATAACGATATAAGTAAATGGGTTTTGCCATTTTCAGAAGGTGATATTCTCAATATCAGGGATGTTGAGCAGGGCCTGGAAAATATACAGAGAACACCTGAGGTTGATGTTAAAATTAACATAGTGCCAGGTACTAAAAATGGCACGAGCAAGCTGGTAATTAATACGCAACGAAAAAAAATATGGAGTGCCAGAGCTTCGTACAATAACTATGGTGATGATAGCACTGGAAACCAACTTATTGGTGGAGTGGGGTATTTATATAATGTCACTAGTTTGAGCGATGTTTTTTACCTGGCGGGGACGGGTAGCCAGACCGGTGGGTATAAAAATGCTAGTGCCTATTATAGTGTGCCTTTTGGATATACCGATCTAAGTCTTTTTTATAGTAAAAGTAAATCTACTCAGGGTATTGATGTTGGTACATATACTTTTGATTATGTAGGTGAGACTGAGTATTTCAGCCTCAAAGGTAATCGTATGCTATACCGCAATGTGAACTCTAAATTGTCTGCGAGTGCTGAATTTATCAGACGGAAATATGACTACACATTGGGTGGGACAGAACTAGTTTTGCAAAAACGAGATATGGGTAACATACGGTTAGGATTAAATTATAAAAGAAACTTTACCGGGGCTGCATTGGATTCTACTTTAACCTGGCAACGGTTTACCAGGGCTTTTGGTGGCACTGACACACCAGACATGCGTACTGGCACTGTGAGTAAGAAAAGTCAAATTGTAAACCTTAATCTGAACTATGTGAAATGGTTAACGATGTTGCCAGCCAACGCCTATTACGAACTTAATTTTGGTGCCCAGTATTCACCAGATAATTTGACGTTACAGGATCAATTTACAATAGGCGATCGTTGGAGTGTACGTGGTTTTCAAAACAGCGATGGTATCTATGGGAATAAAGGTTTTTTTATACAAAATACCCTGAATGTGGTGACTGGATTTGACGGTATCACCCCTTATGTTGGCACAGATTATGGACAAATAATTGGTAAGTTACCTTCACAAGACCTGAGTGGGAAAAGGATAATGGGTGGAGTCTTAGGAGTTAAAGGCGCGGTGAAAGCTGTCGAGTATGATGCTTCGTTATCAACACCTTTTCTCTATCCGGATGATTTCGATGTGGATAAGTATAAGTTTAATTTCAATTTTGCGTACCAGATTTAATTCTTTTGGAAATATGTAATGCGTATTGGTACAGATATTGTCGAAGTAGCAAGAATAAAAAAGGCTATTATTAATCATAAGTCGGGGTTTCTTCAGAGAGTATTTACGAATAATGAAATAAAAGAAATCGATATTATTGATCTAAATTATGAACGAGCCTCAGGATTTTGGGCTGCAAAGGAGTCTCTGGTAAAAGCCATTGGCTACGGATTTGGCCATGGAATTCGATTCCATGATATTGAAGTTGTTCATGACGAATATGGAAAACCTGAGTTTATATTATCCGGTAGAGTTAGGGATATTCTTAATGAGCAGCGAGTGATGAATATTTCATTAAGTATTTCACATTGCCGGACATATGCGATAGCCGTAACCATCATATATTAATTTAAGGCATTCATATAAAATGTATAAATATAACGATCTTGCAAGTAAAAAGGTGCTGGTTACTGGTGCTAGCGGCGACATAGGTCTTGCAATTTGTGGGAAATTTCTTGAGCAAAAATGTATTGTTTATGCATTATATAAATCGAATGACGAACCGCTGCTTGCACTGAAAGAAAATCATGCCAATGGTGACTTGCTACATATTTTGCCTTGCGATCTCACGAACCGGGAAGAAGTCGTGGCGTTGTGCGAGCGCCTGACCATAGATGCCGGAAGACTGGACGTGCTGGTGAATAATACGGGAATTGTTAAAGATAGCCTCTTTGCATCAATGAGTTTTGATGATTTTTATTCGGTTATCAACATCAATTTACTTAGTCTGTTTCGGTTAACGAAAGAAGCATTAATGTTATTACGTTCAGCGGAAAGTCCAGTTGTTATCAACGTTGCATCTGTTGCAGCTCTGGTACCAAGCATTGGCCAGGCAAACTATTGTGCATCCAAAGGTGCAATTTTAAGTTTCACCCGCACTCTTGCGGCTGAGCTGGCCCCGCGGGGAGTGCGTGTTAATGCGGTAGCGCCAGGAATGATTGAATCTAAAATGGCGAAGAAGGTTCCCCGTACCGTGGTTCGTGAGGTGACTAACTCAATTCCATTAAAACGACTCGGAAAATGCGATGAGGTAGCAAACGTCATTGTTTATTTAAGCTCTTCAGCATCCAGCTATATTATAGGGCAAACCATCGTGGTCGATGGTGGTATGGTAATGCGGTGATTTATGTCTAAGTATCCGATACCGCCGAAAATATTTCTTGCTATGGGGGGCTGGCGTCAACCTCTACTTATGGTCGATCAGATAGTTGATTATAAGTATGGCGAGAATGGTTTCATCAAAGTTATAAAGCATGTGACTTATAATGATCCGTATCTGCTTGGGCATTTCCCAGAAGATCCCATTATGCCAGGAGCTATTATTTCTGAAATATTTGGTCAGGCAAGCGAGTATTACTCTTTTCTCACTGATATCTGTGATATTTACCAGGGGCGAACGGGTGAAGAACTGAGAACATTGCGTGACATTCATGCTTATATAAAGCATCCGGATATGCTAAGTACAATACGTACGAGGCGGTCGCAGGTCCGTGGAGTGTTAGCTTCTCAGAACTTGAAGTTTAAAGGGACAGCGTACCCGGGAGATACGATTGAAGTGGTAAGTAAACTCTCATTTTCTGATGAGAGTGGGTTTAAACATTATTCAGTCACAGCTAATGTCGGGAAGAAGATCATTAGCCAGGGCGTGATTATTAATTTTAGAGAAGTCATTTAATTACCAAGGAGAACAGGTGTGACCAACATTAATGATGAAATCGATGAAAGAAAAAAAATAATTATGACGATTAAGTCCGAAATTATTCAACGCCTAAATGTTCAACGTGAGGCACATCAAATTGATGATGACACACCGCTGTTTGGCAATGGACTGAAACTAGACTCTGTAGATGCCACGGAAATCATCGTAATGCTTGATAAAACCTTCAACATTCAGGTCTCGGAAGGTGATGATCCAGCCTATATGCGAAGCATAAATAATCTGGCATCTTTCATTCTAAAGAAAAAAACATCCTGAATTGATAAGGTTATATTAAAGGCTATTTTATGAATTTACTTTCTGATCTTCATTTTAAAAATAATGCGGTTATGGGAATCTATAATCATCAACGCGTACCTTCTTCATATCATGATATTTTTGAAGAATATAAGGCTGTGCGTGAAAATGCCTTGTTGGTGGATTATTCTCATATGTCTATCACCAGTGTGATGGGAGATGATGCATGGGCGTTGGTAAACTACATGGTTTCGGCTGATGTATCAATCATCCGTGATGAGCAGGGTATTTACTCCCTACTGCTAAACGCTGACGGGGATATCCGTGGTGATGCATATGTTTTGTGCGCCGCTGATGGTTATTATATTTTATCCGAGAACCTTACTTCTAAAGAAATTATAGATGTACTCAACGAAGTACTGACTAAAGCTGAGGAGTTAGATATTCAGGAGATCCCTGAAATCAAAGCGATGGAGGAAAATAATTGGGGGGCTATTATGCTGGAAGGCCCCTATGCATGGGAGATAATGGCGGAGGTTTATGGCTTTGATATCATTGGTCTACCATATTATGAATATATGAATACCGATGATGAGTTAATGATTTTCCGCTGTGGAAAACATGGCGAATTTGCATATCAGTTGATCGGCCCACAAGCAACACTAGTCACGATGTGGATGAAGTTACAAGAAATAGGTGCTAAGTATTTGCTCAAAACCGGTGGTTTAGATTATCAACGTCTGGTGAGAGTGGAAAACCCGGGATGGGACGAAAGCCTTTATAATAATTACTCCCGTAATCCAGTAGAACTACAAATGCAGTGGGCTATTCAGTATGACAAGGAAGACTTTATTGGTAAGAGTGCGGTAGAAGAACTATCGCGGAAGGGGGCTGAGCGCAAACTTGTTGGGATTGCTCCTGATGTTGGATGTAGTCACATCGACTCAAATGACCTTGTGATGGTTAATGGACATCAAGTCGGTGTTATTGTTAAAGCAGCATATTCTCCTGCGAAACAGCATTGGATCGCGTTGGCACTGATTGACGAATGCTATGCATTAGCGGATATCTCCGGTTTTACTATTCAAACTGTAAATGGGGAAATCACAGCCAAAACCCAAAATGTCCCTTTTATTTATAATCTGAGTTTATTGGTTAACCCAACAATCCATAGTTATGTTGATGAATTGAAGGCGAAAAGCGCGCTTGAAACGGTATAACAATTAGCGACTTTATTCTTAACTCGGCATTCTCGGAATCGTTGTTAACCACTCTGGATAGAACAGAAAAATATGAAAACGAGCAGAAAAAGAGTAGTTATTACCGGCATGGGAATATTGTCATCCCTCGCCGACAATATTGCAGACTTCAGGCAAGCGCTGTTGGCTAAAAAAAATGGTATTGCTGACAGCGCTCGCTTTTCTAAATGGTTTGCGAATGCCCGAGCGGCTGAAATGCTGCATAAAATTCATTGTCCCGAATTATCTGAAGAAATTGTTGCATCGCTCGATAATGCCGCGCTTTGGGCTTACAAAGTTGGTAAGGAAGCACTAGAGCAGGCAGAACTGGCCGCCAATCGCCAGTGTCTGGAAGAGATGGGGATGATTGTGGGCGTTTCTTCTGCGGGTACAGAAGCGTTTCTCCCTCTCTTCGAGCAGCGTATTCAGGACTTTTCATTAAGAAAGGCTCTGTTTTCAGGCAGTTTTTCATCATGTTGCTCCAGCGCTTCAACGCTACTGGGCTTGAAGGGCGGAGTGGAACTCGTTGCGACGGCTTGCACCGCAAGCCCGAATGCTGTCGGTATGGCTTTTGATTATATCCAAAATGGCAAAAGTAAGGCTATGTTGGCGGTAGGTACAGAACCCATCTATTTACCCACTTTCGCGGGTTTTTATGCCTTGAATGTTATGCATCCGCAATCATGCTCGCCATTTTCAGGGCATTCAGGTATGTCTATTGGTGAGGGCGCGGGGGCCATTGTACTCGAAGAGTATGAACATGCGGTGGCGCGTGGCGCGACCATCTTCGGTGAAATTCTTTCTTACGCGACATCTTGCGACGCATATCATGAAACAGGTCCCGACCCACGCGCCAGTGGCGCAGTGCAGGTTATGCAAAAAGCGATGGCGAATGCTGGGGTCAAGCCTGAACAAATTGATTATGTCAATGCGCATGGCACGGGTACGGAAGCTAATGATCAAATCGAAACTCTGGCAATGAAGAAGGTTTTCTCCGGAGCAGAAAATTTGTTAATAAGTTCCACAAAATCTTATTTTGGCCACAATATTGGGGCGGCAGGAATTGTCGAACTTATTGCGTGCCTGGTGACTCTGCCAGAAAAAAAAGTTCTGCCAACACTCAGTTTTTCGCAGGCTCGTCCCAATTGCGATCTGGACTATGTACCGAACGAGTTTCGTAAAAAAGATATCAATATCTTTATGAATAACAATTATGCTTTCGGCGGTAATAACTGCTGCATGATTGTCAGCACTAAACCTTGTTCAGTTCCACTCACCTCCTATGAAGCAAAACGAGTTGCTATTACTGGAGTAGGCGCTGTATCGGCTATAGGTCACACTCTAAATGAGATTCTTCGCTATATCCATGAAGGCGACAGCTCAGTAGAACTCAGCGGTGTTGTCTTTCCTGATGACACGCTTGACGAGGCGAAAGAGCTGTTGGGTGTATTGGCCAAAACCAATCAGTTTGCGGATATATTTGGTGGTGAATATCAGGAAGAGGAGTACAAGCAGCCGGAGACAGAAGAGAATTTTAAAACTTATCAGGTGAAAGGCCTGGAACCACGCAAACATCTACGTCGATACGACCCGCGTAAGGCAACTCGCGGCGGTACGTTTGCTCTACTTGCACTTTCAGAAACTTTGCATATGGCTAAACGCAAGATCAAACGAGATGGAGATGATTTGGGTATGGTTCTGGGAATGGCGCGAGGGCCGCAAGAAACAACCTATAAGTATTTGCAAAGTTTGAAACCTGACCCGCGGAAAGTTCGGACTTCGGAATTTCCCGGCTCTCTAATGAACTCAATTACAACATTTTGCGGGATCTCAGAAGGGGTCAAAGGATATACAACAACGTTGGCTACCGGTGAAAATGCTGCGCTTGGCGCATTGACCTATGGCTATGAAATTGTTCGCCAACAACTCCAACCGCAGGTTGTAATTGGCGGGGCTGATGAATACTTTCCTTCTATGTCGCTTTATATGGATGCGGTGACAAATAAAATTCATATGATGTCCGATCCGGCTGATTATCAGATATATGGCAAAGAAGCACAGGGCTACGTACCAGGTGAAGGCGCATGCATGATGCTCCTGGAAGATCCACAGTCAGCAGTGGCCCGCGGCGCTGAGGTATTAGCTGAAATCGCTGGTTATGGTAAGGCATGTAGCAATACCTATTTTGACGTGACACAGGTTGAGGAGAAGTCCGCAGCAATGTCTATGGCAATTACTCGCGCGCTTGCGGATGCGGGTATTACCTCGAAAGAAATTGATTTAGTTTGCGGGACCAGTAATGGTAGCGAAGTAAATTCAATGATAGAAACGAATGCGATATATACGTCATTTAATTGCCTTAATCCTCATGTACCGGTTGTGAATTACAATGCATTCTTTGGTTTTGTCGCCTCTTCTGCAGGTCTGCTAAACCTGGCGGTTCTTCTTGATTGTATTCGCAGACAATCGGTTCCTGCTATTCCTTATACTCGACAATTTTCTGATGAGAGAGTCAACTTTGTGAACCAATCACTTAATCTAACTATTAGATACGCTCTTTTAATTGGAGCGACTGAAGGCGGAAACTATTACGCTATTGTGATAAAAGGATTATAAGGTGAGCGAAAGGGCTATTATTTCTGGTTTCAGTGTGTGTTTACCGTATGCAGAGAATAGTTCGCTGTTAATTGAAAATTTGCGGCAAGGTAAATGTGTACACTTATCTCCATGGTTTACTTCAGATAAACAGGCTATCGACTGTGGATTTTCTGGCAATATACTGATAGCGAAACTAAAACGGGATAATGATAGCGCTTTTGACCTGGTATATAAACTTATCAATGAAACCTTAATTCAGGCTGGCCTCAATGAAGACTGCCTGAAAGGTAATAGGGTCAGAGTATATATTACAGGGATAGGTCCGCGCGTTGATGTCATGGATTATAGAAATTTCTATAATTATAATGATATGGAAGATGTTTCATTGATATCCTCAATCAAAAATTTATCAGTGAAAAATATGTCGCAGGACACGGCTTCCTATCGCCTTGCAAAACGATACGAATTAAAACATCTTCCCCCAAATATGAACTGCACCAGTAACTCTTCACTCACTGCTATCCACCTGGGGATCAGGGCAATAGAGCAAGGTGGTATTGATCTGGCGCTGATCATCAATATTTCAAAAATTAAATATCAAGATCTAGTGTTCCTTGAGAGCCAGGGAATGTTGGAGAGTGAAATGGTCCAACCCTTCGGTATAAACAGTAATGGTGTAATTTTTGCTGAGGGGTATGGCGCTATGTTACTGGAAAGTCAACAGCACCGATTAGGGCGAGGGAAAAGCCATGGAATAAGCATTACTTCGGCTTACAAGCAGATTAATGCTGGGCGTAGTAATGATTCCTACTGGCAAAGTACTAGTATTCTAAAGTTGATTAATGCAATGTTAAATGATAAGGATATAAAAAAAGAAGACCTTTGTGCATTTATTCCCCATGGTAATGGTACCTCATCAAGTGATAATGTTGAGGCAAAAGCCATCACCATGTATGCCGGTGAAAATAGTCTTCCAGTTTTGGCCTATAAGGGGCAAATTGGCTATACCGCAACAGGTTCTGGATTAATCGATTTAGTTATTGGGCATCATATACTGCTTGATAGAGAATTAATTTTCCCTGTCGTTAACGATCGGATTATAGAGGATGTCGCACACCATATCTCTTTAGCGGGGGGGGTATGTAAACATACTAAAAAACACCTTCTGAAAACTGGCTTGGGGGTCGACGGTTCCGTCGTTGCACTTTTGATGACTAATTTGCATAATAATACTGACTAATATGGAGAATAGTATGTATCTGTCTTCATATTCGTTCATGGAACCAGACGAGCCATTTTATTTATACTATCCAAGTTGGTTGAATGTATGGGAGTCTCACTCATACAATACTGCCTTGAAAACTACGGGAGCTAACGGCTGGAGATTCAAACGTTTTGGCTCAAGAAGGGAAATTTATACTCGAGAGATTACACGGCGTCCTGAACATACTCCTTATATTAACGCCCTCGATAAAGTATCAGATGCCGCATTACATAGCATGTCAGCGAAAGAAAGGATGCTGTTACTGAAATCGAGAACTGCTTTTATTTATATTGATTCCTGGGGAGAATCAGGCGTCTTTGAGTACAATATCAGTAGCCTTAATTTATCTACTATTGATACTCTACCAAAGAACTTGGTTAAGAAATTTTCAATAAGTGATGTTACTTGCAAAATTCGCGGCGAAAATTTTTCCCTTTATCAGGCGATGGCAATGGCGCAGGATTATCTTGCATGGGATGTATTTGATTTTGTCGTTATCTGCGGAGGATATCGTGCTGTGCCATTGTTGGCATTTACAGCTGAAAGTATGATCCAGAGTGAAGTAAAAAACAAGAAAAGACTCATTCCCGGGATAAATATATCAATAGAAAGAGTGGGATGTTTTATTTTTAGTAAAAGAGAAAGTGATCTAAAAATACATTGTGGGCCATATATACCTACTGCAACCAATAACCCACATTTACCAGATGTTGAAAATACTGATGATATAGATCTCCTTGCATATGCCGGAGGAATCAATAAAACAAAACCATTTCCTCATACCGGCATCGATCTTATTGCTCGCTACGGCTGTAGCGGATGTATGACACCGGCGCTAAGTTGGCAATATATTAATCAGTATGCATTGCATAATGGCTGTCTCAGAACCGTTATTCCGGGAGTAGTTAGCGGCTATGCCTATTTTGATACCTGGTACCAATAGGAGGGGATATGCGCAGCAATATAACAGAATTACCTGATATTTCATTATCTGGTATATATAAGACTTATGGTTATCAGGACAATATGACTTATGCTCTAAACAATATTAATCTGGATGTTGTGAAAGGCGAGTTTCTTGCGTTATGCGGGCCTTCTGGCAGTGGTAAGAGTACTTTACTTAATATACTTTCCGGTATTGATACACCGACTGCTGGCAATGTCTTCTTTCTGCATAAAAATCTCAATATGTTGTCAGACAAAAATCTTGCACGCCTTCGCAGTCGTCATTTAGGTTTCATATTTCAATTTTTCAATTTAATACCGGTGCTGAGTGTTTTTGATAATGTTTATTATCCCCTGACGCTCAACGGTCATTTTAGTACGAAAGAGGCTAGAGAGAGAACGTTACATTTCCTTGAGAGTGTTGGTTTATCCCACTTATTGGCAAGAAAACCTGGCCAATTGTCAGGTGGTCAACAGCAACGGGTCGCTATTGCAAGGGCGCTAGCGCATAGCCCCGAAGTTATTGTCGCTGACGAACCTACAGGTAACCTGGATCTTGCTACCGGTGAATCAATTCTTGACCTCCTGCTTGAGATTAATCAACGGACGAAAACAACATTTATTATCTCAACACATTCGACTCAGCTTAAAGATCGTGCTCGACGGAGAGTAGATATCAAAGATGGAGTAATAATTTATGATTCAGCGAAGTAATCTTTGTAGCGTTTTACTCCTGTGTCTTAGCATGGTTACATTTTCAGTATTTGCTGAGAAGGTTTCAACCCCTGCGACTGCCCGAGTCTTACAGGATGGATTTCCTGGTGAACCACAGGCTTTAGCATCTATCACTTCTGATTTATTTCAAGAGTATGAACGTACTAACAAAGTTGGCGCGCTGATCTTTTATTCGTGGGGAATGCTGCGACAGGCTAACTATTATCAGAGTATCAATGATCTCATTAACGCTTCTGAATATGCAAAGACGGGCTTTTTTTATCTTGATGAAGCGGTAGATACCAATGAAGACAACATGCTGATTCGATACTTACGTGCCAGAGTTGATGCCTGGCTACCAGTGGGGTTAGGGCGCTGTGTGATTACCATCGAGGATACTGACCTACTGCTGAAGAATAAAGACAAATTTAGCAGTGAGATCATTGGTAATATACTGATAATGCGTTTAAGGGCCCTTCATAATTGCCATATGAAACAGCAAGAAAAACAACTCGTTGATCATCTGCGGAGAGTTAATCAGCAGCGTGAAATTGATTTTGAAAATAACGAAATGCCGGCTTGGGAAATGGTTGAAGTCTTACAGGTTATTATTCCCGTTATTAAAGGTGAATGAATGTCAACGGATATGATATTTATTAATTCAATTGTGGTGTTGCTATTAATATTTGTTGTTTATAACATTATTTTTAATTTTGGCGATGCTAAATTCTCATTTTTGAACTTGTTACGGCACCGGCGAAGAACGTTTTCTACCATTTCCGCCATTATATTAGGTGGTTGCGCCATATTTTTATATGGTGGTTTTATCAACTACTCTTTTTGGATACTCAAAGAGCAAACAATACGTACAAATATTGGACATGTACAGATTTATAACAGCACCTACTTTGAAACCGCTAACAAAAATAAGAGTCTGATATCTGATTATATTACACTGAAAAATAAAATTTTGCAGAACGCCGATTTTTCTGATGTGATTTCAACAATCTCCGGACAACTTGAGTTTACCGGAATAATCTCACATTACGAAACTGAAACATCTAATTATTTTTCAGCACAGGGCGTTGAGCTATTACCGGCGCTGAAGTTGGGAGCTTTTGATAAGATAATTTTTGGTAGCGACTTATCTCGTGTCAAACATGATGAGATTACTATTGGCAGCGGCCTGGCAAAAACCTTAGATAGCCACTACGGGGACTGGCTTGATATCATGACTGTTAATATAGCGGGAGGTCAGGGAACTATATCTGTAAAATTACGAGGAATATTTGAATCAGGTATAAAGGATTATGATGATGTTGTAATCAAAATGCCCCTTGAGACTGCACAGCAAATCATGGGTACTAATGGTGTTAGTAAGATAGTCATTTTGCTGAATAACGATGATGTAACGTCGTTTGTTAAGAAAATGAGAAGATATATAGCGGACCATCATTTACCTTTGATCGTTAAGGATTGGAGGGAGAATTCTATTTTTTACCAGCAGGTGGAAGGTATGCTGTCCGGTATCTATTTTTTTATCAAACTTATCGTGGCACTTATCGTAGTATTTATGATCGGCAATTCAATGACGATGAGTATTGTCGAGCGAACCCGAGAAATTACTACGCTGCGCGCAATTGGCTTACAATCAAACCGTGTTACGCGTTTATTCTGGCTGGAAGGCATATATATCGGTATCTTTGGCGCATTAGGGAGTCTTCTCTTTGGATTCACTATTGCCGCTATAATTAATATCTCAGGTATTGCGATACCACCTTCGCCTGGACAATCTGTAGGTTATACCGCATTTATTAAAACGAATGATGTGGGATTGATTTGGATAACCTTGATATTACCAATTTTAACATCTGCCGTGGCTTCCATTATTCCCGCATATCGTGCATCGCGCCTCAACATTACCGATGCATTCAAATTTTCATAGAGGACAGTATGAAAAGCAATGCATGGTATTTATTCATAATAGCTATATTTTCGTATTCAGTTCTTGGACAGGCGACGAGTGATAGCCAGCAAGCCCTGGAGATTATTCGCAAAGCTGATGATGTTCGCTCACCAAATGAACCTTTCCGCTATAACGTGACTGTACTTGAGTATAAAGAAGGTAGAACAGAGCCTGAAAATAAGCAATCGCTGGATATATCGATGCGATTTATTAAACCGGAAAACGGTTTGAAAGCTGATGCTCGTTCACTCATACGTTTTACCTATCCTCCGCGAGATAAAGGCAAGATCATGTTATCTGATTGGTATGATTTATGGTTTTATACACCCGAACTACGCAGACCTATTCCTATTTCGCGCTCACAACGATTAATTGGTCAGATCTCTAATGGTGATGTTATCGTCACGAACTTCGAGTATGCCTATGATTCGACCCTGGAAGGGGAGGAACCCTGCGGCGATAAAATTTGCTATCGACTGTCTCTCACTCGTAACTCTGAGGCCATTACTTATCCTAAAGTGATCTACCTGGTGGAAAAAAATGCAGAATGCCGGCCATTCAAAGCATCATATTACACTCTCGATAATAAACTTCTCAAAAGTGTCTTATATACAAACTATCAGATGGTATTAGGGAAATACCGTCCAACAGAGATCATTGTGCAGAATGCGCGCTATGAAAAGGGGTATTCTGTCATGAAGTATAGTGATGTCCGCCTTGAGTCGTTACCTGAATTTCACTTCACTAAAGAGTTTATTCAGAGAGGCGTGAAGTGAAAGGCCATCTGGTTACTTTGCTGCTTTCTATATTAATAACTCCATTATGGGGAGGGGCTAATTGTTTGTCAGGTGATGCAATACGTTCTAATAGTCAGTTTATTTTGACCGGTCAGACATCTGTTGCGCACAAAAGCGGGTCGATCTGGCGCATCAATGGAGCCAATCCGTATACAACGAACAACGTATATAATGATATTGCCATTAACTTCTCAAGTGCTTGTTACTTAGTTGATGATGTGCTGGGGTTGGATTTTTCACTATATAATTTAGGATTTTATCCAATACATGGCGTGGGATTATTCGAAAAAGATGAACATCGCGCCAAAATGTTAATAGACAGACTTAAGCTTAACTTGTCGTTATCTGAAAATGTCAGTCTTGAGGGTGGAAAACTAAATTCACTTCCAGGAGCCTTTCATTTAAGATCCCCGGCTTCACTGGTAGCCACCTATTATGCAGGTTTTAAACCGACACGGATATACGACCCGAAGCTGGAGTCTGCCTATAGCGAGTCGTATTGGGGAGGGCGGTTAGCGAAAGAATTTCGTGATTATGCATTCTCACTCACAGTTATACCAAAATTAGCAAGTATTGATAAATACTATGAGTCATCAAGCAACTGGACGGCCAATCAAAGGGCTAACAGCAATGAATACTATTTATTAAGTTACACCGATTATCACCTTGTTAATCATCGACTGGCTGCGAATGTGATGCTTGGTGATTCTACTTCATTGGCACTAGCAGATGGCTACAACTTAACACCTCAGTTTGTAGTCAATGTAGAAGTTGCGCTTCACAAAACGCAGCAATGGCGGCATTTTTCTCATGAAAAAAAGGATGAGGTGCTTTCTGGGCTATATCCTTCATCGCTCTATGCGCAGAATGACAAAAGTGGCTATGAAGTAGCCATTGGTGGGCAGTATACCACCGACCTTTTTAGTGTGTTGGGCATCGAGTACTACTATCAAAGTGAAGGTTATTCAAAATCGGCATGGCGGGAACAGGTTGACTTTATTAAGTTATTAAGTAAAAAAACCGGTTTTGCCAGCTTAGACAAAGTGTTTGATGATTATAAGTATCTGATGGGCTCAGAAATAAGTAATACAGGGAATAAAGGAATGCTGCAGGGACGGCATTATATTACTTCATGGCTAAGTTTACAAAATGCAGATCATTCAACGCTTCAGCCCTATCTGGTGATGAACTTAGTTGATGGTAGTGCCTTAGTAGGTACTCATTATATCAATCCGTTAAAAGGATTAAGTGACCAAGCTGAGATTTATACGGGTTTGTATAGCGCATTCGGTAGTCATGATTCTGAGTTCGCACTTTTTGGCGAGACCCTCGGAGTTTACGTCGGATTTAAATACTATTTATAAGGATATATCGCTTATGACAAAACAATCAGTGCAACCTACGGTGCTTATTTTCGCCGGTCAGGGAAACCCTGTTGTCGGAATGGGAGCAGATTTATGGGATCTGAATACAACTACCAGGGAAATCTGGGACTGTGCCAGCGATGTGACAGGGTTAGATCTGCGCCGGTTGTGTCAGAAAGGGCCGATGAATCGTCTGGTGAAAACGACGACGCAGCAGGCAGCGGTGACGGCTATCAATGTCACACTATATAGTCTGTATGCCGAGCAATTCTCTGATGCGAATGTTATTGGTTCGTGCGGGCATAGCGTTGGTGAGTATAGCGCACTATACGCGGCCGGCGCCTTAACGCTGGAAAATGTGTTCAAGCTAATATTGGCGCGCTCAACCATTATGGATGATTTAAGCAATATCCATAAAGGCGCAATGCTAGCGGTAAGAGGCGCTGATTTTCAAATGGTAAGCCAGTTGATTAACGACTCCGGAAGTCAAGTTGTGGTGAGTTGTGATAATAGCCCCTACCAGCAGGTAGTTGGCGGTACGCTACCAGATTTAAGTGAATTCACCGGGAGACTAATGGGGGCAGGCCTGGAAGCTATCAAACTTGGCGTTAGCGGAGCCTGGCATACACCTCTTATGTCTGAGGGGGTTCAACCCATGCGGGATGCGCTGAAGACGGTGGAAATTCTCCGGCCAAATCATCCTGTACTGATGAATGTCACCGGGTGTGAAGAATATAATCCGGAGAAAATTAAAGAGAACTTATCTTTGCATTTGACCCATAGGGTACAGTGGACAGCATCTATGAGCGCTTTTTTACAACATATCCCCTTTGCCAGGTTTGTTGAAATCAGCAATAAGGCGTATCTCGGACAATTGCTAAATGATTTCGACGGTTTCTCTGCAGAGTATTATAGACACTGTAGAAAACTATTGGTGGCGCCACGAGGTTAATATGATCCCGGATTATTTAACTTTCATTCGTCGTCAGGATCGGTCGCTTCTCCCGTATCTTTATTTTATTTGTATATTACTTATTGCGCTATATGTTAAAAATAGAGGGTATTTGTTGACCCAGGAGGATGCATTTCCCGTAAGTGCCATTTTTTCGTTAACAATGTTCAGCTTTGTTTATGAGCTAAAGGGGTACTGGGCTTATAAATACGAGATAGGAAATATCAATTTCTCCTGGTTTCAGGGGAAAATCGCCTCGCGTTTTGAGGTTCTGCTGTGGCATCCACTTGTCGCAACTGGATGCTGTTTCATCGTGTGCTATCTGGTAGTAAAGGCGTGTCTGTTTTTTTTGCCAACTATTACTGCAATGGTCTGTATTGCCTTTTTTGTGCCGATCATTGTTTATCTAATGTGCTGGTTTGCCAGAAATTGTTACGTCAAGCAGTTACAGCAGGAAACTGCATTTACGCTTAAATACCGTAATCTTCATTATTATACTTGCCTGAACGTCACTATGACTTTTTTGACCAGTTTTGTGGTTGTCAGTCCATTGGTTGCTGATGATGATTTTTCTTTATCTAATGGTTTTTTTTCAGCAAAGTTGATCGTTGCCATGTTGATTCTGTGTTCAGCGATACTGATGGTTAATCTGATTTTCGCTCACCCTTCAAGGCGTTACACTTTTTTAGGCAGACTTTTCCAAAAAGAGTTTGATGTAAATCTTGTGAATACGATGGTTCTTCCAGGGATATATAGAAAACCCTTGTGGTTAAGATTATTTATTTTCTTCACTCTTCAGTTATTCTGGATTGTGGCGATGAGTCTGTTGTTGAAATTATTAGGTTGGGGAATATACTTTTATGCATATCTTATTGTCTGCATGATACCTGCGATAGGATATTTTTATTTGCATGTTTACTGGCGTTGGCATGATGATTACATGACAGCGTGCGATATGTATCTCAGGTGTGGTGAAGATAAGAATTAAGAATTGAAATAAGGCCAGTCAGAAAACTGACTGGCCTTATACTATTTAGCTCTGCAGGGCATCAACAACACCACCCCAGTCAGTGGCAGCATTATAAACAAAATTAGACCAAACCCCAGATTCGGCATACAGCAGGGAGTTGATATGGTCGGTTAGAATACTTCCCAGGCTGGATGGCGAACCACCAAGAATATTGGAAACCAGGTCAATCGTGGTTTCCAAAGCGGAGGAGGCCAGAATCATACCAGCATTAATACCCGCAGCAACCAGACCCAGTGCAGATTGAATCGTGAAATCAACCAAAGCACAAGGCAGGTCGATAATGCCTGCACCAGAGATATATTCCATTTCGTTTGCGGTTAATTCTTTCATTTTAAATTCCATCCTAGATTAATGAATTGTTAATGATGTACCTTTGCACACCGGGCAATATACTAATCAGAGGGTTTTTTATATAATAGTGAATATTTAAATGATCTATTAATTTTAATGTGAATTAAACTTCACAAACGACGCTTAGATAAGCGATGGGTATTATTTCGCAACTTCATATTTGATAACAGAAGATACCCGAGAGTATCTTCTGTGTGTACAGTCGTTCGACTTATTGTTTAGAGGTCAGAAATTCAGGTCTATTATGAAGTTGCAATGATGGCCTGTTCAACCTCGAAGCGGTTGGTCACTTTGCTGTCAATTTTTATGTAGGCTGAACGTTCTTCAGCGACAATCATAACCTGCTCGATGCCTGGTTTCGACTGCAGACGGCGCTGTAGTTCATCATTAATGATGACATCATCCGGGATCTCAACACGAAGACTGCTGACATAAGGCGGTTCACTCATGGTGCTGGCCACCAGTAGCCACAGCATCGCCAGTAGCGCACCCAGTAAAAACACGGTCTGCGAGTCAAAGAATCCATCTACCCAGCCGCCCAGGGCGCCACCGATGGCCACACCGATAAACTGGCTGGTAGAATAAATCCCCATTGCTGTGCCTTTGTAGCCTGCTGGAGACTCCTTACTGATTAACGAAGGCAATAACGCTTCCAGCAGATTGAAGGCGAGGAAGAATAGTTGAACACCAGCGACCAACTCCCAGAAATAGCCACCTGCTCCCCAGAGTACGATTTCCGCTATCAGTAGCAGAGCGACGCAGAACAGGAACACACGTTTCATCTTGCGCTTCACTTCCGCATAGATGATGAACGGCACCACGGCAATAAAGGAAATGACCATGGTCACCAGGTAAATTTTCCAGTGTTCGGCTGCGGGGAAACCTGCGGCCTCCAGCTGTCCAGGTAGCGCAACAAAAGTCGACATCAACATGATGTGCAGGCACATAATGCCGAAGTTCAGCTTGAGGAGTTTAGGTTCAGCAAGCACTTTGCTGAAACAGCCCTTTACCATTCCAGATTCACGGTTCAGTACATGATTGTGGCTATTTGGTACTACCCACAAAGTCAGCAAAATACCGAGGCTGGCCAGAATAGCGATCATCCAGAATAGCGCATGCAACCCTAACTGGTGAGTGACAATAGGACCAAGCACCATAGCGATGGCAAAGGTCACGCCAAAACTGACGCCAATGAAGGCCATTGCCTTGGTGCGGTTCTGCTCACGGGTTAAATCGGAAAGGAGGGCCATAACCGCAGCGGCAATAGCACCAGAGCCCTGCAATGCGCGGCCAAGAATAATTCCCCAAATGGAATCTGTCAGGGCGGCGATGATGCTGCCAATGACGAAGATCAGCAGTCCTCCGACAATTAACGGTTTGCGACCAATTCGGTCAGACAGTAGACCAAACGGGATCTGGAAGATAGCCTGAGCAAGCCCGTAAATGCCAATGGCCAAACCAATCAGCGCTTCACTGGCCCCCTGCAGCGCCATACCATATGTGGTCAAAACGGGCAGGACCATAAACATGCCGAGCATGCGCAGTGAAAATACGGTCCCTAAACCCCAGGTTGCGCGCAGTTCTCCTGGCGTCATTTTGTTATCGTTCATTACCACCTCAATATAAAAACTGCGACTAGTGTAGTGGTGGGATAAGGACGCGTAAATAAATGTTTGTTTAGCAGATATTACGACTGTGTTGCGTAATAGAAGAAGGGATGAGAACCAGACGATAAAATGGTGAAGAGCTGAATAAATAATGTAAAACAACAGAAAGGGCAGCGTGAAAAATCTGCCCTTAATATAGCTCCGATTAGGAAGCGGCCTGCTCCAGGAAGCTATTCCAGTCGGTAGCGGCGTTGTTCACGAATGTGTTCCAGCTGTTACCAGCGGTAGAAACGAAGTTTGCCCAGTTCTCTTGACCTGTGCTAACGACGCTTTCCCAGTTTGCCTGACCAAGGAGGAACTTGCCAAACTCAATCGCGCTATCGCCAACGAAAGAGGCAAAAGCCAGACCGGAAGTCAGCGCAAATGAGGTAAACCCAGCCGCAGAATTAGCGACAAAGCTAGCGAAGCCAGTTGCAGCGCTCACCAGGTTAAAACCACCTGAGACAGATTCCATTTCGTTGAATGTTAGTTCTTTCATTGTTATTCCTTGCTGTTAAATCCATGTTTTCCGTAGGCGTTTGCCTACTGCACAAGGCTAGCACTATCTCCGCTAATGGCGCGAGATGGCTGACTGTTAGCGATGCTCAATTTTTTCTCAATTTTTAACTATTTAATGAATGAAGAAAATGAAGTGCAAGAGTGAGGGGAGGGCGGTATGAATGAAGTAATCCTATGTTGGCGTATAAAAAAAAGCCCCCGGCTAGCGGAGGCTCTTTTCATTTCACATTTAGCGTAATCTTATCTGACGTAAGCCAGCAGATTATGTGAATCCGGCACCATGAAGTCGACAGACATCATGACTGACAGCGCGGTGATAGCGACGATGGAAAAGACGAACAGCTTACGCGCCCAGACTTTATCATCCGCCACTTTATATCCGCGCAGCGCCATGCCAAGCCACCAGACGCTGACTGCGGCCGCTACGACCAGATATTTATATCCGGCGTACCCCCCCAGAGAAAGCATCAGCGTTGCCACGGCAAAGGCCACGATGTACAGCGTGATATGGTTTTTCGCGACTGAGATGCCTTTCACTACCGGCAGAACCGGAATATTCGCCGCCTGATAATCCTTGAAACGGAAGATCGCGATGGCGTAAGAGTGAGGCATCTGCCACAGGCTAAAGATCGCCAGCAGAATCGCCGCGCCGCTGTCAAAATCACCGGTAACTGCGCAGTAGCCAATCACCGGCGGCGCAGCGCCGGAGAGTGAGCCAATCAGCGTGCCGTAGACAGAGTGGCGTTTCATATACAGGCTATAGATGCCGACATAAACCACAAACCCCATCACGCCAAGCCAGCAGGCCAGCGGGTTAGCGCCGAACCACAGCAGCATGAAGCCAGCAATACCCAGCAAGGTGGCGTATACCAGCGATGATTCTGGCGAGATCAGCCCTTTGACCAGCACCCGGTTTTTCGTCCGTTCCATCTTACGATCGATATCACGGTCGATGTAGTTGTTGAAAACACAACCCGAGGCGACCACCAGGGATACTCCGAGGAGCGTCCAGACGAACAGCGGATAGTCGATGCGGCCTTTGGAGGCCAGCAGGAAACCGCCGATCACGGAGATCAGGTTGCCAAAAATGATGCCTGGTTTCGTTACTTGCAGGTATTGCTTAAACATACTCGCCGCTCTTAGTGCATCATCATGTTGTAGTTGAGGTTCCACATAATCCAGATGGAGCCGACAACAACGATAGCAATGATGATTACGGTGAAGATAAACGCGGTCAGGTTCCAACCTTCGTCAGATTTACTGTTCATGTGCAGGAAGTACACCAGGTGCACCAGAATCTGCACTACAGCCGTGACCAGGATGGTTCCCAGAATCGCTGCATGCGAGGCAGAGCCACTCATAACCATTGCAAACGGGATTGCCGTCAGAATGATCGACAGGATGAACCCTGTCATGTAGCTCTTCACGCTGCCGTGAGAAGCGCCGCTATGATCGGTAGAATGACTCATTACATCGCCCCCATCAGATAAACAACAGAGAACACGCAGATCCACACCACGTCCAGGAAGTGCCAGAACAGGCTCAGGCACATAATACGGGTACGGTTAGTGCTGGTCAGGCCGCGACGGGATACCTGAACCATCAATACCGCCATCCACAGCAGACCAGAGGTGACGTGCAGACCGTGGGTACCAACCAGCGCGAAGAACGCTGACAGGAAGCCGCTACGGTCCGGACCCATACCTTCAACAATCAGGTGATGGAATTCATAGATTTCCATCCCAACGAACCCTGCACCGAAGAGGAAGGTCAGGGCGAGCCAGGAAACGACCTGGCTCTTGTTGTTCTTGTACATGGCGATAGCCGCCATGCCATAGGTGATGGAGCTGAATAACAGCAGTGCGGTTTCAACCAGAACGAACGGCAGTTCAAAGATATCTTTACCCGCTGGGCCGCCAGCCGTGCCGTTCACCAGAACGGCATAGGTTGCGAACAGCGTAGCGAAGATAATGCAGTCGCTCATCAGGTAGATCCAGAAACCGAAGACTTTCATCGGTCCTGTATCATGGTGCCCGTGTTCATGCGCGTGGGCATTGTGCGCAAGAGTATCAGTTGCCATTTTTCAGCCCTGCTTTGTTAATCTCATCGAAATGCTGATTTTCCAGTTTTTCGACTTCTGCAACCGGTACGTAGTAATCCACGTCCTCGTCAAAGCTCTTGATAATCCAGGTCACTACGATGCCGGCGAAACCAACAATCGCCATCCACCAGATATGCCAGATCATCGCGAAGCCAAACACCGTTGCGAATGCAGCAATGATGATGCCCGCGCCGCTGTTTTTCGGCATATGAATTTCTTCATAATGCGCAGGTTGCTTGTACGCTTCGCCTTTTTCTTTCATTTCCCAGAACGCATCACGTTCGTGAACGTTAGGAACCACAGCGAAGTTATAGAACGGCGGTGGAGAAGAAGTAGCCCACTCCAGAGTACGACCGCCCCATGGGTCACCGGTCAGGTCACGGTTCTGATCGCGATCGCGGATAGAAACGTAGAACTGGATCAGCTGGCACAGGATACCGCAAGCAATCAGCGCCGCGCCGCATGCTGCAATAACCAGCATGGAGTGGAACTGCGGATCGATGTCCTGGCTCAGACGACGGGTCATACCCATGAAGCCCAGCACGTACAGCGGCATAAATGCGACGAAGAAGCCGATGATCCAGAACCAGAATGCGCGTTTACCCCAGGTTTCGTTCAGGGTGAAACCAAAGGCTTTCGGCCACCAGTAGGTCAGGCCTGCGAAGCAACCGAATACCACGCCGCCGATGATGACGTTATGGAAGTGCGCAATCAGGAACAGACTGTTGTGCAGTACGAAGTCCGCACCCGGTACCGCCAGCAGAACACCGGTCATCCCACCAACGGAGAAGGTAACGATGAAGCCGATAGTCCACATCATCGCCGAGTTGAAGACGATGCGGCCCTGGTACATGGTGAACAGCCAGTTGAAGATCTTAACCCCGGTCGGGATTGCGATAATCATAGTGGTAATACCGAAGAAGGCGTTTACGTTCGCGCCGGCACCCATGGTGAAGAAGTGGTGCAGCCAAACGATGAACGACAGAACGGTAATACAGACGGTTGCCCACACCAGCGAGGTGTAACCAAACAGACGTTTACGCGAGAAGGTCGCTGCGACTTCGGAGAAGACCCCGAATACCGGCAGAACCAGAATGTACACTTCCGGGTGACCCCAGGCCCAAATCAGGTTGATGTACATCATCATGTTGCCACCCATATCGTTGGTAAAGAAATGGGTGCCCAGATAGCGGTCCAGGGTCAGCAGCGCGACGGTGACGGTCAGAATTGGGAAGGAGGCGATAATCAGGATGTTGGCGCACAGAGATGCCCAGGAGAATACCGGCATCTTGAACATGGTCATGCCAGGGGCACGCATCTTGATAATGGTCACAAAGAAGTTGATACCGGTCAGGGTAGTACCGATACCGGAGAGCTGCAGCGCCCAAATCCAGTAATCGACCCCTACGCCAGGACTGTACTCAATTCCCGAAAGCGGCGGATACGCCAGCCAACCGGTCTGTGCGAACTCACCGACGCCCAGAGACAGGTTAACCAGAATCACGCCCACAACCGTGAACCAGAAGCTCAGGTTGTTGAGGAACGGGAACGCAACGTCACGCGCGCCGAGCTGAAGCGGAACCACCAGGTTCATCAGGCCGATAACGAATGGCATTGCCACGAAGAAGATCATGATAACGCCGTGGGCGGTAAAGATCTGATCGTAGTGATGAGGTGGCAGGAATCCTGCTTCCCCGGCTGAGGCCAGCACCTGCTGGCTACGCATCATAACGGCGTCAGCAAAGCCACGCAGCAGCATGACGATTGCCACGATAACGTACATGATACCGAGACGTTTGTGGTCGACGGACGTCAGCCACTCGTTCCATAGGTAGGACCACTTACCGAAGTAAGTGATCGCTGCCAGTATCGCCAGTCCCCCGACGATGATTGCAGCAACCGTTACCACGATAATAGGTTCGTGGTAGGGCACTGCATCCAGTGTAAGTTTTCCGAACATCGTTTTCTTCCTCGGCCCCTTAGTGAGCGGTTTCCGCGTGGCTCATGTCCATGCCTTCCATCCCTTCGTGCGCAGCGTGCTCGCCTTCAGGTTTAGACATGTTCATGCTCTCGTGAGACATGAATTTGTTAACAACATCTTTGAACAAATCCGGTTTCACGTTAGAGAAGTATTCCACTTTGTTGTTTTCGCTAGGCACAGCCACTTTGTCGAATGCAGCCATGGAGTCCATGGAATTCGGGGACTGTTTCGCTTTTGCTACCCACTGATCGAAGGTTGCACGATCCGGGGTGGCGATAGCCTTGAACTTCATACCAGAGAAGCCCGGGCCACTATAGCTTGCGGAGATACCGTCATAGGTGCCTGCTTCATCAGCGATGAGGTGCAGCTGAGTCTGCATCCCGGCCATCGCATAAATCTGGCTACCTAAGCGCGGAATAAAGAACGAGTTCATCACGGAGTTGGAAGTGACTTTAAAGTGTACCGGTACGTTCGCCGGGAAGGCGATTTCGTTGACGGTAGCGATACCCTGTTCCGGGTAAATAAAGAACCATTTCCAGTCCATCGATACAACTTCGATGGTGATTGCTTTCTCGTCGTGGACAAGCGGTTTGCTTGGCTCCAGAGCGTGAGTGGTTTTCCAGGTCAGAACGGCCAAGAACAAGATGATCAGAATAGGAACCGTCCAGACCACAGCTTCAACTTTGTTGGAGTGTGACCAGTTAGGGCTATACTTCGCATCTTTATTGCTCGCGCGATACTTCCAGGCAAATCCTACTGCCATTAAGACGGCGGGAATAACGACAATCATCATCAGGCCGAATGCCGTCAGAATCAAAGAGCGTTGCTCCAGTCCAATCTGTCCTTTTGGGTCAAGGAGCGCAGAATCACAACCACTGAGTAATACAGTACCTGCGATTAATGACATCCATCCCAAACTTTTATTGTATTTCCTGAGTCTCATTGAACGACCTCAATTCCACGGGATCTGGTGGCGTTTAAAGTGTACGGGCATTTTACGGTAAGGTTGCATTACTGTAAACACGATTGGATCTGTGTCAGTTCTGTGTTAGCGGGTTCTGCTTGGATTGTCACATATGTTACGGAATGTGACGTAATTGCTTGCAAAGCCTGATTTACGCTGGATCTATAACGAAAGGGATAAGAAAGGGAATGCTTATGGGTGTACGGGTATAAACATGGTTAAAATAACACAAATAATTAACAATTAATTATCAAATAAAAGACATAAAGAAAACGTTAAAATAAAGTAACGCTGCTGAATCGGTTAAATTAATTAAAGAATCGCGTAAAAATTGTCAATAATTTCCAGAAATCTAAAACGCACAAAACAACAAATCAGCTCCCAAGGAAAATAAAATCGCTAATAAGCCGTTATAATTACCTCGGGTAATTAAAACGGCTATTAACGGTTTGGCGAAAATTAAATCAGCTGCGTTTTGCGTAGCGCCATATAGTCCAGAATCGCGCCGAGCAAAATACCACCGATAGCGGTCAGCGCGGCGACTTCCAGCAGGCCAGGCAGGAAGGAGAAAGAGGTGTAATCCAGCGCGTTCATCGCCAACAGCAGCAGCCATATCGCCAGCATCAAGCAACCTACCGCCAGGATAAGCAGCGCCAGGGCGTAAGTCTGAGGGTATTGCGTGCGCGGCAAGAAGCTTTCCGTGCGTTGGGTATATTCCAGCGTACGGCGACACAGAAGCAGGAGCAAAATCCCCGGCACGGCGGCAACGACGGAGAAAAGATAAAACGTCGGCCAGCCGTTCGCTTCGACAAACCAGCCGGCAATCGGCCCAACGTAAACGCGACCCACCGCCGACAGCGCCGACAGTAGCGCAAACTGAGTGGCGGAAAACGACTTGTTACACAGCGTCATTAACAGCGCAACAAACGCCGCGGTGCCCATCCCGCCGCACAGGTTCTCAAAAAATACCGCCGCCGCCATCGAATAAAGGTGTTTATCGGTGACCGAGAGGATCCAGTATCCGGCGTTGGAGGCCCCCTGCAGCAAGCCAAAGATCAGCAGGGCGCGGAACAGCGTCAGGCGCTGCATCAGCACGCCGCCGTAGAGTGCGCCGACAATGGTGGCGAACAGGCCCAACGTTTTATTCACCATTCCGACTTCGCCGGCATCAAAACCGACGCCGCGAATAAGGAAAGTGGTGGTCAGGCTCATGGCGAAGGCATCGCCGAGCTTATAAAGGACAATTAACAGCAGAATAAGCCAGGCGTTGTTGCGACCGAAGAAATCGCGCAACGGCGCGGCGACGGCCTGCTCAAGCGATTTAGGCACCGGAATGACGTCGCTGGGCTCCGGCGCCAGCAGCGTGGCGATAATACAAGGAATAAGCAGCGCGGCCATCAGCCAGTACATACCTTGCCAGCCCAGCCAACGGTCGGCCAACCAGAGCGCTAACCCTCCGGAAACCAGCATTCCCAAACGATAACCGAGCACGCTTATCGCCGCACCGGCGCCGCGCTCTTCCGCCGGGAGGACGTCGGTTTTCCAGGCGTCAAAGACGATATCCTGCGATGCGGAGCAAAAAGCAATAACCACAGCCAACGCCGCCATCCAGCGCAACTGCGTTGCGGGTTCAAGAAAGCCCATCGCGGCGATGGCGATAAGCAGCGCAAGCTGAGTCGTCAGCAGCCAGCCGCGGCGGCGGCCTAAAAACGGCGGCGTGTAGCGGTCCATTAATGGCGACCACAAAAATTTAAATACGTATGCCTGACCGACGAGAGAGAAGAAGCCGATAGTTTTTAAATCGATATTTTCAACGGTCATCCACGCTTGCAGCGTGCCGGAAGTCAGTGCGAGAGGTAAACCAGAAGCAAAGCCGAGGATCAGCAAAATAGCTGATTTGGGTTGCTGAAAAATACGCAAGTAGTGATTGGACATGGCATATAGAGCAGGCCCGGAGTGAACCGGGCCTGCTATTTTATTAACGAGCGTTTTGTTTGATGAAGTCGTGAATGCTGGTGTCCTGCGCCATGTCGGCGATGGTATCGGTCAGCACGCTATTAACCGCGTTAGCAATGTTCTCGTTGGAAGCCTGGAAAGCGCCCTCAACGGAATAGCTGGCGCGATAGTTCTTAGTCATCTTGTTGCCGTTAGCGGCGGTGGCGACGATGGCGATATCCGCTTTAGTGGCGATGTTGTAACGCACGTTGCCCTGCGAGACGTCAGCATACAGTTTGTTAACAATGATCTGCAGGTCGACGGCGCCGTTCGGGCCAATCATGTAGCCGCGCGACGTCATTTGCTTCTCAAGCACTTCCTGCAACAGGAAGCGCAGATCGCGAGAGGCGGTCAGCGTAACCAGCTGGTTGTTACGGGTGACCTTCGCCAGCGCCTGATCGGTACGCTGGTCTGCGCCGTTGATGCTGACGGTAACGCCCATCAGGCTCGGATCCTGCTGCGGCAGGGTGATTTTCGGCGATACTTCAATGGTCGTCGGCGGGGTGGCGCATCCTGCGAGTACAAACATCGCGACCAACGGGAATAGAATTTTCTTCAGCATGTTCAGGGTCTCAACGCACGGTGTTGTTATACCCGTCATAATTCAGGTTTCAGACGCCGCGGGGAATCGCGGGCGCTTTTTTCTGCAACTCGAAGTAGTTAGGGTGTTTAAGGAAAATTCCCGCCATCATAACATCGCCAACGGTGAGGGGAAGTGGCTACGAGTGGAAAATCATCGTGTTGTGCGTTTTATGACCTCGTCCCATTTCCGGTGGCGATTTAGCAGGGAGATTTAGCGTTCATCATCAGTAAACCTGATACTTTTGCGTGAAAATATCAGAGGAATGCTAATTTTTTGTTGTTTTCTGCCAATGGAAGCGGTAAAAGCGGCTAACATTTAAAGGGAAAGGCGGCATCTCAGCGTTGTCGGAGGAGAAAATTCATGATGATACGTGAGCAGATCGAAGCAAAACTTAGAGCAGCGTTCGACCCGATGTATCTGGAAGTCGTGGATGAAAGCTATCGGCACAACGTCCCTGCGGGCTCTGAAAGTCATTTTAAAGTGGTGTTGGTGAGCGACCGCTTCACCGGCGAACGTTTCCTTAATCGTCATCGTATGATTTACGGTACGTTGACCGAGGAGCTGTCAAGCACCGTGCACGCGCTGGCGCTGCATACTTACACGATTAAAGAGTGGGAAGGGCTACAGGATACCGTCTTTGCCTCTCCGCCATGCCGCGGAGCGGGTAGCATCGCGTAAAAATCACATTTGCAACCGCTGGCGCTTTTCCAGTATGTTGCGTGAAGATTTAGCAAAAACGGCCTGCGGGCCGTTTTCTTTTGCCTGGAAAATGCGCAAAGTTCGCGCTTTTGCAGACAAATTTGAGCGGGAAATGTGAAAAACGCCGCAGCAGTGGGTGACAACCGTTCTCGACTCACAAAAGTGATGCCGCTATAATGCCGCGTCTTATATATGAATGTCTTCGGGATGATTCTGACGACAGGGAATGTGTTTCTGATTTGAAGAGGGCATCCCGGTTCTGCGAAGCCACCTACACGCGCTTCCAGAGTTGACCGAGCACTGTGATTTTTTTGAGGTAACAAGATGCAAGTTTCAGTTGAAACCACTCAGGGCCTTGGGCGCCGTGTAACGATTACTATCGCCGCTGACAGCATCGAGAATGCTGTCAAAAGCGAGCTGGTCAACGTAGCGAAAAAAGTTCGCATTGACGGCTTCCGTAAAGGCAAAGTGCCGATGAATGTTGTTGCTCAGCGTTATGGCGCTTCCGTTCGCCAGGACGTGCTGGGCGACCTGATGAGCCGTCATTTCGTTGACGCGATCATCAAAGAGAAAATTAATCCGGCCGGCGCGCCGAACTACGTTCCGGGCGAATACAAGCTGGGCGAAGACTTCACCTACGCGGTAGAGTTCGAAGTGTATCCGGAAGTTGAGCTGAAAGGTCTGGACGCAATCGAAGTTGAAAAACCGGTTGTTGAAGTCACCGACGCTGACGTTGACGGCATGCTGGACACCCTGCGTAAGCAGCAGGCGAACTGGAAAGAAAAAGAAGGCGCTGTTGACGCTGAAGATCGCGTTACCATCGACTTCACCGGTTCTGTAGACGGCGAAGAGTTCGAAGGCGGTAAAGCGTCTGACTTCGTACTGGCGATGGGTCAGGGTCGTATGATCCCGGGCTTCGAAGACGGTATCAAAGGCCACAAAGCTGGCGAAGAGTTCACCATCGACGTGACCTTCCCGGAAGAATACCACGCTGAAAACCTGAAAGGTAAAGCCGCTAAGTTCGTTATCAACCTGAAAAAAGTTGAAGAACGCGAGCTGCCGGAACTGACTGCTGAATTCATCAAGCGTTTCGGCGTTGAAGATGGTTCCGTTGAAGGTCTGCGTGCGGAAGTGCGTAAAAACATGGAACGCGAGCTGAAAGGCGCCGTGCGTAACCGCGTTAAATCTCAGGCTATCGAAGGCCTGGTGAAAGCGAACGACATCGACGTTCCGGCTGCTCTGATCGACAGTGAAATCGACGTACTGCGTCGTCAGGCTGCTCAGCGTTTCGGCGGTAACGAGAAACAGGCTCTGGAACTGCCTCGCGAACTGTTCGAAGAGCAGGCTAAACGTCGCGTAGTTGTTGGTCTGCTGCTGGGCGAAGTGATTCGCACCAACGAGCTGAAAGCTGACGAAGAGCGCGTGAAAGGCCTGATCGAAGAGATGGCTTCCGCGTACGAAGATCCGTCAGAAGTGGTTGAGTTCTACAGCAAGAACAAAGAGCTGATGGACAACATGCGCAACGTGGCGCTGGAAGAGCAGGCTGTTGAAGCCGTGCTGGCGAAAGCTAAAGTGTCTGAAAAAGCCACTTCCTTCAACGAACTGATGAACCAGCAGGCGTAATTTAGCCCGGCTGTTTAAAGTTCGCGCAAAAGCCCGTTGCCGAAAGGCGGCGGGTTTTTTTTATTGCAATGATAGGCTTAGGATGAGTGCTAAAACACATTTTCAGTGATAGCGTTACTCCAAAAGGTTGTTATGCTTGAATTATGGCTGCGCCATCCCCATAACCGGGTGACGTATCTGCATCCGCAGCGTCAGGAATAATGACCAGGTCAACGTATCAGTGCCCTGCGGATAGAAACTCTGGCTGATAATCCGTCCATAAGGTTACAATCAGTGCAGCAGGTTTTTTCAAAATTAATCCAGGAGACGGAAATGTCATACAGTGGCGAACGAGATAACTTTGCACCCCATATGGCCCTGGTGCCGATGGTCATTGAACAGACCTCACGCGGTGAACGTTCTTTTGATATCTATTCCCGTCTGCTCAAGGAACGCGTTATTTTCCTGACCGGCCAGGTGGAAGACCACATGGCTAATCTGATCGTGGCGCAGATGCTGTTTCTGGAAGCGGAAAATCCAGAAAAAGATATTTACCTGTACATTAACTCTCCGGGCGGCGTGATCACCGCCGGGATGTCAATTTACGACACCATGCAGTTCATCAAGCCGGATGTCAGCACTATCTGTATGGGGCAGGCGGCTTCAATGGGCGCCTTCCTGCTGACCGCCGGGGCGAAAGGCAAGCGTTTCTGTCTGCCGAACTCCCGCGTGATGATTCACCAGCCGCTGGGCGGCTATCAGGGTCAGGCGACGGATATTGAAATCCACGCCCGTGAAATTCTGAAAGTGAAAGGGCGTATGAATGAACTGATGGCGCATCATACGGGTCAATCCCTTGAGCAGATCGAGCGCGATACCGAGCGTGACCGCTTCCTGTCGGCGTCGGAAGCGGTGGAATACGGCCTGGTCGATTCCATCTTGACCCATCGTAATTGATGCCCGTGGCGTAAGGGTGCCGCTATACTTGTTTTAACAACTGGGCGGCACAACGCGTGATCGCGACTTGCGCCTGAGAATGGCATTTGCGTCGTCATCTGCGGCACAAAGAACTTAAGAAGAGGTTTGGACTCATGACAGATAAACGCAAAGATGGTTCGGGCAAACTGTTGTACTGCTCTTTTTGCGGCAAAAGCCAGCATGAAGTGCGTAAGCTGATCGCCGGGCCATCCGTGTATATCTGCGACGAATGCGTTGATTTATGTAACGACATCATTCGCGAAGAGATTAAAGAAGTCGCTCCGCACCGCGAGCGCAGCGCGCTGCCGACGCCGCACGAAATTCGCCACCATCTGGACGATTATGTTATCGGTCAGGAACAGGCGAAAAAAGTGCTGGCAGTGGCGGTATACAATCACTACAAACGTCTGCGCAACGGCGACACCAGCAATGGCGTAGAACTGGGTAAAAGCAACATTCTGCTGATCGGGCCGACCGGTTCCGGTAAAACGCTGTTGGCTGAAACGCTGGCGCGTCTGTTGGATGTTCCGTTTACCATGGCCGATGCCACCACCCTGACCGAAGCGGGTTACGTGGGCGAAGACGTGGAAAACATCATCCAGAAGCTGCTGCAGAAATGCGATTACGATGTGCAGAAAGCGCAGCGCGGCATCGTGTACATCGATGAGATCGACAAAATTTCCCGTAAATCGGATAACCCGTCGATTACCCGCGACGTGTCCGGCGAAGGCGTTCAGCAGGCGCTGTTGAAGCTTATCGAAGGTACCGTAGCCGCTGTTCCGCCACAGGGCGGGCGCAAACATCCGCAACAGGAGTTCTTGCAGGTTGATACCTCCAAGATTCTGTTTATCTGCGGCGGCGCGTTCGCAGGCCTGGACAAAGTGATTTCCCACCGTGTTGAAACCGGCTCCGGCATTGGTTTTGGCGCGACGGTTAAAGCGAAATCCGACAAAGCCAGCGAAGGCGAACTGCTGGCGCAGGTCGAGCCGGAAGATCTGATCAAGTTTGGTCTGATCCCGGAATTTATCGGCCGTCTGCCGGTTGTCGCGACGCTGAATGAACTGAGTGAAGAAGCGCTGATTCAGATCCTGAAAGAGCCGAAAAACGCCCTGACTAAGCAGTATCAGGCGCTGTTTGGCCTCGAAGGCGCTGAGCTGGAATTCCGTGATGAAGCGCTGGATGCGATCGCCAAGAAAGCGATGGCGCGTAAAACCGGCGCCCGTGGTCTGCGCTCGATCGTTGAAGCCGCGCTACTCGACACCATGTACGATCTGCCGTCCATGGAAGATGTCGAAAAAGTGGTGATTGACGAGTCGGTGATCGAAGGTCAGAGCAAGCCGCTGCTGATCTACGGCAAGCCGGAAGCGCAGCAGGCATCTGGCGAATAATTCGCCAATCGACACAAGCAGTTAAGCAAAAAGGGGGGATTTTATCCCCCCTTTTATTTTTCCTGTGTTCCCGCCGTTGAATGTATGGAATACATCCCCATATACTGGATTACATATTAACGGCGACGCGTTAATGAAGGTGTCGTCGGCTACCTGGCGGACTTTAAACTAAGAGAGAGCTCTATGAATCCTGAGCGTTCTGAACGCATTGAAATCCCCGTATTGCCGTTGCGCGATGTGGTGGTTTATCCGCACATGGTCATACCCCTGTTTGTAGGGCGGGAAAAATCTATCCGTTGTCTGGAAGCGGCCATGGACCATGATAAAAAAATCATGCTGGTCGCGCAGAAAGAAGCGTCGACGGATGAGCCGGGTGTAAACGATCTTTTCACCGTCGGGACCGTGGCGTCAATTTTGCAAATGCTGAAGCTGCCGGACGGCACTGTGAAAGTGCTGGTGGAAGGCTTACAGCGTGCGCGTATTACTGCGCTGTCTGATAACGGCGAGCACTTCTCCGCCAAAGCAGAGTACCTTGCTTCTCCGGTCATTGAAGAGCGGGAGCAGGAAGTGCTGGTGCGTACGGCTATCAGCCAGTTTGAAGGCTACATCAAGCTGAACAAAAAAATCCCACCGGAAGTGCTGACGTCGCTGAATAGCATCGACGATCCCGCGCGTCTGGCGGATACCATCGCTGCGCATATGCCGCTTAAGCTGGCGGACAAACAGTCCGTGCTGGAGATGTCCGACGTGAACGAGCGTCTGGAATATCTGATGGCGATGATGGAATCTGAAATCGATCTGCTGCAGGTTGAGAAACGCATTCGCAACCGCGTGAAAAAGCAGATGGAAAAATCTCAGCGTGAGTACTATCTGAATGAGCAAATGAAAGCCATCCAGAAAGAGCTCGGCGAGATGGATGACGCCCCGGACGAAAACGAAGCGCTGAAGCGTAAGATCGACGCGGCGAAGATGCCGAAAGAGGCGAAAGAAAAAACCGAAGCGGAACTGCAAAAGCTGAAGATGATGTCCCCGATGTCGGCGGAAGCCACCGTCGTGCGCGGCTACATCGACTGGATGGTGCAGGTGCCGTGGAATGCCCGCAGCAAGGTCAAAAAAGATCTGCGTCAGGCGCAAGAGATCCTCGATACCGATCATTATGGTCTGGAGCGAGTCAAGGACCGCATCCTTGAGTATCTTGCGGTGCAGAGTCGCGTTAACAAGCTGAAAGGGCCGATCCTGTGCCTGGTAGGGCCGCCGGGGGTGGGTAAAACCTCGCTGGGTCAATCTATTGCCAAAGCCACCGGGCGTAAGTACGTGCGCATGGCGTTGGGCGGCGTGCGTGATGAAGCGGAAATCCGTGGTCACCGCCGTACCTATATTGGCTCGATGCCGGGGAAACTGATCCAGAAAATGGCGAAAGTGGGGGTGAAAAACCCGCTGTTCCTGCTGGATGAGATCGACAAAATGTCCTCCGACATGCGCGGCGACCCGGCTTCAGCATTGCTGGAGGTATTGGATCCGGAACAGAACGTGGCCTTTAACGACCACTATCTGGAAGTGGACTACGATCTCAGCGACGTGATGTTCGTGGCGACCTCCAACTCCATGAATATCCCGGCTCCGCTGCTGGACCGTATGGAAGTGATTCGTCTCTCCGGTTATACCGAAGATGAAAAACTGAACATTGCTAAGCGCCACTTGCTGCCGAAGCAGATCGAACGCAACGCGCTGAAAAAGGGCGAGCTGACGGTCGACGATAGCGCCATTATCGGCATTATTCGTTACTACACCCGTGAAGCAGGCGTACGTAGCCTGGAGCGTGAAATTTCCAAGCTGTGCCGTAAAGCCGTTAAACAGCTGCTTCTGGATAAGTCGCTGAAACACATCGAGATTAACGGTGAAAACCTGCACGATTATCTTGGCGTGCAGCGCTTTGACTACGGCCGCGCGGATAGCGAAAACCGCGTAGGTCAGGTGACCGGTCTGGCGTGGACGGAAGTGGGTGGCGATCTGCTGACCATCGAAACCGCCTGCGTTCCGGGCAAAGGCAAGTTAACCTACACCGGTTCACTTGGCGAAGTCATGCAGGAGTCGATTCAGGCAGCGCTGACCGTGGTACGCGCGCGTGCTGAGAAGCTTGGTATCAATCCGGACTTCTACGAAAAACGCGATATTCACGTGCACGTACCGGAAGGGGCAACGCCAAAAGATGGTCCGAGCGCCGGTACGGCGATGTGCACCGCGTTGGTTTCCTGCCTGACCGGTAACCCGGTACGCGCCGATGTGGCGATGACAGGGGAAATCACCCTGCGCGGCCAGGTGCTGCCAATCGGCGGTCTGAAGGAAAAACTGCTGGCGGCGCATCGTGGGGGGATTAAGACTGTTCTGATTCCTTACGAAAACAAGCGTGACCTTGAAGAAATTCCGGAAAACGTTATCGCCGATTTGGATATTCATCCGGTACAGCGAATCGAGGAAGTTCTGGCACTTGCCCTGCAAAATGAACCGTTTGGCATGCAGGTTGTAAGCGCAAAATAGTGATATCGCGCAAATAGCGTTAAGAAAAGTGGGGCTGGTAAGTAAATTCGTACTTGCCAGCCTTTTTTTGTGTAGCTAACTTAGATCGCTGGCAGGGGTCATCGACAACTCTGTTGTAAGGGCATGACAGTCCTGATATAACTGCTGCGCGGTCGCGCCATGAAGGATTCTGGTGCGATATAAATTATAAAGAGAGGAAGAGAACAGTGAATAAATCTCAACTGATTGACAAAATTGCTGCGGGTGCGGACATTTCTAAAGCTGCAGCTGGACGTGCGTTAGATGCTTTGATCGCTTCTGTTACTGAATCTCTGCAAGCTGGGGATGATGTTGCGCTGGTAGGGTTCGGTACTTTTGCTGTTAAAGAGCGTGCTGCCCGTACTGGTCGCAACCCACAAACAGGTAAAGAAATTACCATTGCTGCCGCTAAAGTACCGGGCTTCCGTGCAGGTAAAGCGCTGAAAGACGCGGTAAACTAATCGGCACTCCCGTCAGGGAATGTGACGAAGTACAAGGGCGCATCGCGAGATGTGCCTTTTTTATTTATCCAGAACGCGACTTTATGTGTGTTTATGCGCACTTGTGGGCTGACAATTGCCCCGTTTTCTTGTCAAAATACGTCCTCACGCGCGGCAGCCATCACGTGCTATGCTGCGCGAGCTAAAGTCATCTACAGCGGAGCGTTGTTACACCATGATGGACAACCTACGCACGGCCGCCAACAGCGTCGTGCTCAAGATTATTTTCGGTATCATTATCGTCTCGTTCATTTTGACCGGGGTGAGTGGTTACCTGATTGGCGGCGGCAACAACTATGCCGCAAAAGTGAATGGTCAGGAGATTGGCCGCGCGCAGTTTGAAAATGCCGTTGCCAGCGAGCGTAACCGCATGCAGCAGCAGCTAGGCGATCAGTTCTCCGAGCTGGCGGCCAACGAAAACTACATGAAGACCATGCGTCAGCAGGTGCTGAACCGTCTGATCGATGAATCGCTGCTGGATCAGTATGCCCGTGAACTGGGCCTGAGCATCAGCGACGACCAGGTGAAACAGGCCATCTTCCAGACCCAGGCCTTCCAGTCGAACGGCAAGTTTGATAACGAGCGCTTCAGCGGCATCGTGAATCAAATGGGCATGACCACCGATCAATACGCGCAAGCGCTGCGTAACCAACTGACGACGCAACAGCTGATCAATGCGGTAGCCGGTACCGATTTCATGCTGCCGGGCGAGTCCGACCAACTGGCGGCGCTGGTATCCCAACAGCGCGTGGTTCGTGAAGCGACTATCGACGTTAACGCGCTGGCGGCGAAACAGACCGTTAGTGATGAAGAGATTAACGCCTTCTGGCAGCAGAACCAGGCCCGTTTTATGGCGCCAGAGCAGTTCCGCGTGAGCTACATCAAGATGGATGCCGCCAGCATGCAGGAAAACGCCTCTGACGAAGAAATCCAGTCATGGTATGACCAGCATAAAGATCAGTTCACTCAGCCGCAGCGTAATCGCTACAGCGTGATTCAGACTAAAACTGAAGCTGATGCGAAAGCGGTGCTCGCCGAACTGCAAAAAGGCGCCGATTTCGCCACGCTGGCAAAAGAGAAATCTACCGACATCATCTCTGCGCGTAACGGCGGCGATATGGGCTGGATGGAAGAGGCCTCTACCGTGCCTGAGCTCAAAGATGCCGGCCTGAAAGACAAAGGTCAGCTTTCCGGGGTGATCAAATCTTCCGTAGGCTTCCTGGTGGCGCGCCTTGATGATGTTCAGCCGGCGCAGGTAAAACCGCTGGCCGATGTGCGTAACGACATCGCGGCTAAAGTGAAACAGGAAAAAGCGCTGGACGCGTACTACGCGCTACAGCAGAAAGTTAGCGATGCAGCCAGCAATGATAACGAATCCCTGGCGGGCGCGGCGCAGGTTGCCGGCCTGAAAGTGGTTGAGACCGGCTGGTTCGGCCGTGACAACCTGCCGGAGGAGCTGAACTTCAAGCCGGTTGCCGATGCTATCTTTAATGGCGGTCTGGTGGGTGAAAACGGCGCGCCGGGTAGTAACTCCGATATCATTACCGTTGACGGCGATCGCGCCTTTGTTCTACGCATTAGCGAGCACAAAGCGGAAAGCGTTAAGCCACTGGCGGAAGTGAAAGCGCAGGTGACTGATATCGTGAAGCGCAATAAAGCGGAACAGCAGGCGAAACTGGATGCTGACAAACTGTTAGCTGCCCTGAAAGCTGGCAAAGGTGATGAAGCGATGAAAGCCGCAGGGCTGAGCTTCGGCGCCGCGCAGACGCTGTCCCGTACCGGCCAGGATCCACTGAGTCAGGCTGCATTCTCTTTGCCGCTGCCGCAGAAAGATAAAGCCAGCTACGGCGTAGGCAGCGATGCTAAAGGCAACGTAGTATTGCTGGCGCTGGATGAAGTAAAAGCGGGCGCTATGCCAGAAGAGCAGAAGAAAGCGATGGTGCAGGGTATTACTCAGAATAATGCGCAAATCGCATTCGAAGCGTTGATGAGCAATCTGCGTAAAGAAGCCAAAATCAAGCTCGGCGACATCATCGACCAGCAGCAATAATTTCGCGCCGTCTCGCAAAACGAGGTAACGCGATGCAATACTTAAAGGCCGCTTTCGCGGCCTTTTCCATTTCCGCAATCTGCCTTTTGTACTCCTTTTTTGTAGCCGCTATCGTGACCTTGCTGTCTACAAACAAGGAGATAACAGCATGAACAGAGGAATGAAAATGGTTATTGCCGCCGTGTTGCTGGCTTGTGCGGCGGGTTCTCAGGGGGCGCTGGCGGCATCGGCGAGCGGCAAGGCGGCATCGGCAAAAGAAACTATTCAGGCGCCGCAGACGAAAATGCCGGAGGAGGCCAAAACGGCGGATACCCACGGCGCGCAGGTTAGCATCAATAATGCCAGCGCGGAGGAGTTAGCACAGGCTATGAACGGCGTTGGGCTCAAGAAAGCGCAGGCAATCGTCAGCTACCGCGAAGAATATGGGCCGTTTAAGACTCTCGACGATCTTAAACAGGTCCCTGGGATGGGCAGTTCACTGGTAGAGAGAAATCTGTCACATCTGACGCTGTAATTTTCGCCTGTTGGTTTGCACAGTAGCAAATCTTTGCCATGCTAAAGAGGTTACATCATCTGGTGTGACCTCTTACCTGATTAACAACAATAATAGTAAGGCATGTGCGCTATGCAGACTCAAATTAAAGTTCGCGGTTATCACCTGGATGTTTACCAGCACGTTAACAATGCTCGTTATCTGGAGTTTCTCGAAGAGGCGCGCTGGGATGGGCTGGAGAGTAGTCCGGCGTTTCACTGGATGACCAGCCATAACATCGCTTTTGTGGTGGTCAATATCAATATCAATTATCGTCGCCCGGCGGTACTTGGCGACGTGCTCACCGTGACCAGTAAGCTTGAGCAGTTGAACGGCAAAAGCGGCACCCTTAGTCAGGTTGTGACCCTTAACCCTAACGGTGAAGTGGTGGCCGATGCGCTGATTACCTTTGTCTGCATTGATTTGAAAACGCAGAAGGCGCAGCTGCTGGAAGGGGAGTTGCGCGAAAAGCTCGACCAGATGAATTTGCGCTAATAACAGTCGGACCGCGGAGAGTTGCGAACCCGTAGCCCCGGTAAGCGAAGCGCCACCGGGGACGTTGAACTTAAGCTTCGTGCCCCTGGCCCAGACCGGTTTTTTGCTTCATTTGCGCCATCACGCCGGCCTGATCGCCCAGATACTGATTCAGGCCGTTGGCGCGCAGGTTGCAGGCCGCACACTGGCCGCAGCCGTCGCCCTTGATGCCGTTATAGCAGGTGAGCGTTTCGCGGCGAACCAGATCCAACTGGCCCCAATAATCGGCCAGCGCCCAGGTCTCGGCTTTGTTGAGCCACATCAGCGGCGTTTCAAAGCGAATGTCTTTCGCCATACCAAGGCTAACCGCGTGGTGCAGCGCTTTAACAAATTCGTCGCGGCAGTCCGGGTAACCGGAGAAGTCGGTCTCGCAAACGCCGGTAATAATCGCTTCGGCCTTAACCTGATAGGCGTAGATCGCCGTCAGGGTTAAAAACAGAATATTGCGACCTGGAACGAAGGTATTCGGAATACCATCGGCATCCGGCTCGTAATCCGGTACCGGAATGCTATCGCGGGTCAGGCTGCTCACCGCCAGTTCGTTAAGCAGCGTAACGTCCAGCACTTTGTGCGCCACCGCGCCCAGTTTTAGCGCCAGCTCGCGAGCCACGTCAATCTCGGCGCGGTGGCGTTGGCCATAATCAAAAGTGACGCAATGCACTTCATCATACTGTTCCAGTGCCTGCACCAGGCAGGTTGTTGAGTCTTGTCCTCCGCTGAAGACAACTACGGCGCGTTTCATAGCAATTCCTGACTAAATAAGTGAAAGCGTTATGGTACCGTCAGACGCTCGCGGCGACCAGCTCTCTCACGCCGATGATGCCGGTAGCCAGGCGCTGGCAAAGTCGAACCACCCTCTGGCATTAAGGCGCAGGCCATTAACCCCCGGCGGCGCGCTGATGCGGTAATTGTATTTGAATAACGGCGTCATGATGGCGTCATCCATCAGCGTATTGAAGACGTTGCGCAGGGCATCGTTGCGGCTACGCGCTTCGGGCTGCGCCTGCACGGCATCTAACGTTGCCTGCAGGTGCGCATATTGCGCCCCGGTCAGCAAATGGGGCCATAGCGTATCGCAGCGCAGCCACTGCTCAAGGGTATATTCCGGCGCTTCGCCAATCAGGCGGTCGCCCATCATCATATCGGCCTGCGCCAGATACCGGCAGCCGTCCCAATTTTTGGCGTCGTGAAAAATGAGCGTCAGTTCGCAGCCGAGAGTGGCGAGGCGCAGTTTCAGTTGCTCAGCCATTGTGTGTAATTCGACCGGCAAATGATAGAGCAGGGTGAGTTGGGGCGGCAACGGCACCTCATGGTTTTCCGGGCCCTGGGGAATGGACCAGCCCGGTAGCACTTCATGGCTCGGCGTAATCAGATCTTCATCCAGCGGTAGCGTTTCCAGCAACGACGAGCGGTGGATAATCGAAATTATCCGCTGGGCCTGCGCTTTACTGAGACGTGGGCTATGACGCAGGGTCAAATAGCAGAAGCCGAGGCTGATGCTGTTGCTCACCTGGCGCAAATTATTGAGCTCTTCGGGATCGCCGATGGTGATCTGTACCGGATGGCGACAGCTGGTGCCGAGATCGCTTTCGAATAGCTGCGGCGTGATCCAATATTCTACCGCCTGGATCAGCGGATGCTGTAAATGGTAGCGGGGATGGTTCTCCAGCCGAACCAGATCCGGGCCAAAAAGCTTTATTCGGAACGGACCGCTACCGAGCGCCGGATCGTCAGGATGCGCCAGCACGCTGCAATAGCTGGCTAAACGGAACGGTAGCCAGTAGTCCGGGCGATGCAGCGTAATCGTCAAACATTGGGCGTGGGTGACATCGATACGGCTGATGCTGGCAAAGAGGGTGCGGAGAGCCGGGAGTTCCAGGAGCAACAGTAGTCTTTGCTGCAGCTGTGAGGTTTTCACGGTATCGCCGTTATGCCAACACAGGGTAGAGCGGATATAAAAGTGCCAGCGCAGCCCATCGGGTGATACCTGCCAGTGGTGTGCCAGATCGCCCACCGGCGTATTGTCGCTATCGTCGAAACGCGTCAGGCCGGAATAGATCTGCCCGGCCAAATGTTGTTCCGCACGACCGGGAAGAAAACCGGGGCGCAGCGGTTCCAGCGGACGGTAGTAAGGTATACGCAGCGTCGGGGTATTGTTTTGCCACTGTCCGCCGAGGAAGGGGTGCAACAACGCTTTCAGCTCAACCGGCGCCAGCTGCGCCAGCTCCAGCGCGTTTTGTTGCTGACCCTTATTCAGCGCCTGTTCCATCATCTCGTTACGCAAACTTTCCGGGGTTTTGTAAAAACAGAGCATTCCGCGCTTGCCGCGCCCGGAGCTGGCCTGCCAGCTTAACCAGCCGGCCTCCTGAGCCTGGCGCAACAGCGTACGGATATGGCGCTCGCTACAAAAGCAGCGTTCAGCCAGCTCGCCAACGGTCACCTGCTGCGGAGCGCCGGACGACGGCTGCCAAAGGCGCTGATACTGATTTAAACGATTTAATAATCTCATTTGCCGAAAACCCGGAACAATAAAAAATATCTATTCACTATTACTTCCGTATATCTCAGGCGATACTGCAACACAAGCGAAACCCATCACACATCGGGGAAAATACCATGGCAAAATTAGCGGCATTTGATATGGACGGCACCCTGCTGATGCCGGACCATCGTCTCGGAGAACAGACTCTGACGGCGCTGAGACGGCTGCGTGAACGCGATATCGCCCTGACCTTTGCCACCGGTCGCCATGCTCTGGAAATGCACCATGTGATCGGCGAGTTTTCCCTTGATGCTTTTCTGATTACCGGTAACGGCACGCGCATCCATTCACTGGAAGGTGAAGAGCTGTATCGCCAGGATCTGAATCCGGAAGTGGCGGAAGAGGTGCTGCACAGCGTGTGGGATACTCAGGCGAGTATGCACGTTTTCAATGATGACGGCTGGTTTACCGGCCAGGCAAGGCCGGAACTGCTCCGGGCTCACGCCTTCAGCGGCTTTCATTATCAACTGAGCGATCCGAAACGGATGCCGGCGCACCACGTCACCAAGATCTGTTTCTGCGGCGATCATGACGATCTGCGCCGCCTGCGGATCCAGCTAAATGACGCGCTAGGCGATCGCGCGTTTCTTTGTTTCTCGGCGATGGATTGCCTGGAGGTGCTGCCGGTCGGCTGTAATAAAGGGGCAGCGCTGGCGGTGCTGAGCCAGCACTTAGGTTTCACTTTGCAGGACTGCATGGCCTTTGGTGATGCAATGAACGATCGCGAGATGCTCGGTAGCGTAGGGCGAGGGTTCATTATGGGCAACGCGATGCCGCAGCTCAAAGCTGAACTGCCGCATCTACCGATCATCGGAGACTGCCGTCATCAGGCTGTTTCCCATTTTTTAACACATTGGCTGGATAATCCTGATCTTCCTTATTCCCCCGAATAGAGAGACCCTACCAGCAAGCCGGATAGCGTTCTATCCGGCTTTTTTTATTGTGCGCCGCTTAGTTGCATAATCTGCGTCTGCCACGGGCTAATATCGCCGATATTCGCCGCGACCCACTGCGGGTTGTAATAGCTTTCGAGATAACGTTCGCCGCTGTCGCACAACAGGGTGACGATGGAACCCTGGCGTCCTTTATCGCGCATGCGCGTGGCCAGTTGCAGCACGCCCCACATATTGGTACCGGTGGAGGCGCCGACTTTTCTTCCAAGCTGCTTTTCCAGCCACAGGGCGGTAGCGACGCTGGCGGCATCCGGAACGCGCAGCATCTCATCGACGACGTCAGGAATAAACGATGGCTCGACGCGCGGACGGCCAATCCCTTCGATCTTGCTGCCGACCGGGCTGCGCAGGCTGGCGTCGCGGCTTTGCCAGTAATCGAGGAACACCGAATTCTGCGGGTCGACGACCATCAGTTGCGTCTCGTAACCCTGGCAGCGAATATAGCGGCCGATGGTTGCAGAAGTACCGCCGGTACCGGCGCTCATGACGATCCACGACGGCTGCGGATACGGCTCATGGGTCATCTGGCGGAAAATGCTGTCGGCGATATTGTTATTGCCGCGCCAGTCGGTGGCGCGCTCGGCGAAGGTGAACTGATCCATATAGTGGCCATTCAACTCGCGCGCCAGCATTTCGGAAGCAGCATAGATTTCGCAGGCGTTGTCGACGAAATGACAGCGTCCGCCATAAAATTCAATCTGTTCGATTTTACGTTTCGCCGTACAGGAGGGCATCACGGCAATAAACGGCAGGCCCAGCAGGCGAGCAAAATAGGCTTCTGAGACCGCCGTCGAACCCGAAGACGATTCGATAATCGTGGTGCCTTCTTTGATCCATCCGTTGCACAGACCATAGAGAAACAGCGAGCGCGCCAGTCGGTGCTTGAGGCTACCGGTTGGATGCGTACTCTCATCTTTCAGATAAATAGGGATCCCCGGAAAACCAGGCAACGCCAGGCGGATCAGGTGTGTATCGGCGGAACGCTGATAGTCGGCGTTAATTTCACTAATAGCATGTTTTACCCAGGCGCTGTTCATCTCGGATTCCTGTTTGTCATTTTGTGCCCAGCTTAGCGGATTGTGCGGGAAAAATTGTTGCTATTTGGCCTTTCAATTACAATTACGGGAGTAAATTATTCTCTCTGGTGGCCTTATGCTAGATAAAATTGACCGTAAGCTGCTCTCATTGCTGCAAACTGACTGCACCCTCTCTTTGCAGGCGCTGGCGGATGCCGTTAATCTGACCACCACGCCCTGCTGGAAACGGCTCAAGCGCCTTGAGGACGAAGGTATCCTGCGCGAGCGCGTGGCCATTCTGGATGCGGAAAAGCTGGGGCTCGGTCTAACCGCCTTCGTTTTGATAAAAACCCAGCATCACAGCAGCGACTGGTACTGCCGCTTTGTTAGCGAAGTGTCGCAAATGGCGGAAGTGCTGGGTTTCTGGCGTATGGCTGGCGAGTACGATTACCTGCTACGGGTGCAGGTCGCGGATATGAAGCGCTATGACGACTTTTATAAACGTCTGGTGAACAGCGTGCCGGGGCTGTCGGATGTCACTTCGAGTTTTGCCATGGAACAGATAAAATACACCACGGCCTTACCTATTGATTAACGGCTTTTTGCCGCCACGAATTATACATTCAGGATTTTACCGTTTGCGATTATTTGCTCAACTTAGCTGGTACTTTCGCCGGGAGTGGCGCCGCTATCTCGGCGCCGTCGCTCTGCTTGCCGTTATTGCCGTACTCCAGCTAATCCCGCCGAAAGTAGTGGGGATTGTGGTCGATGGCGTGACTAAAGAACATTACACCGCAGAGCAGGTGTGGATGTGGATCGGCGCGCTGGTGGTTATCGCGGTGATGATTTATCTGCTGCGCTATGTCTGGCGCGTGCTGCTCTTCGGCGCCTCTTATCAACTGGCCGTTGAACTGCGTGAAGACTTCTACCGTCAGCTCAGCCGCCAGCATCCGGCCTTCTATCTGCGTCACCGTACCGGCGATCTTATTGCCCGCGCGACCAACGATGTTGACCGCGTCGTCTTCGCCGCCGGCGAGGGCGTCCTGACGCTGGTGGATTCATTGGTGATGGGCTGTGCGGTACTGATTGTGATGTCGACGCAAATCAGCTGGCAGTTAACGCTGCTGGCGCTGGTGCCGATGCCGTTTATGGCGCTGGCGATCAAGCGTAATGGCGATGCCCTGCATGAGCGTTTCCGCGTGGCGCAGGCGGCTTTTTCCAGCCTCAACGATCGCACACAGGAAAGCCTGACCAGCATACGGATGATTAAAGCGTTCGGCCTTGAGGATCGCCAGTCGGCGCAGTTTGCCGCCGATGCGGCGGATACCGGGGCGAAGAACATGCGGGTCGCGCGTATCGATGCCCGCTTCGACCCGACAATCTATATTGCCATTGGCGCGGCCAACCTGCTGGCAATCGGCGGCGGCAGCTGGCTGGTGTTGCAGGGCGAGCTGACCCTTGGTCAGTTAACCAGTTTTGTCATGTATCTCGGCCTGATGATTTGGCCAATGCTGGCGCTGGCGTGGATGTTTAACATCGTTGAGCGCGGTAGCGCCGCCTATGGACGTATTCGTTCGATGCTGGAAGAAGCGCCGGTGGTCAAAGATGGTAGCGAAACGGTGCCGGAGGGGCGCGGGGCACTTAACGTGGCGGTGCGCGAATTTATCTATCCGCAGGCGACGAAACCGTCGCTGGAGAAGGTTAACTTCACCCTGCAGCCGGGGCAAATGCTCGGTATCTGCGGCCCGACGGGAGCCGGGAAAAGCACCATACTTTCCCTTATTCAGCGCCATTTTGATGTTACCGAGGGGGATATCCGTTTCCATGATATTCCGCTGTCTCGCCTGCAGCTTGATAGCTGGCGCGGGCGGCTGGCGGTGGTCAATCAAACCCCATTCCTGTTCTCCGATACCGTGGCCAATAACATTGCCTTGGGTAAACCGGACGCGACCCGGGAACAAATCGAACATGTCGCGCGGCTGGCCAGCGTTCATGATGATATTCTGCGCCTGCCGCAGGGCTATGAAACGGAAGTCGGCGAGCGCGGCGTCATGCTCTCAGGCGGTCAGAAACAACGTATTTCTATTGCCCGAGCGCTGCTGCTGGAGGCGGAAATCCTGATCCTTGATGACGCGCTGTCGGCGGTTGATGGGCGGACGGAGCATGATATTTTGCATAACCTGCGACAGTGGGGGGAAGGGCGGACGGTGATCATCAGCGCCCACCGCCTCTCAGCATTAACCGAAGCCAGTGAAATTTTGGTTCTGCAACACGGCCATATTGCCCAGCGCGGCCGCCATGAGCAGCTTGCCACCCAGTCGGGATGGTATCGCGATATGTACCGCTATCAGCAACTGGAAGCAGCGCTCGACGATGCGCCGCAGGATGAGGAGGCGACAGATGCGTAATTTCGCCGATCTCTGGCCGACCCTGAAACGTCTGCTGGCCTACGGTTCGCCGTGGCGTAAGCCGCTTATCATTGCCGTTATCATGATGTGGATAGCGGCGGCGGCGGAAGTCAGCGGCCCGCTGCTGATAAGCTATTTCATTGATAACATGGTGGCGAAACAGTCGCTACCGGTGAAGCTGGTCAGCGGCCTGGCGGCGGCCTATATCTGCCTGCAGATCCTTGCCGCTACGCTGCACTATAACCAGGCGCTGCTGTTTAACCGGGCGGCGGTCGGCGTGGTGCAGCAGTTGCGCAGCGATGTGATGGACGCTGCGCTGCGTCAGCCGTTAAGCGAGTTTGATACGCAACCGGTCGGCCAGTTGATATCACGCGTTACCAACGATACCGAAGTGATCCGTGACCTGTACGTGACAGTCGTGGCGACGGTGCTGCGTAGCGCGGCGCTGATTGGTGCGATGCTGGTGGCGATGTTTAGTCTCGACTGGCGAATGGCGCTGGTGGCGGTGGCTATCTTCCCGGCGGTGCTGATCGTGATGGCTATCTATCAGCGTTACAGCACGCCGATCGTGCGTCGCATGCGCGCCTGGCTTGCCGATATCAATGATGGCTTCAACGAAGTGATCAACGGCATGGGCGTTATTCAGCAATTCCGCCAGCAGGCGCGATTCGGCGAGCGAATGCGTGAAGCCAGTTACGGACACTATCTGGCGCGCATGCAGACGCTGCGTCTGGATGGTTTCCTGCTGCGACCGCTGTTAAGCCTGTTTTCATCGCTGATCCTCTGCGGCCTGCTGATGCTGTTTGGTTTTAGCGCTTCCGGAAGTATCGAAGTCGGGGTGTTATATGCCTTTATTAGCTATCTCGGGCGGCTTAACGAACCGCTGATCGAACTTACCACCCAGCAGTCGATGCTGCAGCAAGCGGTGGTGGCGGGCGAACGCGTGTTTGAGCTGATGGACCGTCCACGCCAGAGCTGGGGTAACGATAGCGCGCCGTTACGCAGCGGTGCGGTGGCGATTGATAACGTCTCTTTTGCCTATCGCGACGATCGGCTGGTGCTGCAGGATATCAATCTGGATATTCCTTCGCGCGGTTTTGTGGCGCTGGTTGGCCATACCGGTAGCGGCAAGAGCACGTTGGCCAGCCTGATGATGGGCTACTACCCGTTGACCAAAGGCGAAATTCGTCTTGATGGCCGCCCGCTGTCGTCGTTAAGCCACAGCGCTTTACGTCGGGGCGTCGCGATGGTGCAACAGGATCCGGTGGTATTAGCCGATACCTTCTATGCCAACGTGACGCTGGGCCGCGATATCAGCGAGCAGCAGGTCTGGGAAGCGCTGGAGGCGGTGCAGCTCGCTGACCTTGCCCGTGAAATGAGCGACGGGATTTATACCCAACTGGGCGAGCAGGGCAACAACCTGTCGGTGGGGCAGAAACAGCTGTTGGCGCTGGCCCGTGTGCTGGTCGAGACGCCGCAGGTGCTGATCCTCGATGAAGCGACAGCTAACATCGATTCCGGTACCGAGCAGGCTATCCAGCAGGCGCTGGCGAAAGTGCGCGAGCACACCACGCTGGTAGTTATCGCCCACCGTCTGTCGACCATCGTCGAAGCGGATACGATCCTGGTGCTGCACCGTGGCCAAGCCGTCGAGCGCGGGAACCATCAGCAATTGCTGGCGGCGAAGGGCCGTTACTGGCAGATGTACCAGCTACAGCTGGCTGGCGAAGAGCTAGCCGCCAGCGTTGAGGAGGAGTCGCTGAGCGCCTGATGCACCATCAGCAGGCATTGGTGCAGGGGTGACGTGAAGTGGTGCAACTTGCTCACTAAGGGCGCACCGTATTGGTGCATTTTTGCGCATTAGCGGTCATTTGCCGTCTCGCCAGTAACATCCTCGCGTTTTTTTCTCCATAAACGGGCCGATTCACGGCCCGTTTTCATTTTTGGCATATCCCTTGCTTTATCTCCTGTGTTAGCTGCGGCCACTATCAAATACTGACTGGAGGGGATTTATGAAGCTGGTTACCGTGGTAATCAAACCATTCAAACTGGAAGACGTTCGCGAAGCGTTGTCCTCCATCGGCATTCAGGGCCTGACGGTCACGGAAGTGAAAGGCTTCGGCCGCCAGAAAGGCCATGCCGAGCTCTATCGCGGCGCCGAATACAGCGTCAATTTCCTGCCAAAAGTAAAAATTGATATTGCGATTGCCGACGATCAGCTGGATGAGGTTGTCGAGGTGATAGGCAAGGCCGCCTGGACCGGAAAAATTGGCGACGGCAAAATTTTTGTCGCCGAACTGCAGCGCGTGATTCGTATTCGTACCGGCGAATCCGACGAAGCGGCACTGTAATTGCCTGACCACACAGCGATGGGGATGAAGAGATGATGAGAACGACGATGAAAACGGCTCTGGGAGCGCTGGCGCTGCTTCCGGGACTGGCGCTGGCGGCCGAACCGGCGGTGGCGGATAAAGCCGACAACGCCTTTATGATGATTTGCACCGCGCTGGTGCTGTTTATGACAATCCCCGGCATTGCGTTGTTCTACGGCGGCCTGATTCGCGGTAAAAACGTGCTCTCAATGCTGACTCAGGTCATTGTGACTTTTGGCCTGGTTTGCGTGCTGTGGGTTATCTATGGCTATACGCTTGCCTTCGGTAGCGGCGGTAGCTTCTTCGGCAGCTTCGACTGGGTGATGCTGAAGAATATTGAACTGAAAGCGTTGATGGGCTCGTTCTATCAATATATCCACGTCGCTTTCCAGGGCTCTTTCGCCTGTATCACCGTGGGCCTGATCGTCGGTGCGCTGGCGGAACGTATTCGTTTCTCCGCGGTACTGATTTTTGTGGTGGTTTGGCTCACGCTCTCCTACGTGCCGATTGCGCATATGGTGTGGGGCGGCGGCCTGCTGGCGACCCATGGTGCGCTGGACTTCGCCGGCGGTACCGTCGTACACATCAACGCTGCGGTAGCGGGGCTGGTGGGCGCGTATATGATGGGCAAACGCGTGGGCTTTGGCAAAGAAGCGTTTAAACCGCATAACCTGCCGATGGTCTTCACCGGTACGGCGATTCTGTATGTCGGCTGGTTCGGCTTTAACGCCGGTTCCGCAAGCGCGGCCAACGAAATTGCCGCCCTGGCCTTCGTAAATACCGTCGTGGCGACCGCTGGCGCGATTCTGGCCTGGACCTTCGGCGAATGGGCCACCCGCGGCAAACCCTCGCTGCTGGGCGCCTGCTCCGGCGCGATTGCCGGTCTGGTCGGCATTACTCCGGCGTGCGGTTATGTTGGCGTTGGCGGCTCGCTGATTATCGGTATCATCGCCGGCCTGGCCGGGCTGTGGGGCGTCACGGTGCTGAAGCGCTGGCTGCGCGTCGATGACCCATGCGATGTGTTTGGCGTTCATGGCGTGTGCGGCATCATCGGTTGTATCCTGACTGGCATCTTCGCTTCCACTACCCTTGGCGGCGTCGGCTATGCGGAAGGCGTCACGATGGGGCATCAGCTGCTGGTACAGCTGGAAAGTATCGGCATTACCGTGGTCTGGTCCGCCGTCGTCGCCTGGATCGGCTTCAAAGTGGCGGCGATGACCGTCGGCCTGCGGGTTCCGGAAGAGCAGGAGCGCGAAGGGCTGGACGTCAACAGCCACGGCGAAAACGCCTACAACGCCTGATATATTGTGCAATCTCCATAAGCGTCAAAGCCTCCCGCATGGGAGGCTTTTTCTTTGCGTGGAATTTATTTCTTACTGAAGCCAGGAATAAAGCGGTCAACATCCACTTCCATAAACTGGCTGCGCTGGAAGTGGGCTTTCATATTCCACGGGACGGTGCAGTCGAAAATGGTTTTGCAGGCAATACCGCTATCGCGAATCGATGGGCTGAAGGCCGGGTCGGATGATGGATCCAGCGGATGGCAACGTACGCCGGGAATAAACACGGTGCTGACATCGCCCTGATAGCGGGTGGTCATCGCCCACATGACGTCGTTGATGTCGAAAACGTCGACGTCTTCATCGACCAGCATTACGTGCTTTAGCTCCGAGAAGGCGGAAAACGCCAGTAGCGCGGCCTGACGCTGACGGCCCTCATCGCTGGGGGGGCGTTTCTTCACCTGCAGCACGGCGAGATATTTACCGGTGCCTGGCGAAGGACAGTGGACGTTTTGCACAAAGCCTGGAAGCGCGCGCTCTACCATTTGCAGAATGCTGGCTTCGGTCGGGATCCCGGCAAGATTGGTATGTTCATCACTCGGCCCGATACAGGTTTGCAGAATCGGGTGACGGCGGTGGGTAATTGCTTTGACTTTGATCACCGGCACTTCCGCCTGAGCGCTACCGGTGTAGCCGGGGAACTCCGGCATCGCTTTCCCGCTGTTGGTATTCTGATCTTCGCGTACCCGCACGCCCGGCAGCAGTTCACCTTCAATAACGATTTCTGCGTTGGCGATGGCGCGGGCGTTGACGCTCACGCATTCGCTGAGCTCGACGGCCTGATTACGTAGAGCGCCGGCGATGGAGAGTTCATCAAACCCGAGAGGGGTGGTCGGCGGCTCAAAGCAGGCGCCAATTTCAATCGCCGGATCCACGCCGATGCTAATCGAGATAGGCAACGCTTTCCCGGCCGCCTCGGCTTTTTGCCGGAAAGTATCGAGATGACGTCCCGGTACGAAATACATCGAGATTTCGTCTTTGCTCTGTACGCACAGGCGGTGGATGGTGACATCATGATCGCCGGTTTCCGGATCCGCGGCATAGCACATGCCGAGGGTAAAGTAGGGACCTGCGTCTTCCGGGGTGTTAGTCGGCGCAGGCAAAATTTTGAGAATATCGAAATCAGGATCGCTTGCCAGATGTACCACCTCCTGGCAGGCCGCCTGGTCGCGCGGGATGGTGATTGGCGCGATAGGATTCGCCACGGAGTCTTTGAGCATAAACGCCAGGTTTTCCGGCGTGGTGCCAAACAGGCGGGCGACGCGCTGGCGTGAACACAGCAGGCCAATAAGCACTCTGACATCATCGTAGCCTTTGACCTTATTAAAGATCATCGCCGGGCCAACGCGGGTCGGGCGCTGAACGGTGCCGTGGGCGCCGACATAGCGGTACACGCCGGAGAGCTCGGCGATGGGGTCAACGGGTTCGTCGGTGTAGATAAGTTCATCATCGTACTGGCTTAATACCGCCAAAGCAGAACGCAGATCGGTTACTTTCATTTGTTGTTCAGACATCGTACTTCCTTCAGGTTTCTGGCAATGGCTATTCATTCTCACCAGATACCGATAAGAGTCCAATCACATTTCCCCTCATTTTAATAAGAGATTATTATCAGTGTTTTCGGGAGGGCGTGATGGATTATCGACAGCTACAGGCATTTACGGTTCTGGCGGAAGAGTTGCACTTTGGTCGGGCGGCGCAGCGTCTGCATATCACGCAACCGGCGCTGACGCAGCAGATTAAAAGTTTTGAGAACGCGCTGGAATTGCGGCTATTTACCCGCGATCGACGCAACGTCGCGCTGACCGCCGAAGGGCAATTTTTGCTGGCCGAGGCGCGGATGATCCTCGGCCACTGCGATAAATTTCGCGAGAATGCGCGCAGTTTGCGGCAGGGGCGCAAAGGGCAGTTGAAAATTGGCTACGTTGGCTCGGCTATTTTCGACCCGGCGTTGAGCGTGTTAATAGGAAATTATCGTCAACGTAAACCCGAAGCCGATCTGCTGATTGAAGAGCATAACGTTAACGACCTGATAACCGGGCTATTAAGCGAAACGGTCGACCTGGCGTTTATTCGCTCGCCAGGGGCGCAATATGATGAACTGGAGTTGCTGGATATTGCGACCCGGCCGCTGGTGGCGGTGGTACCTCGCCATCATCCGCTCGCCAGCCGGCGCGCTATTCCACTCGCGGCGCTGGCGGAAGAGACGTTTTTTATTCAGCAAGATCCGTGCGGCGTCGGACTGGGTTGGTCAGCCATCAGCGCCTGTCGGCAGGCGGGTTTTACGCCCCGTAAGATTCAGTACTCGCGTGATGTCTCCACGGCGATAGGCCAGGTATCGATGGGAATGGGCGTGACGTTGGTGCCCGAGACGCAAAGCGCCATGCTGGTGTCGGAGGTCAGCTATTGCCTGCTGGAAGAGACCTTTGCCGTGACGACGCTTACGCTGTGCTGGCGGCGGGAGAGTCGCAACGGGCTATTGGGTGATTTTATTGCCGGTGCGCGCGAATTGCTTGGCCGTTAAAGGTAAGCGGGCCCATTGCGGGCCCGTCGCGAATTAGTTATTGCGGTTACGCATGACGCCTTCCTGCACCGTCGAGGCGACCAGAATACCGTCCTGGGTATAGAATTCGCCGCGAACAAAACCACGGGCGCTGGAGGCGGAAGTGCTTTCAACGCTGTATAGCAGCCATTCGTTGATGTTAAACGGGCGGTGGAACCACATTGAGTGGTCGATGGTGGCAACCTGCATACCCGGCTCAAGGAAGCCGACGCCGTGCGGCTGTAGCGCTACCGGCAGGAAATTAAAATCAGACGCGTAGCCCAGCAGCGACTGGTGGACGCGAATATCATCCGGCACTACGCCGTTGGCGCGGATCCACACCTGGCGGGTGGGTTCGGCAACGTGGCCTTTCAGCGGGTTATGGAACTCCACCGGGCGAATTTCCAGCGGTTTATCGCTGAGGAACTTCTCTTTCGCCTGCGGCGGCAGCAGATGCGCCAGTTTACGGGCGATATCGGTTTCAGAGGGCAGGCCTTCCGGTGACGGGGCTGCCGGCATTGCTTTTTGATGTTCGTAGCCCGGTTCCGGGGCCTGGAACGAGGCGGTCATGTAAAAGATGGGTTTACCGTGCTGGATAGCCGCCACCCGGCGAGCGCTGAAGCTATTGCCGTCGCGCAGCACTTCAACATCGTAAACGATGGGTTTTTGGCTATCGCCGGGACGCAGGAAGTAACTATGAAAGGAGTGAATCAGGCGTTCCTCAGGCACGGTTTCTTTGGCGGCATACAGCGCCTGACCGACCACCTGGCCGCCGAAGACCTGACGTAAGCCGAGGTCTTCGCTCTGCCCGCGAAACAGCCCTTCTTCAATTTTTTCCAGATTTAATAATGCCAGCAGATTGGTTAGAGCCTGACTCATAGTTACCCTCAATTAATGATAGCGGCGCTGACGCAGCGCGTATTGTGGGCAAGTATAACCTGGAATCTCAAGTGGTCCGATGGGTGTAATAATCTGAATAAATGCCCCTTTCCGGGAATTATTCTGAGATCTGTGCCACACTTATTCACGATACTAATGTCTTAGCCATCGTGATGGCAGGACGTACTCCTGTGACTAAAGGGATGAAAAGGAGAACATAATGAAATTTGCCTATATGTTAAGTGCTATCGCCGTTGCTGCGGCCTTATCCGCCTGTGCGAATAACCCGAACAGCAACGCCGCTCATCAGACGACGGCACCCGATCCTTACGGCATTGCCTCACTGAGCTCCTCGCAGCAACAGCCTAATGTTTCCGGGACTATCAATATTCGCCAACGCGTAGCGTTACCGCCGGATGCGGTACTGACCGTGACGTTGTCCGATGCGTCGCTTGCCGATGCGCCAGCGCGTGTATTGTCGCAAAAAGCGGTCCGTACTGAAGGTAAGCAGGCGCCGTTCAACTTTGTGCTGCCTTATAACCAGGCGGATATCAAACCGAACGCGCGGATCCTGCTGAGTTCGGCGATTACCGTAAATGGCCAGTTGATGTTTATCACCGATACCGTGCAGACCGTGGTAACCCAGGGCGGTAATCGCGCCGATCTGGTGCTGGTGCCGGTGCAGCATGCGCCAGTGCCGGTGGCTAATGATATGGCGCCGATGGCGCAATAAACGTCTCCATGCCCCTGTTCAGGGGCATTTTTTTGCCCTTAATAAACCCAGCGATAGTGTTGCAGGTCGATATGACCGCTGCCGGAGACCTGGACGCCTTCCGCTAGCAGCGCCTGACGCTGGCGCTGTAGGTCAGGGCCGGTCAGCGAAATATCGCCGTGGCGATTCACCACCCGGTGCCATGGCAGGGTTGAGCCTTCCGGTAGGCGCTTTAACACGCCGCCCACCTGACGCGCCGCGCGCGGCGAGCCCGCCAACAGAGCGACATCGCCGTAGGTGGTGACATACCCTTCCGGAATTGAGGCGACTATCTGCCAGACCCGCTGGGGAAAGCTGTCGTGGACGTCCTCCATCATCACTCCTTCACGCGAGAAAAGCTCAGAATAAGCGCTTGCCCCCATACTGTACAGCCGTCAAAGGACGGTGAATTCCAGCGCCAGCCCGAGGATCTGCATACCATGAATATTGTCATGCGGGCTGTTGGCAATCAGGCTTTCAAGAAACTTCAGCCGCTGCGATTGCGCATTGATAATCAGTTTGCCGCGCAGCGTCGGGTATTTGAGCGATGAAATGGGATAAACCACCCGGCCTTTAACCTCAACGGGCAGCTTACGCAGCTCGACGTGTTGCAATACGCCCACCGTGGAAAAGAGCAGGGCAACGGGGGCCACCGATAACAACGGCGCGGGACTGACGCTGACGAAATCCAGCAGCAGCTCGGGGCGTAGAAAATTCATGCCGTGAAAGGGTACGGTTACGCCATCAATGGCGGGCATGGGCAAGGTAGTGGTGGAGCGTGGTGATTGAGTCATGCGATTACCGTAGCGACAACACGTTGAAAAGACACAGGACGAATAAGTATGGCGGGTTGCGGTAAACTGTGCCGCGATGGGGCTCGCAATCTCTCTCATTGCTGGGACGTTCGGCCGGACAAAGGCACTATTTGCCGGGAAAACCTACGTTTTGCATAATAAACCAGCAGCTGGACGCGAGTGGCTTGCAATTCAGGAGTGCTATAGGGATAATGCGCCAGCGCGTTGGTTATCAACGCTCTCAATGGGGGCTCTGTTGGTTCTCCCGCAACGCTACTCTGTTTACCAGGTCAGGTCCGGAAGGAAGCAGCCAGAGCAGACGACGTGTGTGCCGGGATGTAGCTGGCAGGGCCCCCACCCATTTCTGGCGGTCCTGATTTAAAATCCCTTCATTTTTTGTGCTTTTATTCTCTGCTACTATTATAGGCAGCTTCACTTTATTTATTGTTTTACGTTACTAAAACGACTCTTTTTTATACCTTAATTTTGTATTGTCATAAATATGAAATAATAATGACATACTAATGTCATTTTCATGTCATATATAATGGGCAAATTATTTCATGGAATTACCAGATATTATTAAGGATAAATAATATCTCTGGATCAAGATGTTAACTTCGTGTATTAATTATGATGATTTTATTGCACGGGAAGCGTGATCATGACCACAGTAGTTCTGAATGTGAAAATTGACGCAGAGTTAAAAGATAAACTGCGTCATTATGCGGAAGTGAATAACGAGAATTTAGGCACGGCTACGGAGAAGCTGCTGCAATTGGCGCTTGCGGCCATTGATTCAGCAGACGAGGCGGGGGTTTCGCATGAGGATATTGATAACCAGCATACCGAAGAGGAAGCGTCGCCGTTAACCCCTAAAGAAATCAAAGCATTACGGAAACTTCTGAAGAAGAAAAGATGAAACAACAATTCTCTACAGCCAGCAGTTACAGTGAAGCCTGTGACCTGCTGCGTTCCGGGTACGTTAAGCACGTGCGCCTGAACTGGAATATCGGTAGTGATGAGTTTTTTCGCATTGCTTCCGACTGGTGTGAAACCGGCGCAAAAATTAAAAAAGATGACGATGGCTTTATTATTTCGCTAAAAGGTTTTCCTATTCCGCGCCAGCATTAATGAAATGACTACGCGGTTGTCATCGTAATGACATGCGGCGTGGGCAAGATGGTACTGCAATTTTATAAAACATCTCATATTCATCATGGATGGTGGTTTTTGACGGGCTGATCCCAGCCCGTCGATATTTTATTATATTATTTTACGTGTTCTCGCCATTTCTTTCTGTTGCGTAAGGGTCTGCCACAGCGGTTGTAAAATGCTGAAGGCGTTGCGCAATTCCGTATCCGGCAGCGTGAAAGGCAAACGTAAATAACGGTCGAAGGCACCTTCCAGACCGAATCGTGTACCGGTACCGATATGAATGCCGGCATTCTCAGCGCGCACCGAAAACTGCGTTGCCAACATCTCCGGCAGCTCCACCCAAAACGATAGCCCGCCCTCGGGGACGCAAAAGCGCCAGTGGGGAAAATATTCCGCCATCAACGCAGCGCACATATCACGACGCGCGGCCAGCATTGCCCGCCGTTGCGGCAACAGTGTTTGTTCGTTCTCAAGTAGCCAACAACAAGCCAGCTGTTCCAGCAGCGGCGAACCGAGATCGAGTGTATCCCGCGCCTGGATGAGCGAGGCAATCGTCCGTGCCGGGGCGCGGATCCAGCCAATTCGCAGTCCTCCCCAGAACGTTTTACCCGCTGAACCAATAGTGATTATCGGTGCTTCAGGGTTGAAAGCCGCCAGCGGCGGCGGCGGTGGGGCGTTGTACCATAAATCGACCATCGTTTCGTCAGCGACCAGCGTCGTTCGCGTGCTGGCGGCCAGATCGGCGACGCGCTGCCGGGTTTCGCTATCCATGCAGCGACCGGTGGGATTATGAAAATCCGGCATCATAAAGGCCAGCCGCGGCGAAGTTTGGGCAATGGTCGCCGCCAGGCCGTCGCAGTCCCAGCCCTTTTCCGGTAAAGAGACGCCTATCGGTCGGCAGGAGGCGCCGCGAATAGCGTTAATCGCCATCGGGTAAGAGGGCGCGTCAACTACCACCCGATCGCCTGGCCCGGTTAACAGACGCAGTACCAGGGCAAATCCGCTCAGCGCGCCATTCACAATCATCACTTCATCCGCCTGTGTCGGCAGGCCGCGTTCGCTATAGCGGCGGGCAATGATTGCGCGCAAATCGACTAACCCCTGCTGATCGTAGCCGGTATAGGACAAATACTGCGGCATCAGCGTCAGCGCGTGGCTGTAGGCTTGATGAATCTCCGGTCCGGCGCTGAGGGCGGCGGTGGCGAGATTGACCGATGGTGCCGAAAGCGTCTGCTCTCCGGGGTGCAGAGGGCCGGCAGGTAGCGCAATGCGTGAACCACTTCCCTGGCGACTTTGCAGATAGCCTTCTTCTCGCAATAACCCCAGCGCGCTGGCGATAGTGGTGCGGCTAACATTTAGCGCCGTCGCCAGTTCCCGCTCGCCGGGCAGACGGGTCTCCAGCGCCAGCCGTCCATCAAGGATCAACAGACGCAGCGCTTCTGCCAGCTGCCGCCACAGCGGCGCGCGCGAGGAAGGGGATTGCCAGTTGCCGAGCAGGCGTACCAGCGATTGTGTTCCAAAACGACGTACTGACATAGCGATCCACTTTTAAAAAACTGGCCATTAATTACCAATCCATTTTCGCTGATGATGGGGGTGTTCGCAATACATACTGAGGTGTTTATGGTCCGTCGTTTGCTACAACTTTATATTGGTCTGGTTCTCTATGGCGTGTCGACGGCGTTATTCGTCCATGCCAACCTCGGGGCCGATCCGTGGGATGTGTTTCATCTGGGGGTGGCGAAACAGCTTAATATCAGTTTCGGTACGGTGATTATTGCGACCGGCGCCGCGGTGCTGCTGCTGTGGATCCCGCTGCGTCAGATGCCGGGTCTCGGCACCATTAGCAATGTCATCGTGCTTGGCCTTGCGGCCGATGCCACGCTCGCGGTACTTCCGCCGCTGGAATCGCTGCCCGCGCGTAGTCTGCTACTCGCCGGCGCGGTGGTGATGAATGCGATAGCAACCGGGATGTATATCGGCGCCGGTTTTGGTCCCGGGCCGCGTGATGGCTTGATGACCGGATTGCATGCGCGAACCGGCTGGTCTTTGCGTGGTATCCGTACCGCTATCGAAGTCTCGGTACTGCTGATTGGCTGGCTGCTGGGCGGCAAAGTCGGGGTTGGCACCGTGGTTTACGCCTTTGCTATCGGCCCGCTGATCCAGCTGTTTTTACCCTGGTTCCGTCAACCGCGAGCAGTCAGTACGGCGGCGAAAAGCCGGGGGCTGGCGTCCTGAAATCGCCGTTCGCGATAGCAGCGACTAAACTTATCACTCAGACGCCGACGGATATGCCGCCGGCGCTGTTCACTTCGGAGACTCACTCATGAAGTATGTTGATGGTTTTGTCGTTGCCGTCCCTGCGGAAAATAAGGAGGCATACCGCGAACTGGCAGCAAAATCGGCGCCGCTGTTTAAAGAGTTTGGTGCCACGCGCGTCGTGGAGTGTTGGTCGGATGATGTCCCGGAAGGAAAGCTGACGGATTTCCGCATGTCGGTTAAAGCGCAGGCGGATGAGGAAGTGGTTTTCAGTTGGATCGAGTACCCGTCTAAGGAGATCAGGGATGCGGCCAATGCGAAAATGATGAGCGACCCGCGGATCAAAGCGCTTAGCGATAGCTTGCCATTTGACGGCAAGCGCATGATCTTCGGCGGGTTTGCGCCGATTCTTGACGAGTAAATCCGGCGGCGCGACTGGTTGCCAGCGCGCCGCACATGGTATTAATGCGTTTTAATATTATGTTCCGCCCACTGAATAAATTCCTCTTTCGGTAGCGCCTTACAGTACAGCCAGCCTTGCGCGTAATTGACGCCATGCGCGCGCAGCCAGTCGCGCTGAGCGGGCGTTTCCACCCCTTCGGCGACAATCGCCAGATTCAGCGACTTCGCCATCTCAATGATATGCGGCGTCAGCGGCTTATATTCCAGGGTATCGACAAAAGACTTATCGATCTTCAGCGTATCGACATCCAGCGTTTGCAGGTAACTGAGGCTGGAATAGCCGGTGCCGAAATCATCGATCGAGATCCGGTGTCCCGCCTGGCGATAGCCAATAATCACCGGCAGAGTGGTTTGTGGATCAACAAAGCCGCGTTCGGTAAGCTCAAGGGAGATCTGTTCCGCATTGATTCCCCAGCGAGCCAGTTGTTCCTTGAGTTGTGTTGGCAACGTAGGCGAGCGCAGGTCATCCACCGACAGATTAATAGAGATGTGCATCTGCGGATGATGGCGCAGCCAGGGGCCGAGGTCGGCAAAGATTTTACGCACGATATCCTCGGTCAACCGGGTGATCAGCCCGGTTTGCTCGGCCAGCGGGATAAAAATATCCGGCGATAAAAAAGTGCCATCCGGCTGCTGCCAGCGGGCCAGCGCTTCGGCGCCGGCGATTTTGCCATCCTCCAGCGAGACGATCGGCTGATAGTAAACCTGAATGGCATCTGACTGTAGCGCATCCAGCATGCCATAACGCGGCGAGCGTAATCTGCGCAGCAGGCGTAGAAGTAAAAAAGAGGTCAACAGGCTGGTAAAGAGCCCTATCGGCAGCCATAGCAGCAGCTGCTGGCGAAGGCGCGCATCCAGTGGCTGCGTGGACGACCAACTGGCGACGCCAAGACCCAGTTCAGGGATGATATGCACGCGATAGACGGTGTCATTCAGCGTTAGCGTCTCGCTATGGAGGTTTTTAATTCGCGTCCAAACTGCGGGATCGATCGGCTGGCTACTGATCACCACCTGATCGTGCTCGGTGCCGAATAATATCGTGTGGATCTTTTCCTGACCGGTGGCGATGACATCAATAAACGACACCGGGTCGATCATCACAATATGATTTTTGTTGCCAAAGGCGGTCATGCGATGTTGCAGGCCGAGGTCGTTGATTGAGGTAAGCCAGGTGCTGTAACCGTCGGCGGTGACGTGGTCGGGCTGCGGAAACGTCACCGAGACCTGGTGATCCTCAAGCGATGAGCACATCGGCACCGAATTACGCAACCAGAGTACTTCCTGCACATAGCGATGGGTGTAGGCAATACGGCGCATATTCAGCAAATGTTCTGGTGAACAGGCACTGGCGCTGTGCGCATCGGCTTCTTGTAATGCTTCTTTGGCCTGAGCGGCGACTTGTTCTACGCGCATGACAATGCGTTTTGAGTAGTGGTCGAGCTCGCTATAAAACTGCGCCTGCGCCTGGCGCATTGCCAGCCAGATACTTAAGGCGATGGGTAGCACGATGGCGAGAATAAGCACCCCTGTAACCAGACTCATTAAATGGCGAGTCGTCATGGGTATGTCCTTATTTTACGGGGAATTGCTCTGAGTATACGCGAAAGCGAAGAAAAGACCCGGGTCGCGAATATTGCGATTCGGGAGAAGGGGGCAAATGATCGCCCTCTGAGCCACCGCGTGGTTCCCGCTGAAACCGTGAATTTCCTGTGGTTGATCTTTGGCGGTCAACGGTGTACTTTAATTGTTATGTTATAACGTACAAATTGAGGTTTGCCATGAAAGCTAATATTCATCCGCACTACCGTACCGTCGTTTTTCACGATACGAGCGTGAACGAGTACTTCAAAGTGGGATCCACTATTAAAACCGAGCGTGAGATTGAACTGGATGGCGTAACCTATCCGTATGTCACCTTAGATGTTTCGTCTAAATCCCATCCGTATTACACCGGTAAGCAGAAAACACATGCTACCGAAGGCAGCGCCGCTCGTTTCCGCCAGCGCTTCGGTGGTTTTATTGATGCGAAAAGGAGCTAAACATGCAGGTACTGAACTCATTGCGTAGCGCTAAACAGCGCCACCCGGATTGCCAGATAGTGAAACGCAAAGGGCGGCTGTATGTTATCTGCAAAAGTAACCCGCGCTTTAAGGCGGTGCAGGGACGTAAAAAACGGCGTTAATTCGTTGGTTTGCGAAAGCTTTCCAGCGTGCGGTATTGCTGGCCGTTGGCATCGAAATTACCGGCGGCCAGCCACTGGCGCATTGCGCTATCTATCTGTGGCCACTCGCTATCGATAATGGAAAACCAGTCGGTATCGCGATTGTGGCCTTTTATCACCAGCGCTTGTCGAAAGCGCCCTTCGAACTGAAAACCTAAGCGCAGCGCCGCGCGCCGCGACGGTTCATTCAGGCTATTGCATTTCCATTCATAGCGGCGGTAGCCGAGCGACTCAAAGACATAACGCATCAGCAGCCACTGTGCCTCGGTGGCCATCGCTTTGCGGCTTAGTAGCGGCGAAAAGTGAACATGGCCGACTTCAACGACGCCGTTTTTGCCGTCAATACGCATCAGCGCTAACGAGCCGACCGGCTGCCCACTGCATTCATCAATTACCGCGAAGTGAAGCGGATCGTTCAGCTCGCTGATGCTGGCAATCCAGGCGCTGAATTCGGTAACGCTGTTTTCCGGTTCACGCAAAAGCCAGGTCCAGGCGCGGGTATCAGGCGCCTGTCGATAGGCGTTGAACAGCGCTTGCGCGTGTTTGACGTCAAGCGGTTCCAGGCGGCATAACTGTCCTTGCAAGGTCTGGCGCTGCGGCCAGGGGCGTGGCTGCCAGTCAGGTAGAGCGTCGCCAACGAGTTGGTTGAATTGGTTGTATTGCGTCATCGGTCAAGTCCTGTTTGCGGGAAGAGTCCTGAGATTAAACGTCTGCTGGTTCCATAAAAAGGGCCATAAAGGTATATTTTTAGGGTGCCACTAGGAGCCATGATGAATATTCCGGACGATGCTTTTTTTGCCCTACTGACGCGCGGGATACAGCAACGGGGAGACGCGACGCTACAGCGCGCGCTCTATCAGGCGCTGCGCGAGGCCATTTTACAGGGCGAGTTACTCAGCCATAGCCGGTTGCCGGGCGCGCGCGTTATTGCGCAGCGTGCTGGCGTATCGCGCAATACCGTAAACAACGCGCTGGAACAGCTGGCGATAGAGGGATATCTGATCCGCAGTCGTCAGGGGACGTATGTGGCAGCGCTCAATACGCTGGCGGAAAGCGAGCCGGCGCCACCAACGTTTGTTTTGCCTGAGCGCTTGCGCACGCTACCGCTGCCGGGTCGACGGGACTCCCCGGCGCTGTTGTTGACTACCGGAATGCCCGCGGTGAACTACTTCCCGCTGGCTATCTGGCGTCGTTTGCTCGATCGGGTACTGCGCGAGGATGGCAGCACGATCCTTGGATACGGGGAGGCGGCCGGTGAACCGGCGCTGCGCGAGGCGATAGCCCGTCATCTGACTTTATCCCGGGGCATACGCTGCACGGCGCGGCAAATTGTGATCACTGAAGGCGCGCTGGAGGGCGTTAACCTTTGCACGCATCTGCTGAGCGTCGCGGGGGATACTGCCTGGGTTGAAGAGCCCGGTTATTTCGGCGCGAAAAGCGTGTTTATTAAAGCCGGGTTACAGCTGAAGGGGATACCTGTTGACGGTGATGGCATGTGTCCTGATAGCGTTAACGAGGTAGCGCCGCGGCTTATCTTTACCTCGCCTTCGCACCAATATCCGAGCGGGGCGGTGATGAGCGCCGGACGTCGTCTGGCATTGCTGGAATATGCCCGCCAGCATGACGCGTGGATTGTGGAAGATGACTATGATAGCGAGTTTCGCTACAGCGGCGAGCCGATTCAGGCGATGCTCGGCATGGTGGCGCAGGCACCGGTGGTTTACCTTGGTACCTTCAGCAAAACGCTATTTCCTTCATTAAGAATAGGCTTCGCGGTGATGCCGTCGGCGCTGGCCGAGGCGGCTCAGGGCGCGATCGGCGCGCTGTTGCGCGGCGGCCATCGTCTGGAACAGCGTGCGCTGGCGCTGTTCATCGAAGAGGGCCATTATGCTCGCCATCTGGCCTCAATGCGCCGATTATATCGTCGGCGTCAGCAGCAGTTACGCGAGGCTGTGGCAAGCGAATTCACGCTGGCGAATGAGATTTGGGGGGGGGAGGGCGGCTTGCATTTAACGGTTGCCGTCGATGACATTGACGATGTGCAAATTGTCGAGCAGGCGCGTCAGTATCAAATGGCGCCAGCGGCGCTTAGCCGCTTTTATCTTAACCCGCATAAGGCGCGTAGCGGTCTGGTTCTGGGGTATGGCAATACGTCCGCGGCGCATTTCGTACCGGCGCTGCGGACGTTGAACAGGCTAATCAGGCAGCAACGCGGGTCAGGGTGAAAACATCGTAGAAGGAGAGTTCACCTTTGGTCGCGATCATTTTCTGCAGTTGAGCTTTCTGCTCATGGGCGACCTGTGGCGATTGCAGAATGCCGTCAATCAGCTGTTCAGGGACGAAACGGGTGTTATACCATTCACCGTTATAACAGACGCGAAAATCGAGCACATCGATATCTTCATAACGGTAGCGCGGGTAGACGTCAAAGAAGAAAAAGCCGTTCAGCAGAACAAACAGAACGATCAGCAGCCACACGGAATCCACCAGCGTCTCAGAGCGCAGCATGACGATGAGAGTGGCCAAAAAGGCGGCGTACATAGCGACAAATAGCCATGGATGGTTGCGAATAAAACTGATACTAAAACGCGGGCGATTATCGCGCTTTTCTTTTTCGTTCAGTTCCTCGATGGTATTGGTTAGCAGGCGCTGTATTTCTGTCATTTTAGTCCCCGAATTCTTCGTAGAGCCCGGCATTTCAGGCTCTACGGCTCAGTCTGACAGTTATTTTATGTTGCCGGAGACCGGGGTTAAAGTAACAGATCAGTTACAGAAAAGCATAACAGTTACTATTTTTCGGTTAATAGCAGCTTGATGATTTGGGCTGGATTACCGCCAACTACCGCATTGGCCGGCACGTCTTTCACCACCACTGCGCCGGAGGCAATAACCGCATTGTCGCCAATGGTCACTCCAGGGTTGATGACCGCCCGGCCGCCAATCCATACGTTGTGGCCGATCGTTACCGGTTTACCATACTCGATACCGCTGTTGCGTTCCGTTGGGTCCAGCGGATGGGTCGCGGTATAGATATGAACGCCCGGCGCCAGCATACAGTTATCGCCAATTCGGATCGGGCAAACATCGAGCATCACGCAGTCAAAGTTCGCGTAAAAATTGGCGCCGAGGCTGATGTTATAGCCGTAATCGCAGCGGAAAGTGGGTTCGATATACGCGTCAGTGGGCTTACCAAATAGTTCAGCCAGCAGAGCGGCGCGCGATTCGCGCTCATCCGGTGCTGAGTGGTTGTAGCGGTGCAGCACCTGCCGGGCATGCAGGCGGTCTGCTTTTAGCGTGGCGTCTCCAGCAAGGTAAGGTTCGCCGGCGATCATTTTCCTTTTTTCTTCGCTCATGGTCTTCTCCTGTTTAAAGAAAAAACAGTATAAAGCGAAACCGGTTTCATATGCAGCAATACGGGACTCAGGCGTTTAATATCCCGAGTAATCCCTGTTGAGGTGCTGTTGTATTAATGACAGAAAATGAACTAGCGGATAAATTTCCATACTGAAGTTGGGATTTTGTCGTATAGCTTATTCATGGTCAATTCAGCAAGACGATGGTCGGCTGCTGAGTAAAATACCGCCAATTCATTGTCGGAAAGTTCATATTTATTCTTTTCAATTACGCGCTCCAGCGTATCAATTGTCTGACAGCGGCGTAAACGCATCAAATAGTCTGTTTTAGTTAATGGTTTACCAGACATCATTTCACCTTTTGAATGTAATAATTCTAACAAGAAAGACTTGCCGGGTTCTCCCGGCTGGCGTTCACAAAGCATCGGAATAACCGATTGCCGGATTTGCGCCATTTTTGGAGATCGCTTGTGTTTATGCCATAGCTACTGAACAGCATAAAAGTGTCATCCAGGTATTCGTCAAGCTGAGAAATCAGCTTATTATCCTCAGCGTACTTAATTTTATAATTAAGCGCGTAAGTTGCTATGTGCTCGATCAATTCATTTAATTGAAGATTCACCGCCGAGGTGGGATCGTTAACCCAGCCGCGGTTGCTTTCTTCCAGGTTTGCAAGGCAGTCATGATACAACGTTTCGCAGAGAAATCTTAGCTGCGCGATATCATGTCTTTTTGGCGAGTACTCGTCCATAACACATCCCCTTGTAAGTGGTTTAAACGACGACTAACAAACACCGTTGTGGGATGAAGACCAGGCTCAAACATTGTAATCCTGTGATTTAACTATAATCCAGTCTCAAAAACATTTCACCGTGCTATTACGAAAAATTACAATAAATACGGTTAATTTATCTTAAAAAAACAGGACCTATTATACTGATTCCTTTTATGTTTGGCGAAACTGGAAGGTCAGCCTTATATATCATAAGTTTATCTGATTGACGCCTGCCTGCAGCGAGAAGGTTGTCGGGAGATTGTTGGTAATTAAGAATATTCTGAATGAGACCTGATGACAAAACCGGTAATCGAAATCTTAATAAAAATAGAACAACGTTCATCAATGTATATTATATGTCAGAACGTAAAATAAACAATAACAATGTGTGCGTTTAAATACCCCTAAAGAAAAAGGGCCGCAAATGCGGCCCTTAGCTTAAGCAAGATTAATGATGCTCAACCGGATGGTTATGCTCAATATCTTCAGTTTTCTTAGTGAAGCGGCGACGAACCACCACGAAGAACACCGGCACGAAGAAGATAGCCAGAACCGTCGCGGTCACCATCCCGCCCATTACGCCGGTACCTACGGCGTTCTGTGCGCCGGAACCTGCGCCAGAGCTGATAACCAGCGGCATGACCCCGAGGATAAACGCCAGAGAGGTCATCAGGATTGGGCGCAGACGCATACGTACTGCTTCCAGCGTCGCTTCAATCAGGCCTTTGCCTTCTTTTTCCATCAGGTCTTTGGCGAATTCAACGATAAGTATCGCGTTCTTCGCCGACAGGCCGATGGTCGTCAGCAGGCCGACCTGGAAGTAAACGTCGTTAGTCAGCCCGCGGAAGGTTGCCGCTAACAGCGCGCCAACAACACCCAACGGTACCACCAGCATGACGGAGAACGGAATCGACCAGCTCTCGTACAACGCCGCCAGACACAGGAAGACGACGATAAGCGAGATAGCATACAGCGCCGGAGCCTGGTTGCCTGACAGGCGTTCCTGATAGGACATACCGGTCCAGTCGTAACCGACGCCTGAAGGCAGTTTGCTTGCCAGCTGTTCCATCATCGCCATCGCTTCACCCGTACTGCGGCCCGGCGCTGCCTGACCGAGGATTTCCATCGACGGCAGACCGTTGTAACGTTCCAGACGCGGTGAACCATATTCCCAATGGGAAGTGGAGAAGGCGGAGAACGGCACCATTTGGCCATCGCTGCCGCGTACATACCAGTTGCCGATATCCTCTGGCAGCATACGGTATTTCGCTTCAGACATGACGTACACTTTCTTCACGCGACCGCGGTCGATGAAGTCGTTGACGTAGCTGCCGCCCCATGCCGCGCCGAGGGTGGTGTTGATGTCGCTAATTGAAACGCCCAGCGCCTGCGCTTTTTCCTGATCGATATCGATCTTGAACTGCGGCGTATCTTCCAGGCCGTTAGGACGCACGCCAACCAGCAGATCGGGATGCTGAGCAACCATACCAAACAGCTGGTTACGCGCCTGAGTTAATTTCTCATGCCCTAAACCACCCTGATCGATGAGCTGGAAGTCAAAGCCGGTAGCGGTACCCAGTTCGACGATCGCCGGCAGGTTAAACGCGAAGACCATCGCATCTTTAATCTGCGAGAAACGGGCCATCGCGCGGCCGGTAATCGCTTCAACTTTGTTTTCTGAACCCGGGCGTTCGCTCCAGTCTTTTAACGACACGAAGGCGATACCAGTGTTCTGACCGCGACCAGCAAAACCAAAACCGTTAACCGCGAACACCGATTCAACGTTGTTCTTCTCTTTGGTCAGGTAGTAGTCAGTCATCTCGTCGAGGACTTTCTGCGTACGTTCCTGACTAGCGCCCGCCGGAAGCTGCGCCATACTCAGGAACACGCCCTGGTCTTCGTCCGGCAGGAAGGAGCTTGGCAGACGAACGAACAGGTAAGCCATACCGACGACGATAATCAGATACAGCACCAGGTAACGACCGGTACTACGCAGAATGTTGCCTACGCTGTCGGTGTAGTGGTGCGTGCTCTTATCGAACATGCGGTTAAACCAGCCAAAGAAGCCTTTGTGCTCGCCATGGCCGCCTTTCTGAATCGGTTTCAGCATGGTAGCGCACAGCGCTGGCGTCAGAATCAGCGCTACCAGTACCGACAGCGCCATCGCGGAAACGATAGTGATCGAGAACTGGCGATAAATCGCGCCGGTTGAACCGCCGAAGAAGGCCATCGGGATAAATACCGCCGACAGTACCATCGCAATACCGACCAACGCGCCCTGAATCTGACCCATCGACTTACGGGTCGCTTCTTTCGGCGGCAATCCTTCCTCCGCCATTACGCGCTCGACGTTTTCTACTACCACGATGGCGTCATCCACCAGCAAGCCGATGGCCAGCACCATCCCGAACATCGTCAGGGTGTTTATCGAGAAGCCAAACACCGCCAGGATGGCGAATGTCCCAAGCAATACCACCGGTACTGCAATGGTCGGGATCAGCGTGGCGCGGAAGTTCTGCAGGAACAGATACATGACCAGGAACACCAGGATGATCGCTTCCACCAGCGTTTTTACCACTTCATGAATAGAGATTTTCACGAACGGGGTAGTATCGTACGGGTAGACGATTTTCAGGCCTGACGGGAAGTACGGTTCCATCTTCGCCAGCTCTGCGCGGATGGCGTTGGCGGTATCCAGGGCGTTAGCGCCGGTGGCCAGTTTAATCCCCAGACCAGAAGCCGGTTGGCCGTTGAACTTCGCGATGATGTCGTAGTTTTCGCCGCCGAGTTCAACTTTCGCCACGTCGCGCAGACGAACCTGTGAACCATCCTGATTGACTTTCAGCAGAATCTTGCTGAATTCATCAGCGGAAGTCAGACGCGTTTGGGCGATGATCGAGGCGTTCAACTGCTGGCCTTTCACCGGCGGCGTACCGCCTAACTGACCTGCCGCGACCTGGGCGTTCTGCGCTTTAATGGCGTTGATGACATCTACCGGAGTTAACTGGAAGTTGTTTAGCTTCGTCGGGTCCATCCAGATACGCATCGCGTACTGGGAACCGAACAGCTGAACGTCGCCGACGCCGGAGGTACGGCTGATGGCATCCTTCATATTGGCGCCCACGTAGTCGGAAATATCCTCCTGCGTCATGGTGCCGTTAGTGTTGATAACCCCGACAACCATCAGGAAGCTACTGGAGGATTTCTCCACGCTCACGCCCTGTTGTTGTACTTCCTGCGGCAGTAGCGGCATCGCCAGCTGCAGCTTATTCTGCACCTGTACCTGGGCGATATCTGCGTCGGTACCGGACTGGAAGGTCAGGGTGATCTGCACCGTACCGGTGGAGTCACTGTTCGAGGACATGTACATCAGGTTATCGATACCGTTCATGTTCTGTTCGATAACCTGTGTCACGGTGTCCTGCACCGTTTTCGCATCAGCCCCCGGATAGGTGGCCGAGATCGTCACTGCTGGCGGCGCAATCGTTGGATATTGCGCCACGGGGAGTTTCATAATCGAAAGCCCCCCTGCCAACATGATGATTATGGCGATCACCCATGCAAATATGGGGCGATCGATAAAGAAATTAGGCATGTCTTAACGGCTCCTGTTTAAGTTAAGACTTGGTTTGTTCAGACTGAGCGTTCGCGTTGCCGGCGGTTTGCTGTTGGTTGTCTGAAGCTACTTCCTGCGCTTTTACCTGTACGCCTGGTTTGACTTTTTGCAGGCCAGCGACGATCACGCGATCGCCTGATTTCAGACCTTCGGTCACTAACCACTTGTCGCCGATAGCCTGAGTCGCGGTGACCTGGCGCACTTCAACTTTGTCGCCTTCGCCGACCACCATCACGCTGGCATCGCCGCGCGGGGTACGGGTAACGCCCTGTTGCGGAACCAGCAGCGCATCCGGGTTAATACCTTCTTCCAGACGTGCGCGAACAAACATCCCTGGCAGCAGAGTGTGGTCCGGGTTCGGGAAGATAGCGCGCAGCGTGATAGAACCGGTGGTCTGGTCAACGGTGACGTCGGAGAATTCCAGCGTACCCTCTTGCGGATATTTCAGACCGTCATTGGTGACCAGTTCGACTTTCGCCTTACCGTTTTCTTGCTTCAGTTTACCGTTCGCCAGTTCCTGTTTCAGACGCAGGAAATCGTTGCTCGATTGGGTAACGTCAACATAGATAGGATCCAACTGCTGAACGGTAGCCAGCGCGGTAGATTGCCCGTTTTGCACCAGCGCGCCTTCGGTGACCGCGGATTTACCGATGCGTCCACTGATTGGCGACGTCACTTTGGTATAAGCCAGGTTGATACGCGCGGTTTCAACAGCGGCCTTGGCGGCGACGACGGCGGCGTTACTTTGCTGAGCGTCGGCAACGGCTGAGTCATATTCTTGTTGGCTGATGTATTTGGTGCCAACCAGTTTCTGATAACGTTTGACCGTCAACTGAGCGATGTTTGCGGCGGCCTGGGCTTTCGCTAAGTCGCCTTTAGCGCTTTCATAGCTTGCCTGATAGGTTGCCGGATCGATCTGATAAAGAGACACCCCCGCCTGAATATCGCTGCCTTCAGTGAAGTTACGTTTCAGAATAATGCCACTTACCTGAGGACGGACTTCTGCGACACGATAAGCATTGGTACGACCAGGAAGTTCAGTGGTGATTTGTAGAGGTGCGGATTTGAGCGTGACAATACCGACTTCCGGCATTTGCTGGGCTCCTTGTTGAGCCGGTTTATCGTCACATCCTGTTAGCGCTAAGCTGCCTGAGAGCATCAGAACGACCGCCAGAGGCGTTAACCCTCTGTTTTTGTTCATATGTAAACCTCGAGTGTCCAATTTCAAATTTTTTAGTGGCTCAAACGTCCACAAACCCACTACAGTCTTTCTATTATGGTCATGCTATGGTACATACATTCACAAATGTATGTAAACGCAACCTCTGTAAAGTCATCAACCTATGGCACGAAAAACCAAACAACAGGCACTTGAAACCCGGCAACTGATTCTTGACGTCGCCCTGCGATTGTTTTCGCAGCAAGGGGTATCATCTACCTCGTTGGCCGCGATTGCAAAAGCTGCTGGAGTGACCAGGGGCGCTATATACTGGCATTTCAAAAACAAATCCGATCTGTTTAATGAAATATGGAGTCTCTCTGACGCCAGCATTAGCGATCTCGAAGTTGAGTATCGGGCAAAATTCCCTAACGATCCACTGTCCGTTGTTCGCGAAATACTCGTCTATATCCTCGAAGCGACGGTAGTAGAGGAACGTAGACGCCTGATGATGGAAATCATCTTCCATAAATGCGAATTTGTCGGAGAAATGGCCGTTGTCCAACAAGCACAGCGCAGTTTATGGCTTGAAAGCTACGATCGTATTGAGCAAACATTAAAAGATTGTATCACTGCTCAACAATTACCTGCGAATTTACTCACTCGCCGTGCGGCAATTCTGATGCGCAGTTATCTTTCCGGATTAATGGAAAACTGGCTCTTTGCGCCAGAGAGTTTTAACCTTCATGCGGAAGCCCGTGCTTATGTCGATGCCCTCATTGAGATGTATCAGACCTGCCCGTCGCTACGAAGTTCGTCTGAGGTCATGGCCTGAATCCGCAGGCGTAAATAAAGGTAAATTTTACTTATCTCTGCCGCTATTCGCGCGCAGGGAGAAGTGCTATTCTGCGCGCTGCGACGACCCCCGGTATTCTCCGGCATTTGCAACCATTCATGTTAATACTATGCAGCATACAAATCGTTGGCCTCATGCTATTTCCACCATTGTCTTTGCACTGGTCCTTATAGTTGGCACTCTGAGCTTCAGCCAGGTTCAGGCTGCAGATTTACCTGACCGTTCTGACATTCAAAGCCAGCTCACTACGCTAAATAAGCAAAAAGAACTCACGCCGCAGGAAAAATTAGTTCAGCAGGACCTGACGCAGACTTTAGAAACGCTCGATAAGATTGAGCGTATAAAGTCTGAAACTGTGCAACTGCGTCAGCAGGTTGAACAGGCGCCGGCGAAAATGCGTCAGGCGGTAGACAGCCTGAATGCGCTGAGCGATGTTCCTGATGATGAGGTCACCCGTAAAACCCTGAGCACGTTATCGTTGCGACAGCTTGAATCCAGGGTGTCTCAGGCGCTCGACGATCTGCAAAGCGCGCAGAACGATCTGGCGGCCTACAACAGCCAATTGGTCTCGCTGCAGACGCAGCCGGAGCGCGTGCAGAACGCGATGTACTCCGCCTCCCAGCAGCTACAGCAAATTCGTAACCGTCTCAACGGCACCGCGCCGGGTGAAGAGACGCTGCGCCCGACGCAGCAGGGGTTGCTGCTGGCGCAGCAGGCCTTGCTGAATGCGGAGATCGAACAGCAGCGTAAGAGCCTGGAAGGTAATACTGTGCTGCAGGATACGCTGCAGAAACAGCGCGATTACGTGACCGCCCACAGCAACCGGCTGGAACATCAGCTGCAACTGTTGCAGGAAGCGGTGAACAGCAAGCGGCTGACCCTCACCGAGAAAACCGCTCAGGAAGCGGTCTCGCCGGAGGAGACCTCGCGGATCCAAAATAACCCGTTGGTCAAGCAGGAGCTTGAAGTTAACCATCAGCTTAGCGAAAAGCTGATTCAGGCGACGGAAAACGGCAACCAACTGGTGCAGCGCAATATCAGAGTGAAAAACTGGCTCGACCGCGCGCTGCAATCCGAACGCGATATCAAAGAGCAGATTTCGGTATTGAAAGGCAGCCTGCTGCTGTCGCGTATCCTCTATCAGCAGCAGCAAACATTGCCATCAGCGGATGAGCTGCAGGATATGACCAACCGCATTGCCGATCTGCGCCTGGAGCAGTTTGAAGTTAACCAGCAGCGCGATGCGTTATTCCAGAGCGATGCCTTTGTGGCAAAGCTGGAAGAGGGCCATAGCAGCGAAGTCACGCCGGAAGTACACGACGCCCTGTTGGAAGTCGTGGACATGCGCCGAGAATTGCTCGACCAGTTTAACAAACAGCTGGGGAACCAGCTGATGATGGCCATCAACCTGCAGATTAACCAGCAGCAGTTGATGAGCGTCTCCAGCAATCTGAAATCGATCCTGACCCAGCAGATTTTCTGGGTGAACAGCAATAAGCCGATGGATTGGGAGTGGATCAAATCCTTCCCGGAAGCGCTGAAAGCCCAGTTCAAATCGATGAAAATCACCGTCAACTGGGAGAAAGCCTGGCCGGCGGTATTTATCGCGTTCCTCGCCGGGCTGCCGCTGCTATTGATTGCCGGGCTGATCCGCTGGCGCTTGCAGTGGCTGCGTGATTACCAGGCTAAGCTGGCCTCCCAGGTAGGCCAGTTACGCAATGATACTCAGCTAAACACACCAAAAGCGATCCTGATAGATTTAATCAGAGCGCTGCCGGTGGTGCTGCTCATCCTCGCCGCCGGGCTTATCCTGCTGACGATGCAGCTGAATGTCAGCAACTTGCTATGGGCCTACAGTAAAAAACTAGCGATGTTCTGGCTGGTGTTCGGCCTGTGCTGGAAGGTGCTGGAAAAAGACGGCGTGGCGGTGAAGCATTTCAATATGCCCGCGCAGCTCACCAGCCACTGGCGGCGGCAGATCGTCCGCGTCAGCCTGGCGTTGCTGCCGCTGAATTTCTGGTCGGTTGTTTCTGAGCTCTCTCCGCTTAATTTGATGGACGACGTGCTGGGGCAGTTTGTTATCTTCGTCAACCTGCTGCTCATTGCGGTGCTGGTGTGGCCGATGTGCCGCGAAAGCTGGCGTGACAAAGAGTCGCACAGCCTGCGCCTGCTGACGGTGACCGTGCTGTCGATTGTGCCTGTCGCGCTGATGGTCCTCACGGCGACCGGTTACTTCTATACCACGCTGCGTCTGGCTGGCCGCTGGATTGAGACCGTCTATCTGGTGATGATGTGGAACCTGCTATACCAGACCGTTCTCCGCGGCCTGAGTGTGGCTGCGCGACGTATTGCCTGGCGCCGGGCGCTGGCGCGTCGCCAGCATCTGGTGAAAGAAGGGGCGGAAGGCGCCGAACCGCAGGAAGAGCCGACGATCGCGCTCGAACAGGTTAACCAACAAACGCTGCGCATCACCATGCTGGTGATGGTGGCGTTGTTCGCGGTGCTGTTCTGGGCGATTTGGTCCGATCTGATAACCGTGTTCGCCTATCTCGACAGCATTACGCTCTGGCACTACAACGGCACCGAAGCCGGCGCCAGCGTGGTGAAAAGCGTGACGATGGGTAGCCTGCTGTTTGCGATTGTCGCCTCGATGGTCGCCTGGGCGCTGATCCGCAACTTGCCGGGCCTGCTGGAAGTGCTGGTGCTGTCGCGTCTTAATATGCGCCAGGGCGCTTCCTATGCCATCACGACGATCCTCAACTACGCGATTATCGCCATCGGCGCGATGACGGTCTTCGGCTCCTTAGGCGTGTCGTGGGATAAACTGCAGTGGCTGGCCGCGGCGCTGTCGGTTGGTTTAGGTTTCGGCTTACAGGAGATTTTCGGTAACTTCGTCTCCGGCCTGATCATTCTCTTCGAACGCCCGGTGCGTATCGGCGATACGGTCACTATCGGTACCTTCTCAGGCACCGTCAGTAAGATCCGTATCCGCGCGACGACCATTACCGATTTCGATCGCAAAGAGGTGATTATTCCAAACAAGGCCTTCGTGACTGAACGGCTGATCAACTGGTCGCTCTCCGATACCATCACCCGCGTGGTGATCCGCCTGGGCGTAGCCTACGGATCCGATCTCGATAAAGTGAAAGAGGTGCTGCTGCAGGCGGCGCATGAACATCCGAAAGTGATGCAGGAACCAGCGCCGTCGGTCTTCTTTACCACCTTCGGCGCCAGCACGCTGGATCATGAACTGCGCCTCTACGTACGTGAACTGCGCGATCGCAGCTACGCGGTGGATGAGCTTAACCGTTCTATCGATCGCCTGTGCCGTGAAAACAATATCGATATTGCCTTCAACCAGCTGGAAGTTCATCTGCGTAACGAGAAGGGAGATGAAGTGACGGAAGTGAAGCGCGATAATAAAGGGGATGATACGGCGCCAGGCGTCGCATAATCGCTAATCGGGGCGGCATATGCCGCCCCGAATCGTTTTATTCTTCTGACAGGGGCGCGTCAGGTTGGGCGTTTTTCAGTTTGTTTTCATAGTCACGCTTAATAATATCCAACGCTCCCAGCACCGTTTTTGCGCTGACCCGGTTTTCCTCCAACAACATGATTAAATCGACGGCCAGTTTGACCTCGTCCGGTGCATTTTCCAGCGACATAGTCCTCTCCTGTTAGCGCGTTAAACGCGCCAGTACGTTTTCAATATTTTCCAGCGCATCGCGACAGCGGGCCAGGCGCCCGGCATAGGCCTCGACCTCTTTCGTTAGCCGTTGCTGTTCGGCAAGGGTAGTTGCCGACGCCAGCTGACGTTGGCGATCGTTGCGCATTGCCAGCAGGCGGCGCTCATACTCCTGGTGCTGCAGGCGGCGGCGTTGCCAGCGGTTTAGCGTCGGCGAGGCGCTGTCCCATTGGCGTAACGACCAGGTCGCCGTCTCACGACTAATGGCGGCAATCTGCGCCACCAGCCGCTCGGCGAGCCAGGCGACCTGGGGCAGATGCTGATGCTCAACGGCATGCTGGAGCTCGGCGAGATTATGCTGTGCTTCGTCGAGATACGCCTGCATCTGGGTGTCGCGGGTACGGAACAGCTGGCGGTCGAAACGCGGGCTCAACGTAGCGTGGCTGGACAGTGGCGCCACCTGAAGCGCCAGTTCAGCCAACTGATTTTTCAGCGTTTGTAAAAGCCGGGTTGTTTTCAAATAACTCCTCCATTCCCTACTCAGCAACTGTGCTACAGTAGCGACATCTGCTTGATAACGATTCGCATTATGCCACGTATTATTTTAATCATCATTGGCTGGCTGGCGGTAGTGCTGGGGACGCTGGGCGTCTTCTTACCGCTGTTACCGACAACGCCATTTATCCTGCTCGCCGCATGGTGTTTTGCCCGCTCGTCGCCGCGCTTTCACCACTGGCTGCTGTATCGCTCGTGGTTTGGCGGCTATCTTCGCCACTGGCAGCAGTACCGGGCGATGCCGCCGGGGGCCAAGCCGCGAGCCATTATCATGATTTTACTGACCTTTGCCATTTCTCTGTGGCTGGTTAAGCTTATGTGGGTGCGCATCCTGCTGCTGGCGATCCTCGCCTGCCTGCTGATATTTATGTGGCGCATTCCGGTGGTTGACGCAAAGCAACAAAAGCACTGATGCGCAATAATGCCTGTTGCAATTGTTGGCGACAGCCAGTAAATTCTGGCGTTTTCGAGCGCGGGTAAGCCTGGTCAAAGGTTAAACAAATGTTTCTTTGGCCCATTTTGCACGCCCGTGGGTAACACCGTTTCAATCAGGCATAAACTTATGACCGCAACTGCACAGCAGCTTGAATATCTGAAGAACAGCATCCAAAGCGTCCAGGATTATCCGAAACCGGGCATCCTTTTCCGCGATGTCACCAGCTTGCTGGAAGACCCTAAAGCCTATGCGCTTAGCATTGAACTGCTGACCGGGCGTTATAAAGACGCCGGCATCACCAAAGTGGTGGGGACCGAAGCGCGTGGTTTTCTGTTCGGCGCCCCGGTTGCGTTGGCGCTGGGCGTTGGCTTTGTTCCGGTTCGTAAGCCGCGCAAGTTGCCGCGCGAAACCATCGCCGAAAGCTATGAGCTTGAATATGGCACCGATCAGCTGGAAATCCACGTTGATGCCATTAAAGAAGGCGATAAGGTGCTGGTCGTTGATGACCTGCTGGCGACCGGCGGCACCATTGACGCCACCGTGAAGCTGATTCGTCGCCTGGGCGGCGAAGTTCACGATGCCGCTTTTATTATCAATCTGTTCGATCTGGGCGGTGAACAGCGCCTGGAAAAACTGGGCATCAATTGCTTTAGCCTGGTGCCTTTCCCGGGCCACTAAGCAAATCCCGACACATAGCCTCGCCGATCCGGCGGGGCTGTGATAGCATTACCCCCTCGTGAATTCACCTTCCAGCGTTTCAGAGCCAGCCCATGAGTTATCAGGTCTTAGCCCGTAAATGGCGCCCACAAACCTTTGCTGACGTCGTCGGCCAGGAACATGTGCTGACCGCACTGGCGAACGGCTTATCGTTAGGGCGCATCCATCACGCATATCTCTTTTCCGGCACCCGCGGAGTAGGGAAAACCTCCATCGCCCGTCTGTTGGCGAAGGGGTTAAACTGCGAAAGCGGTATTACCGCGACGCCGTGCGGCGTCTGCGATAACTGTCGCGAAATAGAACAAGGCCGCTTTGTCGATCTGATTGAGATCGATGCCGCCTCGCGCACCAAAGTGGAAGATACCCGCGATCTGCTGGACAACGTCCAGTACGCGCCGGCCCGCGGCCGCTTCAAGGTCTACCTGATCGATGAAGTGCATATGCTGTCGCGTCACAGCTTCAACGCGTTATTGAAAACGCTGGAGGAGCCGCCCGCGCACGTCAAATTCCTGCTGGCGACCACCGATCCGCAAAAGTTGCCGGTGACGATTTTGTCCCGCTGCCTGCAGTTCCACCTCAAGGCGCTGGATGTCGAACAGATCCGCCATCAGCTTGAACACATCCTTGGCGAAGAGCAGATCGCGTTTGAGCCGCGTGCGCTGCAGCTGCTGTCGCGCGCCGCGGATGGCAGCCTGCGCGATGCATTAAGCCTGACCGATCAGGCAATCGCCAGCGGCGATGGCCGCTTAACCGCGCAGTCCGTCAGCGAAATGCTCGGCACCCTCGACGACGATCAGGCGCTATCCTTGATAGAAGCGCTGGTGGCCGCCGACGGCGAGCGCGTGATGGCGGGCGTCAGCGACGCCGCCTCGCGCGGCGTTGAATGGGAAGCGCTGCTGGTGGAAATGCAAAGTCTGCTGCACCGTATCGCGATGGTTCAGCTCTCGCCATCGGCGCTGGGGGCGGATATGGCCGCCGTCGAGCAACGTATGCGCGAGCTGGCGCGCACCGTGCCGCCGGCCGACGTGCAGCTTTACTATCAGACGCTGCTGATTGGCCGCAAAGAGCTGCCTTATGCGCCAGACCGGCGTATGGGGGTTGAAATGACGCTGCTGCGCGCGCTGGCTTTCCATCCGCGTCAGCCGCTGCCGGAGCCGGAAGCGAAGCCCATGCAGACCGCTGCGCCTGCGCCGCAGCAGCAAACAGCGCCGCCGGTCGCATCGGCTCCGCCGCCGCAGAATCTGCCGCAAAGCACCAGCCAGGTGCTGGCGGCGCGCAGTCGGCTGCAGCGAACCCCGGGAGCAACCACCCCAAAAAAGAGTGAACCGGCAGCCGCATCCCGCGCGCGGCCGGTGAATAACGCTGCGCTGGAACGACTGAGTTCGATTACCGAGCGCGTACAGGCTCGTCCGGCTGCGGCCGCGCTTGAGCAGGCCCCGGCGAAGAAAGAAGCCTATCGCTGGAAATCGACGGCCCCGATTGAAGAAACCCAGGTCGAGGTTGCCACGCCGAAAGCGCTGAAAAAAGCGCTGGAGCATGAAAAAACGCCGGAGCTGGCGGCGAAACTAGCCGTGGAAGCGGTCGAGCGCGATAGCTGGGCGGCGGAAGTGAGCCAGTTGGCGGTACCGAAACTGGTTGAACAGGTGGCGCTGAACGCGTGGAAAGAGCAGGACGGCAATCGCATATGTCTGCATTTACGCCCGAGTCAGCGGCATCTCAACTCCGCCGGCGCACAGCAGAAACTTGCTGAAGCGCTGGGCGTGTTGTACGGTGCGCCGGTTGAATTGACTATCGTTGAAGATGATAATTCGGCGATGCGCACGCCGCTGGAGTGGCGACAGGCAATTTATGAAGAGAAGCTCGCGCAGGCGCGCGACGCGATTATTGCGGATAACAACATCCAGACCCTGCGACGATTCTTCGACGCCGATCTGGATGAAGAGAGTATCCGCCCCATTTGAACGCCAGTCTGACTGGCGTTCAGTACCTTAACGATGACTTACTGAGAGAGAAGCCTATGTTTGGTGGAAAAGGCGGCCTGGGTAACCTGATGAAACAGGCCCAGCAGATGCAAGACAAAATGCAGAAAATGCAGGAAGAGATCGCGCAGCTGGAAGTGACCGGTGAGTCCGGCGCGGGTCTGGTAAAGGTAACCATCAACGGCGCGCATAACTGCCGCCGCGTGGAAATCGACCCAAGCCTGCTGGAAGACGACAAAGAGATGCTGGAAGATCTGGTGGCTGCCGCATTCAATGACGCAGCGCGCCGTATTGAAGAGACCCAGAAAGAGAAAATGGCCTCCGTTTCTGCCGGCATGCAGCTGCCGCCAGGCTTCAAGATGCCGTTCTGATGCAAACCAGCCCGCTGTTAACTCAGCTTATGGAAGCGCTGCGCTGTCTGCCGGGCGTTGGCCCGAAGTCGGCGCAGCGCATGGCGTTTACGCTGCTGCAGCGCGATCGCAGCGGCGGTATGCGTCTGGCGCAGGCGCTAACGCGCGCGATGTCGGAAATCGGCCACTGCGCCGATTGCCGCACCTTCACCGAGCAGGAGGTGTGCAATATTTGCAGCAACCCGCGTCGCCAGGAAAACGGTCAGATCTGCGTGGTGGAGAGTCCAGCGGACATCTACGCCATTGAGCAGACCGGGCAGTATTCCGGCCGCTACTTCGTGCTGATGGGCCACCTGTCGCCGCTTGACGGTATCGGGCCGGATGACATCGGGCTTGACCGCCTCGAGCAGCGCCTCGAAGCCGAGTCAATCAGCGAGTTGATCCTCGCAACCAACCCAACGGTTGAAGGCGAGGCGACGGCCAACTACATCGCTGAGCTCTGCGCGCAGTATGGCGTTGACGCCAGCCGCATCGCCCACGGCGTACCGGTTGGCGGCGAGCTGGAAATGGTCGACGGCACCACGCTGTCGCACTCACTGGCCGGGCGCCACAAGATTATTTTCTGAACAAATGGAGGCGGCGTTCGCTGCCTCCGCTTGAAATTTCCCGCACCTATCCCCATCTCCTCCCCAACACGTTATTTCCATTAATAATAAATGGCATTGTTGAGGTCGACTTACATGAAAGGACAAGAAACCCGTGGTTTCCAGTCAGAAGTGAAACAGCTTCTGCACCTGATGATCCATTCTCTTTATTCCAACAAAGAAATCTTCCTGCGCGAGCTCATCTCCAACGCCTCGGATGCGGCGGATAAGCTGCGTTTCCGCGCGCTGTCCCAGCCGGATCTGTATGAAGGCGACGGCGAGCTGCGCGTACGCGTATCGTTTGATAAAGACAACCGCACGCTGACCATCGCTGATAACGGCATCGGGATGAACCGCGACGAGGTCATTGACCATCTCGGCACCATCGCCAAATCCGGCACCAAAGCGTTCCTCGAATCTATGGGTTCCGATCAGGCGAAAGATAGCCAGCTGATCGGCCAGTTCGGCGTCGGCTTCTATTCAGCCTTTATCGTTGCCGACAAAGTCACCGTGCGCACCCGCGCCGCGGGCGACAAGCCGGAAAACGGCGTGTTTTGGGAGTCCGCTGGCGAAGGCGAATATACTGTTGCCGATATCACTAAGGCCGATCGCGGAACCGAAATCACGTTGCATCTGCGTGAAGGCGAAGACGACTTCCTCAACGACTGGCGCGTGCGTTCGATCATTAGTAAATATTCTGACCATATCGCGCTGCCGGTTGAGATTGAAAAACGCGAAGAAGTGGACGGCGAAACCGTTATTTCGTGGGAAAAAATCAACAAGGCGCAGGCGCTGTGGACCCGCAGCAAATCTGAAGTCAGCGACGACGAATACAAAGAGTTCTATAAGCATATTGCCCATGATTTCAGCGATCCGCTGACCTGGAGCCACAACCGCGTCGAAGGTAAGCAGGAGTACACCAGCCTGCTGTATATTCCGTCACAGGCGCCGTGGGATATGTGGAACCGCGATCATAAACACGGCCTGAAGCTGTATGTGCAGCGCGTCTTCATCATGGATGACGCCGAGCAGTTTATGCCGAACTACCTGCGTTTCGTGCGCGGCCTGATAGATTCCAACGATTTGCCGCTGAACGTGTCGCGTGAAATCCTGCAGGATAGCAACGTCACCCGTAATCTGCGTACCGCGCTGACCAAACGCGTGCTGCAGATGCTGGAAAAGCTGGCGAAAGACGACGCCGAAAAATATCAGACCTTCTGGAAACAGTTTGGCCTGGTGCTGAAAGAAGGCCCGGCGGAAGATGCCTCCAACCAGCAAGCGATTGCTAAACTGCTGCGCTTCGCCACTACTCATACCGATTCTTCCGCGCAGATCGTGTCGCTGGAAGAGTACGTTTCGCGCATGAAAGAAGGGCAGGAGAAGATTTACTACATCACCGCCGACAGCTATGCGGCGGCGAAGAGCAGCCCGCACCTCGAGCTGCTGCGTAAAAAAGGTATCGAAGTTCTGCTGCTGTCCGATCGCATTGACGAGTGGATGATGAGCTACCTGACCGAGTTCGACGGCAAGGCGTTCCAGTCGGTTGCCAAAGCCGACGAGTCGCTGGAGAAACTGGCGGACGAAGTTGACGAATCCACCAAAGAAGCCGAAAAAGCGCTGGAGCCGTTCGTTGAGCGTGTGAAAGGCCTGCTGGGCGAGCGCGTGAAAGAGGTGCGTCTGACGCATCGTCTGACCGACACTCCGGCGATTGTCACCACTGATGCCGACGAAATGAGCACCCAGATGGCGAAGCTGTTCGCCGCTGCCGGTCAGGCGGCGCCGGAAGTGAAATACATCTTCGAGCTGAACCCTGCGCATCCGCTGGTGAAACGCGCTGCCGATACCCAGGACGACGCGCAGTTTGGCGAGTGGGTCGAACTGCTGCTGGATCAGGCGCTGCTGGCGGAACGCGGTACGCTGGAGGATCCTAACCAGTTCATCCGCCGTATGAATCAGCTGCTGGCATCCTGACGCGAACCTGAATGAGTAGCCCGGCCGAGCGACGCGACGCCGGGAACGGAATAAATGCCCCGTCTGAGTGATTTGCTCATACGGGGCATTTCACATTAGATTGCATAAAATATCTGACCATTAACCGTTTCAGCCGCACCGCCTTCCTTGAGCCATGGCCGTTCTGGTGGTATGGTTTAGCGTTTTTTGAAAAATTGAAACGACATTTGAGGGGATTTTCGTAATGCGTATTATTCTGCTTGGCGCTCCGGGCGCGGGTAAAGGAACTCAGGCTCAGTTCATCATGGAGAAATACGGTATTCCGCAAATCTCCACCGGCGACATGCTGCGCGCCGCGGTAAAATCCGGCTCCGAGCTCGGTAAACAAGCGAAAGACATTATGGACGCCGGCAAACTGGTTACCGATGAGCTGGTCATCGCGCTGGTGAAAGAGCGTATCGCCCAGGAAGATTGCCGTAACGGTTTCCTGCTGGACGGCTTCCCGCGCACTATCCCGCAGGCTGACGCCATGAAAGAAGCCGGCATCGCTGTTGACTACGTGCTGGAGTTCGCGGTACCGGACGAGCTGATCGTCGATCGTATCGTGGGCCGCCGCGTACACGCCGCTTCCGGCCGCGTCTATCACATTAAATTCAACCCGCCTAAGGTTGAAGGTAAAGACGACGTGACCGGCGAAGAGCTGACCACCCGTAAAGACGATCAGGAAGAGACCGTACGCAAGCGCCTGGTGGAATACCATCAGATGACTGCGCCGCTGATCGGCTACTATCAGAAAGAAGCGCAGGCGGGTAACACCCAATACGCGAAAGTCGACGGCACCAAAGCGGTGGCAGACGTGCGCGCCGATCTGGAAAAAATCCTCGGCTAATTAAGCCCTTTCTCATCCTGCTGCGGCAGGATGAGAACACCTCTCATTTCTACCTTTTGCTATGATTGGTTCCGTTTAACGCCATTTACGCTACAATTGTCAGCGATTCAAATGGTTAAGAGGCGGTAATGCATCAGACGAAAACAGGTATTTTGCTAGCCAATTTAGGCACTCCCGATGCGCCCACGCCCGATGCGGTGAAGCGCTATCTGCGACAATTTCTTAGCGACAAACGGGTAGTGGATACGCCTCGTCTGCTGTGGTGGCCGCTACTGCGCGGCATCATACTGCCGATTCGCGCTCCCCGCGTGGCGAAGCTCTATCAGTCTGTGTGGATGGCGGAAGGCTCGCCGTTGATGGTGTATAGCCGGCAACAGCAACAGGCGCTGGCGGCCAGGCTACCCGATGTTCCAGTAGCGCTGGGGATGAGCTATGGCTCGCCGTCGCTGGCAAGCGCGGTCGATGAGCTATTGGCCCAGGACGTTGACCATATCGTGGTATTGCCGCTGTATCCGCAATATTCGTGTTCTACCGTGGCGGCGGTATGGGATGAACTGGCGCGGATCCTCGCGAAAAAGCGCGCCATTCCGGGCGTTTCGTTTATCCGCGACTATGCCGACGACGCTGATTATATCCACGCGCTGGCGGCCAGCGTACGCGCTTCGTTCGCCGTTCACGGCGAACCGGATGTGCTGCTGCTCTCCTATCACGGTATTCCGCAACGCTACGCCCATGAGGGCGATGATTACCCGCAGCGCTGCCGGGTAACGACTCGCGAGCTGGTTTCAGTGCTCGGGCTGCCGCCGGAGCGGGTGATGATGACCTTCCAGTCGCGCTTTGGTCGCGAACCCTGGTTGACGCCATATACCGACGAAACGCTAAAAATGCTCGGCGAGAAGGGCACACAGCACGTTCAGGTTATCTGTCCGGGCTTCTCCGCCGACTGTCTGGAAACGCTGGAAGAAATCGCGGTGCAGAACCGGGAAATTTTCCTTGAGGCCGGCGGTAAGCAATATGAGTATATTCCGGCGCTTAATGCCGATCCTGCACATATTGAGATGATGGTGAACCTGACCGCGTCGTATCGCTGATCGCGCGCGTGGCGGGGAATATGCTACTATTCCCCGCTTGTTCCCTGTCATTAAATCGCCACTATGAAATTTCCCGGTAAACGCAAATCTAAACACTATTTCCCCGTTAGCGCTCGCGATCCGCTGCTGCAACAAATTCAGCCAGAAAATGAGTCCAACGTCTCCTGGGTGGTTGGCATCGACCAGACGCTGGTGGATATCGAAGCGAAAGTGGATGAGGCGTTTATCGTACGCTACGGCCTGAGCGCCGGTCATTCGCTGGTAATTGAAGATGATGTCGCCGAAGCGTTGTATCAGGAACTGGTACGCGACGGCCTGATCACACATCAATTTGCCGGCGGCACCATTGGCAATACCATGCACAATTATTCGGTGCTGGCGGACGACCGCTCGGTGCTGCTCGGCGTGATGTGCAGCAACATTGAGATCGGCGGCTACGCTTATCGCTACTTGTGCAATACCTCCAGCCGTACTGACCTGAACTACCTGCAGGGCGTTGATGGCGCCATTGGCCGCTGTTTTACGCTGATTAGCGATAGCGGCGAACGTACCTTTGCCATCAGTCCTGGTCACATGAACAAGCTGCGTCCGGAAAGCATTCCGGAAGAGGTGATTGCCGGCGCTTCCGCGCTGGTGCTAACCTCCTACCTCGTGCGCTGTAAGCCGGGCGAGCCGATGCCGGACGCGACGATGAAAGCCATTGAGTATGCCAAAAAGCATGATGTGCCGGTGGTGCTGACGCTGGGAACGAAATACGTGATTGCTGACAACCCGCAATGGTGGCAGCAGTTCCTCAAGGAACACGTTTCGATTCTGGCGATGAATGAAGAAGAAGCGGAAGCGCTGACCGGTATCGCCGACCCTCTCACCGCGGCGGATAAAGCGCTGGACTGGGTCGACCTGGTGCTATGTACCGCAGGACCGGCGGGTCTCTATATGGCGAGCTTCACCGAAGAGGAAGCGAAGCGTAAAACGCAGCATCCGCTTCTGCCGGGGGCGATTGCCGAGTTCAACCAGTATGAATTCAGCCGCGCGATGCGCCATCAGGATTGTGTTAATCCGCTGCGTATCTATTCGCACATCGCGCCTTATATGGGCGGCCCGGAGAAGATCATGAACACCAACGGCGCAGGCGACGGCGCGCTGGCGGCGTTGTTGCATGATATCACCGCCAATAACTACCATCGTAATAACGTGCCGAATTCCAGCAAACATAAATGCAAATGGCTGACCTACTCATCGCTGGCGCAGGTGTGCAAATACGCCAACCGCGTCAGCTATCAGGTGCTGAATCAGCATTCGCCGCGTTTAACCCGCGGCCTGCCGGAGCGGGAAGATAGTCTGGAAGAGGCCTACTGGGACCGTTAATCCCGTGGATAAGCGTACGCCCCGCGAGCGGGGCGTCGGATCAACCGGTAACAATCTCGCCAGCCGGCGGCGTTTCCAGCAGACGTAACATCGCCCGCGCGATTTCGCGTTCCCCCATCACCACCTGATTGGCTCCGCGTTCGGTAATATAATCGACCTCATCGTCGTAATGGGCGCGGGCGATAATCTCAATGTTCGGGCATTTTTCCCGCGCTGAGGCGACAATTTCACCGGCTTCATAGCCGTTAGGGATGGTCAGCAGCAGCCAGCGGGCGCAGTCGAGATGCGCCAGATTCATGATCTCTTCGTTGGCGGCATTGCCCAACACGGCGCTGATGCCGCGCTCACGCAGCTCATCCACGCGGGTGCGGGAGGTTTCAATCACCACCAGCGGGATCCCCTGAGCCATCAGTTTCTCGCCAAGCAGGCTGCCGACGCGGCCAAAGCCGACCAGCAGCGCATGGTTGCAGATATCCACCGGCACCTGTTTTTCGTCTTCCAGCACCTCTTCCAGCGTTTGTTCGTCGAGAGTTTCGGTTTTATCGAGATATTTTTCCAGCAGGGTAAACAGCACCGGGTTGAGCATAATCGAAATAATCGCCCCGGCCAGCACCAGGTTCTGCCCGGCCTGCGGCAGCAGATCCAGCGCCATGCCGAGACCGGCAAGAATAAAGGCGAATTCCCCGATTTGCGCCAGGCTGGCGGCGATGGTCAGGGCGGTACGCGGCGAGTGACCGAACATACGTACCAGGAAGAAAGCGGCGGCGGATTTACCAAAGATGATAATCGCCAGCGTCGCCAGCACCGCCAGCGGCTGTTCGACCAGGATCATCGGGTCAAATAGCATCCCGACGGAGACAAAGAACAGCACCGCGAAGGCGTCGCGCAGCGGCAGCGTATCGTGAGCGGCGCGGTGGCTGAGTTCGGATTCGTTAAGCACCATCCCGGCGAAGAATGCGCCAAGGGCGAAGGAGACGTCGAACAGCTCAACGGCGCCGAAGGCGATGCCGAGCGCCAGCGCCAGTACCGACAGGGTAAATAGTTCGCGTGAGCCTGTTGCCGCGCTGCGCGACATGATCCACGGCACCAGACGGCGGCCCACCAGCATCATAATGGCGATAAAGGCGACGACTTTACCGATGGTAATGCCCATATCGAGCGCCAGTGACGCCAGCCCAACATCGCCTTTTTCGACCATTCCGGCGATAGCGGGCAGCAGCACCAGCGTCAGTACCATCACTAAATCTTCAACGATCAGCCAGCCGATGGCGATTTGCCCACGCTGGCTATCAATAAGCTGCCGTTCCTCCAGCGCGCGCAGCAGCACCACGGTACTGGCGGTGGAAAGACACAGGCCAAAAACGATGCCGGTCATCAGCGACCAGCCGAGCAGGGAAGAGAGCGCCATCCCGAGCAGCGTCGCCACGGCTATCTGGGCGATGGCTCCGGGAATGGCTATCGACTTTACCGCCATGAGATCTTTCAGCGAAAAGTGCAGCCCGACGCCAAACATCAGCAAGATGACGCCAAGTTCGGCCAGTTCAGGCGCAAGCTTGGTATCCGCAACAAAACCAGGAGTAAATGGACCGGCCAGCACGCCCGCTAATAAATATCCTACCAGTGGTGAAATACGTAGCTTATTGGCAATCATGCCGAGGATAAAGGCGAGCACAAGGCCGCCGACAATGGTGGTGATTAGCGGTGTTGCGTGATGCATTCCGTCTCCTTGCGTGTGGTGAGCCGATCCATTTTCGCTACTTAAAGCAAAAAACCGATTAATAGTTTATGACACTTTTGCTCGTTTTGTTTATGAATAATTATTGAAATTTGCGAAAAATTGGAATTACGGCTGCAAAAAGCACAGACAGGAAAATGGCGACGGGTCATGGCGGCGTAATGCTGATGGGATAAGGGGTTGTGGCGGCCAAACTTTCACTTTGGCCGCCAGATACTCAGGCTTTTTGATGGTTATTAGGCAGGAATATCGTCAGAATGCCGAGAAGCGGCAGGAAAGCACAGATTTTATAAACCAGATCGATGCTGGTATGGTCGGCTAACAACCCCAACACCGCGGCGCCAAGGCCGCCCATGCCAAACGCGAAGCCGAAGAACAGGCCGGAAACCATACCGATTCTCCCCGGCAACAGCTCCTGGGCATAGACCAGGATAGCGGAAAAGGCTGATGCGAGGATAAAACCAATTATCACCGTCAGGATCCCGGTCCATTCCAGCGATGCGTACGGTAAAATAAGGGTAAAGGGCGCCACGCCGAGGATAGAGCCCCAAATTACATATTTACGACCAATCTTATCGCCAACAGGCCCGCCAATCACCGTTCCTGCGGCCACTGCAAACAGGAAGGCGAACAAGTGAAGTTGGGCGTTTTGCACCGATAATCCGAATTTGTGTATCAGATAAAAGGTGTAATAGCTGCTAATGCTCGCCATGTAGAAGTATTTGGAGAAAATCAGCATTAACAGAATGCTGACGGCCAGGATGACCTTGTTACGCGGCAGCGGATTAACGATAACCGGCTTCGGTTTGCCTTTATTCATTCTGTGTTGCGCGGCATACCAGCGGCTGATTTGCGACAGCACGACGATCGCCAGCAGCGCGGCCAGCACGAACCAGGCGACGTTGCCTTTGCCGTAGGGGGCGATGATTACCGCCGCCAGCAGCGGCCCTAGCGAACTGCCGAAGTTACCGCCAACCTGGAACAGCGATTGCGCCAGGCCGTGACGGCCGCCGGAAGCCATCCGCGCCACGCGTGAGGACTCCGGATGGAAGACCGAAGAGCCGGTGCCGACCAGCGCGGCGGCCAGCAGCACCATGCCGAAGCTGCCGGCCAGCGCTAACAGAATTAAGCCGCAGAGGGTGAAACACATCCCCACCGGTAATGACCACGGCATCGAGCGTTTATCGGTGATGTAGCCAATCACCGGCTGGAAAAGCGATGACGTCAGCTGGAAGGTGAGGGTGATCATGCCGATCTGCACGAAAGTTAACGAGAATTCCGCCTGCAGCAGCGGATAAATCGCCAGGATGAGCGACTGGATCATGTCGTTTAGCAGATGGGAAAGGCTAATTGCCCCCAGGATGCCAAAAGAGGTGCGCGCTTTTTGCGGCGGCGCGCCGGTACCGGGTAAGGACTGAGCGGATTGGTTGGTTGTCATAGGTTCACTTCAGCGAGTTCTATTTGTTGTAGAGAATGCAGGTTGAATTATTATCCGACTAACATACCTGTCCCCAAGGTTTGAAGGAAGTCGCAATTCTGAAAACATATTTGTCAAAGCGGCTGACTCGCTATACTTTCGGCACTTGTTATTAAGTCAGGGAGTGAAACATGCATTATTTAAAACGCGGCGTAGCGCTGGCGTTATTCGCCGCCTTATCGCTGGGCAGCCTGTCAGCGCAGGCCTATGAGCAGGACAAAACCTATAAAATCACCATCCTGCACACTAACGACCACCACGGTCATTTCTGGCGCAACGACTATGGCGAATATGGCCTTGCGGCACAGAAGACGCTGGTGGACGGTATCCGCAAAGAGGTGGCGGCCGAAGGCGGTAGCGTCCTGCTGCTGTCCGGCGGCGATATCAATACCGGGGTGCCGGAATCTGATTTACAGGATGCAGAACCTGATTTTCGCGGCATGAACCTGATTGGCTACGATGCCATGGCGGTTGGCAACCATGAGTTTGATAACCCGCTCAGCGTGCTGCGCCAGCAGGAGAAGTGGTCGAAGTTCCCTTTCCTGTCGGCCAATATCTATCAGAAAAGCACCGGCGAACGCCTGTTTAAACCCTGGGCGCTGTTTAAGCGCGGCGGGCTTAAAATTGCGGTGATTGGCTTAACGACCGACGATACGGCGAAAATCGGCAACCCGGAATATTTCACCGATATCGAATTCCGTAATCCGGCGGCAGAAGCCAAGCTGGTGATTCAGGAACTGCAGCAAAATGAAAAGCCGGACGTGATTCTGGCGACCACCCATATGGGCCACTATGACAACGGTAATCACGGCTCTAACGCGCCGGGCGACGTTGAAATGGCGCGGAGTTTACCTGCGGGATCGCTGGCGATGATCGTCGGCGGCCATTCGCAGGATCCGGTCTGCATGGCCTCGGAAAATAAAAAGCAGGTCGATTATATCCCCGGCACCCCGTGCGCGCCGGATCGCCAGAATGGCATCTGGATCGTGCAGGCTCACGAGTGGGGTAAATATGTCGGACGCGCAGATTTTGAATTCCGCAACGGGGAGATGAAGCTGGTGCACTATCAGCTGATCCCGGTCAACCTGAAGAAGAAAGTCACCTGGGATAACGGTCAGAGCGAGCGTGTATTGTATACGCCGCAAATTGCTGAAAACCCGCAGATGCTCTCGCTGTTAACGCCGTTCCAGAATAAAGGCAAGGCGCAGTTACAGGTGAAAATAGGCAGCGTCAACGGCCATCTTGAAGGCGATCGCAGCAAAGTTCGCTTCGTACAAACCAATATGGGGCGTCTGCTGCTGGCGGCGCAGATGGCGCGCAGCAATGCTGATTTCGCGGTGATGAGCGGCGGCGGTATTCGCGACTCTATCGAAGCGGGTGATATTACCTATAAAGACGTGATGAAAGTGCAGCCGTTCGGCAACGTGCTGACTTACGTCGATATGAGCGGTAAAGAGGTGACTGAGTATCTGACCGCCGTCGCGCAGATGAAGCCGGATTCCGGCGCTTATCCGCAGTTCGCCAACGTCAGTTTCGTTGCCAAAGATGGCAAGCTTAACGATCTGAAAATCAAAGGCGAACCGGTGGATCCGGCGAAAACTTACCGTATGGCGACGCTGAGCTTTAACGCCACCGGCGGCGACGGCTACCCGCACATCGATAATAAACCGGGATATGTCAATACCGGCTTTATCGATGCCGAGGTGCTGAAAGAGTACATCGAGAAGAACTCGCCGCTGGATGCGGCGGCTTACGAGCCGAAGGGCGAGGTCAGCTGGCAGTAAGCTATCGCTTAACGGTGCCCGGATAAGGCGCGTGTGCCGCTATCCGGGTTCCGGTCTCTCAATCGCGGCGGGCGATATCGGCGAACTTCGCGTCCAGAAGCTTCGCCAGATCGCTTGCCGCCAGTTCGATGTCGAGCCCGCGTTTGCCGCCGGAAATATAGATGGTGGCAAACTCCTGCGCCGGAGCATCAATCACCGTCGGCAGGCGCTTTTTCTGCCCCAGCGGGCTGATGCCGCCGACCAGGTATCCGGTGATCCGCTGTGCGACCATTGGGTCGGCCATATCTACCTTCTTGGCGCCCAGCGCTTTGGCCACTTTCTTCAAATCCAACTGTCCGGCAACCGGGGTGACGGCGACCGCCAGATGTTTCATATCGCCGTTAACGGCAACTAATAGCGTCTTGTAAACCTGATCCGCATTGAGCCCCAGCTTGCGAACCACTTCATCGCCAAAATTGGTCTCTTGAGGATCGTGTTCGTAGCTGTGGATCTGAAAGGTAATTTTGTTTTTTTCGAGTAATTTAACGGCGGGAGTCATAGTAATCCTTCTTACCAACCGACCTAACGTATGACCAGCATACGCGTGAGGGTTGTATAAAAAATAGTACCATCTTGCGCAATAGTATTGGCAGTGATGGTCACTTTGAGCGACAATCAGACGATCCGGGATGTATATCCCGGGATAATAATAATGATGAAATTCCTCTTTGACGGGCCAATAGCAATATTGGCCATTTTTTTACGTCAACATATCCGGCAGGTTCCCTTCGCCATACAGATGCAGCGCGCCGACAGCGACCACATAGCGCCCCGGCGGCAGAGCAAGCAGCGTGTCGCGCCAGGCTATGTTGCGCTGATGCATCAGTACATCATATAAAGATTGGCTGAAGGTCGTTGGCAGCGTTTCCGCGCCGCGCGACGGCGGTTGCTCCAGCCACCAGCCGATCATCACCTGCAGTAAACGGGCGTTGGTGCGCCAGTGGGTCAACGTATCTTCCAGCAGCGCCTTACCAGCGTCTGGTAGATTGCGCAGGAGCGCGATTTGGCTATCGGCGCCTTCCAGCTCCATCACCCTTATGTTGCTCTCGCGGGCAGCCATCAGCAACTGATAATCAATGCCGTAATCGGGCCGTAATCCCAGTTTTTGCGCCTGAGTGGCTTGTAGCACCATCGCCACCTGCCACAGCGGCTGGCTATCGAAAAGATCGACCGACAAACCCAGCTCGCCGGCGCGTGAGCGTAATTCTGCTAATTGCGTTTCGCTCAGACGTTCAGCCAGCGGGGGATAAGAGGGGAGATTACTGAAAGGCGTTTCATTACCGGTGATGTCCGCTTCGACGATTAAGGCGTCGGCCTGACGTATTTTTTTCAGTAGCTTAGCCGGCGGCGGCGCCATGTCGCGGGTGCCCATATGGATGCTGCCGACGAGGTGTAAATAACGTTCGCCGGGCAGGACGATATCCATTGCAGGCCAGGAATAAGACGAGCCGACGGCGGCTCGCCACAGCATTTTTATTCGGTTTAACAGGCCCATACGCGCTCCGAAGTGTGAGGCATTCATGCTAGCGCATCTGGTAGTGGCCGTCATCTTTCCCGCGGGTTTTTATTGTCGCCAGGAAATAAACGGGCGCTGAGTAACCTCAGCGCCCGTTTTCCTGTGATTGCGCTAATCTTTCGGTTTAAAGCGCAGCAGGCGGTTAGCGTTACTCACCACGGTGATTGACGACAGCGCCATTGCCGCGCCGGCGACCACCGGGTTCAGCAGGGTACCGGTCAGCGGCCAGAGGATCCCGGCGGCAATCGGGATACCCAGCGAGTTATAAACAAACGCGCCCAGCAGGTTCTGTTTCATGTTGCGTAACGTCGCTTTCGAAATCGCTAAAGCATCGGCTACGCCGTTAAGGCTATGGCGCATCAGGGTGATCGCCGCAGTTTCAATAGCGACATCACTGCCGCCGCCCATGGCGATACCGACATCCGCCTGCGCCAGCGCCGGGGCGTCGTTAATACCGTCGCCGACCATCGCCACTTTGTGCCCCTGGCTCTGCAGACGTTTAATGGCATCGGCTTTGCCGTCCGGCAGCACGCCGGCTATCACTTCATCAATGCCCGCTTCTTTGGCGATGGCATTGGCGGTAGTAGGGTTATCCCCGGTCAGCATCACCAGCCGGTAGCCCTGACGATGCAGGCGCGCCAGCGCGTCGATGCTATCTTCCCGTAACGGGTCGCGGATGGCGAACAGCGCAGCGGCCTGACCATCGATCGCCAGTAGCACCGGCGTGGCGCCGCGCGAGGCCTGTGCCGTCATCTCGCTTTCCAGTTCAGCGGTAGTGATATGCTGCTCGTTAAGCAGCGCCTGGTTGCCGAGCAGCAGTTGATGGCCTTCCGCTTCACCGCTGACGCCGAGCCCGCGCAGGGTACGGAAGCCGCTTACCTCCGGTAAAGTGCTGTCAGCGGCTTTATCGAGGATCGCCCGCGCTAGCGGATGGCTTGAACCCTGCTCGAGCGCGGCGGCAAGCCGCACGACAGTGGATTCATCAAAGCTGGCGAAGGTTTTCACGGCCACCACCTGCGGCTTGCCTTCGGTCAGGGTACCGGTTTTATCAAACACCAGGGTATCGAGCTCGCTGGCGCGCTGCAGAGCATCGGCGTCACGCACCAGCACGCCGTATTCTGCCGCCCGGCCGACGCCGGAAATAATCGACATCGGCGTCGCCAGGCCCAATGCGCATGGACAGGCGATAATCAGTACCGTGGTGGCAATGACCAGGGTATAGACGATTTGCGGCGCCGGGCCGAAGAAGTACCAGATAGCGGCGCTAATCAGCGCAATGGCTACCACTGCCGGAACAAATACCGCCGAGATTTTATCTGCCAGTTGGCCAATTTCCGGTTTGCTACTTTGCGCCTGACGTACCATACGAATAATCCGCGCCAGCGTGGTCTGGCTGCCGACGGCGCTGGCGGTAAACAGCACGCTGCCGTCCTGCACCACGGTACCGGCATGAATGGCGTCGCCATCGCCTTTTTGCTGCGGTACCGGTTCGCCGGTGAGCATGGCTTCATCAAACCAGGCTTCGCCCTGGCTTATCACGCCGTCAACCGGAACGCGATCGCCAGTGGTCAGGCGCAGGGTCATGCCGGCCTGGACTTCGGCGAGCGGCAGATCTTCTTCCCCTTCAGGCGTCACAACGCGTGCCGAAGGCGGCGTCAGGTCGAGCAGTTTTTCCAGCGCTTTCGAGGAACGCTGGCGCGCGCGGGCCTCCAGCATATGGCCGAGGTTAATCAGACCGATAATCATCGCGCTGGCTTCGTAATACAGGTGGCGCGCTTCCATCGGAAACCACTGCGGCCACAGGTTGACGCTCATTGAATATAGCCAGGCGACGCCCGTTCCCAGGGCGACCAGCGTATCCATGGTGGCGGTACCGTTTTTCAGGCTTTTCCAGGCGCTGCGGTAGAAGTGACCGCCGGCGAAGACCATCACCGCGAGGGTGACAAGGCCGATGACCAGCCACAGCGATCGATTGTCGTCGCTGACCATCATGTTATCGCCGATCATGCCCCAGACCATAACCGGTACGCCGACCAGCAGGGCGACAATCGCCTGCCAGCGAAAACGTTTCATGGTGGCGATGGCGGTTTCCTGCTGCCGTTCGCGGCGTTCCAGATCGTCTTCGATCGCCTCCGCGCCGTAGCCGGCTTTTTCCACCGCCTGCACTAATTCTGCGGCGGACGCACTGCCCATCACCAGCGCCGTGCGTTCCGCCAGGTTTACCCGCGCCTGTGAGACTCCCGGCACCGCGGCAAGCGCGTTTTGTACCCGGGAAACGCAGCTGGCGCAGCTCATGCCGTTGATCAGCAGCTGTTGACTGTCATCCTCGTCATGGGCTGCCGGAAGCTCAGGAGTGGCCGCTGTCAGTGCTTCCGACGGGATTGATGATTCTGCCAGCGGTTTAGCCTTTGGGTGGCTGAGCTCCGCGCCGTATCCGGCTTGTTTGATAGTCTCAATCAGGGCTTCAGCGCTGGCGCTGCCCGTGACGTGGGCTTCGGTAACGGTTACATCAGCCTGTTCAACGTCGGGACGTTGTTCGAGGCTCTCTTTCACGCGTTTAACGCAGTGGCCGCAGGAGAGGCCGTCAAGCGTCAGGTCGATAGTGTTAGACATAAAAAACTCCTGAATAATTTCCGGTTAATGATTGACCGAACACACTCTTTCATCGAGTATTAAGAAGGTTAAACCTTCCAGCAAGGGGAAGGTCAAGGGGGAAAAATGAATATTAGCGATGTGGCGAAAAAAACCGGTTTAACCAGCAAAGCGATTCGTTTTTACGAAGAGAAAGGGCTGGTGACGGCGCCGCTGCGCAGCGATAACGGCTACCGTACCTACACTCAGAAGCACCTTGATGAACTGACGCTGCTGCGTCAGGCGCGGCAGGTGGGATTTAACCTGGAAGAGTGCCGCGAGCTGGTGACGTTATTCAACGATCCGTCGCGGCACAGCGCCGATGTGAAAAAACGAACGCTGGAGAAAGTCGCGGATATTGAGAACCATATCCGCGAGTTGCAAAACATGCGTGCGCATCTGCTGGCGCTGGCGGACGCCTGCCCCGGCGATGAGAGCGCGGATTGCCCGATTATTGATAATCTTTCCGGCTGTTGTCACCGCAAAGCGCAGGCTTAGCGGACGGCGGCTCTTACCCGCAAGGTAATCCCTTCTACGGCGACCACCTCCACCTTGCTGCCCGCCGCGAGGTCTTCATCGGCAAGCACCGGCCAGGAGCTATCGCCGACGCGGACGTGGCCGCGGCCGTTTTCCAGCGCGCTGTCGAGAGTAAAACGGCGACCAACCAGCTGCTGGCCGCGCTGGTTAAGCTGTGCGTCGGCGGGGCGCTGCTGCCTCATGCGTTTACGCAGCCATTTTGACCACAGCCACGCCGCCAGCAGGGTAAGGACGGCAAACAGCGTCCCTTGCCATTCCCAACTGAGTGGAATAGCCCAGGTCAGCAGGCCGGTGACGACGCCAGCTACGCCGCTCCACAGCAGGTAGCCGTTGCTGCCGAGCATCTCCGCCGCCAGCAACAGCCCGCCGAGAGTCAGCCAGAAAATATGCGGATGGGCGAGGATCAGGGCGATCATGATTTTTTCCGCTCGGCGCTACTCTCTTTCAGCAGTTCGCCGATCCCGGCTATCGAGCCCATCAGGCTGCTGGCATCCAGCGGCATCAACACCACTTTGCTGTTGTTGGCGGCGCCAATCTGCTGCAGCGCGTCGGTATATTTCTGCGCCACGAAGTAGTTAATCGCCTGAATATCGCCTGAAGCGATTGCCGATGAGACCATCTGGGTGGCGCGGGCTTCCGCTTCGGCGGAACGTTCGCGGGCTTCCGCTTGCAGGAAGGCAGACTGACGTTCGCCTTCGGCTTTGAGGATCTGCGACTGCTTTTCGCCTTCGGCTTTGAGAATTTCCGCCTGGCGCACCCCTTCAGCCTCAAGGATATAGGCGCGTTTGGTTCGCTCGGCTTTCATCTGGGCGTTCATTGAGGAGATAAGCTCCGCTGGCGGGCGAACGTCGCGGATTTCGACGCGGGTGATTTTCACCCCCCACGGATTGGTGGCGTCGTCGACGATATGCAGCAGGCGGGTGTTAATGCTATCGCGCTGGGAGAGCATTTCATCCAGCTCCATCGAGCCGAGTACGGTACGAATATTGGTCATCGTCAGATTGACGATCGCCAGCTCAAGATTGCTGACTTCATAGGCGGCTTTTGGCGCATCGATCACCTGAATGAAGCAGACGGCGTCAATAGTGACGTTGGCGTTATCGCGAGAGATGACTTCCTGCGAAGGGATATCCAGCACCTGCTCCATCATGTTCACTTTACGGCCGATGCGGTCCATAAACGGCACTACTAAACTTAAACCCGGCTGCAGCGTCTGCGTGTAGCGGCCAAAGCGTTCGACGGTCCATTGATATCCCTGCGGCACGATTTTTACTGCCGCCCCCACAATGACCAGTGCGACAAAAATAAGAACGGGGATAAAAATCAGCATCAAAAACCTCCTGTCTTGTTGCCTGATGGGCGCCGCAGCGAAATGGCGCATGTTTAAACAGAGTATAACTTTCTCCTTGTTCCGGTGAAAGAAAACTGGAGTAAACTGTCTGCGTTTTAGGAAATAAACTGGACATATAATGAAGGAAAATAACGCGATTTTGCGCCTCGAGGGCGTCGGTTTTAAAACCGACGACGCGGTCATCCTGAATAATATCGATCTCCGGATTGCGGCCGGGGAATTTAAGTTGATTACCGGGCCATCCGGATGCGGCAAAAGTACGCTGCTGAAAATTATCGCCTCGCTGCTGAGCCCGACCAGCGGAGAGATTTTTTTCAACGATAAAGATATCGCCACGCTGTCGCCGGAAAACTATCGCCAGCAGGTTTCTTATTGCGCGCAAACCCCGGCGCTATTTGGCGATTCGGTCTATGACAACCTGGTCTTCCCATGGCAGATCCGCAACAAACAGCCGGATCCTAAAGCGCTGGTTGCCGATCTCGAACGCTTCGGGCTGGCGGATAATACGCTGGAGAAATCCATTAATGAGCTTTCTGGCGGTGAAAAACAGCGGGTCTCGCTCATTCGTAATTTGCAGTTTCTACCGCAGGTTCTGCTGCTTGATGAAATTACCAGCGCGCTGGATGAAAGTAATAAGCGCAACGTTAACGAGATTATTCATCGCTACGCGACGGAAAAAGGGATGGCCATTCTGTGGGTCACTCACGACCAGAACGAAATTGCCCATGCTGATGAAGTGATCACGCTACAGCCTGCCGGTGGGAAAATGCAGGAGGTAAAAAATGAACGGGCATAATATTACTAACGAATCGCTGGCGCTCTCGATGGTGCTGGTGCTGGTGGCAATCGTCGTCAGCTATCGGGAAAAATTGGCGCTGGAAAAAGATATCATCTGGAGTATTTGCCGGGCGATAGTGCAATTGATTATCGTCGGCTACGTGCTGAAATATATCTTTAACGTCAATCATGCGGTGTTGACGCTATTGATGGTGCTGTTTATCTGCTTTAACGCGGCGTGGAATGCGAAGAAGCGCAGTAAATATATCGATAAAGCTTTTGTTTCATCGTTTATCGCTATTACCACCGGCGCCGGACTAACCCTGGCGGTGCTGGTCTTCTCGGGGTCGATCGCCTTTGTGCCGATGCAGGTTATTCCGATTGCCGGCATGGTGGCCGGTAACGCCATGGTGGCGGTAGGGCTGTGCTACAACAATATGGGCCAGCGTTTTAACAGCGAGCAGCAGCAGATTCAGGAGAAGCTAAGTCTTGGCGCGACGCCGAAGATGGCCTCCGCGCGGCTGATCCGCGATAGCATACGCGCATCGTTGATTCCCACGGTAGATTCGGCGAAAACGGTCGGGCTGGTGAGTTTGCCGGGCATGATGTCGGGGTTGATTTTCGCCGGGATAGATCCGGTGAAGGCGATTAAGTATCAGATTATGGTCACGTTTATGTTGCTATCGACCGCCAGCCTGTCGACGATTATCGCTGGCTATCTGACCTACCGGAAGTTCTTCAATGCCCGCCATCAATTGGTTGTGACGCAGTTGAAAAAGCGCCCGTAAGTATTCCCGGGTAGCGGCTTACGCCTTACCCGGGCTACCACGGCGTAATCTGTAGCCCGGATAAGCGTAGCGCTATCCGGATCAGCGCCTCTGATTAATACAGCAATGAATACAGCTGGCGGCGGTATTTCGCCGCCAGGGCGTCGCCGGTGCCGAGCGCCGCGAGGATCTCCTGCAGCATTTTGCGCACCTGGCCATCGCCGGCGCCTAAATCTTTTTGCAGATGCGTGAACAGCAGCGCCAGCGCTTCTTCGTTGCGCCCGACCTGGTGCAGCTGCAACGCCAGCTGAGACGCCAGCGCCGCGTCGTCCGGGTTCTGCTCGACCTGCTGCTGCAGTTGCTGGATTTCCGGGGTATCAGCCGCTTGTTTAAGCAGTTCAATCTGCGCCACCAGCCCCTGATAACGGGTGTCCTGATCCTGCAGCGGCACAGTTTTCAGCACGCTTTCAGCTTCATCGGAACGCTGCAGGGCAATTAGCGTTTCCGCCAGCAGCAGGCCAATCTGGCTATCCTGGTTAGACAACTGCCAGGCGTCTTTCAGCAGCGGCAGCGCGTCGGCGTATTTTTCTTCCTGCATCAGCGCCAGCGCTTCCTGCGCTTTCAATTCTTCTTCGCGCGGCAGCACTTTATCCAGCAGGGCGCGGATGGCCTCTTCCGGCTGCGGGCCTTCAAAACCATCTACCGGCTGGCCGTTCTGGAAAAGATACACCGTTGGGATCGCGCGCAGACCAAACTGCGAAGCCAGCATTTGCTCCGCGTCGCAATCTACCTTCGCCAGCGTAAACTGACCGTGGTATTGGGCGGCCAGGCGCTCAAGCACCGGCGTCAGTTGTTCGCAGTGCTGGCTACGGGCGGACCAGAAATAAAACAGCACCGGCGCGTTCATGGATTGCTGCAGCGTCTGCTGCAGATTAGCTTCGGTAATATTGACAATATTCTGTTCGGACATGAGCGTATCTCGTTGGTCGATTTCTGTTTTAGATGGGGGCGACATTCAGCGCTTCAACTCAGCCCTGGATAATTTTGTCCATCGCACGGGCCGGCAGCAGGCGTTTTAACCAGCCTACCGCGTGGGTGACCAGCGTCACCGGATAGCGCAGTTTCGGCTTGTCGCTGACGAAGGCGTGACGCACTTTTTCCACCACCGCCTCCGGGCCGAGAGTAAAGCGCGCGGCAATACCGGGGTTTTCTACCGTCTTGTCGCCGGTCTGGTTAACATTGTTGGTAAAGCGGGTGCGGATTGGCCCAGGCTCAATCAGGCTGACTTTTATGCCACTGTGGCGGAGTTCCATGCGCAGCGCATCGGACCACGCCTCCAGCGCGTATTTACTGGCGGCGTAGGCGCCGCGGCCGGGGCTGGAAATCAGCCCCATCACCGAAGAGGTCATCACGATGCGGCCTTCACCGTGCGGCTGCATGGCGGGCAGCAGCAGCATGGTGAGCTGATGGGCGCCGAAAAAGTTGGCGGAAAACTGCTGTTCCATTTGCTGACGGCTGATGGTGGTGAGCGGGCCGTAGACGCCGTAGCCAGCATTATTGAACAGGCCATACAGGCGGTTCTCGGTCAGCGCGATGACCTCGGCGGCGGCATTTTCGACGCTTTGCGGATCATCGAGATCCAGCAAAATACCGGTCAGACCCAGCTCCTGCATACGAGCGACATCATCCCCCTTACGGCAGGCTGCCAGTACCCGGAAGCCCTGACGCTTTAAATCGAGCGCGCTTTCGAGGCCAATTCCGCTGGAACATCCTGTAACTAAAACCGATTTTTGCATAACTTTACCTGTGAATGACTCCCGGCGTTCAGGAGTCATGATTAACTAAGGGAGCCAACCGGGTTGCCATCCAGTCGGCAATAAACGGTTGCGCATCGCGATTAGGATGAATGCCGTCGTCCTGCATCCATTGTGGCTTGAGATAAACCTCCTCCATAAAAAAGGGCAGCAGAGGAATATTGAACTCTTTGGCCAACTGCGGATAAATCGCGCTAAAGGCTTCATTATAACGGCGCCCATAGTTGGCAGGCAGGCGTATTTGCATCAGCAGCGGTTGGGCCTTCGCCGCTTTGATATCCTGAATAACGGTGCGTAGCGTCTGCTCCGTTTGTTGCGGCGGGAAACCGCGCAGCCCGTCGTTGCCGCCCAGTTCCACCAGCACCCAGCGCGGTTGGTGCTGCTTCAGTAGCGCCGGCAGGCGCGCCAGGCCCTGCTGCGATGTATCGCCGCTGATACTGGCATTGACCACCGTCGTTTTGGCCTGCCACTTATCATTGAGCAGAGCAGGCCAGGCAGTATTCGCCGCCATCCGATAGCCGGCGCTCAGGCTATCGCCAAGCACTAACAGCGTATCCGCCGCCATCGCGCGGCAGGTAAACAGAACCATAAACAGGAAAGGCAAATGCCAGCGGAAAACATACTTGAAGTTCATCATCTTAAGAAATCCGTCGGTCAGGGAGAGCATCAGCTGTCCATCCTTACCGGAGTTGAGCTGGTTGTCAAACCGGCGCAAACCATCGCCCTGATTGGCGAGTCCGGTTCCGGGAAATCCACGCTGCTGGCGATTCTCGCCGGGCTTGACGACGGCAGCAGCGGCGAAGTGTCTCTTCTGGGGCAGCCGCTGCATCAAATGGATGAAGAGGCGCGCGCGAGGCTACGCGCAAAGCACGTAGGCTTTGTCTTTCAATCGTTTATGTTGATTCCGACGCTAAACGCCCTTGAGAACGTCGAGCTGCCGGCATTGCTGCGCGGCGCCAGCGATAGCCAGAGCCGTGGCGATGCGCGCGCGCTGCTTGAACAACTGGGGCTTGGCAAACGGCTGCACCATTTGCCGGCGCAGCTTTCCGGCGGCGAGCAGCAGCGAGTGGCGCTGGCCCGCGCCTTTAACGGCCGTCCGGCGCTGCTGTTTGCCGATGAGCCGACCGGCAATCTCGACCGTCACACCGGCGATAAAATCGCCGATCTGCTGTTCTCGCTTAACCGCGAACACGGCACCACGCTGATTCTGGTGACCCACGATCCGCTGCTGGCGGCGCGCTGCGATCGTCGCTTACGCCTGGTGGATGGCAAGCTGCAGGAGGAAGCATGATAGCCCGCTGGTTCTGGCGCGAATGGCGCTCGCCTTCGCTGCTCATCGTCTGGCTGGCATTAAGCATGGCGGTGGCCTGCGTGCTGGCGCTGGGCTCAATCAGCGACCGTATGGAAAAAGGGCTTAGCCAGCAAAGCCGCGAATTCATGGCCGGGGATCGCACCCTGCGCAGTTCACGCGAAGTGCCTGCCGAGTGGCTCTCCCAGGCGCGTACGCTAGGGTTAACCGTCGGCGAACAGCTGAGTTTCGCCACCATGACTTTCGCTGTAGATACCCCGCAGTTGGCGGACGTGAAGGCGGTTGATGATACTTATCCGCTGTACGGCACGCTGGAGACCGCACCGGCGGGATTAAAACCGCAGCGCGGCAGCGTCCTGCTGGCGCCAAGGCTGATGGCATTACTGAACCTGAAAACCGGCGATAACATTGACGTTGGCGACGCCACCTTGCGCATCGCTGGCGAGGTCATTCAAGAGCCGGACGCCGGATTCAACCCCTTCCAGATGGCGCCGCGGCTAATGATGAATATCGCCGACGTGGCGAAAACCGGCGCGGTACAGCCCGGCAGCCGCGTCTCCTGGCGCTATAAATTCGCCGGTAGCGCACAACAGCTGGCGGCCTACGAGCGGTGGCTGCTGCCGAAGCTTGGTGCGGAACATCGCTGGATTGGCCTGGAGCAGGATGATAGCGCGTTGGGTAAATCGCTGGAGCGCTCGCAGCAATTTTTACTGCTGTCCGCGTTACTAACGTTGCTGCTGGCGGTCGCTGCGGTAGCGGTCGCGATGGGGCATTACTGCCGCAGCCGCTACGATTTGGTCGCCATCCTTAAGACGCTGGGCGCCGGGCGGGCGCAGCTACGTAAACTTATCGTCGGTCAGTGGCTAATGTTGCTGGTGCTGGCCGTGGTGGCGGGGGGCGCGATGGGGCTGCTGCTGGAAAAAGCCCTGCTGCTGATGCTTAAACCGGTGCTGCCCGCCGCGCTGCCGCCCGCCAGCGGCTGGCCGTGGTTGTGGGCAATCGGCGCGATGGTGGTGATTTCGCTGCTGGTCGGCTGGCGGCCGTACCGGCTGCTGCTGGCGACTCTGCCGCTGCGGGTATTGCGGCAAGATGTGGTGGCTAACGTCTGGCCGCTAAAACACTATATTCCGGTGGTTTGCGCGGTGGTTGTCGGCGGACTGGCATGGCTGATGGGCGGTAGCCCGCTGCTGTGGTCGGTGCTGGTCGGGGCCTTGGTGCTGGCGCTGCTATGCGGGCTGGTAGGCTGGGCCTTGCTGTGGTTGCTCAAGCGCTTAACGCTGAAAGCGTTACCGTTGCGCCTGGCGGTGAATCGCCTGTTGCGCCAGCCGTGGTCAACGCTGAGCCAACTGGCGGCGTTTTCACTGTCGTTTATGCTGCTGGCTCTGCTGTTGGTGCTGCGCGGTGATCTGCTTGAGCGTTGGCAACAGCAGCTGCCGCCGGAAAGCCCGAACTACTTCCTGATTAATATTGCTCCCGAACAGGTGGTGCCGGTGAAGACATTCCTTGCCGAACACCAGACCCGGGCGGCGGAGTTTTATCCCATCGTACGCGCGCGTCTGACGCAGATTAACGGTCAGACGACGGAAGGGAATAAAGACGAAGCGCTGAATCGCGAACTGAATCTCACCTGGAGTGCACAGCGCCCGGATCATAATCCGCTGGTGGCCGGCAGTTGGCCGCCGAAGGCAGGCGAGGTGTCGATTGAAGAGGGGCTGGCGCAGCGGTTGGGCGTCAGGATCGGTGATAGCGTCACCTTTACCGGCGACACTCAGCAATTTAACGCTAAGGTGACCAGCGTGCGCAAAGTTGACTGGGAGAGCCTGCGGCCAAACTTCTTCTTTATTTTCCCGCCAGGGGCGCTGGATGGGCAGCCACAAAGCTGGCTCACCAGCTTCCGCTGGGATAATGGCAACGCGATGCTGACCCAGCTTAACCGCGAGTTCCCCACCGTTAGCCTGCTGGATATCGGCGCCATCCTGCGCCAGGTAGGCCAGGTGTTGACGCAGGTAAGTCGCGCGCTGGAGGTCATGGTGGTGCTGGTCACCGCCTGCGGCGTGCTATTGCTGCTGGCCCAGGTGCAGGTCGGGATGCGTCAGCGGCATCAGGAGCTGGTCGTCTGGCGGACGCTGGGGGCCGGTAAAACCTTGCTACGTACCACGCTGTGGGCGGAGTTCGCTCTGCTTGGCGTGGTGTCGGGGCTGGTGGCGGCCATTGGCGCCGAGGTGGCGCTGGCGATGCTGCAAACCAAAGTGTTTGATTTTCCATGGACGCCGGACTGGCGGCTGTGGGTTATGCTGCCATTATCCGGCGCTATATTATTATCGTTGTGCGGCGGATGGTTGGGATTACGCTTATTAAAAGGAAAAGCGTTATTCCGACAATTTAACCAGTAAATAGATTTCATTTTTATGAAGCGCCGCGCAATTTCGCGGCGCTTTTATTTTAACGGCACAAAATGATAATTCCTTGATTTTTAAGCGCACAAAACATTAAAAACCCAACAACACGTCGTGCTAATTCGCAGTTAATATTCAACTGGCAAATATAAGGTTGCTTATTACTCAAGGAAAAAGCATGGCACATAAAATAAAAGCGCTGGCGATCTCGATCGGCGCAGCATTAGCGTTAACCTCTTTTGCATCCCAGGCTGAGATTACGCTGCTGAAACAAGATCCGCAGGCGGGCGATCCGTTAAGTCGCCTTAACTTTACCGTTGGCGGTAGTATTCGTCCGCAGTTCAACATGATGACCGGCGATGGCGATAAAGGTTCCTACAAGCGTAACGGTTTCGACGGCGGCACCCGTTTCCGCTTTGCGGCTGATTACTATCTGTTTGATGATATTAGCTGGATCAGCTACTACGAATTGGGCGTGAATATTCCGGCGCTGTTCGATTGGGACAATCACTACGCGGAAGGGGCGAACAATACCACCCGCCGTATGCTTTATACCGGTCTGAAGAGCGATACCTGGGGGACATTAACCTACGGTCAGCAGAACAGTATTTACTATGATGTCGTCGGCGTGAAAACCGATATCTGGGACTACGATATGATCGGTCAGGCTCCGGGTAACGGTATTAACGGCGACTACGATGGTTCTTATCGTTCACGCAATATGTTGAAATATAAGAAAACCGTCGGTGATGTCGATCTGTACGGATCCTATCTGTTTGAAGATAGCGAGTATTTGCCGGGCGATGGTCTGCGCTACAAACGTAAAGGCGGCGGGTCTATCGGCGTGGATTACCACATCATGAAGGACCTGACCTGGGGTACCGCGTGGAACTACACCCGCGCCGAAATGCGCGACCCGTCAAGCTCCGATAGCAAAACCTACGACCAGAATATTGTCGGTACCGCGCTGAGCTGGACTCCGGATAACTGGACCTTCTCCTTCGGCGGCGGCTGGTATCAGAACTTCCTGACTACCAAGAAAACCAATGTGCATGATTACTTCGCCGGCGATGCCTGGGGTATTGAATACTTTGCCGGCTATAAATTCCCGATCAATCAATACGCTGTTAAATCTATTCAGCCGTACTTTATGGGCGACCGTCTGGAGTACGTGAATGGCCGCAACTACCAGCGTATTGATAACGGTTTGGGTGTTAGCTTCCAGCTGGATTACGGTTTCCGTGTTGATTACGAGCACGTGTTTACCTCCAGCACCGATGATCTGGGCGATATGAACCTGGTGCGTCTGCGCTACGACTTCTGACGATGAGTCGCCGCAAGCCGGTAATTTCCCCGGCTTGCGCTGCGCTAAGCGGGAGTAGATACTGTTAACGGTTTGCAACCTTTTAGCTTGAGAAAAGCGTTTATCTCGTTTCGCTCCAGAGTATCTTGCGCTCCCGGTTAATTTTTCTGCAATATGTTTTCCGTGGCGCAGGGAGCGCACAAAGGGCGGCCAGTCGCCGCCGCCCTCTGTACTCCCGGGCTCTGGCCGCCAAAATCGCCGCTACGCGGTTCCCTCGACTTATCCCGGCAGGCTTCGGGTCGGGCCGAGGCAGCGTCCTTGCAAATCACGGCCCTCAGCCCGCATCCATGCGGGCTGCCCCGGCCTTCCGGTAACGTCTCAGCGATTTTGAGGCCACCAACACCGGCAGTTTCAGTCAGCGTGGTGAATAAATTAAAGGCAGGCCGCACGGACCGTAGGCCGGATAAGGCGCAGCCGCCATCCGGCGCAAAAGCGGCTCCTTATCCGCGGATATTGCCCGGCGGCGCTGCGCTTGCGCGGGCCTACAGATCCAGTGCAATGGGTGGCCCAGTGCCATGGGTAGCCCGGGTAAGGCGCCAGCCGCTACCCGGGAAGCCGTCTGGTTGGGAGAGCTACTTCGCCAGCCAGGCGGCGACCTCCTGCCAGTTGCCGCGAAAAATAATTTTCCCGGCTTTTTTCCCCAACTGATAGCGATACATTGGGTCGTAGTATTCATTTAACAGCGGGACCAGCCAGGCGAAGTGAGCTTCGGTACTGGCGGTACGCTGTTGCTGCAACAATGCCGCGTCGAGTAGTTCGGTTAACTGAGCAAAGCGCTGTAGCCCCAGCCGACGCCGGATGGCAAACAGCCCGTGATGCAGATACTCGCTATATTCCTGCCAGCCTTTCTCTTCGCCATAGGCGGCAATAAAGTCGCGGTGCATACGATCGAAGTACTCTTCGCGCAGTCGCTCCAGACGAACGTCAAACGGATCTTCCACCACCGCCAGCGGCGATTGCGCCATGCGGATACGCAGACACTCCGGCAGGTGGTTCGCGCCAATCATATGGCCTTCATCTTCCAGCACCCAACGTGTTTGTTGTTCAGCCTTTTTAAGCAGGGAGACCGCCAGATGGTTTTCGAACGTCGCCTGCGGGTGTTGCTGCTGCAACGTACGGCCAAATGACGAACCGCGGTGGTGGGCGTGACCTTCAAGATCGATACCGTCCGGGCGCGAGCAAACCAACTGGGTTTTGCCATTGCCGGTGCAGCCGCCAATCAGCACGATAGGGCGCTGTACCAGCTCCTCGGTAGCCTGTATTGCCGCCTGGCGTAGCGCTTTGTAGCCGCCGACAATCAGCGGATAATCGACGCCTGCTTCACGCAGCCACTGCTGCACGATATGCGAGCGCTGGCCGCCGCGGGCGCAGCACAGATAGCCCTGTGGATAGCGGGCGCAGGCCGACAGCCACGCCTTGAGGCGGCTGGCGCGCAGGTCGCCATCGACCAGTTTATGTCCGAGGGCTAATGCCGCTTCCGGCCCCTGGCGCTTGTAACAGGTGCCGACGGCGGCGCGTTCTTCGTCGTTCATCAGCGGCAGGTTAATCGCCGCGGGCATCGCGCTTTGCTGAAATTCCACCGGCGCGCGGACGTCGATAAGCGGCGTATCCGCGCTGAGGATGGCGCGATAGTGTGTCCCATTTTCCATGGGTCGTCCTTTTGAGTTAAAACCGGGATGTGCTTACTGCGAGGTGGGGATTCTACGCGCCGAAGGGCATGCCGGGGAAGGGGATAGATCAAATCCCCGGCACGAATGGCTTAATTAAGCTGCGACTGCGCCCAGAAAACGCCGCTGGCGTATTCGGCTGGCAGGAGCGGTTTCAGCGCTTCCAGCGTGGCGCTCAGGCGATCGGTATCGCTGTCGGTCAGATTCAGGTGCCCGACTTTACGCCCCGGACGAACTTCTTTGTCGTACCAGTGCAGATGTACCAGCGGCAGTTTCAGCCAGTCGTAGTTCAGATCGCTGCCGATCAGGTTGATCATCACCGATGGGCTGTTGACCACCGGCGGCGGCAGCGGCAAATCGGTAATGGCGCGCAGATGCAGTTCAAACTGGCTAATGGAAGCCCCGTTCTGCGTCCAGTGGCCGCTGTTGTGCACGCGCGGCGCCAGTTCGTTGATCAGCAGTCCCTCGGCGGTGACGAAGCACTCCATGGCCATCACGCCCACGTAGTCGAGCTCGTTCATGATCGCCGTCAGCATGCTTTCGGCCTGCTCCTGCTGGCGCGCATTGGCCTGCGGGAAGGCGACGCTGGCGCGCAGAATGCCGTCCTGGTGCAGGTTGCGGGTCAGCGGATAAAACACCGTGCTGCCGTCGCGGCCGCGGGCACCAACCAGCGACACTTCGCCGGAGAAGTTAATTCCCTGCTCGACGATACACTCGCCGTAATTATCATCCGGCAGTTGTGCGGTTTCGTTCTCGCGTAGACGCCACTGGCCGCGGCCATCGTAGCCGCCGACGCGGCGCTTGACGATAGCCAGTTCGCCCAGACGGGCAAACACGGCGGGCCACTCGCTTTTATCCGCCAGTAGTTGCCACGGCGCGGTGGCGAGGCCAAGTTTGTCGAACAACTGTTTCTGGGTCAGGCGGTCGGCGATGATCGGAAAAACGTCGCGGTTGACGAAAGCCGGATGGCGCGCCAGTTCGCGGGTCAGGGCGGTTTCCGGCCAGCGCTCGATTTCAGCGGTGATGACGCTTTGCTGGAATGGCACCGCTTCCGGGTCGGCTTCCAGGCCGACCGGCCAGACGGCGATGCCCAGTGGTTCACCGGCCTGACGCAGCATGCGGCCTAACTGTCCGTTACCGAGGACGCAAACCTGTTTCATGCCGCACCTCGCGGGTCCGGGTTATCCAGCACCTCATCGGTTTGCGCCTGACGCCAGGCGCTCAGACGCTGGTGCAGTTCGGCATCATGCTGGGCGAGAATTTGCGCGGCGAGCAGGGCGGCGTTAGCGGCGCCGGCTTTGCCGATGGCCAGCGTGCCGACCGGGATTCCGCGGGGCATTTGAACGATAGAGTAGAGGCTGTCAACGCCGCTTAATGCCGCGCTCTGAACCGGCACGCCAAGCACCGGCACCAGAGTTTTCGCTGCAATCATGCCCGGCAAATGCGCCGCGCCGCCCGCACCGGCGATGATCACCTGATAACCGTTGCTTTCGGCGCTTTCGGCGAAGCTAAACAATTTATCGGGCGTACGGTGGGCGGAAACCACTTCAACATGGTGCGGAACGTTCAGGGTATCAAGGATTTCTGCGGCGAACTGCATGGTAGCCCAGTCGCTTTTGGACCCCATCACGATGGCGATACGCGCCGGATTATTGCGGGAAGACATGCGTCTGAAAACTCCTGTGGGTGTGCTTCACACTGCTTTAGAGGCCACAGAGAATAGCACGATATCCCGGCAAGGAAAACGGTTGCGTCGGCGGAAATACAGGGAAATCGTTGGCGAAATTAAAACGGGAAATAGATGAGTTCGACGCCGTCGGCGCTGACTTTCACCATTGACCCTTCGCTGTGCCACGCGCCGAGGACCACGCGCCACGCGGGCTGCCCGTTGGCCAGCAGTTCATGGACAGCCGGGCGATGGGTATGTCCGTGAATCAGCCACTGCACCTGATGCCGCTCCATCGCGTCAACGACCGCCTGCGGATTCACATCCATAATTTCCATCGATTTGCTGCTGTTGGCGGCTTTGCTATCGGCGCGCATTTTGGCGGCGATGCGGCGGCGGATAAACAGCGGCAGGGCGAGAAACAGACGTTGGATCCACGGGGTATGGACTTTAGCGCGAAACGCCAGGTAACCGGGGTCGTCGGTACATAAAGTGTCGCCATGCATAATCAACACTTCACGGCCATAGAGATCCAGCCGCTCTTCTTCAGCGAGCAGGATCATGCCGCTCTGGCGGGCGAAGCGCTGACCGACGAGAAAATCGCGGTTGCCGTGGATGAAGTAGCAGGGTACGCCGGCGTCGACGACGGCTTTGATGGCCGCAGCGATTTGCTGATGCAGCGGGTTCGGATCGTCATCGCCGATCCACGCCTCGAACAGATCGCCAAGGATATACAGGGCGTCAGCCTGACGGGCTTCCCCCTGTAAAAAACGCAGAAAACCGGCGGTGATCGCCGGTTCTTCTGTTTGCAGATGCAGGTCTGCAATAAAAAGTGTCGCCACGAATTATTCGCTGACGGTGACGCTTTTGATGACAACATCTTCTTTCGGCACATCCTGGTGCATGCCGCTGCGGCCGGTGGCAACCGCTTTGATTTTGTCGACCACGTCCATGCCTTCAACCACTTCGGCAAAGACGCAGTAGCCCCAACCCTGCAGGCTTTCGCCAGAGAAGTTCAGGAAGTCGTTGTCTACTACGTTGATGAAGAACTGCGCGGTGGCGGAGTGCGGGGCCTGAGTACGGGCCATCGCCAGCGTACCACGGGTATTTTTCAGACCGTTATTAGCTTCGTTCTGAATCGGAGATTTGGTCGCTTTCTGATTCATGCCCGGCTCAAAGCCGCCGCCCTGAATCATGAAGCCGTTGATAACACGGTGGAAAATGGTGTTGTCGTAGAAACCTTCGCGGCAGTAGTCCAGGAAGTTTTTAACTGTTTCCGGCGCTTTGTCGTCAAACGTTTTGATTACGATATCGCCATGATTGGTGTGGAAAGTAACCATTTTTGCATCCTGTTCCGATGATTGTAGTGCTGAACCCAAGGTTGGGTATGACATAGGTGGCTGTTATAGCATAACCGCGGGGGTCGATGCACCTTGCAATGTGTGCTGCTTCCGGTTTGAATTAGGGTTAGAATAAGCGACTTATATCCACACACGTCTACACGGAATCTTCGATGTTAAAAATTTTTAATACACTGACGCGCCAAAAAGAAGAATTTAAACCTATTCATGCCGGGGAAGTTGGCATGTACGTGTGTGGAATTACCGTTTACGATCTCTGTCATATCGGCCATGGCCGCACCTTCGTCTCCTTCGACGTTGTCGCTCGCTATCTGCGCTTCCTTGGTTACAAGCTGAAGTACGTGCGCAACATTACCGATATCGACGATAAAATCATTAAGCGCGCTAATGAAAACGGCGAAAGCTTTGTCGCGCTAGTCGATCGCATGATCGCCGAAATGCATAAAGATTTTGACGCTCTGAACATTCTGCGCCCGGACAACGAGCCGCGCGCCACCCACCATATCGCTGAAATTATCGAAATCACCGAGCAGCTGATCGCCCGCGGTCACGCTTATGTGGCGGATAACGGCGACGTGATGTTCGACGTGCCGACCGACCCTAACTACGGTCTGCTATCGCGCCAGGATCTCGACCAGCTGCAGGCGGGCGCTCGTGTCGACGTGGTTGACGTCAAGCGTAACCCAATGGACTTCGTCCTGTGGAAGATGTCAAAAGAGGGCGAGCCGAGCTGGCCGTCACCGTGGGGTGAAGGGCGTCCAGGCTGGCACATTGAATGCTCGGCGATGAACTGCAAACAGCTGGGTAATCACTTTGATATTCACGGCGGCGGTTCGGATCTGATGTTCCCGCATCACGAAAACGAAATCGCGCAATCGACCTGCGCCCACGACGGCGAATACGTCAACTACTGGATGCACTCCGGAATGGTGATGGTCGATCGCGAGAAAATGTCGAAATCGCTGGGTAACTTCTTTACCGTCCGCGACGTGCTGAAGTACTACGATGCCGAAACCATCCGCTACTTCCTGATGTCCGGCCACTATCGCAGCCAGCTGAACTACAGCGAAGAGAACCTCAAGCAGGCGCGTTCGGCGCTGGAGCGTCTGTACACCGCGCTGCGCGGGACCGACAAATCCGCGCAGCCTGCTGGCGGCGAAGCCTTCGAAGCGCGCTTTATTGAAGCGATGGATGACGACTTCAATACCCCGGAAGCCTACTCGGTGCTGTTCGATATGGCGCGTGAAGTGAACCGCCTGAAAACGGAAGACGCGGCGGCCGCGAACGCGCTGGCGGCCCATATGCGTAAGCTCGCTTCGGTGCTGGGGCTGCTTGAGCAGGAGCCGGACGCTTTCCTGCAGAGCGGCGCGCAGGCCGATGATGGCGAAGTGGCTGAAATCGAAAGGCTTATCCAACAGCGTCTGGATGCGCGTAAAGCGAAAGACTGGGCGGCGGCGGATGCGGCGCGCGATCGTCTTAACGAGATGGGTATTGTGTTAGAAGACGGCCCGCAGGGCACTACCTGGCGCCGTAAGTAAACCATAAAAAACGCCCGGTTAGCCGGGCGTTTTTGTTTATGCGATCACAGTAATGCTTTGACCGTCAAAGGTCACCGTTTGCCCGGCAACGATTTTACAGCGTTTGCGGGTTTCCACCGCGCCGTCGACTTTCACCAGCCCTTCGGCGATGAAGATTTTGGCCTGCGCGCCGCTCTCGCTCCAGCCTTCCAGCTTCAGCAGGTCACATAGTTCAACATGCGGGTGTTTGCCCAGAGAAAAATTCGCCATCTTAGGCCTCCTGAATGTCGTGATACTCTTCGCACGCCTGCAGTGTATTCTGAATGAGGGTCGCTACGGTCATCGGGCCGACGCCGCCAGGCACTGGCGTAATGTAGGACGCGCGTTCCGCCGCGTCTTCAAACACCACGTCGCCGACCACTTTGCCGCTTTCCAGACGGTTAATGCCGACGTCCACCACGATGGCGCCTTCTTTAATCCACTCGCCCGGGATAAAGCCCGGTTTACCGACTGCGACAATCAGCAGATCGGCATTTTCAACGTGGTGGCGCAGGTTTTTGGTGAAACGGTGGGTGACGGTGGTGGTGCAGCCCGCCAGCAGCAGCTCCATGCTCATCGGACGACCGACGATGTTAGAAGCGCCAATCACCACCGCGTTGAGGCCATAGGTATCGATATTGTAACGCTCAAGCAGGGTAACGATACCGCGTGGCGTACATGGGCGTAGACGCGGCGCGCGTTGACACAGACGACCAACGTTATACGGATGGAAGCCGTCGACGTCTTTGTCCGGGGCAATGCGCTCGAGGACTTTAACGTTGTCGATACCGGCAGGCAGCGGCAGCTGTACCAGGATGCCGTCGATAGTATTATCGGCATTCAGCGTGTCGATAAGTTCCAGCAGCTCGGCTTCGCTGGTGGTTTCCGGGAGATCGTAAGAGCGGGAGACGAAACCCACCTCTTCACATGCCTTGCGTTTGCTGCCGACATAAATCTGCGACGCAGGGTTGCTGCCGACCAGCACAACGGCGAGCCCGGGGGCGCGTTTTCCGGCCGCTACGCGCGCCTTCACTTTTTCCGCGACCTCAGAGCGCACCTGCTGCGCAATCGTTTTACCGTCAATAATTTTTGCTGCCATCAGAGAGAGGATTCCATCTGTCACTTTACGAAAGGGGGATGTGGATATTTTGTCAGAAGCCAGCCTCGCTGTCAGTTATCGTTTGCGTTTTTATCGGTTTTCCGCCGCGAGAAGGGCGAAACAGGCTATTTTTCCGCGCCATGGCGGCGTAGGGGGCCAGTCGCGAACGGACGGGGCGAACAATCCTTAACCAGACATCGCGTTAATAATCGACAAGCTCGCTATGCTGCTGTCTTTTCCCGGCAAAATGCATTGACTCACCGGAGGTTGACCGTATAATTTCACGCGATTGCACCTCCCGAAGCTCCCGCTTCTCAGTGCGCCCTTAGCTCAGCTGGATAGAGCAACGGCCTTCTAAGCCGTAGGTCACAGGTTCGAATCCTGTAGGGCGTGCCATTATCGCTTCTCTTACGTTCGATTCCTCCATCCCACACAAGACTTTGGCGTAGATTCGCGCTGCTATTACCCGTTAATTAATAACGAAAAGTTTAATTTTATTTCCCATCGCGCTGACTATAGTGATGACACATTCACTTGCTTATTAAGGTCATCGCTCATGAAGTTAATTATCGCTTCCGTTATTTCATTGTTGAGCTTCAGCGCGCTTGCGGCCCCGGAAGGGACATTAAGCGTACATATTCTCAATCAGCAGACCGGTCTGCCTTCTCAAGGGGTGCAGATTGAGCTCGATAAGCAGCAGGGCAGCGGCTGGCAGCATATCGCCAGCGGTAAAACGGATGCCGATGGCCGTATCAAGTCGCTTTATCCGCAGGCCGATAATATGGAGCCCGGGGTGTATAAAGTAACCTTCAAAACCGGTGACTACTTTAAAAGTCATAATATGAGCACCTTCTTTCCCGTCATTCCGGTTATTTTCAGCGTAATGGAACAGAACCAAAAGTTACATATCCCGCTGTTGTTGAGCCAGTATGGCTACTCTACCTACCGCGGTAGTTGATCCTCGCCCATCTGCAGGCCGGGCAAAGCGAAGACCGCCGTGTCTTGCTTTGTCCGGCACGTGTCACCGAATCCACTAAAACATCTGTCTAACATTTCATCCTACCCCTGATTGCCGCAACATCGTGGCTACACCTCCCTTTTGTTTTCAATAAACCATCTGTCGTTCGATTTCTTTTTGATATGTGATGACGGTAACTAAAACGCTGTTTTGTTTTCGTTGAATCATTATTTCACATGATCAATGATAACGGCATGGTATCAGTGTGGTGCGCACAACCCTGAGACTCCTGACTTTTCTCATCTGTTCGTAATGCAATGAACAGTAAGAATTTTTTCAAACGCTATTGAAAGAATAAGTCACATCCTTGCCGTTCAGGTGGGGTGGAGATGAGGATAAAAAATGAAGATCAAAGCAACCATTGAACGTATCCCTGGCGGCATGATGCTGGTTCCATTGCTGCTGGGCGCGGTGCTTAATACCCTGGCGCCGGATACCGGTAATTACTTTGGTTCATTCACCAAAGGTATGATTGGCGGCACGGTACCGATCCTGGCGGTGTGGTTTTTCTGTATCGGCGCATCGATCGATTTGCGCGCCACCGGTACCGTATTACGTAAATCCGGCACGTTAGTGATCACCAAAATTGCCGTCGCCTGGATCGTCGCTTTTATCGCCGCGATGGTCATTCCGGAAAACGGCGTCCAGACCGGTTTCTTTGCCGGACTGTCGGTGTTGGCTATTGTCTCGGCAATGGATATGACCAACGGCGGTCTGTACGCCAGCCTGATGAATCAGTACGGCAGTAAAGAAGAGTCCGGCGCGTTTGTATTGATGTCGCTGGAGTCCGGGCCGCTGATGACGATGGTTATCCTTGGCTCCGCCGGTCTGGCTTCCTTCGAGCCTCACCATTTTATCGGCGCGGTGCTGCCATTCCTGGTGGGCTTTGCCTTAGGTAACCTCGACCACGACTTCCGCGCCTTCTTTAGCAAAGCCACCCCGGTGCTGATTCCGTTCTTTGGCTTTGCGCTGGGCAACACCATCAACCTGAGCGTGATTCTGGATACCGGACTGCTGGGGATTGTGCTTGGCGTGGCGGTCATCATCATTACCGGCATCCCGTTGATTATTGCTGACCGGGTTATCGGCGGCGGTAATGGGACAGCTGGCGTCGCGGCCTCTTCCGCAGCGGGCGCGGCGGTCGCGAACCCGGTGATCATCGCGCAGATTAATCCGGCCTTTGAACCGGTGGCCGCTTCGGCGACGGCGCTGGTCGCGGCAAGCGTCATCGTCACCGCGATTTTAGTACCGATTATTACCGCCCTGTACGCCAGACGTTTTGGCAACGCGCAGGTGGTGAAAGCGCCTGGCGCCAGCGTGGCGTCATCGGCAAATCACTAATCTATTTTCGCCCTCCTGCGGAGGGCTTTGTCATTCAAGAATCTGCCTGGAGGCTAACGTGGACGTAAGACAAAGTATCCACAGCGCGCATGCGAAAACTCTGGATACCCAGGGGCTGCGTAATGAGTTTTTAGTTGAACGAGTGTTTGTGGCTGATGAATACACCATGGTGTACAGCCATATTGACCGCATTATTGTTGGCGGCGTTATGCCGGTGCAGCGCGGGGTGTCGGTGGGTGGCGAAGTCGGTAAACAGCTTGGGGTAAGCTATTTCCTCGAACGCCGTGAGTTAGGGGTGATTAATATCGGCGGCACGGGTTGTATTACCGTTGATGGCCAATGTTATGAAATCGGCCACCGTGAGGCGCTGTACGTCGGTAAGGGGGCGAAAGAGGTGGTTTTTACCAGCGTCGACCACGCAAAACCGGCGAAGTTTTACTACAACTGCGCGCCGGCGCATACCACTTATCCAACGAAGAAAGTCACTCCTGCCGATGTAGCGCCGGTGACGCTGGGTGACAACCTGACCAGCAACCGCCGCACCATCAATAAATATTTCGTGCCGGATGTACTGGAAACCTGTCAGCTCAGCATGGGCCTGACCGAACTGGCGCCGGGTAACCTGTGGAACACCATGCCTTGCCATACCCATGAGCGGCGGATGGAGGTCTATTTCTATTTCAACATGGATGAGGATGCCTGCGTGTTCCACATGATGGGGCAGCCGCAGGAGACCCGTCATATTGTGATGCATAACGAGCAGGCGGTGATTTCGCCAAGCTGGTCGATTCACTCAGGGGTGGGTACCCGCGCTTATACCTTCATCTGGGGGATGGTTGGCGAGAACCAGGTCTTTGACGACATGGATCACGTTGCCGTGCGCGATATACGTTAAAACGCCCGCTCAAGCCCGGATTGCCGGGGATGGAAATGCAGCGGAGTTCACACTATCAGTGTTTAGAGGCGGGGCGGAAGGGGGAACCCATCGCCCCGTCATTGTTGACGTCGCTTCACTCGCAGGCTTTATTAATGTGTCAGACGCATCAATAGATGCGCAAAATGCGCTTATTCCTGGCTACAACTTCCCGCACTCTTACGGTTACCTAAATGTTAATGAGAGTTAACTATTCAGTTAATCAGGGAGAGTGTGATGTCCGCAACTGCCGCTACTTCAGTGTTTCGCGCCAGGGCCAAAGTGATCCTGCAAGTGACCTCAGGGAATTTTCTTGAGCAGTTTGACTTCTTTTTATTTGGTTTTTACGCCACCTATATTGCCCATACTTTTTTTCCTTCCGAAAATGAATTCGCTTCCTTAATGATGACCTTCGCCGTTTTCGGCGCCGGGTTCTTGATGCGGCCCGTTGGCGCCGTGGTGTTAGGCGCCTGGATTGACAAGGTCGGCAGACGTAAAGGTTTAATCGGCACGTTGTCGATTATGGCGATGGGGACCATCCTGATCGTGCTGGTGCCAGGTTATCAGACTATCGGTTTGTGGGCGCCGGCGCTGGTGCTGTGCGGCCGACTGCTGCAGGGCTTTTCTGCTGGTGCGGAGCTGGGCGGCGTCTCGGTTTACCTCGCAGAAATGGCGACACCTGGACGTAAAGGGTTCTATACCAGTTGGCAATCTGCCAGTCAGCAGGTCTCGATTATGGTGGCCGCTTCATTGGGCTATCTGCTCAATATGCTGCTCAGTGAGTCGAGTCTGCATCAGTGGGGATGGCGAATCCCGTTCGCGATTGGCTGCCTGATCGTGCCTTTTATCTTCTTTTTACGCCGCAACCTGAATGAAACCGCGGAGTATACGGAGCGTAAGGAACATCCGACCTTAGGACAATCGCTGACTATTCTGCTGGCAAACTGGCGGGTGGTGATTGCGGGGATGCTAATGGTGGCCATGACCACTACCGCGTTCTATTTGATCACGGTCTACGCGCCAACCTTTGGCAAAAACGTGTTGTTATTAAGCGCCTCGGATAGCCTGCTGGTCACGCTATTGGTGGCTATCTCCAATTTCATCTGGCTGCCTATCGGCGGCATGCTTTCCGATAAGTTTGGTCGTAAACCCGTGCTGGTCAGCATGACGCTGCTGGCTATTTTCACCAGTTGGCCTGCGTTATCGCTGCTGGCCCGCATGCCGGACTTCGCCATGATGTTGTCCGTGCTGCTGTGGCTCTCCTTTATTTACGGCATCTACAACGGCGCGATGATCCCCGCGCTGACGGAAATTATGCCCAGGTCGGTCAGGGTCGCTGGTTTTTCCCTGGCTTACAGCCTGGCTACCGCTCTGTTTGGCGGTTTTACGCCGGCGATGTCCACCGCATTAATTAAAGTCACCGGGGATAAGGCGGCGCCCGGCTACTGGATGAGTTTTGCGGCAATCTGCGCGCTACTGGCGACGCTGTATCTCTATCAACGCGTTTCCCGACAGGCATTGAAAACGCAAAATTCTTTAGGTTAAGAGGTGAATATGCAACGTAAATCATGGGTTTTCTCGTTAGTGGTATTCACCTGCGGCTATGCGCATGTTGCCGTCGCGCAGGAGATTACGGTGATGATTTCCGGCGGCTTCTCCGCGGCGTTGGATAAACTGGCGCCCGACTATCAGCAAAAAAGCGGCAATACCTTACATATCATTCATGGTCCCTCGATGGGGAAATCCGCGGAGGCGATACCGAACCGCCTGGCGGCAGGGCAAAAGGCGGATGTGGTGATTATGGTGGGATACGCCCTGGATGATTTGCAAAAGCAGGGCAAAGTGATGCCGGGGTCGCGTATTGAACTGGCGGATTCACGTATTGGCGCCGTCGTGCCAAAAGGGGCCCCGGTACCGGATATCAGCAGCGTCGCCGCGTTGAAACAAACATTGCTGCAGGCGAAATCCATCGCCTATTCGGATAGCGCCAGTGGGCGCTATGTTGAAAAGGAGCTGTTCAGCAAACTGGATATTGCCGCGCAGGCGAGCCCCAAAGCAAAAATGATCGAAAAAATCCCCGTTGCTTCGCTGGTGGCAAAAGGGGACTACGCGATAGGATTTCAGCAGGTTAGCGAACTGTTGCCGGTCAGCGGCGTGACGTTCGTTGGCCGTCTGCCGGATGAAGTGCAATACGTTACCCGCTTCGCGGGCGCCGTAGTTGCCGATTCATCCGCGCAGTCGCAGGCGAAGCAGTTGCTGTGCTATCTGGCTTCAGTCCCGGCGCAGGCGGAAATCCGTCGCACAGGCATGGATCCTTTACCCGCCAACGCCTGCGAATTACCGGAAGAGGGCTAATTATGCGGTGGGATGGTAAAAATCGGTAATGGCTTTTTCGAGTTCGGCGGCCAGAGGAGGTAATGCTCTACCCGCTTTTTTTATCAGCCCCACCTGCCTTTTCACCTCTGGTTCCACTAGCGGAATACTGGCTAACGCGTGGTGTGCATAGGCCGGCAGCGCCATCGCCGGGATGGCCGCAATACCGAGGCCGGCATCAACCATACCCAGCATGGTCGTCACGTGGCGGGTTTCACAAACTGCAGTGCGTCGTGGCCCTACGTCGCTCAGGGCGCCGTCCAGCAGGTGGCGATTGCCGGAGATCTTATCAAGCCAGATGTAATCGTGGTTAAAAAATTCTTGCCAGCTGAGGCTGTTACGCTGCGCCAGCGGATCGTCGCGTCGGCAAACCGCCAGGTAGCGTTCATGGACCAGCGGCGTAAATACCACCTCGGACGCGATTTCGGAGAGAAAACTCAGGCCGAAATCCGCCTGGTGATTCTGCACGGCGCTATAAACATTTCCGGCGCTGGTATCAATGACCTTGATCCGCGCTTTGGGAAAACGCAGACGGAATTGGCTGATAACCTGCGGCATAAAATAGTTGGCGGCTGAGGGGACACAGGCAACCGTCACCAGCCCGTTGCCGAAGGCGGCGCGGTCGCTAATACCGTCCAGGGCATCTTCGAATTCGGAAAGCAGATGCTGCGCCTTTGGGGCGAAAGCTCTGCCGGTTTGCGTGAGGGTCACCCGGCGAGTGGTTCTTTCAAACAATCTCACCCCTAAAGCGGTTTCCAGCTTTTCAATTCGCCTGCTTAACGCCGATTGCGAAATGCAAATCGCCTCGGCGGCATAGCGAAAGCTGCCGTGCTCGCTGAGGGCTAAAAAGGCGTAGAGATCCTGCAGGTCAAAAAGGGGCAAGTGGCGCTTCTCCTGGATTTAACAAAAAAACAACAATCAATTGTACTGTTTATTTGGTTTTCCAGGAAGAAACAACACCGACCAGCCGCAGGTTAAATAGATGACCTGCGGCCCGGCATCAGGCGTGCGCCAGCAGCGGGAACATCAATTTGTTGTCGTGGAAGATGTTCTCTTTAGTCGAATAGATAAACAACATATCGTCGCCGTCTATTTTTTCGTACTCGCCCAGGCGCGCTTCCTTCGGCGTAAAACCTAGCACCGCCTGTTGCGATTGCGGCTGGGCGAGTTCATTGATAATGGTCGCCATGGATTGTCCGGCATCGCAAAAAATATCAAAGCAGATAAGCTCATGGGCGCTTTGCATCGCAATGGCGACGGCCTGGTTTTTCTCCGAGTAGTAGACAAAATGCTTCATAAACGCCGAACAGTAAAACATCAACAGGCCGAAGTTATTCTCCACTCGTAGCTGTGAAAAGGGGTTGGATTTCTGGTAGTAGTGCTTAAGCAGGGCGATATCCTGCGCACTATCCATATCCAGTTTACGGAAGTCGCCGGGAGTAGGCGAAACGGGTGCCACATATTGATATTCGTCGGTTCGCGTAAAGCCAAATTTGGGATAGAAGTCGACGGTAGTTGAGTTGGCGAACAGGAAAAAAGCATCCGCTTTGTCACGCCAGTCATCAAGGATATGTTGTATCAACTGTCCGGCAAGCCCTTTATTACGGTAATCAATATTGGTCATTACCGTACCTATTTGAATATAGCGTCGGGGTTGGCCTTGCCAGACCAGATCAATAATATTCGCAGAGGCGTTGGCGATAACTTTATTCTTATCAACGAAAGCGTAAGGGATATAGGATTCGCTCCAGTATCCCTGCTGATACCAGGCGTCAAAGGATAGATCGAACGTTTTGATGGCTAAATCAATAAAGCTTTTTCTTAATGTATTATCATCTTTGAGTTGTTTAACCAATTTGTAGTGCATCGCAGTCATTCCTTTCTTATTCGTTTTGCTATCCGGGATTGCTACAGGCAAATTTTACCCCTTGAAAATCACAGGTTTTGTGCCTGAGTATGGCGGTTTTCTGCGGTTTGTACAGTATTGGAGGAAGGGCATCGCTCAGGACGTTGCCTGGCTCACAATTAACAGCAAACATTCTGCGTGGATAAGGTAAGTAAGGCGTAAACGCAGTGGTTTAAAAATGAGCGTGCGGGGCATTTGGTTTATTCTTTTTTCTCAGGAAATAATCTGAAGAAATGTATTTGAGAGGAATTTATAGTAAAGCCTGAGTAGAAGGAATAAATATTTTAATTATTCCTTCTGGTCATAACTGTTTGATATTTATCTATAAAATCAAAGGTATCGAAAAGTTGTATTTTATCAATAGGTAATATGCACTAACGCTAAACGGTACAAAGCGTATTTTAGTTTCTGCGATGATATTAAATTGCTGAGGGATGAGCTAAATGAGCCATCATCTTCTACACTTTGTGGCGCCGTTGCCATTGAGGTTTTTCGCAAGTAAGGGAAAAACATCATATCAGCGCTGAATGTAACCAATTGAATGTTAATGAGAAGTTGTCATATTTTCAATAGAGGAGTTCGTGATATGGCATTCGTAACAACTAAAGATGGCGTTAATATTTATTTTAAAGACTGGGGGCCGAAAGAGGCTCAGCCAATCGTGTTCCACCATGGCTGGCCGTTAAGTGCTGATGACTGGGATAACCAGATGCTGTTTTTCCTCGCACAGGGTTTTCGCGTCATCGCCATCGATCGCCGCGGGCATGGGCGCTCCGATCAGGTAAGTGAAGGTCACGATATGGACCACTATGCGGCCGATGCTTCCGCGGTAGTGGAAAGTCTGGATTTACATAACGCTGTTCATGTTGGTCATTCAACCGGCGGCGGCCAGGTCGCGCGCTATGTGGCTAAATATGGTCAACCGCAGGGTCGGGTAGCCAAAGCAGTATTAATTAGTTCCGTACCGCCGTTAATGGTGAAAACCGACAATAACCCCGGCGGTACGCCCATCGAAGTATTTGACGGTTTCCGCAAGGCGCTTGCGGCTAATCGCTCACAGTTCTATCTCGATGTTGCCAGTGGCCCGTTCTACGGTTTTAACCGCGATGGCGCAGAGGTTTCGCAAGGTACCATTCAAAACTGGTGGCGTCAGGGGATGACCGGTAGCGCGAAAGCCCATTATGAAGGGATTAAAGCCTTCTCTGAAACCGATCAGACCGACGATCTAAAAGCGATTACGGTGCCGGTGCTGGTGATGCAGGGCGACGACGACCAGGTTGTTCCTTATAAGAATGCCGCCATTTTGCAGGATAAACTCTTAGCGAATAGCGAGCTGAAAATTTATCCGGGCTTACCGCATGGTATGCACACGTCACATGCGGATGTGATTAACGCCGATCTGCTGGCTTTCATTCGTTCATAACCTCTTTGCCCCCTGAGAACATTCACAGGGGGCAATTGCTTTTCTAAAGCGTGTTTTCAATAACATTTTTTGGCGACGATAAAGTATGAAGAAAATGTGTTTTTACTTTAAAAGTACTCTTTAAAAAAACAATGTTGAATCATTCTTAAAATATAATAGAATTATAAAGGATAAGCGTTGTTGCTTATCTTTTAGTTGCTTAAAAGAAAAGTAGTTAAAAGCACCGCCAGGACGGTAGTGCTTTTTTACGTTCATGGTGTTGCAATAACGTTTGTTTTTTGAAAGCCTGATTTTGTATTTTTTATTGCAGTCTTAACGGTTTTAAGTACAATTAACTTTGTAGGCCAATATATGTTTTTCAGCAAACTGATTGGCATTCTTCCCTTGTTTCGATATGTCTTATGATATCATGGTGCCATATCTTTTTTCCTTTTTAACCACCAGGTTACTGGTGGTTTTTTCTTTTAAAAAATAGCGCAAAGTGATTGCAACATATCTGAAATGATTTTTTCTTCCGCATATGATTTGTGATAATGGATGAAACACTCATAAATCATTTGTAACTCCGGCGGTGGGGTGAAAAGTTTAATTGGAATTTTGCCAAGCAGTTGGTTAGCGATCACTTCAGGCATTAGTACAACATGTTGGCTATATGCTGCCATCAGTATCATATTGATCGAGTTACTGGCTTTGCAGACAATGTTTCTTAAATTCATGTGTTTATGGAACAGATTCACGTGTTCAAAATCATCATGAAAAAGATGCATGCCTCGACCCCATATGATATGGGTTGCTTTTTCCCAATCGCTAAGACTAAATTGGTCATTTGACAGAGGATATTGCTTGTTTGCAACTATTTTAACCCCGCAAGAAAATAGTCTTGATTGAATGATATTATTATCAGGCGTAAGTCGGGTGCCAATATCAATGTCGACCTCTTTATTTCTCAGCCTTTGCAGGCGCTCGGAGTCATCGGTAGGCAAAGGGGTAAAATTAATTTTTCTGGATTCAGAGCGATGATTAAAGGAGATACCTATTAACAATTCAAGGATTGCGTAAGAGCTGAGTGTGATGTCTCTACTGGAGAGATTAATCGCTTTACTGCTAAAAGAGCTATTATTAACGATACTTAAATATCGTTTTGAAAGTTCCCTGGCTATATTATCTGGCATCATCCCATTCTTTGTTTTAAAGAACAGTGCAGTGTTGGTCGATTTTCTGGCTTTGTTTATGTAATAGCTAATTGCACCGGGGGTGACATTAAGTAACTCTGCAGAACGCGTGACGCTACCGCAATTAACCAGTGTATGTATCACTCTCAATGATTTAATATCTAAATTATGCATGGAGATTATCGATTTAAAATAATCTCGCATTTTATCAAAACTGGTATAATAGTGTGGTTTAACTACACTAAAAATAAATTTTCTATTGTAATTTTATGTTTTATATAGATTTAGTTGCGTTCATGGATTTGGCTGCTAAGGGATATTGTTTATCATAGTTGATACTGAACGGTGTACTTTGGCGGGGTCAAGACCGGATGAATGTTTGGTACGTTTAATATGTGCCAGGCAGTAGTTTCTCCGTCTTCTTACCCAATCCTGTTCTTCTGCGGTGTGACAATGGTCCATAATCGATAGCCAGCAAGTAGCGGCTCTACGCCATAACCCTTTTTTCTCAAGGTTTTCAGCTGTACGATTTTTTACCATAATGATACCCCTTCTATATAATAAGTTTGATAAGAATGTTATGGAGTGACGTTTTCCACCGTTGTAATTTGATGCAGTTTATCCAAAATCATCTGAAGTGCATTATCACCTGATAACGAGCGATGATAATGAAGAAAACACTCAAAATTCATTTGCAACTCTGGAGGTGGGATAATGGACTTCAGCGGTAGATAATTCTCCAGGTTTCTCGACAGCACTTCGGGCATTAACATAATGTGATCTGTAAAGGCACACAGCATTACCATATTTAATGAGTCGCTTGAAATCATGGAGATATTCCGCTCCTCCATCAACTCATGGAACCTGTTAGCATGTTTATAGTCATTGCAGGTAAAATTCATTCTCCTTGACCATCTTACGTGATGGCTTTCCTGCCAGTCTTTTAGGGTGAAGTTGCTATTGGCTTTTTTATTATCCCTCCTCATAAGAATGTTCAACTTACATTTAAATAATGAAACTTGCACTATGCTTCGGTCTTGCTGTAAGCCAGTGCCGATATCAATATCTACCTCTTTACTTCTTAAGCGGCGAAGGCGTGTTTCGCAATCCATTTCTGGGGGAGAGAAATGAAACATACCCGGGAAGTTTTGCTTATCGGAGATTCTCATGGAAATCATAAATTCGAATAACGAATAGGTACTAATGGTGACCATTCGGTTTTCAAGCTTTTTCGTACCAGAGATCTCGGAGAGTTCTCGTTTGATGTTTTGATAGCGAAGGCTAAGTTCCCTGGCAACATTGTCAGGCACCATCCCATTGCCCGATCTGGAAAACAGTGCTGAACCGGTAAAATGTCGCGCTTTATTGAGCATATAGCTCACTGCTCCAGGGGAGACATTTAACAACTCAGCTGTTCTGGTCACACTCCCGTTAGTCACCAGAAAATGAATAACTCGCAATACTTTCAAATCCAGTGATTCGTTCACGATATTTTCCTTTTAGTCTAATTATTTAATAAACATATCGTTTTTTTATTTCCCACTGATGGATGGAAAAATAGTAATCAACATCAACGACAAAGCAATTAAAAGTGCTTTTTAAGAACATTAAAAACCATGTGTGTTTTGTGGTCTGAAGGCAATAGGAATGATGCCAAATGGTCATGTATCCCATTGTTTTTGTATGGTTACTGATTTTTTGGAAATCTATTTCTTTTCAGCCTAATTGAAAGTTATTCAGCTTTTTTAAAAGGTGTTTTTAGTGGATGTGGGGTGGATTGAACAATAAAGTTTCACCACTAAAGTAATGGTAACAGATCCTTATGACGCTAAGGCATTGAAGGTTAGTTTATTTTTAACTGTTTATTAGAAGAGGGCTACAACTCTTTATTTCATAAATACCGCGTGAAAACAGGATAAATAACAGATGAATAAATCGTATAAAATTATTTGGAACGAATCATTGCAGGACTGGGTCGTTGCAGGAGAATTTGCCGCTGGAAAGAAGAAAACCAAAACGTCCCGCCTGATTCGCGCCTGGGCGGCAGGCCTGCTTGGTAGTGCTTCGCTGATATCTTCCTCAGCCTTTGCCGCAGATAGGGAGGTTACGCCTTTTACCCCCACCTCTGACACCATTGTTATTTCCGGCAACGATAATTTGATCCAGGGAAATGGAAAAGGGTTTGCTGAGCTGCTGGGGAATGATAGTGGTTTTCGAGCCATTTCAGTTAAGGATGCGCTGGCGCAGGGCGTTCTGACCTCAGGGATTGAATATGCCAATGCATTTAACATCCAGCAGGGTGGGTTAAGTGGGACGACGACCATTATCGATCCCGTCACGGGAAACGCGCGAACGATTAACGTGTTTGATAATGACGACATGATTACCACCTCCCTGGCGGCATTTACCTTCGCCAACCATTATGACGTTGGGCCTGAAGGGCAGTATGTCGATAAATTTATCTATGATGTTTCTCCCGCCGCCACGCTAAATGTCGATGTCGGAGACAAATCTTCGGCATGGGTCAATAACCCGGCGAATTTTGTCAATATCATCATGAAGAGCAGTGGTGATGAATCGAAAGTTACTTCAGCGGTGTATAAAGTCGAGGAGGGGGGGGCGTTAAATTACAGTGGTAAAACCATCGTTTCTCTGGGCAACTCCGATAATATCGGTTCTGTCGAGCCACGACAAATCGCCGCCTTTCAGGTGCCAGTAGGAGGAACTATTGATTCTAAAATCGGCACATTCACCATTAACAATCTCGATGATATTAAGGTCTATAACACAGCGCTTATTAAGGCCTTACAGGAAAACCGCCTGTCATATACCGATTATGTTTCCGAATTTAATAAAGCCTTAAAGCGGGGCACTATCAGCGCGATTGACAGCGTAAGCGCAGGCGATCCGGTAACTCAGACCATTAATAAAGCCCGGGTGGCGTATATCTATGCCACCGGTCCTGGCGCCAGCGTCAATGTCGCTGATGGTGCCAATATTCAACTGTTTCGCACCAATGCCAGTTTGATCCGGGTTGAGAACGGCGCGCAACTTACCAACTCAGGCACCATTGGGTCTTTCTATAATGGCATTACCGGTGGTTCGTTTGTGATCTCAGCAGACAGCAGTTCCGTGCATAACACGGCAACGGGCGTCATTGATGCAGGAACAAACCTGGAAGTTGGGGCGTTCTATTATAACGGCCATAATATGGTTAATTACATACAATTGGGCAGGGTGACAGGTATTAATGCAAAAGATACCGCTATCATTAACGATGGCGTTATTAACGTCACCTCACCGCAAAGCTATAGCATTCAGTCTGGTATTAGCGCCACGGGCGACAGCACCATCATCAACAATGGCGCGATTAACGTAGCGGCTAATCCACAAACCACCAGTGTGCTGGGGACCGGTGTTGGTAATATCGGGGCCAGCCTGGCTGGCCGGGGATCTGATGACCGAAGCGTCTCGATGGTGAATAACGGCACTATTTCTATTGGCCGTTCCGCGCAGCGCAGCCTGACCGATGCCAGTGAAGACGTGCCCGTCAATTGGGTCGGCGTGACGGGCGTGGCGGTCACGAACGCTAACTTTACTAACAACGGCGATATTACCACCGGCGCGCTGACGCACGGCGTTACTGCCATCAAATCCGTAGGCGGCACCGTCAACCAGGCAGGGACGATCACTATTAACAGCGCTTATTCTCCTGAAGGCAAGGTGCCTGCGCAGTCCATTGCCATGGATGTCTGGGGGTTATCTCAGGCGGAAAACAGCGGGACCATTACGCTGAACGGCGTTAACGGCGTGGGGCTGAACGTGCGTGAGAAGGCCGAGGCGACCAACTCCGGCACCATTGTGGTCGCGCAGGGGATCGACGGTCAGAGCAAGACGCCCAACTACGGTATTGTGTCACAAGGGAAGGGGGCGAAAGCCACGCTCACCGGGAACGTTGATCTGACCGGAGACGGCGCGATTGGCGTGTATGTGAAAGAGGGCGGTGTGGCTGCCGTTGATGGCGGTAACGTTAATTTCGTCAGCGGGGTTAACCAGACGGGTTATGTCATCCATGGCACCGATTCGTCTATTACTAACAGCCACAGCGTGCAGAGCGTCAGCACGGATGGCTCCACGCTCTATCGCATTTCCGGCGGGGCCGCCTATGCCGCGGCTGGCGGCGATCTGACGGCGTCCGGCGCCGGCAGCACCATTCTGCTGGCGACCGGCAGCAATGACGAGAATACGGTGGCCAGCAACATCAATACGGCCGGTATGACGCTGCGTGTGAATGGCCAGGATGCGACGGCGCTACGCGTGGAAGGCGGCGCGGAAGCGACAATTGACGCCAGTACCAATATTAGCCTTGCGCAGAACGGCGCGACGGCAGGGATCGTCCGTGGCGGCTCGACAACGATCACCGGCGAAGAAGGCGCTACCGGCGCATCCGTTCTGAACAGCGCCGCGGTACTGAACGGGGATAACGTCGCCGTCGGGGCCTTGGGCTACAAGGTACTGACCGGCGGTACGTTGAACCACAGCGGGACTATCGATCTGGCGGCGGCGGACAGCACGGGTGTACTGATCAACGGCGGGACGCTGAATAATACCTCTTCTATTAGCGTGAATGGTACCGCCGTCGATATTCTCGGCGCGGATTCGACGGTCAACAACACTGGGGTGATTACCGCAACCGATGGTCGGGCCGCATTCAGACTGTCTGATGGCGCGTCGCTCAATCTGACCGGTAGCGGCGTTACCCATGCTACCGGGTCGGCGCACGGTATCCTGCTGGATGACGGCGCTACAGGACTTACGGTCAAAGATGCCACCATCAACATGGATCCGATTAGTACCGGCAACGGCATTGAAAACAAGGCTGAAATTGCCGGTATCCATCTGGATAACACGACGATCAACGCCCATAACGGCGCGGGTGTCCGTACTTCGGCTTCGCTGGCGCAGAGCAACAGCGGCGTGATAAACGTCATCGGCAGCGGTACCGGTCTGTTGTTCCAGAATGCCGACGGCTCGATGACCGACAACGCCTACGATATGTCTCAGTCCCAGGCCCTGGTTGTGAACGTCAATAGCGCCGAAGGGCGCGGGATGACCACCAATACCTCCGGGGATATTAAAACCGGCGTCAGCGTCAATGTGAATGATGCCAGCGGCGGCTCTGCGCTGGTCATCGGCGGGCAAACGGCGCGCGTTGAACAGTCGGGTCTGCTGGCATCGGCATCCGCCACTCAGGTAGTGGATATCAACAATGGCTACACCACGGACTTTGTGAACAGCGGCACTATTGCCTCTACGGCCGCTGATGCGCTGGTGATGAATGTGGATAAGCAGGCGGTGCACTTTACCAACCAGGCCAACGGGAACCTGACCGGCGCCGTCAATCTGCTGAGCGGCAATAACACGGTAACCCTGGAGCACGGCAGCCAGGCTAAAACCGCGTTCACCACCGGCGCGGGCGATGACCTGTTCGAACTGACGAATATCACCGCAGAGGAAAACCCGGTGTTGTTCACCACCCTGGATGGCGGCGCGGGCCACAACACGCTGGCTCTCAACAATTCGGTTTATACCCTGAAGGATGCCGATAAAATCCAGCACATGTCCGATGTGGAGCTGAAGAATAACTCCACCTTCACGCTCGATCATACCCAGCTTGATTTAACGGCTGCGGATGCGGGCTGGAATATCGACAGCACCAGTACGCTGGCGATGCAGGACAGCACGGACCTCGATTTCGCTAGCCACCTGCAGGGCGATGGCCTGGTGACCGTCGATCTCGGGGGGCAGGACCATACTTTTGCCTTTAGCGATAATAACAAGGCTGACGGTTTCGCCGGGACGGTGGAACTGGCCAACAGCCACTTCGTGCTGGATGGCGCAACGACCGCCAACAACCAGGCGCTGTCCGACGCCACCCTGAAGCTGGGTGAAGGCAGTATCACTGACGTAGCAAAAGGCACCCAGCAGATTGGCGGCCTGGCGTTCAACGGCGGTACGGCGGTATTTGATACTGACACGGTCGGTAAGTCGGTATCGGATGCCTATATCACCACCACCGGCAACCTGGATATCAGCGGTACCGGCAACGTGCAGGTGAACACCGACAGCCCGGTATTCAACGGCCCGGTGATGCCTGATAACGCGGTCAATTTGCTGGCGCAGGATGACGGCGATATCTCCCTGAAGCTGGCCGGCTCCACCGGCAGCGTATCGGCATACGGTGGCAACCTGACCCCGCTGGACCGCAACGGCAAGGCGGTCACGGATGCGGTGAGCAGCGCCGTGATGCAGAACGGGGAAACGGTGGCCAACGCCACCTACGATTACCGTCTGACCTCCGGCGACAACAGCGATGGTCTGTACATCAACTATGGTCTGACGAAAGTCGAGCTGCTGACCAGCGGTGATAATGCGCTGACGCTGAATGCGCAGGGCGCCACCGGCGCGGCGGCAGATCTCAGCGCACTGGTCACCGGCGCAGGCGATCTGGCGATTGATGGCGGCGCGGGCAATACCGTCTCGCTGTCGAATCTGGCAAACGACTATACCGGGAAAACCGACGTTCGCAGCGGTACGCTACTGGCGAACAATGACAACGTACTGGGGCAAACATCGGAACTGCATCAGGCGGCGGATACCACCGTCGACCTGAATGGCCATAGCCAGAGCGTTGGCCTGCTGAATACCGATGCCGGGGCGAATACCGACTTTAATGGCGGCAGTCTGACCACTGCCAATGGCGGTACCGTGAACGGCGGGCTGACCGGGAACGGGGCGCTGGCGGTTAACGGCGGTACCCTGACGATTAATGGCGCGAATGCGCAGATGAACGCGGCAACGACCATCGCCAGCGGCGCCACGGTGAAACTGAACGACATTGCCGGTCTGGGCTCCGCGGCAATCGTGGATAACGGTCTGCTGGCGCTGAACGAAGGCGTACAGGGCCTGCTGAGCAATAGCCTTACCGGCAGCGGCGATGTGGACAAAAACGGTTCCGGTCTGGTCACGATGACCGCCGACGCCGCGCAGTACACCGGTACCACCAACCTCAATGCCGGCGGCCTGCAACTGGGCAGCAACGGCAATGATGTCATCCTGGCTTCCTCCACCGTGAATGTGGCGCAGGGCGCGCAGTTTGGCGGCTTTGGCGGTACGGCCGGCGATGTGAACAACCGCGGTACGCTGACCATTGGCGCGCTTGATACAAGCGCGAGCGCAGGCCATACCTTTACCATCGGTCAAAACCTGAGTAACAGCGGAGTGATCAACGTCAGCGCGCCGGGCGCAACGACGGCAGGTAACACGCTGCATGTCATGGGGGATTATGCCGGTAACGGCGGTACGCTGAACCTCAACACCCAACTCGGCGGCGATAACTCACTCACCGACAAGCTGGTGGTGGAGGGCAATACCAGCGGCACCACCCAGGTGGCGGTGACCAATGTCGGCGGCAGCGGCGCGAAAACCCTGAATGGTATTGAAGTGGTTTCCGTCGGTGGAAACTCTGCCGGTGAGTTCACTCAGAAAGGACGTATTGTTGCCGGCGCCTACGACTACACCCTGGCACGTGGGCAGGGTGGTAATGCCGGTAACTGGTACCTGACCAACAACGGGGAAACGCCGGTAGATCCGGTCAATCCTGTCAATCCGGATAATGGCGGAGACACGCCAGACAATGGCGGTGGCGATAAGCCGCATACCCCGGATATTCGCCCGGAAGGTAAGGCGTATGCCAGCAACATGCAGGCGGCGAACACCCTGTTCAACATGACGCTGCACGATCGCCTCGGTGAGACTCACTATGTCGATGCCCAGGGCCAGGAGCAGACCACCAGCCTGTGGCTGCGCCAGGTCGGCGGCCACACTCGTTCTAATGATGGCAGCGGCCAGAACAAAACCCAGGCGAATCGCTATGTTGCGCAACTGGGGGGCGATATCGCCCAGTGGAGCAGCGACGGGGCCGATCGTTTCCATCTTGGCGTCATGGCCGGCTATGCGAATCAGCACAGCAACACGCGTAACCACCGTAATGGTTACTCTGCGGACGGCAGCGTCAACGGCTATAGCACCGGTCTTTACGGTACCTGGTTCCAGGATAATGAAGAGAAAACCGGCGCCTATGTCGATACCTGGATGCTGTACAACTGGTTTGATAACAGCGTGTCATCGAAAGGAGCTTCTTCAGAAAGCTATAAATCGAAAGGTCTGACCGCATCGGTGGAGACGGGGTATACCTGGAAAGTGGGTGAGCGCAACGACCACGAAAGTTATTACGTGCAGCCACAGGCCCAGGTGACCTGGATGGGTGTCAAAGCGGACGATCATAAAGAGCAGAACGGTACGGTCGTACAATTCGGTGGCGATGATAACGTTCAGACCCGTCTGGGCGCCCGGTTCTTTATCAAAGGACACAATGCCAAGCTGGATAATGGTAAGGACCGGACGTTTGAGCCGTTTATTGAGGCGAACTGGATCCACAATACCAAGGACTTCACCGCAGGCCTGGATGGCGTGCCGGTAAAAGTCGCGGGAACACGCAATATTGGTGAACTGAAAACCGGTGTTGAAGCGAAGCTGAATAAAAACGTGAACCTGTGGGGCAATATCGCCCAGCAAATTGGGGACAAAGGTTACAGCGATACTCAGGCGATGGTCGGGTTTAAAGTTAATTTCTAAAATCATGCCCCCTCCGGGGGGCTGTTGAAGGTTTATTATGCGTTTAAAGTATTTTAATGTTGTACGCAATATATTTATTACTGGCCTGATACTGTCAACATTATCAGGTTGCGACCAGGGAGATAAAATGCAGCAAAAAATTGCTTACCTTGATCCAGGGAAGGTATTAACAGAGTCGGTTATTGGCAAGCAGGAACAGGCCCGACAGCAAAAAGTGCATGATATTTTGTTGCAGGCAGGTAAGGATGCAGAAGCGCGTTATGCGGAGATGACGCAGGAACAGAAACAAAAAAGTGCGCTGGCAGATCAAACGATACTTAATAATCAGTGGCAGGCAGAACAGCGTCACGCCAGGGAAATCAGCATGAAGACGATCGCTGCCGCCGTTGAGGCGTACCGGGTCAATCATAAAATAGATGTGGTACTGAGCCAGAATCAAGTGATTGCAATAGATTCGAGAAGTAATATCACGAAAGATATTATTGATGAGCTTAAAAAAGTTCACGTTGATTATGGTTCTTTACCTGTGATAACAATAAAGCAAGAAGAGAGTAAAGATGCAGTGGCGAATAAGAAAGTAGAAAAGCCAACACAACAGGGAAGTGATAAATAGTTGCAAAGCCAGGCCCTTGTGGCCTGGTTTCTTATTATAAAAATGACAGTATGATTTTTAAACTACACAGGAGCTAATAAAATGGATGAGTCTCTCAGAGGATATTGGGATTATTGTGGATTGAATTTACTTTTTGTGTCCAGATTACTAGAGGAGCGTCTTGAAAGTAGATTGGCCACTTATGGGGTTACCCTTCGCGAGCTTATGGTTTTACGACTTATTGCGGATGACGCTTTTATTAAGCAAAAGGAATTGGATTTATATGTTGGTCATTTTCATGAACCGATAAGAAAAACTCTGGATTCGCTTGAGAGCAAGTTGCTTATTAATAGGGAGCATAAACGACGCTGTGGCAAGAGGGTGTCTCTGGCGGATGTTACTGAGAGCGGTATTGCACTGCTAAAGAAGGCTGATACCATTTTACGAAGACAAGAAGAGATTTTTCTGGGGCATCTGCCGAGAGCAACAAGAGTTGGTGTAAATTCCACACTCGAAAATGTACTGAAAAAAACGCTCACACACTGAAAAATAGAAAAGGGGAATGGTTGATTAAAACCATTCCCCGAATGCTTTAAAAATCAAGAAAATAATCCATGCGATTAGGGATGGGAGTGCGAAACCTAATCCAGAAACAAAAATTAACACATTGAAGTATCGAACATCATAAAATTCAAGCCAGACAATAATAAATGTACTCCAGTGAAGATAGTGAAAAGAAAGTCCGCACCAAAGCAATACTGCAGCGCCACCGCTATAAAGTGAGATAACCAGAATAGCAAGCAGTAGTATTGTTGTTAGCGTTTTTTTGTGATGCCCCATTGTTGCTAAGCGTTATGGGGCGCTGTGCCAGAAGTGGCGGTATCCATCACCGCTTTCGGCGTAATCATAGGTAAAAACTGCGCTACCAGGTTTGCGGCGCCTAAAATATCGGTGCCACATTTCTCTGCAAGAGGCTGGAGCTCAGAAAAATCTATAAACTCAAGGACCTGAGCCGCATCAATGCTGAGTGCCTTGTTATTGCTTTGCCATGAAGAAACAACGTGGGTAAGGTTATGTTCATTCATTTTTTGTAAGATATGTTGTATTCCACCCAAACTATTTACCCATAAAGCCACATGCTCAAGATGCGATTCAGACTGTTCATAACCAAATAGCTTTTTAAGAAAAATAGCGAGGCGCATATTTACTCCATTTTTATTGTAAATAATATGTATTGTTTAGCGTCGATTGTTAAACAGGAAGCATTCAATTAAATTGGAAGACATATATAGGTGGCGGACACATCAGCGACGAAAACTACAACGGAGGAATTTGATGTGCCCGCCGTGTTTTGCATAAGTTAATCTAATAAAAATGTCTATGAACTCAATTATATTATTATTTTCAGTCCGGATAGACAATGCTAATTCATTTAAATGGTTATTTAATAATGTGAGTTCTTTAAATTTTCTTTTTAAATTATTTATGTTGCATGTTTGTATTATCAAGATACAATAATTGTTAAATCAATAAAAACTAATGCTGTTCTAACATCACTTATTAGGCCACTTGATATGAGTGGCTTTTTTTTATCATTGACAGCAATAATTCTTAAAATTACAAACGAGATTTATGATAATAAAAAATCTTATGGTTTCTTTAGTCATGCTTAACTCAGTAGCAGCAATGGGAAATTCCGGGGTTCGCTTATCGTGTCATTTCAGGGAAAATGTTTTAATATCACGCTTTAGTTATCATCTTAGTACTATGTTATGGGGGGATAACTTCGAAGTGGCTTCAGGTAGCCTCAAAGGACGGACCAATAGCGGACTTAGATTTGAAGTGACTGCATTTCGCAATGGTGATGATTTGGTTTATCTGGTGGATAAAAAACAATATCAGTTTTTCTATGGGGGAAAACCTCCGGCTGATAGATGTGAAATCATTGAGCGGGTCAGTTATCCCGTGACTAGCCTTCCTTATCATAGCGCGCGTTAATCGAAATGCCGGAGATATGAAGTGTATTCTCCCTTTTCTTATTCTCCTGGCACTCGATGTAAAATGAGGTCTCCGGAAGTTCTAAAAAAATAGACCAGCTATGATGATTACTAATCCACACCAAATGATTCCGCATAATGAAAATGCCATGACCCACACGGTTGCTCGGTATCCCATTATTAATTCCCCAATGATTTACATTCTTCTGGTGTAAATTTTCGTTACAGCAACTTGTAAATGATCTATCTATGATAGTAACTATATCTTTATATTTACTATGTAATGTTCGGTTATGGCAACATAAAAAATTCAATTGTTATTTTGTAATATCTTAAAAAGTTGTTGTTAAATATGGTGTTGTGAGCCTATTTAATAATTTTAAATAGAGTATATAAAATGATAGGATTCGCTAGCATAGCGTTTTCCACATCGAAATCTTCTTTCGGTTGTGACGGAGAGAGATAGTTCATGCATGAAGTTAAAAAAACAGTTAAATGAGGAGAGTGATTTTTGATATCAATTGTCAGTCAGAGTGATTGAGTGGGCTTGCTTAACCTTCTCACTGCCGGTACACACGGTTGTAATGGTTCAAATTTGGATGTGGCGAACTTGATGAAGCGTGAGTCTACAAACTAATGTTAGTAAGCGTTTATTTTCAAATGAGAAAAAATCTCATATAATCCTCCATATCACCATCAGGTTAATTAATAATAAATTTGTTACACAGTTCGTTTAATACCAGGGCAGTGTAGAGGTTATAGTCTACACTTGTATGCGTATTACCGCACGAATAGGAAAAAACTAAATGTTGTGGATCGGGTACCTTATCCGCAAATTCGGACTGAGGCCTCCCACTGGCATGTAAATCAAGGATCCTGAAGAGCAATAGTCAGATGTCGCATTTACCCAAATTCTCTCTTTCATTATTACACCCGCGTTACTGGCCGGCATGGCTGGGCATTGGCTTATTGTGGCTGGTGGTACAACTTCCTTATCCGCTGATCTATCGTCTGGGCCATGGTCTGGGGCGTTTATCTATGCATTTTTTGCGCGGAAGGGTACGTATTGCGCAGCGCAATCTTGAGCTCTGCTTTCCTCACCTCAGCCCGGCGCAGCGTCATGAAATGTTGGTTAAGAATTTTGAATCTTTGGGCATGGGGTTGATGGAAACCGGCATGGCATGGTTCTGGCCAACCCATCGCGTCGAGCGCTGGACCGAGACCAGTGGCGTCAATGAAGTCGTTGAACTGCAGGAACAGAAGCAGGGTATTTTGCTAATTGGTATTCACTTTCTGACCCTGGAACTCGGCGCGCGGATGTTTGGCATGTTCACGCCGGGGATTGGCGTTTACCGGCCAAACGATAATCCGCTGATCGACTGGCTGCAAACCTGGGGACGACTGCGTTCTAACAAGACGATGCTGGATCGTAAAAACTTGAAAGGTATGGTTAAGTCGCTGAAAGAGGGCGAGATTCTCTGGTACGCTCCGGATCATGATTATGGTCGCGCCAGTAGCGTATTTGTTCCCTTTTTCAATGTGGATAATGCTGCGACCACCACCGGTACCTGGATGCTGGCGAGAATGTCAAAAGCCACCATCGTTCCTTTTGTTCCGCGAAGAAAGCCCAATGGTGCCGGGTATGAGCTGATTGCGCTGCAGCCAGAGGCGACGCCGCCGCTGGATTCCCCGGAAACTACCGCCAGCTGGATGAACAAAATTATTGAGCAATGTATCCTGATGGCGCCGGAACAGTACATGTGGCTGCATCGTCGTTTTAAGACCCGTCCGGAAGGGGTACCGTCGCGCTACTAAGCGCGGTGAACGGTGAAAAATAATCCGATAAATAGCGCGCTTATTAATCTAGTGTCTATACTGAAAGAGCCTCAATTAGGCTCTAATCCAAGGAGAATGTAGGATGAAAAAGGTATTAGTCGCTTTAGCTCTTTCTGCTGTTGCCTTTGGCGCCTCGGCAGCGCAATTAATTACTAAAGAAGAAGCTTCGCATTTCAAACTGACTCACGTGGGCAGTATTTCTGTGGGGCCGTCTGGCGGGCAATTCTCTTCACCTTCTGACCTGCACGACCAGCTTTCTAAGCTGGCAGATGAGAAGGGCGGTAAATATTATATTATTACCGCGGCGCGTGAACATGGGCCGAACTTTGAAGCAACGGCGGAAGTGTATAAATAATTAATCACATTGATTAATTATACATAAACGTCGAAAGTCTTATTTTTAACCCGGCATGCCACAGCGCTGCCGGGTTTTTTATTTAAGGACTATGAAGCGATTTGCTCCGTTTACTTCCCATCGACGGTAGGATAGTCGAGGTAGCCCTCTTTACCACCGCCGAAAAACTGCTCTCTGATTGGCTGGTTCAGCGGCAGGTTGTGTTGCAGGCGATAGGGCAGATCCGGGTTGGCGATAAACGGGCGACCAAAACCAATCAGGTCGGCCCAGCCCTTAGCCAGCGCCTCTTCGGCACGTTCTACGGTGTATTTTCCTGAATAAATCATCGTGCCGCGGAACACCTGGCGCAGCGCTTCTTTAAAGGCGGCGGGCATCACCGGCGCGTCGTCCCAGTCGGCTTCGGCGATATGGATATAGGCGATGCCGATATCATTGAGGACGCAGGCCGCCGCCAGATAGGTGGCTTCCGGCGTATCGTCTTTCGACCCCATCAAGGTGGTCAGCGGCGCCAGGCGGATACCCAGTCTCTCTTTCCCAATCGCATCGGCAACGGCCTGCGCGACTTCTTTGAGGAAACGCAGGCGATTGGTTAACGAACCACCGTACTCATCGGTGCGCTGGTTTTCTCGTGAATCAATAAACTGATTAATCAGATAGCCATTCGCACCGTGTAGTTCTACGCCATCAAAACCGGCGGCCATAGCGTTACGCGCGGCCTGCGCATATTGTTCGATGATAGTCGGGATCTCTTCGCGAGTCAGAGCGCGCGGCATCGAGTGCTGCACCATTTCACCGACGCCGTTTTCCGGGCCGCGGCCTTCGACATCGACAAAGACCTTCACCCCTTCAGCCTGAATAGCAGACGAGGAAACCGGCGCGGCATTGCCCGGCTGCAGTACGGTATGGGAGACACGCCCTACGTGCCAGAGCTGGGCAAAAATTTTGCCTCCCGCCTGGTGTACCGCAGAGGTGACTTTTTTCCAGCCGGCGATCTGCGCTTCATTATAGATGCCCGGCGTCCAGGCATAACCCTGTCCCTGTTGGCTAATCTGCGTGCCTTCGCTGATAATTAAACCGGCGCTGGCGCGTTGGGCGTAATACTCCGCCATCTGATCGGTAGCGACATCACCGGCTCCGGCGCGGGAACGCGTCATCGGCGGCATCACGATACGGTTGTTTAACGATAGGGCCTGCAAGGAATAGTGGTCGAATAACATAATGCGTCTCCTTAACGACTTGATGGACGCAGCATAGACCCTGGCTATTTTGGATTAAATGACAACGATGTTCATAGACTGTTAACTGATTTGTATATAAAGGGAGTAGCTTATGCCAAACGTGTGGGGTATTGACCACCCGCATAATTAGGTAGGCGAAATGTGGTATTATCGCGCCTTTCCCTTTTCGTCCTGGGGTTTTTTTATGCAACAACCTGTTGTTCGCGTTGGGGAATGGCTCGTTACTCCTTCTGTAAACCAAATTAGCCGGAACGGACGTCAGCTTACTCTCGAACCGCGTTTAATCGATCTTCTGGTCTACTTTGCTCAACATCCTGGCGAGGTACTTAGCCGGGACGAGCTTATCGATCACGTCTGGACGCGCAACGTGGTGACCAGCCATGTCGTCACCCAAAGTATTTCCGAGTTGCGTAAGTCACTGAAAGACGGCGATGACGGCAGCATGGAATATATTGCGACGGTGCCCAAACGCGGCTACAAGCTGACGGTCCCGGTAATTTGGTGTACGGAAGAGGGCGAAGAGTTGGCGCCGGTTGTCCCGCCAGTGGCCCCTGTCACCGTTCCTGAAACGTCGCCACCGACTATTTCTCCTTCATCTGCTGCGCCAGCGGCGGCGGCAGTGCCGGAAAAACGTAAACGGATCACCACCTTTTGGGTATGGACGCTATTCCTGCTGGCGTTGGGCAGTTGCGTCGCGTTAGTCGCTTTGTCGTCGATAGAATCGCGGCCGCCGGAAACCAAAACTCGCCTGCTGCTCAACCCGCGCGATATCGACATACACCTGGTAAACGGCAGTTCATGCAACAACTGGGCATCGCAGCATGCCTATGCGGTAGGGTTGGGCAGCCTGGTAACCACCTCGCTCAACACTTTCTCGACCTTTATGGTCCACGATAAAACCAACTACAACATCAACGAGCCCAGCAGTTCGGGTAAAACGTTGACCATCGAATTCGTTAATCAGCGCCACTATCGCGCCCAGCATTGCTTTATGTCGGTGCAACTGGTCGATAACGCCGACGGCTCGACGATGCTCGATAAACGCTACTTTATTACCATGGATAACCAGCTCACCATTCAGAATGACCTGCTGGATAGTCTGTCAACCGCGCTAATGCAGCCGTGGCCGGATCGCATGAAAGCGATGCTGAAACAGTATCAACCCGCGCAAAGCCCTTCATTAACCCGTCTTTATCAGGCCCATCAGCTGTTAATGAAAGGTGATGTTGATTCATTAGGTAAAGCCAGCGATATACTTGATGACGTCATTAAACAATCGCCGGACTTTATTTATGCATACGCCGAAAAAGCGCTGGTGGATGTATTACGTCATTCGCAGCAGCCGTTGGATGAAAAACAATTAGCGACGCTGTATGCCGAGGTTGAAAAAGTAGGTGAAATGCCCGGCATTAAAGATATGGCGATTTTCTACCAGATAAAAACGGTAGATATGTTAGGCAAAGGGAAAATAGATGAAGCGTACAGCGCTATCAACACGGGCATTGATTTAGAAATGTCGTGGATGAATTACGTGCTACTCGGAAAAGTCTATGAGATGAAAGGACAGAACCGCGAAGCTGCCGATGCCTACCTGACGGCGTTTAATTTACGCCCTGGCGAAAATACCTTGTACTGGATTGAAAACGGAGTATTCCAGACCTCCGTCACCCGCGTAGTACCGTATCTCGACAATTTCCTCGCTTCAGAATAAGTAAACCCTCATCATGCTCATGGTTTTGAGTATGATGAGGTTAAATTTATGTATCTCATGAGCACTCTGATTGTTACCTGAAATAAGCGTTATTTTCCTGCCTGGTAACACAATTTCAACACCGGAATGTCTCTCTAACTCTTTGTAAGTAGGCGATGTTTATCTTTTTTTGATATCAAAATGTCATGTTTATATGTTAATCGAAAAAGGTCAAAATATCATTTGTCTGATGTTTGTAGTTATTTCACTTTATCTTTAGGATTTATCTCGTACGAATCAGTAATCTTGTTGGCAGTTGGTCGGGTCAATAAATGGTTCTCTATCATGATCTGTACCTCCCAAATAAACTTAGGAGAAAAACAACCATGAGTTCTGCCAAAAAGATCGGGCTATTTGCCTGTACCGGCGTAGTCGCCGGTAATATGATGGGGAGCGGTATTGCACTATTACCTGCGAACCTCGCCAGCATCGGTGGTATTGCCATTTGGGGTTGGGTGATTTCTATTATTGGCGCGATGTCTTTGGCTTATGTTTATGCCCGGCTGGCGACCAAGAACCCGCAGCAGGGTGGCCCAATTGCGTACGCAGGGGAAATTTCTCCGGCCTTCGGTTTCCAGACCGGCGTCCTTTATTATCATGCAAACTGGATTGGTAACCTGGCAATCGGTATTACCGCCGTCTCTTATCTCTCTACGTTCTTCCCAATTTTAAATAACCCGGTGCCAGCAGGTATTGCCTGTATTGCCATCGTGTGGATCTTTACTTTCGTTAATATGCTCGGCGGGACCTGGGTAAGCCGTCTGACCACTATTGGTCTGGTACTGGTGCTTATTCCGGTGGTGATGACAGCGGTCGTCGGCTGGCATTGGTTTGACGCGGCAACTTATCAGGCGAACTGGAACACCTCCAGCACCACTGATAGCCACGCGGTCATTAAAAGTATCCTGCTCTGCCTGTGGGCCTTCGTTGGCGTAGAATCCGCCGCAGTGAGTACCGGGATGGTGAAAAACCCGAAACGTACCGTACCGCTGGCAACCATGCTGGGTACTGCGATGGCTGGTATCGTCTATATCGCCGCGACTCAGGTTATCGCCGGTATGTATCCTGCTTCTCAGATGGCCGCATCCGGCGCGCCGTTCGCGATTAGCGCCTCTACCATTCTCGGCGGCTGGGCTGCTCCGATGGTTTCCGCTTTCACCGCCTTTGCTTGCCTGACTTCTCTGGGCTCGTGGATGATGCTGGTTGGCCAGGCCGGCGTACGTGCCGCCAACGACGGTAACTTCCCGAAAGTGTATGGCGAAGTCGATAGCAACGGTATCCCGAAAAAAGGCCTGCTGCTGGCGGCGGTGAAAATGACCGCGCTGATGGTGCTGATTACCCTGATGAACTCCGCCGGTGGTAAAGCTTCTGACCTGTTCGGCGAACTGACCGGTATCGCGGTACTGCTGACCATGCTGCCTTACTTCTACTCCTGTGTTGACCTGATTCGTTTCGAAGGCATCAACATTCGTAACTTCGTTAGCCTGATTTGTTCGGTACTGGGTTGCGTGTTCTGCTTCATCGCGCTGATGGGTGCAAGCTCCTTCGAACTGGCCGGCACCTTCATCGTTAGCCTGATTATCCTGATGTTCTACGGTCGCAAAATGCACCAGCGCCAGCAGAACAACGCAACGGATAATAACAGCCCCGCTAACGCGCACTAATCAGTAACCCTTTTTCCTGAGGCTCCTTCCATCACCTGTCACATCGAGACGGGAGGGGCTTTCTACATCTGGAGATTTGACTATGAACGTTATTGCAATCATGAATCACATGGGTGTTTACTTCAAAGAAGAACCCATCCGTGAACTGCATCGTGCTCTCGAACGCCTGGACTTCCGTATTGTCTACCCGAACGACCGTGACGACTTATTAAAACTTATCGAAAACAACTCTCGTCTGTGCGGCGTGATCTTCGACTGGGATAAATACAATCTCGAACTGTGCGAAGAAATCAGCAAAATGAACGAGTACATGCCGCTGTACGCTTTCGCTAACACCTACTCCACCCTGGACGTTAGCCTGAACGATCTGCGCATGCAGGTTCGCTTCTTCGAATATGCGCTGGGCGCCGCTGAAGATATCGCGAACAAAATCAAACAGAACACTGATGAATACATCGACACCATTCTGCCGCCGCTGACCAAAGCGCTGTTCAAATATGTACGTGAAGGCAAATACACCTTCTGTACCCCAGGCCACATGGGCGGTACCGCGTTCCAGAAAAGCCCGGTAGGCAGCATCTTCTATGATTTCTTTGGTTCCAACACCATGAAATCCGATATCTCCATTTCGGTTTCTGAACTGGGTTCACTGCTCGACCACAGCGGCCCGCACAAAGAAGCGGAAGAGTATATCGCTCGTGTGTTTAACGCTGAACGCAGCTACATGGTGACCAACGGTACATCTACCGCTAACAAAATCGTCGGTATGTACTCCGCGCCTGCCGGCAGCACCGTACTGATTGACCGTAACTGCCATAAATCGCTGACTCACCTGATGATGATGAGCGACATTACGCCGATCTACTTCCGTCCGACCCGTAACGCCTACGGTATCCTCGGCGGGATCCCGCAGAGCGAGTTCCAGCACGCGACTATCGCCAAGCGTGTGAAAGAGACGCCGAATGCGACCTGGCCGGTACACGCGGTTATCACCAACTCAACCTATGATGGTCTGCTGTATAACACCGACTTCATCAAGAAAACCCTGGATGTGAAATCCATCCACTTTGACTCCGCATGGGTTCCTTACACCAACTTCTCGCCGATCTATGAAGGCAAATGCGGGATGAGCGGCGGTCGCGTTGAAGGGAAAGTGATCTACGAAACCCAGTCCACGCATAAACTGCTGGCGGCGTTCTCTCAGGCTTCGATGATCCACGTGAAAGGCGACGTTAACGAAGAAACCTTCAACGAAGCCTACATGATGCACACCACCACTTCTCCGCACTACGGTATCGTAGCTTCCACCGAAACCGCGGCGGCGATGATGCGCGGTAACGCCGGTAAACGCCTGATCGACGGTTCTATCGAACGTTCTATCAAGTTCCGTAAAGAGATCAAACGTCTGAAAGGCGAGTCTGAAGGCTGGTTCTTCGATGTATGGCAGCCGGAACATATCGATGGCGCTGAATGCTGGCCGCTGCGTTCCGATAGCGCATGGCACGGTTTCAAAAACATCGATAACGAGCACATGTACCTCGACCCGATCAAAGTCACGCTGCTGACTCCGGGGATGAAGAAAGACGGCACCATGGATGATTTCGGTATTCCGGCAAGCATCGTGGCGAAATATCTCGACGAACACGGCATCGTGGTTGAGAAAACCGGTCCGTACAACCTGCTGTTCCTGTTCAGCATCGGTATCGATAAGACAAAAGCGCTGAGCCTGCTGCGTGCGCTGACCGACTTCAAACGCGCGTTCGACCTGAACCTGCGGGTGAAAAACATGCTGCCGTCTCTGTACCGTGAAGATCCTGAATTCTATGAAAACATGCGTATTCAGGACCTGGCGCAGAACATCCATAAACTGGTTGAGCATCACAACCTGCCGGACCTGATGTTCCGCGCATTCGAAGTGCTGCCATCCATGGTGATGACCCCGTATGCCGCGTTCCAGAAAGAGCTGCACGGTCAGACTGAAGAAGTGTACCTCGAAGAGATGGTAGGCCGCGTCAACGCCAACATGATCCTGCCGTATCCTCCGGGAGTACCGCTGGTCATGCCTGGTGAGATGATCACCGAAGAAAGCCGCCCGGTACTGGAATTCCTGCAGATGCTGTGCGAAATCGGCGCTCACTACCCGGGCTTCGAAACCGATATCCACGGCGCATATCGTCAGGCGGATGGTCGTTACACCGTTAAAGTGCTGAAAGAAGAAAACAACAAGTAATAGACGCACACAAGGGAAGTGGCTTGCCACTTCCCTTTTTTCACGCTGCAAGGAGAACCTATGAAAACACCCTCACAGCCGCGCGCGATTTACTACATCGTAGCGATCCAGATCTGGGAGTACTTCAGCTTTTACGGCATGCGCGCCTTACTCATCCTTTATCTCACCCACCAACTTGGCTTTGATGATAGCCACGCCATCAGTCTGTTCAGCGCCTACGCATCTTTAGTTTACGTAACCCCCATTCTCGGCGGCTGGCTTGCCGACCGCCTGCTCGGCAACCGCACGGCGGTGATTGCCGGGGCGTTGTTGATGACCCTCGGCCACGTGGTGCTGGGCGTCGAATCTGATTCCACCTGGAGCCTCTATCTGGCGCTGGCGATCATTATCTGCGGCTATGGCCTGTTCAAATCCAATATCAGCTGCCTGCTTGGCGAACTGTACGCCGCTGACGACCATCGTCGCGATGGCGGTTTCTCGCTGCTGTATGCCGCCGGTAACGTCGGTTCGATCGCCGCGCCCATTGCCTGCGGGCTGGCGGCGCAGTGGTACGGCTGGCATATCGGCTTTGCGCTGGCGGGGATCGGCATGTTCATCGGCCTGATGATTTTCTTAAGCGGCAGCCGCTACTTCCGCGACACCCGCGGCGTCGATAAACAGGCGCTGCGCGCGGTGAAATTCGTGCTGCCGACCTGGGGCTGGCTGGTGGTGATGCTGTGCCTGGCGCCGGTGTTCTTCACCTTGCTGTTAGAAAACAACTGGTCCGGTTATCTGCTGGCGATTGTCTGCCTGTTCGCCGCGCAGATGGTGGCGCGGATCATGATCAAATCGCCGCAGCATCGCCGCGCGCTGTGGCAAATCGTTCTGCTGATGTTGACCGGAACGCTGTTCTGGGTACTGGCGCAGCAGGGCGGCAGCTCGATTAGTCTGTTTATCGACCACTTTGTTGATCGCCGGCTGTTCAATATTGAAGTACCAACCGCGCTGTTCCAGTCGGTTAACGCGGTGGCGGTGATGGCGGCTGGCGTGATCCTGGCGTGGCTTATCCGCCCGGAAGGGCGTACCCGCTCGGTGTTAAAAGTATGGCTGAAATTCGCATTCGGTCTGCTGCTGATGGGGGGCGGATTTATGCTGCTGGCGCTAAATGCCCGCCACGGCGCGGCTGACGGTCAGGCCTCGATGGGCATGATGGTCGCCGGGCTGGCAATGATGGGCTTTGCCGAACTGTTTATTGACCCGGTGGCGATGGCGCAGATAACCCGTCTGAACATGCCCGGCGTCACCGGCGTATTAACCGGCATTTATATGTTGGCCACCGGCGCGGTCGCCAACTGGCTGGCCGGGGTGGTGGCGCAGCAAACCACCGAATCGCAAATCAGCGACACGGCGATTGCCGCCTATCAGCATTTCTTTTCGCAGATGGGCGAATGGACTCTCGGCTGCGTGGCGGTGATTGTCATTGTCGCCTTTGCCGCGATTTGCAGCCCCGGCCAGCGCAGCGCGACCGGGGACATTAACTCAACAGCCAAGTGAACAGGAGGTGGATATTCTGGCAGGCGCGGAAGCCAACGATAAAAAATACCGTTAGTGAAGCCATAGCTGAGTGAGATCAGCTTGTAGTGAATCCAGAGTCGTTAAGATTGTTCTCTGGTGTGTTACCAGAGACAGGCCGCGCTGAATGGTGACCTGGTTCAATTTATCGAAGCTAGTTTGAAAGCAGGGTTATGAGGAACCAACATGTCTGAACAACAAGCACAAGGTGCCGATGAGGCAATTGACCTTAATAATGAACTGAAAACTCGTCGCGAAAAATTGGCTGCGCTGCGTGAGCAGGGCGTCGCTTTTCCGAACGATTTCCGTCGCGATCATACCTCTGACCAATTGCACGCTGAATTCGATGCGAAGGATAACGATGAACTCGCTTCCCTGAACGTTGAAGTCTCTGTTGCTGGCCGTATGATGACCCGCCGCATCATGGGTAAAGCCTCTTTCGTCACCCTTCAGGACGTCGGCGGCCGCATTCAGCTGTACGTCGCGCGCGATGACCTGCCGGAAGGCGTCTACAACGAACAGTTTAAAAAATGGGATCTCGGCGACATTATCGCCGCCCGCGGCAAGCTGTTCAAAACGCAAACCGGCGAACTCTCCATTCACTGCACCGAGCTGCGTCTGCTGACCAAAGCCCTGCGCCCGCTGCCGGATAAATTCCACGGCCTGCAGGATCAGGAAGTCCGCTATCGCCAGCGTTATCTGGATCTGATCGCCAACGAAGAGTCGCGTCATACTTTCCGTATCCGTTCGCAGATCCTCGCCACCATGCGTCAGTTCATGGTTGCTCGCGGCTTTATGGAAGTCGAAACCCCGATGATGCAGGTGATCCCTGGCGGCGCTTCCGCCCGTCCGTTCATCACCCATCACAACGCGCTGGATCTGGATATGTACCTGCGTATCGCGCCGGAACTGTATCTGAAACGTCTGGTGGTTGGCGGCTTCGAACGTGTCTTCGAAATCAACCGTAACTTCCGTAACGAAGGGATCTCCGTACGCCATAACCCAGAATTCACCATGATGGAACTGTACATGGCGTATGCGGATTACAAAGATCTGATCGAACTGACCGAGTCGCTGTTCCGCACTCTGGCGCAGACGGTGCTGGGCAAAACCGAAGTGCCGTATGGTGACCAGGTGTTTGACTTCGGCAAGCCGTTCGAAAAACTGACCATGCGCGAGGCCATCAAGAAACACCGTCCGGAAACCAACATGGCGGATCTGGATAACTTCGACGCGGCGAAAGCGCTGGCGGAATCTATCGGTATTCAGGTAGAGAAAAGCTGGGGTCTGGGACGTATCGTCACGGAGATCTTCGATGAAGTGGCGGAAGCGCATCTTATCCAGCCGACCTTCATCACCGAATATCCGGCGGAAGTTTCCCCGCTGGCCCGTCGTAACGACGTGAACCCGGAAATCACCGACCGCTTCGAGTTCTTCATCGGCGGCCGCGAAATTGGTAACGGCTTTAGCGAGCTGAACGATGCCGAAGACCAGGCGCAGCGTTTCCAGGATCAGGTTAATGCCAAAGCGGCGGGCGATGACGAAGCGATGTTCTATGACGAAGACTACGTCACCGCGCTGGAGTACGGCCTGCCGCCGACCGCCGGTCTGGGTATCGGTATCGACCGCATGGTGATGCTGTTCACCAACAGCCACACCATCCGCGACGTTATCCTGTTCCCGGCCATGCGTCCGCAGAAGTAATCGTGTTTGGTAAATGACAAAACCCCGGCTTGCCGGGGTTTTTTAAATTACGGTGGCATCAGGCGCCGACGCTGCCCCAGACCATCTTACCTTTATGGAAGGTGGCGGTGCGCGGCGAAATTCGCGCCACGGCTTCGGCGGAGCAGGAGGCATCGACCAGCACAAAGCTGGCGTCGTCCTGCGCTTTTGGCCATACGCGCTCGCCTTTGTCATTCAGCGGCAGCACGTCGCCGGTGGCGATGGCCAGCGCGCGCGACAGGGTCTGCTCATTGGGGCGGATATACAGCTGGGCGTAGAGATTGGCTTTCTCCAGCATGTCGCCCAGTCCGTAAGGCGACCAGTGGTCAATTACGCTATCGGTACCGGTCATCACGAAGACGCCTTTTTCGCGCAGTTGTTTGAGCGGCATGTGCAGAGTGCCGATCGGCACGGTGGAGGCGATGGTGATCTGCTGCGCCGCCATGCGGGTCGCGATGGCATCTACCTGCTGCTCGTTGAGCGTCGCCAGCGCAAAAGCGTGGCTGATGGTCAGCTTGCCTTTCAGCGCCGGCGTCTTCTCCACGGTTTCCACCATATAGTTCACTGCCGCCACGCCCGCCGGGCTGGTTTCATGCAGGTGAATATCCACCCCTTTGTCGTAATCGAGTGCAATCTGGAACATGGTATCGAGCGATTTCTCCATCGCGCCATCGACGTTAGTCGGGTCGAGGCCACCTACGTAGTGGGCGCCGGCCTGCATCGCTTCGCGAACCAGTGATTCCGATTTCGACAGCAGCAGCCCGTGCTGCGGAAAAGCGACGATTTCGCAGTCAAAGCCTGGCTTACGCCGCGCCAGTACTTCCTGCAGATTCTCAAGGTTCTTCAGCCCGGACACCGGCTCAATATTGCAGTGGCTGCGGGCGATAGTGGAGCCTTTGGATTGAATCAGGTCGATAAGCTTCTCGGCGTGCGCCTGCGTATAAGGCTGGAGTTCCGGCAGCAGTTTCTGCTCAAGCTTGATCATATCCTGAATGGTGGTGCCCGCCGGGCGGTTCAGCGAGCGCCACGGGCCGCCGTAAAACGTTTTGTCCAGATGGATATGCATGTCGCGCATGGCAGGCAGCATCAGTTTACCGCCCGCGTCATAGCGCGGCAGCGTGGCGTCCGGGTGGCTCAGATTGCTGCGCAGGGCGACGATTTTGCCGTCTTTTACTTCCAGCGTTTGCCGCTCGGTCCGGGTGTGAACCACCACGCCGTTTTCATATTCGAAGCCGCTTTCCAGCAGGACGTTATCAAGGTAGTAATGTTTATCGGCGACGTTGACCGCGCCTTTATTATCGCAGGTGGCTGCGGACGGCTGGCCTCCGACGGCATACGCCGCCGGCGCGCCCGCCGCCAGCAGGGCGGCGGCGGTGACCATTTTTCCGCTTTGGGTAAGAAATTCGCGACGGCTGTTGTCTTTATTCATCCTTTTTTCCTTTTGTGTCAGTCATGCACAATATGAGTTCCCGTTTCGCCGCGTAGCGCGGCTGGTAGACATTCCGGCGTAGTGATGATCACCCGTTTGCCGCCGTGTTGCAGGAACGCGAGGCTGGCGACGATTTTTGGCAGCATGCTGCCAGCCGGGAAATGTCCTTCTTGCATATAGCGGCTCATCTCGTCGATAACGACGCGACCCAATGCCTGCTGATTAGGCTTGCCGAAATTCACGCACACTTTCTCCACCCCGGTGGTGATCACCAGAATATCAGCATCAATTTCGCGGGCCAGCAGGGCGGTTGAGAGATCTTTGTCGATCACCGCATCCACGCTCTGGTAGTCGCCCTGCGGGCTGCGTACCACCGGGATCCCGCCGCCGCCGGCGCCGATCACCACAAAGCCTTGCCGGGTCAGCGCTTTAATAGCTTCCGCTTCGACAATGCGTTTCGGCTCCGGCGAGGCGACCACCCGGCGATAGCCGCGGCCCGAATCTTCCACAAAGCGCCACTCAGGATGCGCCTGTTGTAGTTCATCGCGCTGGCTTTCGCTAAAGAACGCGCCGATAGGCTTGGTCGGATAGGCAAAGCCGGGATCGTTTTTATCCACTTCAACCTGGGTGACGACGGTAACCGCCTTTTGCTCGCCGCGCTGGGCAAGGCGGTTATTCAACGCCTGCTGGATCAGGTAGCCGATGCCGCCCTGGGTATCGGCGACGCAGTTAGCCAGCGGCGTCAGCGGCAGACCTTCTCGTTCGTGGGCTATCTCCGAGCGGCGTAAATCCAGCCCAACCTGCGGGCCGTTACCGTGGGTTAGCACCACGTTATAGTCCGATGCCAGCATCTCCAGCACCGTACTGGCCACCGCTTTGACCGCCTCGGCCTGATGCTCGATCGACTGGCTGGCGTTATCTTTGATAATGCTGTTGCCGCCAATGGCAACGACGATAAGTTCTTTCATATCCGGCTTCCGCTACAGAAGGTGATGTGGTTATTGTTATTGTGTGGTCGTGGTAGTCGCCCGGCCAGGCGTAGGGCTGCCGGGGATTTCCCGGGGTCGGCGTAAACGCCTCGCCCGGGCTACAACGCTAAACGTCGTAACGATCGCACCAGCTGAGGATCGCTTTTTCGAAACAGGCGAACGGCGGATGAACGATCCCGGCGCCGATCATGCCGATCCCGGCGTCTTTGTGGGCGATAGCGGTGTTGATCACCGGTAAAATACCGCTGCTGCCGACGCGGGTGATGTCGATCGCGGTCGGGATCCCCATAAAGCCGAGCAGCGGAATGGTGACGTTCGGGTTTTCGCCAAGGGTGATTTCACGCATCTGGCGCGAGAAATCGACCGCTTCTTCTACCGTTCCGCCGACCAGCGCGACGATAGCCGGCGCCGTCGCCATGGCGAAACCGCCGATGCCATAGGTTTCGGTAATCGCGCTGTCGCCGATATCAAGGCCGGAGTCCTCCGGTTTAAAACCGGCAAACATCGGGCCTATCACTTGCTGCGCCGGGCCGGTAAACCATTGTCCCGGCAGGCCGCTGACCCGCAGTCCGAACTCGACGCCGTTACGCGCCATGGTGGTCACCACGGTGCTGTATTCAATACCGTGGGCCGCGTCCATCGCCGCTTTGCACATCGCCATCCACGTCGGCCCGGAGAAGTAATCGCTGCTGGCGACAAATTCGAACACTTCGCGCTGCTGCTCTACCGGATAACCGGCCTGAATAATCCCCGGCGTGAGCGCCTGAATCAGCAGGGTGGTGCCGGCGTTGTTGCGGTTATGGCACTCATCGCCCATGTGTAGCGCCTGCGCCAGCATTAAGCGCAGATCGATTTCGCCGATGATCTTCATGGCGTCGCGCAGCATGGGGCCCTGCACGTCGCGCATCCAGTTCAGACGATCGATCACGCTCTTATCGTTAGCTCCCATGCGCAGGATCTTCGCCATCTGCTCGCTCATGTTGGTATAAGCGATATTGCCGTAGGTTTTGTTCTCGACGATGTGCATGAACATCGACGCTGACGTCACGCCCGCCATCGAACCCACGCAGTCGTGTTCGTGACAGGGTGAGAAGGTAATTTCACCGGAGGCGGCAAGCTCGGCGGCTTCATCCAGATCTTTCGCCAGCCCTTCAAAGACCAGCGCGCCGGTGACCGCGCCTTTCATGGCGCCGCACATGTTTTGCCATTCCACCGGCGGGCCGGCATGCAGAATGGTTTTTGGCGTCATGCCCGGCACGACGTTAATGGCCTGATCAAAGCCGATGAGTACCGGGTGCGACTGAATAATGCGCTCCAGCGCCTGCTGGTTGGCGGCGGCGATTTTATCCGCCAGCGGCGAGTCGGCGATGCGATCCAGCGCCTCGACCACCTGCATATTGCCCTGGCCCGGCGGCGTCCAGTCGAGCTGGGTGACGGCGGTGTGCTGCTTTTTCAAATCGTCGCTGAACATGGCGATACCGACGTTAATCACGTTCAACGGCTGGTTAAATAGCGACTGGCTCATCAGGCTTGCTCCCCTTTGCAGATAAATTCACGCGCCAGCAAACCGGTATTGGTACTGCTGCTGGCCAGAATGACGCCAGCGTCAAGCAGCATCTGGCGCTGTTGCTCCAGCGACGGCGTATCGATGTCGGTGCCTAACACATAAGCGAGAATCGCTAATGGGCGGCCATCGGCGGCGGCAATGGCTTTGGCCTCTTTGATCGCCGCGATCGTCGAACCCACCGGATCTTCATGCGCTCCGAAGCCCAGCACGAAGTCCATGACGATGACCGCCACTTCGGGATCGCGCGCTTCTTGCAGCAGGCGACTGATACGGTTGGTTGGGTCGATCATCGGGTGCGGCTTACCGTTGGTGAAGTCGTCATCGCCGAAATCGAGGAAGGTGTGTTTGATGCTGCGATTGATATCGCTCAGGCGATAAGCCGGATCCGGCTGAATGTTGCTATAAACATCCGCGTGTTTTTCCAGTACCGCGAACATGGTTTCATCGCACAGGGTACCGCCGCAGAACAGGCCGCGAATGTACTTTTGCTGTGGCGTGAGCTGCGCGCGAACGTCAGCAATCAGCGCCTGGTTCAGCGGATGTACATCGAGATTTTCCTGCTTAATACCGCTCAGCAGGACGGCCTTCAGCGCCGCGTCTTTAGTGCCGCGGGCGAACTGCAGGCCTGGCTCATCGGCGGGAGGCTCGGCGCGGCCGAGGAAGCACGCCACCACCGGTTTACGGCAGGCGCGAGCGCGTTCGAGCACTTTTTTCGCCACCGCTGGAGCCGGTGGTTTAGAAACAAGGACGATAATTTCTGTTTGCGGATCGGCTTCCAGCATCTGAATGGCGTCGAGCATCATCAGGCCGCCGATTTTCTCACTCAGATCGCGACCGCCGGTACCAATCAGCTGCGAGATGCCGCCGCCGAAATCATGGATACGGACGCTCAGCTCCTGGCTACCGGTGCCGGAGGCGCCGATAATACCGATGTTGCCACGGCGAACCGCGTTACCGAAGCACAGCGCCGCGCCGTTAATAATGGCGGTGCCGCAGTCTGGTCCCATCATCAACAACCCCTTTTCGTGGGCCAGCTGTTTCAGCGCCAGTTCGTCGTCAATAGAGACGTTATCGGAAAACAACATCACGTTAAGATCGTTTTGCAGCGCCTGACGCGCTTCGCGAGCGGCAAACAGGCCGTTGACCGAAATAATCGCGAGGTTACTTTGCGGAAGATGTTTTTTGGCGCTGGCGAGGGTAGCGTAGCGCGTTTCGTGCTGGCCGCTTTCGGCCTTTTTGCTGAACAGCGCTTCTATTTCACTGAGTATCTGTTCGCAATCGGCGCCGTCTTTGCCCTTGATGACGATCATCAGGTCGCCGTTTTTCGCTGCTTCCAGCTCCGGCGTCAGCAGCCCAAGGTTATTCAGCACCCCTTTGTTCATTTCCGTCGCCATCGCCACAAATGCCTGCTCTACGCCATCGAGCTTATTAGCGCGGGTGGAAATCGACATTAATGAGACGGAATCAAAATAGGTATTCTTCTTCACCACTATTTTAACTGACATTATTTCCTCCATACGTTTGGCTCAGCGCGCAGGCATCCGCCATGCCCAATAGCATGTCGCTGCCGGAACTTGAGCCAATATTTTTAATATCGGCAATTGCCTCAATAGAAAAGGTTGTCGATTGATTAACCAGCAGATTAATCAACACGGCGATACTTTCGCGATAACGTTGGTTTATCGCTGCCTCCAGCGTTATCGCGCTGAGCGGCGTAGTATTTTGTCGGGCGCTCTGCAGCGCGGTTATAAATGCTTCCCGGTATTGATTAGCCGGGTGCCCCTTTATGAATAAAATAACGCTTAGACCTAGCAAATAATCATCCGCCGATGGCGTCAGGCCAATGCCTAATCCGATCATGTTCGCCACGGCGGCGTTGATATTTTTATTTTCGCCAAGCGCTTTAAATAAGGTTTCCCGTCGCTGCTGGAGTTCATGACGCATCGCGTGATAAAAGGGATTGTCGCCGCGATAGAGAAATAACGTGTCATCCTCATGTAACTGCGTAACGATAATGTTGCGCCATCGTCGCCAGGCTATCTGGCTAAATGTTGCCGCGTTTAATACTGCCTGCGGCGTTTGCCAGCGCTCACAACGGTGGATGTCTATCCATGTATTATCGCCAATGTAAATCCCTGAATCGGTAAACCGGACGCTTTCCCCTGGCCGGAGCAGGTTGTCAAAGTGGGTGAGTGCTAACCTACAGCTATTGGGCGCATTATCAGAGGTTTCACACAACAGCGTCAGAAGCCCTGGTTTGCCGGGGATGAGCAGGTTCACCGCATGAGTGAAAACCTGCTCGACCTGTCCGCCGCCGCGCTGCGAGAGAAAGCTCTCATCCGCAGTTAGCGCTTGCACACACCGCCATGAGGAGGTGTCGATGGCGATTCTCCTTCCTCAGGCTCCGGCGGCGACCAGCAGGTGGGCGATTTCACTGAATCCCTTATCCCATGCCAGCTCCAGCGGCGATTTACCGTACTTATCGGTCATATGAGGGTTGGCGCCGTGGTCCAGCAGCAGTTTGACGATCTCCTGCTGCGTCGCACCGCCGTCGTTTAAGACAATCGCTTCCAGTAGCGGTGTCCAGCCAACGAAATTGGTGTGGTTAACGTTAATATTGGTTTCCGTCAGCAATATTTTGACGATCTCAAGATGGCCTTTTTCACAGGCCGGGGTCAGGCCTACGCCACCAAAACGCGTTAATCGTTCGAGGTCGGGATTTGCCGGCAAAATTAAGCGCAGTAGTTCGACGTCGTTATTCAGGCAGCTAATTAAAAACGGGTTAAAACAGGTTTGATCCTGCTTATTAATATCCGCGCCAGCGGCAATAAGAACCGAGACACAAGCATAATGTTTATTCAGGCTGGCGAGGGTAATGGCGGTTCGCCCCTGACGATTACTGGCATTAATATCGACGCCACTTGCCAGGCAGGCTGTTAATTTCGCAATATTTCCCTGCTCTGCAGCCAAAAGATAGTCAGCAATAATATTTTCCGTGGCCATCATCTTGCTCCTGTTGTTGCGGCTGAGACTTTCTCGATGGCTTGAGCATAGCAACCAGAAATAGATAAAAGAACCCGCTTAAATTTTATTCGCCATAATCCGGTAGATTATTGAATAACTTTCAATAATCGATGCAGACTGTGCGGCAGAGCAATGTTTACTTCTTTACGCTTATATCCCTTAACGCAATCGGGTTTTCTTTCGATATAGTTGCCGTCAGAAAGCAACGTCATCAATCTATTTTTCAGAGGGGAAAGAGATGAACGGACTCACCGCTACGGGGATCACCGTCGGTATTTGCGCAGGCGTTTGGCAGCTCATTTCCTCGCACGTCGGGCTGCAGCACGGTTGGGAATTATTGGGAACCATCGGCTTCGTCGCGTTCTGTAGTTTCTATGCGGCAGGGGGTGGCCAATCCGGCTTTGTCAAAAGCCTGTGCGTTAACTATTCCGGGGCAGTGTGGGCGTGGCTGGCGGCGCTGGCCGCCGGCGCTCTCGCCTCAGCCAGCGGTATGTCGGGGTTCTGGGCAAGCGTTATTACCACGGTGCCGTTTTCGGCAGTCATCGTCTGGCAGGGGCGCTTTACGCTAACCTCATTTATTCCCGGCGGCTTCCTCGGCATGACGCTCTTTTTCGCCACCGGTTTGAACTGGACGGTGACATTGCTGGGATTTCTGGCGGGCAACTGCGTTGGCTTTATTTCAGAATATAGCGGGCGCAAACTCAGCGAGGCGACCAGTAAAGAGCGAGCCTGAAGCCGCGACGGGTATTAAGCATTGTTCAAAAATGATTGCCCCTCGCCACAGTAACCAATACATTCAGCTCATGTATGGTTTAGCGAAGGCGGGAAGGGCGCATGAACTCGATTTTTACTGAAGAAAATCTGCTGGCATTCACCACCGCGGCGCGTTTTGGCAGCTTCAGCAAGGCGGCCGATGAGCTGGGGTTAACCACCTCAGCCATCAGCTATACCATCAAACGGATGGAAGCCGGGCTGGACGTGGTGCTGTTTACCCGCAACACCCGCAGCATTGAACTGACGGAATCTGGTTACTATCTGTTTCGCAAGGCCACCGATCTGCTTAATGATTTCCATGCGATAAAGCGCAGCATTGATACTATCTCGCAGGGCATTGAAGCGAGGGTGCGCATCTGCATCAATCAACTGCTATATACGCCGCGCCATACCGCCCGCCTGCTGCAGGTGTTGAAAAAACAGTTTCCCACCTGCCAGATAACCGTTACCACCGAGGTATACAACGGCGTCTGGGATTCGATCATCAATAACCAGGCGAATATTGCTATCGGCGCGCCGGATACGCTACTTGACGGCGGCGGAATCGATTATACCGAGATCGGCGCGATCCGCTGGGTGTTTGCTATTGCCCCGGATCATCCGCTGGCGTTTATGCCCGAACCTATTTCAGAAAGCCAGTTACGCCTCTATCCCAATATCATGGTTGAGGACACCGCCAGTACGATCAACAAAAAGGTCGGTTGGCTGCTGCATGGCCAGGAGGCGATCCTGGTTCCTGACTTCAATACCAAATGTCAGTGTCAGATCCTTGGCGAAGGGATCGGCTTCTTACCCGACTATATGGCTCATGAAGCCATTGCGGAGAATCTGTTGGTGATCCGCCAGATCCACAACCCGCGCCAGGATTCCGGCATGTTGCTGGCCACTCAGCACGCGGCTACCGGCCAGGTGACGCAGTGGATTAAGAAGCAATTCCGCCCCGGCGGGATTTTAACGGCGATATATGCTGATTTATTGCATCGTGGAGAAGCGAAATAGTCTTGCCACACATATCTTTACGCCAAAACTCCAGCTGTGGACTTTTCCCCTCGCTTTGCCTTATATATATTTGATGACGTCGGTGATACGGGAAAGTACGGCAATGGATACGGGGAAGTTGAATAGCAGTTTTGGTCGTATTCATGCGTGCTACCAGAAGCTGCAGTTGAATGCGCATCTCCCACACGTCATCGCCTGTAGCGAAAACGTCGAGTGCGCCGCCGGCGAGCGTTTTCATCCGCAGGATGGGTTCATTTACTTTCTGCTGTCCGGGCAAATCACCCTCGCAGTCAACGACCCTGATAACCTGTTGGGGATTGTGATCGAGCATATGCCGCTGGGCCTGCTTGAGCACTACTGTCCGGCGGTAGAGCTACTATATCAATGTCTCGATCGCTGCCGTTTTGCCAGAATCAGCATTGAGGATTTCGAGCGTATCTTCTTTTACTCTTCGCCGGAGTATATGAAAGAGCTGACGACTATTCTGGCCTACATGGGCATTTTTGCTCTTGATGCGCACAACGAGCGCGGCAACCTGTCCGGTTTTCAGACCATAAAATCGATGCTATCGCGTTATCTGTACCGTAACGAGATCGATTGTGGAAAACGTGAAAGCCTGTCCGCTTTTATTATTAAACGGACCAATCTTTCGCGCAGCTATGTTTATCAGGTTTTAGCGGCGTTAAAAGAAGGCGGTTATATCACGGTGAAAAAAGGTCAACTCATTTCTATCGACCGAAAAATACCGGATAAATTCTGATTAATATGGTCAGTTGTCAGGGCGATTATGCCCGGCTTGCTGACGCCTGTATAAAGTGAATGTGAAATACGTCACACATTCTGGAGTTATTTTATGACCCTGGATTATATTGCTTTAGCCATCCTGATTGCGGTGGTGCTGATTTTATTTTATGGAATTATCGTGATCCACGATATTCCTTATGAAATAGCCAAAAAAAGAAATCATCCGCACCAGGATGCGATTCATTACGCTGGCTGGGTGAGCTTGTTCACCCTGCACGTGCTGTGGCCGCTGCTGTGGATCTGGGCCACGCTGTGGCGAGAAGACCGCGGCTGGGGAATGCAGCAGTTAAAGACCGACCAGCACGATTTACATCAGCGTCTGGATGCGATGCAGGCGGAATTAAACCGTCTGAAAAATAGCGCCGTCAATCAGGAGGGGAAATAATGGAAACGTTATTACTGCTGTGTTATGCCGCCTTGTGTATCGTGATATTTAAAGTATTCCGTATTCCATTAAATAAATGGACGGTTCCCACTGCGGTATTAGGTGGCGTGATACTGATTGGCATGTTAATCCTCGGTATGAATTATAACTTCCCCTATAGCGAAGTCGGGAAGCAGGTTTATCGCACGGTGCCCATTGTTTCGCAAACCCGCGGTCGAGTCACCAGCGTGCCGGTGAAACCAAATCAGATGCTGCATGAAGGCGACATCTTGTTCACCATCGACCCAACCCCGTTCCAGGCGAAGGTGGACGACCTGACCGCACAAGTGAAAGCGGCCAGCCAGGATGCGTTGTCGCTGGATGCGGGGTTAACCAGCGCGCAGGCTGATTTAAGCAAAGCGGTCGCCGAGCGCGACCGGGCCCAGCGTGAATACGCCCGCTTCCAGGCAGGTCATGATAAAGGGGCCTTTTCCGATCAGATGGTCGATACCCGTCGCCAGAACTGGAAAGCCTCGCAGGCGGCGGTTGACGCCGCCCGGGCAAAGGTCGCACAGGCGCGTAACGATCTCAATTCGGTGGTGCACGGCGAGAACACCAAAGTCGCTTCGCTGCTGGCGCAGCTGCGCGAGGCGCAATTTAAGCTCGATAACACGGTGGTACGCGCGCCGTCTGACGGCTATGTCAGTACCGTCGGCCTGCGTCCTGGGACCATGTCCACCGCGTTGGGGCTGAAGCCGGTAATGACGTTTGTGCCAACGGATAATGCGAATTCACGTGAATACGTCGCCGCATTCCGTCAGAACGCGCTGCAGCGTTTGCAAAAAGGTGAACAGGCTGAATTACTGTTCCCCTCTATTCCGGGAACCGTATTTAAAGCGCAGGTCGCGGAAGTGCTGCCGGCGATTGGCGAAAGCCAGTTTCAGGGTCAGGGGACGTTGCTGACGGCCACCGATCTGGCGGCGCGCGGCCGAGCGCTGGTGGTATTAAAAGTGACCGACGATCGTCTGGCAAATTATCAGCTGCCGCAGGGCGCGGATGTCGAAGCCGCCGTCTATTCGGAACATTTTGAGCACCTGTCGCTGATAAGAAAGATCCTCATCCGTATGAAAAGCTGGGAAAGCTATCTCTATCTCGATCACTAAAACGACGGAATAGCGGTCAGGCAGTTTTAAGAACTTTTCCTAATGCCAAGCGCAGAAGCTTATGCCATGCTGAATGTGACTCGTAACATAAAGCACGCGTTAAGAGAGGAAAAATATGAAAAAAGCAATGATTGCACTATCCGCTATTCTGGTCGCTTCTCCGGTATTCGCGGCAACCACTACACATGCAACCGATGATACCGTGGCCGCAGCCCACGAAAATGCCAACACGGCAAAAGAAAAACTGCATCAGGCGCAGAATCAGGGCGAAGAGATGAAGCTCAAGTCCAAACATGCTGCTGAAGGGAAAAGCGATAGCGTCGGCAGCCAGATAAGCGAAGGCACGCAGAAAACCTGGAATAAAACCAAAGAAGGCGCCGAGAAGGGCTGGGATAAGACCAAAGAAGGCACTGAGAAAGGCTGGAACGCCACTAAAGAAGGCGCCAGCAAAGGTTGGGATAAAACCAAAGAAGTCAGCGAGAAAGGCTGGGATAAAACCAAGCAAGGCGCTGAAGAGTTAAAGAATAAAGTCTCTGAGTAATACTGACTCGCTGAGAACAAAAAAGGTCGCGTTAGCGGCCTTTTTTACGTCTGGCGCTCGCTGAAATTATTGTTTGCTGTCCTCCTGAATTAGCCAGGAATAGTCCTGGATAGGTTGCTAATCACTATTTCTCCACATTTGCAGGGTAAAAAAGAGATATATCAGGAGGTGTACTATGAAAAAGATTATTTCTCTGGCGGTTATTTTATCTTGCGTGCTGAGCGCTCAGGCTTTTGCCGATGGCCCAAATGACGGTCATCGTCCGGGGCAACAGCAGGTATGGCAGAATGGCCCGAAGCAGGGTGACCAGAATGGACACCACCAGTCGGGCGGTCCTGGAGATAACCATCAGGGCAACAATGATAGCCGCGGCCCGGACCGAAGAGGTCATGACGATCGTCGCCAGGAACGCCATGAACAGGACCATTTCGCCTGGAGGGGTAACGATTTCCGTAAAGGCCATCCGGCGCCGGAGCATTATCGCGGTGATGAATATCGCGTCAGTAACTGGAACGAGCGTGGCCTGCCGCGCCCGCCGGAGGGTCATCACTGGTCTTATATCGATGGCAATTACGTGCTGATCGCCGCAGCGACCGGAATTATTACTTCAATTCTGGTAAGCGGCGCCCTCGGTCATTAAATAATGATACTTGCGGCATGGCATTCGCGCCGGGTCAGGCTAACGTCTGACCCGGCTTATGGATGCTAACTTGTACGGACCGCAGTGGATCACCTTTTATTCAGCTCGTCATCCGGCCAGTATTTATAACCGTTGACCATTGCCTGAGCCGCCAAACCTTTCTCGGTGATTTCATAAACGTTGACTTTTGACGGCAGCGAAGAGGTATCTTTCGCCACGCCGTTGGCTGACGCGCCTATCGGGGCGATGCCGTTGTCGTCATATTTCGCTGCCGCGTTGGCATCCGCGCCGACCATATAGCCTTTAGTAATGAAAGTATTCAATGCGTCTTTATCGTGGAATACCAGTACGGTACGCAACTGTTTCACGCCCATACCCACACCGGCGCCGCCCTGGGCCATTTTCATATAGGTATCTTTGCCGGTGGCGCTATTTTTCACCACGCCGTAACCGCTACCGAATCCAAAGACTAATATCTTGCTGCTGTTACTGGCGAAGACCGCGTAGCCCTTTGAATGCTGGATATCGCTACGCGCTTCCGGGTACAGGCTATAGAGTTTACTGAGCGTGTTGGTACGCATCTTTTGGATGCTGGCGCGTTGCTGGCTGGCGGTGTCGCCCTCAGCGCTGCAGCCAGTTAGCGTCAGCGCGCAGGCAAGTAAAAGTAAATGATATTTCATGGCTGTTTATTTTTATTTAAAACTGAATTAAAGCGGGGATAGTAGAGTAAGTGTTGGTGTGTAACCCATAAAATAAACGTTTATATTTAAATTTTGCCAGTTTTAATGGCTATTGTTCTGCTATTTGTCTGTATTAAAAATATGATGGATGGCGTTCCAGCAATTAGAAATGCTACTTGCATAAACTTTGCGCCAGGATAACTTGTTAAGTTCTTAATCTATTCCCGGAGAACGGCATGTCTGATTGTGTAATTCCAGAAATTAAAGCCACGGAAGATGAAATGATTTCTATCCGTCATTATTTACATGCCAATCCGGAATTAAGTCTGGAAGAGTTTAATACCAGCGAGCTGGTTGCCGGTAAGCTGACAGAATGGGGCTATCAGGTGACCCGCGGCCTCGGTAAAACCGGCGTCGTCGGCAGCCTGAGCAAAGGCGACTCGCCGCGCACTATTGGCCTGCGCGCCGATATGGACGCATTACCGATTTATGAAACCACCGATTTACCCTGGGCCAGTACCGTACCCGGAAAAATGCACGCCTGCGGCCATGATGGCCACACCACGATTTTGCTCGCGGCGGCGAAATATATCGCCTCGCCGGTCTGCCAGTTCAACGGCACGGTGCATCTGATTTTCCAGCCCGCGGAAGAAGCCATCGGCGGCGCGGATCTGATGATTAAAGATGGCCTGTTTGAGCAGTTCCCCTGCGAACGCATCTTCGGCCTGCACAATATGCCGGGGCTACCGGTTGGCAAGCTGGGCTTCTATGCCGGCAACTTTATGGCCTCGGCGGACACGGTCAAAATCACGATTACCGGCTACGGCGGCCACGGCGCGCATCCGGAACGCACCGTCGACCCTATCGTGGCCGGCGCGGCGCTGGTGATGGCATTGCAGAGCATCGTCGCGCGCAACGTGCCGCCGGGTGAAACGGCGGTCGTCAGCGTGGGGACTTTCCAGGCCGGCATCGCCTCGAACGTGATTCCTGAGAGCGTGGTGATGGAGCTCAGCGTGCGGGCGATGAAACCGGAAATTCGCGATCTGCTGATTAAGCGTATTCAAGAGCTGACCGAGTTTACTGCCAAAAGCTATGGCGCCAGCAGCGAAGTCGAGATTTACGACTCTTACCCGGTATTAACCAACAGTAGTGAAGAGACCGATTTCGCCCAGGCGCTGGCACTGGAAGTCTTTGGCCGCGAAGGGGTGCTGGAGTCGGTATCGCCAATGAACGCCAGCGAAGATTTCGCTTTTATGCTGCGCGAGCGTCCGGGCTGTTACTTCCTGCTCGGCAACGGTGAAAAAGGTGAGAAGGGTGGCTGCATGGTGCATAACCCCGGTTATGACTTTAACGATGACATTATCAGCACCGGCGCGACGCTGTTCGCGCGTTTAGTGCAAGCGCACTGCCGTTAATCCCTGGAGAAGACTTCGAATGAAAAAATCACTGTTGTTGTGTTTGGCATTAATGGCGTCGACGTCGGCGCTGGCCGCCGGGGCGAAAGAGATCCGTTTTGGCGTTGACCCGACCTTCGCGCCGTTTGAATGGAAAGATCCGCAGGGCAAGCTGGCGGGATTTGATATCGATTTGGGCAACGCGATATGTCAGCAACTGCAGGCGAAGTGCGTGTGGGTGGAAAGCAACTTCGACGGCATCATTCCGGCGCTGAAGGCACGTAAATTCGACGCGATCCTCTCAGGGATGTATATGACCGAGAAGCGTAAAGAGCAGATTGCTTTTAGCGATAAGCTGTACAACGGGCCGGTGTTTCTGGTGGCGCGCAAAAATTCCCTCAAAGGCAATACGCCAGAGCAGTTGAAGGGGAAAACTATCGGCGTCGAGCAGGGGTCGGCACAGGAAACTTATGTGAACCAGTACTGGCGGCCGCAGGGTATTAACATTGTCGCCTATCAGGGCGCCGATAGCGTCGTTCGCGACCTTGAATCAGGTCGTCTCGATGGCGCGGTACTCTCCGGCATGATGGCCGATTACAGCTTCCTGCAGCAGCCGCAGGGCAAGGATTTCGCCTTTGTTGGCGGACAACTGCAGGATAATAAACTGTTCGGCGCCGGGGCGGCGATTGGCCTGCGTCAAGGCGACGATGCGCTGCGCGAAGAGATAAATGGCGCGATTGCGAAAATGCTTGCCGACGGCACCTACAAAAAACTGGCCGGGAAATATTTTAGCTTTGACGTTTATTCCGGGACATAATGTCAGAGTGTACCCTGCGGGCATGGACTGCCCGCCGCAAGATTCCTTTTCTGATTATCCACTCGACATCCTCTTCAGACCCCCTGCGGTTATCTGAGGGAAACAGAATATAAGCTAAGGAGTAATCGGCATGATGACACGTCCATTGGGCAAAAGCGGATTTTCCATCGCCCCATTAGTATTTGGCGGCAACGTCTTTGGCTGGACCATCGATGAGAAAACCAGTTTTGCCATTCTTGATGCTTTTGTTGACCACGGTTTTGATGCTATCGATACGGCGGATGTTTATTCCCGCTGGGCGGAGGGCAATCAGGGCGGCGAATCCGAAACCATTATTGGCCGCTGGCTACAGGCGCGCCCTGGCATACGCGATAAAGTCAAAATCTTCACTAAAGTTGGCTCTGATATGGGGCTACCCGGCCATAAAGGATTGAAAAAAGCCTGGATCCAGCAGGCGATTGACGACTCGTTGCGCCGCCTGAATACGGATTACGTCGACCTCTATTTCGCCCACTGGCCGGATCCTGAAACGCCAATCGATGAAACGTTAGAAGCATTCCAGGCGCTGCAGCAGGCCGGCAAGGTGCGGGCGATTGGCGCTTCAAATCTTGATGCCGGACAGCTGTCATCGGCGCTGGAAGTGGCGCGTAAAGGCGGCCTTCCTGCCTGGCAGGTGCTGCAGCCGGAATACAACCTCTATCACCGCACCGCCTTTGAAGGGGCGCTACGCGATCTCTGCGTCAGCCGCGATATAGGCGTAGTGACCTACTACAGTCTGGCTTCCGGCTTCCTGAGCGGCAAGTATCGCCAGCCGTCCGATTTAGCGCAAAGCCAGCGCGGTAGCGGCATCGCTAAATATCTCAATCCACGCGGAATGCGGATTATTGACACGCTGGTCGCGGTGGCGGAAGAACAGCAGGCGAAGCCCGCAGAAGTGGCGTTAGCGTGGTTGATGAGCCGGGAAGGCGTTACCGCGCCGATTGCCAGCGCCACCAGCCTGGCGCAGGTGGAAAGCTTCGCCCGCGCGGCGGCGCTGAGCCTTAGCAGCGAGCAGTTGGCGCGGCTCGACAGCGCCAGCGCCTGAATCAGTCGCTCATCCCCGGAGGCGGCGCGTTGCGCCTTGTCCGGGCTACCAAATCGCACAGTGCCGTAGCCCCGGTAAGCGGTAGCGCCACCGGGGATTTTGCGGCCCCCAACCTCGGCAGTTTCAGCCACCATGGTGAATAAATTAACGGCGGGCCCCACGAACGGTAGGCCGGATAAGGCGCAGCCGCCATCCGGCGCAAAGCTGCTCCTTATCCGCGGATGTTGCCCGGCGTAGCGACACATGACCCCCTTTACTCATCAGGCTCACCCGCCGTTTCTGCTCCTGAACATGCATTTCCGTCAGTGCCTGATGCCGAAGCACCCGCGCCCGCAGCGCCCGTTCAACCGGATGGGGCGCTTCCGGTTGAACGGGCGCGTCTCCCGGCCACGCAATATTATTCCTGATGGCGGGTGACGTTGAGGATCTTCGCGCTCGCGCCGACCGGGAAATTACTCAAGGCGCCAAAATCACTGCCCTGATAACCCATGATCTTACCATCGGTACGCATCTGCTGAAGATCGATCAAGATAGCCCCCAACGTGGGAATGATTTTCTCCCGCCAGACGAACAAATAGAGATCCTCAGCCACCTGCACGTAATGGCAGCGATCGACATCCGCCAGCCCCTTTTCCACGCCATCCAGACACTGCCAGGCGTAAAAATTATCGTTGAGATAGATGTGTTCATAACGCTCGGTCGGGCTATAGGTGTACTGATTGCGCATGCCGACCAGCGCGGTGGTAAAATCCGGCAGCGGTCCCGGCTGGGTATCCAGGCGGGCGAAGACAAATCGCGCCTCGACGGCGGTCAGCGGCAACCCTTGCTCTACCCGGCTGAAGGCGTCCAGCCGCGCGGCGGCTTCGTCCGGTAGCTGGCCGTATACCAGCGTGGCGTTGCGCTGCGTCAGGTTGCATACCGCGCTGATACTGGCGTTATCGCGCTCCGGGTCAAGAAAATCGATAAACAGAATATCGGGGCGCAGGGCGGTTGCCCGCCAGGGCGCGCGGTTGCCGTTCCAAAGCAGTGTCTGGTCATTTTCGATAACCAACTGCTGCGGCTCGCTCCCGTCGGCATAAAAGGTAAAGCGTTCGCCTGCGGGCAGACTGGCGGCGGCCAGCAGGTTGCCGTGCGGGGCGAAACCATCGGCCAGCGCGCCGACCTGGATAAATACGGCTTCTGAAGTCATGTGAGCTCCTGAGTAGAGTAGGGCGTTAAGTAAACGCCAGCGTTGGAACATCGACGATGCTGGAACCGCCATCGGCGACCAGCGTCGCGCCGCTGATGATGGCGGCCTGCGGAGAGCAGAGAAACTGACAGGCCTGGGCTATCTCCTCGGGGCTGGCGGGGCGGCGTAGCGGAACGTCGCGGCACACCCGTTGATAGGCCTCGGCAAGCGACAGCCCGTGTTCCTGCATCAGTGGGATCATCTCTTCATCCGCCATCGGGGTGGTGACCCAGCCGGGACAAATCGCATTGGCGCGGACGCCTTGTGGGCCGTAATCACGGGCGATGGAGCGCATCAGGCCAATTAACGCGTGTTTGGCGGTGACATAGCCACAGGCCTGCGGCCCGGCAGCGAGCGAGGCGATGGAAGCGACAAACAGCACATTGCCGCGGCAGGCAATCAGTGAAGGCAGGCAGGCACGCACGCTGACGAAAGCGCTGTTCAGGTTCGCGTCCAGCGCCTCGCGCCATTGGCGATCGCTGGTATCGGTGGCGGCGCTATTGCCCATGCCGCCGGCGCTGCAGATGAGTACATCAATACCGTGAGTCTGGTCGAGAATCGGCGGTAGCAGCCGTTCCCGCCAGACGTCGCCGTCGGCGGCATCGCCCACCAGCGCCGTCGCACCGGTTTCAACGGCGATCTTGTGTAGCGGCGCTTCACGTCTGCCGGTAATAAACACCCGATCTCCCGCCGCGCTCATCAACCGAGCGCAGGCGGCGCCGATCCCGCTTCCGCCGCCGGTAATCACCACGACTCTCGCCATCCGCTCTCTCCTGTAATGGGGTTCAGGATTACCTTAGAAAGCGAGTCTACTTCCGGCTATCGCCCGGAAGAACGATAACCGGGTTCGTTTATTTGCCCTCGCTCACAGGAATGGCTTGCGGCGCGGGCACCGGCTTCATGGTCGCCGGATCGACCGCCAGGTAGCGTCCGGTTTTGCTATCGATGCCGACATAATCGATCATCTTGCCCTGCGCTTTGGTAACCATGGTGCGCTTAGCAAATGCCTCGTAGGCGTCGCTCATGGCTTTGACCCTGTCGGCATGTTGGGCCGCGATATCGTGCGTTTCCAGCGGATCGTCATGCAGGTTAAACAGCTGCCACGGCGCGTCGCCGGCGCTGAGGCCGAGCTTGACTAAGCGCCGCAGCTTCCAGTCGCCATCGACCCAGGCCGCCTGATTATGCAATTCGACCCCGTACTTCGAGCGCGGTGGCGTCTGCGTTTCACCGGTCAGATAGCGCTTAAAGCTGACGCCAATCATCGGCAATACGGGTTTCTTAGCCAGCGATTTGTTGGGATCGATGCCGGCGAATTCATATAGCGTCGGCGCCACGTCGTACACCGCCATCGTTGAGGCGTCGATTTTACCGCGCCGGGTAATGCCGGGGCCGGAGATCATAAAGTCGGTATTGATGCCGCCCTGGGCGCTGGTGGTTTTGTGATAATTGGCGTAGGGGGCGTTGCTGACGTTGGCCCAGTGGGGGCCGTAGGAGACAAAGGATCCTTTGCGGCCCACGTTGTCATAGCTGTTATCGAACTGCTTCCAGAATTCGGGGGTAGATTCGTAATAAAAACCCTGTGCCGGGTTGGCGCCGTTATCGGTTAAAAACACCAGCAGGGTATTTTTATCGCGCCCGGTTTGTTTCAGCGTCTCCATCAGCGTGCCGATTTGCGCGTCCATATTGGCGATCATCGCCGCATATACCTGCATCACTTTCGCCGTATATTTCTGCTGCTCTGGCGTTAGCGCTTCCCACTCTTTATCCAGCTCCAGATGCGGCAGCGGGGTGTCGTCATGAATAATTCCCAACGCTTTCAGGCGGGCGATGCGCTGGCGATAGACCTCGGCGTAACCCTGCTCATACTGGCCTTTAAAGCGCTTAATCCACTCGTCCGGCGCCTGCAGGGGGTCATGAGGGGCGGTGAAAGCCAGCCAGGCGAAGACCGGCTGCTCCTTCGGTGTCGCTTTAATCCAGCTATTCATCTGGCGGGCGTAAGCTTCGCTGGAGTAAAAATCATCCGGCAGGGAGACGCGCTCGCCATCGCGGGTATAGTAAGTGTGGAACGCCTCGACGGTTCCGAGCGGTATCGCATCGTTAAAATGGCTGGTGCCGCCGCCCATAAAGGCGAAGGAGTGGTTAAAACCTCGGTCCTTCGGCGTGGCGCCGGGAACAAAACCGAGATGCCATTTGCCGGCCATCAGCGTGTTATAGCCGGCATCTTTAAAGCGTTCGGCCATGGTGGTGACGCGGTCGGTCAGCCGCAGCTCGTAACCCTCCTTGCCAATGGTGCTGTCGTACCACCACATGCCGCCCATCCCGGCCTGCTGGTTACTGTTGCCGGTTAACAGCATCGAACGCGCCGGGGCCGACATCGGCGAGGTGTAATACTGGCTCATGCGGATACTTTGCTCCGCCATGGCCTGCAGGTTAGGGGTGGGGATCTCACCGCCGAAGGGGCTGATATCGGAATAACCCATATCATCGGCGATAATCACGATGACGTTTGAATGCTCATTCTGCGCGCCGTGCGCGCCGCCGGCGAGGATCATGCTGACCGCCGCGGCCATGGCTTTTTTGTTCACGACTGACTCTCCTGTTCATAGTGGGACAACCATCAGGGCAAAGGGCTACGCGGGATGCGCGGCCCCAACAAACGCGGCCCGCCAGGCTTTCAGGCCATTAAGGTCGCGGGAAAAGGGGCGTACTGGCGCGAGGATTTCGCTAAAGAAACGGTAATAACCGCCGCAGAGGCGGTTGTTGCCAGCGGCGTTGAGATGCGCGGGGCAGCCGCCCTGGCAGACCATTTTTACGGAGCAAGTCTGACATTCGCGGCGCAGGCTTTTTTGCTGGCCGAAAGGGAGCTGAACTGAAGCGTCAACTGCGGCGGCAAGCGTCTGCTCGTCAAGGCGACCCAGCCGATGTTCGGCATTGATCAGATGATCGCAGGCGTAAAGTTGTCCATCCGACTCCATCACCAGATTGCTGCCGCAGCGGGCGCTATGCACGCAGCTGCCGCTGGTATGGGTAAAGTATTGCGCCCATGCCTGTTCGATATTGATGACGAATACCCGCCCCATATCGCAGCGCTTTTGCCACTGTCGCCAGATACCAACCATAAAACGCCCCCAGTTATCGGCGCTGAGCTGATAACCCTCACGCAGCGCGGCGCCTTCGCTCATTAGCGGCTGGAACTGCAGATAGCGCGCGCCAAGCGTGACCACCCGGTCATAAATCGCCGCCGCGTGGGCGGCGATTTCGTTATGCACCACTACCAGCAGATTAAACTCCACCTGATGCTGGTGGAGCAGGGCGATACCGCGCAGAGCAGCCGGCCAGGAAGCCTGCCCGCGTTTATCAGGACGATGGTGGTTTTGCAGCGCTTCGCTACCTTCGAGGCTGACGCCGATAATAAAGCCATGTTCGCGAAACAGTCGACACCAGGCGTCGTTGATCAGCGTCCCGTTGGTCTGCAGGCTATTGCTGATGGTTACGCCATCAGGGGCGTAGCGCTGCTGCAGGGCGAGCGCTTTTTTATAAAAACTTAACCCGGCCAGTAGCGGCTCGCCGCCCTGCCAGACAAAGTTGATTTCCCGCGCGCTGGCGGGCTGGGCGGCAATATAGCGGCGGATAAACTGCTCCAGCCGCGCCTCGTCCATCTTCTTGACCGGCGTTTCATCCTGCGGGTAGTAGCAGTAGCGGCAGGCGAGGTTGCAGGCGGGACCAATCGGTTTCATCAGAATATGAAACGGCAGCGATGAGCGCGGTTCAACGGCCAGCGGAATTTGCTGCTGGCGTAAGGCGGCGATATTCAGCATCGGCTTATCCTCTATTAATTGCTGGCCTGGGCGGCATATTTGGGCAATAGCAAGTCAGGCGTAATCCGTTGATTAAGCCGCGGCGTTAAATTATCGACATCCTTTTTAGGGTATAAATGAAAAAATGCAAAAAACTATCGTTCTTAAGGATGAGATCGGACCTGCCAATATAAGGGTTTTTAATCCTTGCCGGAAAATAACGCGTAATGTTAATAACTTTTGTTTATGTTTTAACGCCGCTACGTTAACAGATAGCAGGGCGATTTTTAAATGCTTTAAATAACAATGTATTGATGAAAAGTTTGTAATCGATATCACATTGTTAACATGTTAATGATTGTGTTGCTTAAATGTGAAATGTATGCTTCATCTTACTCTGGTAATCCGCGTGTTACGCACCACCACCTTGACGGGGGGAAATATCATGTCTGCTTTATTAAAAGCCAGTCGTAATGATGCGATAATAGCCCGTTGTTTACAGACTATTTCACAGTTAATTCCACTGTCTTCAGCGGTTTTTTATCGAGTAAATAATCGTTTAAAACCTGAAAACTATATATTGCATAATATTTCGGATAATACACACCAACAATATCTGGAGAGCTTCCAGCCGTTGGATCCGCACCTGCCGGCGCACTTTAGCCACCAGAGCACGACCATGGCGGCGATGACGCCGCGGCTCTGCGACCGCAACCGCCATTACTATCATGAATTTATGTTGCCGAATAACGTACGCGACATGACCGAAATCTTTATTCGCCGCGAACGGCGGATCGTTGCCGGTATCTCGCTGATGCGCGACGTGCCTTTTTCCAGCGAGGAACGGTTGCGGGCCCAGGCGGTACTGCCGTTGGTGGAATTGGCTATTCGCGATTTCCTGCAGGAAGAGGATGAACTCCCTGCCATCCTGACGGCCAAAGAGCGCGAAATCGTCGGCATGGTGCGTGAAGGCGCCAGCAATAAGCTGATTGCCCGCCAGCTGGATATCTCGCTCTCGACGGTGAAAACCCACCTGCGCAATATTTTCGCCAAGACCGAAGTCGTCAACCGGACTGAACTCGTTTCCCGAACCTGGATGCCTGCCGCTCAGCGTACGCTGCATCTGTAATCTGACTATCGCATCCCGCGCGCGCCGTGGCAGCACGGCGTTTTCCTGATGCCTGTGGGTATCACTCCCTGGATAACCGTCCGGGGGGAGGCTTTTTTGACTGGAGCACGCCCTACGATGTCGAGTACACCTCTTTCTGAAAATACCCTTTCCCGGCCTGACGGGCTGGTGGTGTCGCTGCGTTTGCTGGCGGCGATTGTTATTTTCGCCGCCATTGCGCCGGGGATTTTAATGACCGCGCCGGCGGTGGCGGCGCAGCTGGCCAGCGAATGGCACCTTAAACCAGGACAGATCGGCTGGCTATTTTCGGCGGAGCTCGGCGCGATGAGCCTGGCGACGCTCCCGGCGTGGTGGTGGATGAACCGCCTCGACTGGCGGCGGGTGGCACTCATCGCCTGCGCGGTATTTCTGCTCGCTAACCTTGCTTCGGCGGTGGTAACTCAGTATGCGTCGCTGCTGGCGGTACGCTTTATTGCTTCCCTGGCGGGCGGCACGCTAATGATTTTGTGCATCAGCTGCGCGGCGGGAACGCCGAATCCATCGCGGGTGTACGCATTCTGGGTACTGGGGCAACTGCTGTTAGGCATGCTTGGCCTGCTGGTGTTGCCCGGCCTGTTCGTGACCTTTGGCCTGAAGGTTGTTTATCTGATTCTCGCCGCCATCATGCTCTGCTGTTTGCCGCTGGTTTCCGCCTTCCCGTCGTGTTTTCAAGCGCGATCGGCTTCCCATCGCCAACCGCCTGCGGCGTCGTGGCGAAAGGCGCTGGCGGTGCTTGCGGTTCTCACCTTCTATATCAGCCTCAGCGCGGTATGGACCTTTATCGGCACCATCGGCAGCGGGGCGGGGTTGAGTCCGACACAGGTCGGTCTGGTGCTGGCGGCGGCGACGGTGTTCGGCATTATCGGCGCAGGCGGCGCGGCGCTGCGCGGTAACCAACGTCCGGACCGGCTGGCGGTGTGGCTGGGATACGCGCTGCTGATCGCCAGCGTGCTGTTACTGACGGGCCATCCGCTGCTGGTGCGTTACGCCATTGCGGCGCTGCTGTTTAAGTTCACCTGGACATTCGTGCTGCCCTTTATCCTCGCTCGCGTGGCCGCGCTCGATAATAACGGCCGGTTGATGAACAGCATCAATCTGGTGATCGGCGGCGGAATGGCCGCCGGTCCGGCGCTCGCGGGGGCCTTACTGCAACACTTCGCCAGCGCCAATCCGCTGCTGGCGGCGGCAGGCGTCTGCGCGCTGCTGTCGCTGATTTTGATTACGGCGGCGTCGTCCGCCGGAAAAGGTTTAGCCAACGGGAGGATAGAGTGAAAAGAAAAACCGGTTTCTTCTTTGATGAACGTTGTTTCTGGCACAGTACCGGCCTGCACGCGGTAACGCTGCCGGTCGGTGGTTGGGTGCAGCCGCCGGCTGGCGGCGGCCATGCCGAGTCGCCGGAGACCAAACGGCGGATGAAAAACCTGATGGACGTCTCCGGGCTGACGCCGCAGCTGGAACTACGCAGCGCGGCGGCGGCGAGCCTTGAGGACCTACGGCGGATCCATCCCGATAGCTATCTTGAACGTTTTAAGTCAATCAGCGATAACGGCGGCGGCATGCTCGGCAAAGAGGCGCCGCTGGGGCCGGGGAGTTATGAAATCGCCTGCCTTTCCGCCGGACTGGCCTGTGCCGCCGTCGAGGCGGTGTTGAAAGGGGAGCTGGATAACGCCTATTCGCTGTCGCGGCCGCCCGGACACCACTGCCTGCCGGACCAGTCGATGGGGTTTTGTTTCCTCGCCAATATTCCCATTGCCGTTGAACGGGCGAAAGCGTTGCTGGGGCTCGGCAAGGTAGCGATTATTGACTGGGACGTTCACCACGGTAACGGTACGCAGCATATCTATCTGCAGCGCGATGATGTGCTGACTATCTCATTGCATCAGGATGGCTGCTTCCCGCCGGGCTACTCCGGCGAGGACGATCGCGGCATTGGCGCGGGCGAAGGTTACAACATCAATATTCCGCTGCTGGCCGGGGCGGGCGACGACAGCTGGCGCTATGCGCTGGAAACTATCGTCGTTCCCGCGCTGGCGCGTTTTGAACCGGAGTTGATCATTGTCGCCTGCGGCTATGACGCCAACGCGATGGATCCATTAGCGCGGATGCAGCTACATAGCGACAGCTTCCGCGCGATGACCGAACAGGTCCAGCAGGCGGCGGATCGCCTGTGCGGCGGGAAACTGGTGATGGTGCACGAAGGCGGCTACGCCGAGTCCTACGTGCCGTTTTGCGGCCTGGCGGTGATGGAAACGCTGAGCGGCGTGCGCACCGAGGTTCAGGATCCGCTGCTGGAATTTATTCAGCAGCAGCAGCCGCGCGCCGCATTCGCGCAGTTCCAGCGCCAGGCCATCGATCGGCTGGCGCAGCAGTTTGGTCTGCTATAAACCACCTCAGCTTCCCCGCGGTGATGGCGGGGAAGTCAATGCTTTCCCTTCTGCGATTTCACCGCGCATCCACTGACTTATCGCCTGATTAATCATCGCCAGTACGCTGAGCAGCAGCATCCGCTGCTGCGCTTCGAGCTTCAGATAACGGCGCAGCGGCGGCATTTTACAGACCACTTCGCTGGCGGCCCAGGGTTCAATGCAGCAGCGCCAGCCGCTATCGTCAAAGGTCAACGAAAAGCGGCGGTAGTCCAGCTCGCTTAAGGTCTGCTGGAGATTAGGAAAACCGTTGAGATAGCCGGCGAGTTCCGCGCTCTCTTTACTGCCGATAAAACGGATGGGCTGACGTTTCAGCCAGCCGGATTGGTGGGCGCGGATCTTGCCGCGAGTGGGCCGGGTAACCGGCCCCTCGACGACAAACTCGCAGCTGTGAATGCTGGCCATAAATAGCCGCTTCTGGCGCACGCTGAAGGTGACGGCGGTGACGTCGTTTAGCCGCAACATCGCGCTGCTTTCGCTCAGTTTTTCGCTCGGCCAGCCCGCTAAGTCGCGCTGCACCGCGTTCATTAATGGCGTTTCAAACCAGGGGACGGAGGACATCAGGCGTCATCTCCCCGCGGGTCTGTTTCTCGTAATTGCCGATAGCGCGCTCGACCACCTCTTCCACCTCCAGCGGCTTGAACGGATTAACGCGCTGTACGCACAGCGTCCAGAACAGGGCATAGGCAGCGGTCAGGCCGAGCATAATCCCGAACGGCACCAGCACCTCGCGGCTGTCCATTCCCGGTGGGGTAATATTCACGATCGCGATGATAATTCCGACGCTGGAGATAATCTGCGGTAGCGGGAACCACGGCGAGCGGTAGGCGCGCGGCAGGTCCGGGCGGCGAATGCGCAGCATCACCACCGACAGGGTGACCAGCAGATAGGCTACGCCCCAGGCGCAGACCGCGGCGAGGATCAGCGGCACGATGCGGTCCAGATCGCCGTTCAGGTACCAGGCGTGCAGGCAGGGGATGGCCACGCCGATGGCAATCGCGATCACCGGTGTTTTGAAGCGCGGATGCAGCCAGGTAAGAAAACGCGGCAGCGCGCCGTCCAGCGCCATACCGTAAATAATACGCGGCACCGCGGCCATCAAAGTATTAATCGTCGCGCAGCCCGCCAGCAGCAGGCCGACCCCGAGCCAGTACTGGCCGGCGTGGCCCATCACCCGCTCGGCGAAGGCCGGGATCGCCATCGGCGTGTCCAGCAGATGGATGTTATTCGCCGCATCGACCACCACGTTTTCCACCTGGCGGTTAATCGCCGCGCCGTAGATAAACATACAGCTGGCGACGCCCAGCAGACCCAGCGCCATCGCCCGCGGAATGGTGCGGTGGGCTTTTTTGATTTCCGGCGCCATCGGCGTCACCAGTTCGCAGCCGACGAACATAAACATCGCCATGCCGATATAGCCGAACAGGCCGGAGATATCGCTAACGTTCAGCGGCGTGCCGAACCAGCCGGAAAGGTGAGTCACCGGCGCCATAAAAATGCCGCACAGGCCGAAAATGGTCAGCGTCGTCCACATGCCAAAGGTAAGTACCACTTCGACCTTGCCGAAAATTTCCACGCCAATGGCGTTCAGCAGGCCGAAAATGACCACCATACCGACGCCGACCATCCAGGTGTTTTGATGGGCGGCCATCTGTGTGTTGACCGATTCGAAGTTCACCAGCGCCATAATGCCGGCGAGAATGGTCTCCGCGGTGCCGGCGAAAATATGGACGATAAGATAGGCGCACAGCGCGCCGGTAATGGCGAAGAAACGGCCCATACCGCAGGAGATATAGTCGTACACCGAACCGGTGGTGGGGATTAACGTCGCGGCTTCAGCGAAGGTAGTGACCTGCGCCTGCATCATAATAAAAGCCAGCAGTACCGCCAGCGCGAAGGTGTCGCCGCCCATGCCGAATCCGCTGGTGACCGTCAGGATCACCGGGCTTGCCATAATCAGCCCAACCGAGCTGGCGAGGGTCGTCGGAAAGCCGACGACGCCGCGTTCAAGATGGCTGGCGAGTCTGTTACTAAACATAGTCAACCTCTGCACAATGTAGGGGAGAGCAGGGAATAGCCAGCGCCACTCCCGGATAGTCATAATTTAGGCGGGCATCCTGCTCAACGAATATCGTCCGGAAGGTGGAGAGCAACGGGTGAATCTGTGACGTAGTCCATGAATGTGGCGGTTGATAAATAAAATAGCCCCGGAAAGCGGGGCCATCTGTCTTGCCACGTTGCGCGTATTTCTGCCGGGCGGCGGCTAGCGCCTTACACGGCCTACGGTCCGTGCGGCCTGCCTTTAATTTGGCCTCAAAATCCCCGGTGGCGCTGCCGCTTACCGGGGCTACAGCGCTGTGCGATTTGGTCGCCCGGAGAAGGCGTAATGCGCCGCCGGGCATTATCAGCGTGTTAGCGCGTCTCGACGTTCGCCAGATAGTGTTTGACGAAACGTGGGGTGAGGATTTTCCACTCCACTTCGGTGCCCTGTTTGACAAACCAGCTGTCCCCCGGCGCGAAGCGCTGCGGCTCGCCGCCGGCGACGGTCAGTTCAACTTCGCCCTCCAGCACGGTGGCGTGTTCGGTAAACGGATAGGTCATGGTAAAGCTCCCTTCGGTGGACGAAAACAGTCCGCAGGTAAAGGCGTCCTGCGGCTCGCCGTAGATCATCGCGCCGGCTACCTGCGGGTCGCCGACGGTCGGCGTCGCGCCGAGCAGGCTGACGCTGCCGATCGGCTGCAGTTCAGGTACCGGGTGTTTGAGTTTAAAAGCGTGCATAGCGTTCTCCTGATTAACTCCGGCCTTTCCAGAAACCGGCGGTTTGATGCATCAGTTTTCCGGCGGTGACTAATAGCAAGCGCAGGCTGTCACGGCCGTGGATGGTCGCGTGGGGAATGCTGCTTAGCAGACGATAGCGGTCGGAACCGCCATTGATCCCTTCGGCGAGGATTTTGCACACGATGTGCGAGGGGGTGACGCCGAAGCCGGAGTACCCCTGGACGTAAAAGACGTTGTTATGGTCGCGTAAGGTGCCAATCTGCGGGAACAGGTTGGCGCTACAGGCCATCGGCCCGCCCCAGGCGAAATCGATCTTCACATCTTTAAGGTACGGGAAGACCTCCGCCAGCAGCGTACGATTCCAGGCGGCGAAATCGTTCGGCGTATACTCCAGGAAGCGGGTGGCGCTACCAAACAGCAGGCGGTTTTCACGAGTGACGCGATAATAGTTAATCACCGGGCGAATATCGCTGAAGGCGCCGCGCAGCGGGCTGATGCGCTCGATCAGTTCATCGGAGAGCGGCTCGGTCGATACCTGATAAGAGTAGGTGACCAGCGTTTTGTTGTAGATCTCCGGCTCCATATTGTTGAGGAAGCTGTCGCAGGCCCACAGCAGTTTGGCGGCTTTAACGCTGCCCATCGCGGTGCGCACCTGCACCTGTTTGCCGTAATTCACCTCCACCACCGGTGAGGATTCGAAAATCTTGACCCCCAGCGAGTGGGCGGCCTTTGCCGAACCAAGCAGCATGTTGAGTGAATGGATCTGCCCGCCGCCCATATGTTTCAGCGCGCCGCAGTAGACCTCGGAGCCGACCACCTGCAGTACCTCTTTCCCGGTATACAGTTCGATCTCTTCATCCGGGGTGGCGGCTTTAAACTCCTTCTCCCACTGGCGTAGCGTTTTAAGCTGCCGCTGGTTATAGGCCAGGTAGCCGTAGCCGGGGACGAAATCGGCGTCGATGTTGTATTTGCGGATGCGTTCGCGAATGATACCCGCGCCGAGATTGGCGATTTTAAAAAGCGTTTCCAGCCCCTCTTTGCCGACGTGTTTTTTCACCGCTTCGATATCGTGACCGATCCCGGCCATCACCTGGCCGCCGTTGCGCCCGGTGCCGCCATAGCCAAGATGGCGCGCTTCCAGCACCACCACGTTGGTGATCCCCTGTTCCGCCAGTTCCAGCGCGGTGTTAATGCCGGAGAAGCCGCCGCCGATAATGACTACATCGGCTTCGATATCTTCCCGCAGCGCCGGAAAATGGAGCTGGTATTTCTTCGTCGCGCCGTAGTAGTTCAGCGCATCGATTTTAATATTCATCGCGTTACCCTGTCGTCTTGCCTGGCTCAATGTCCTCATCACAGCACGCCGCGCGGGCGTTGAATATCGTCCGGAAGAATGACGTTCTTTAGAACGATGGGCGGCGCGGCGCAACCGTGCTGTGATGGGCTAACTTTGCTGAAAAACGAGTGCTGACGATGAGCGAAATCACCTTACTGGCGGAAGTGACCGCCTTTTTACGCCAGCCGCACGGGCAGTTTATTGCCGGTCATCGGGAGGCGGGCCACGGCGCGCCGTTCGCGGTGATAAACCCGGCGACCGGAGAGGCGATTGCCGAAATCACGGCGGCGGATGTCGGCCAGGCGGACCGCGCCATGGAAAGCGCGCGCCAGGCGTTTAATCAGTGGCGCGAGATGCCGACGCTGGCGCGCGGCGCGTTGCTGCTGAAACTAGCGGACACGCTGGCAGAGCATCGCGAAGAGCTGGCGCAGCTGGAAAGTCTCTGCTCCGGTAAAACCATCATGCTGGCGAGAATGCTCGAGCTGGATCAGTCGGTGGCGTTTTTGCGCTACTTCGCCGGCTGGGCGGGGAAAATCACCGGCGAAACCCTGGATGTCTCGCTGCCGTCGATGGCCGGGGAGAAATATACCGCCTTTACCCGCCGCCAGCCGTTGGGCGTGGTGGTCGGCATCGTACCGTGGAACTTCTCGATTATGATTGCCATCTGGAAGATGGCGGCGGCGCTGGTCTGTGGCTGCACTATCGTCCTCAAGCCGAGCGAGTATACGCCGCTGACGCTGCTGCGGGTGGCGGAACTAGCGAAAGCGGTAGGTATCCCGGATGGCGTCATTAACGTGGTCAACGGCGCCGGCGGCGAGATTGCCCAACGCCTTATCACGCATCCGGCCTGCGCCAAGGTGAGCTTCACCGGCTCGGTGGCGACCGGGGAAAAAGTCCAGCAGTCGGCCAGTGCGTCAGGTAAACGGGTTACGCTGGAGCTGGGCGGTAAAAACGCCGCGCTGTTTCTCGATGACCTGACGCCGGAGGCCATGGTGAACGGCATTATCGAAGCCGGTTACCTCAACCAGGGGCAGATTTGCGCCGCCGCTGAGCGCTTTTATCTGCCGCAGGGCAAACTGGATGCGGTGCTGGCGCTGCTGAAAGACAGGCTCAGCGCTTTCGCGCCGGGGTCGCCGCTGGATGAACAAGCGCTGATGGGGCCGCTGGCCAACCGCCAGCAGTATGACAAGGTCTTGCGGCTCATTCAGACCGCACGCGAAGAGGGGGATACCATCATCTGCGGCGGCGAAGCGCTGCCCGGCGAGGGCTATTTCCTGCAGCCGACGGCGGTTAAGGTGCGCAGCGAAGAGAGCACCCTGATGCGCGAGGAGACCTTCGGCCCGGTATGCAGCTTTATTGGTTATCGCAGTGAAGAGGAGGCGCTGGCCCGAATTAATGCTTCGCCGTATGGACTGGCGGCCAGCGTCTGGTCGGATAATATCCGCCAGGCGCTGCGCTATTCTCAGGCCATTGACGCCGGGATCGTCTGGGTCAATATGCATACCTTCCTCGACCCGGCGGTGCCGTTCGGCGGCATGAAAGGATCGGGTATTGGCCGTGAGTTTGGTAGCGCGTTTATTGATGATTATACTGAACTTAAATCGGTGATGATGCGTTATTAAACCACAGGAATACCGGGATGCCGCTAATCACCATTAATTAGTGAAATATAAGACTTGCTGGTTATTATTATCTAATCCACCACCAGGCCGCCAAATAATAATTTGGTGGCCTTTTTGTTTACCTCGAATATACGTGCAGGAAAATTACCCGGAAACTTGTACAATAATATCCCGATTAAAAATTGCCGCCAATTAAATTTGCGATTACCAATATGCACCGCGTCATCATCTAATGGATGTCTGGCATTTTATTGTTTGGATTATTGTTAACTAAAAATTATTTAGAGTGTTTTTAATTAACATTTAATTAATTATTTTGGAGGTCACATTGACTACGCCATTAAAAGAGATCGTTATTGTCGGCGGCGGCGCCGGTGGGCTGGAGTTGGCGACCCAACTGGGACGTAAATTAGGGCGCCGAGGGAAAGCGAATATCACTCTCGTAGACCGCAGCCAGAGCCATCTGTGGAAGCCGCTGCTGCACGAAGTCGCCACTGGTTCGCTGGATGAAGGCGTGGATGCGTTAAGCTTTCTTGCCCATGCCAGCAAACACCACTTTTCCTTCCAGCACGGTTCGGTAATGGATATCGATCGGCAGAATAAAACGATTACTATCGCCGCGCTGCGGGATGAACAAGGCGAGGTGTTGGTGCCGGAGCGTAAATTATGTTGGGACACTCTGGTAATGGCGCTGGGCAGTACTTCCAATGATTTCAATACGCCGGGTGTTAAAGAGCACTGTATTTTTCTCGACAGTTCTGAGCAGGCAAAAGTATTTCATCAGCAAATGCTGAACCAATTTCTGCGCTATTCTGCCGACCCTCAGACGTCAGGTAAGGTCAATATTTCCATTGTTGGCGGGGGCGCTACCGGGGTTGAATTATCTGCCGAATTACATAATGCGGTAAAAGAACTGCGTAGCTACGGTTATAAAGATCTGACCAACGAAGCGTTAAATGTCAGCCTGATAGAAGCCGGCGACGGTATTTTACCTGCGCTGCCAAAACGGATTTCCAGCGCTGTGCACGAAAAGCTGACCCAACTTGGCGTGAATGTGATGACCAATACCATGATCACCGGCGTTGAAGAAGGCGGCCTGCATACCAAAGATGGCCAGTTTATCGAGGCGAGTTTAATCGTCTGGGCGGCGGGGATAAAAGCGCCGGACTTCATGAAGGATATTGCCGGGCTGGAGACCAACCGTATTAATCAACTGGTGGTGACCCCGACGCTGCAAACCACGCGCGACGCTGATATTTTTGCTTTCGGCGACTGCGCGGCGTGCCCGCGTCCGGAAGGTGGATTTATTCCACCGCGTGGCCAGGCGGCGCATCAAATGGCGCTCTTCACTGCCGACAATATTATCGCCCGGATGAAGGGGCATAAGTTGAAATCGTTCTCCTATCGCGATCGTGGTTCGCTGGTTTCGCTCTCCGGCTACACGACCTTTGGCAGCATCATGGGGCATCTACCGATCGGCCCGATGATGGTCGAAGGCCGTATTGCGCGGATGGTTTACGATTCGCTGTATCGGATGCACCAGGTGACGCTGCACGGTTATTTAAAAACCGGCCTGATGATGTTGTCCGGCGGGATTAACCGGATTATTCGCCCGCGCCTGAAATTGCATTAAGCGTGCTAAGCCGCCCTTCGCAAGAAGCGTGCGGCATAGCCTCCTGTCGCCCGGATAAGGCGTAGTGCGCCGCTATCCGGGTATGTATCGATCCCGAAGTTTCTTTCTTCCCCTATCAATCCGCTATTCCACGTTAAATAATCAGCAGATGATCTTTTTTGCCCGCCGGGGGTTGCCTGATACCTGATAATGCGTATAGTTCTCATTCTCTTTTTTGTTCGCAGGCTAAGCAGGGATCGATCTGCGCCAGTGAGTCGTTCACAAGGAACAGCAAAGGCGTAGGGTGACGCAAAGACAGCAGGCCGGAAACATACAATATCGGCCACTGCGCGACCACCGGGTCATTGATTTTTTATAGGGTTGTTCCAATGAAATACACTCTTCCGGCGTTGGCGCTGGCCATCAGCGCGACGTTAGGCGGCTGCGCGACTCACCATTCCGCTGCCGTCGCGCAACCGGTTGTTAACTCTCCTGCGGCTAACGTGGCGCAACCGCTGCAGCGCCAGCTAGCGGAAGGGTTGTACGAGATGGCGCTAAGCCCGCAGGGCGATGCGCTGTACGTCGCCAGCGCCGAAGGCTTTAAAGATGTGCAGGGCGGGGCGGTTTACAAGCTGGATCCGCAAACCCTTAATACCATCGGCCTGACGCATACCGATCTGAAAAACTTCGCTTTGCAGCTCTCTGCGGATGGTAAAACGCTATACGTCAGCAATTCGCTTGACGGCGGCATCAGCGCTATCGACACCGCCACCGGCAAGGTAAAAAACCGCCTGCTGTTCAGCGAGCGCAATGAAAAAGGGCTCCCCTATGGGGCGCGTCAGCTGCTGCTGTTAAATAATACCCTCTACGTTGGCGCGGTCGCCGACCCGGCGCAAATCTGGGTGGTTGACGCCGCTACCATGAAGCTGAAAACGCGGATTAAAAACACCGGTAAATGGATGACCGGCCTGCACTATTCTGCACAAACCGGGCGCGTATACGCCGCCAACGGCAGCGGTGAAATTCTGGTGATTAACCCGCGTAACCAACGCATTGAACAGCGCTGGAAGCCGCTGGGCGACAAGCCGGCGCTGCTGCTTAATATGGCCGAAGATAGCGACACCGGTCGTCTGTTCGTGACCGATAACTCGAAAGCGAAAACCACCCTGGTGCTGGATATCCACAGTGGCAAACTGCTTAAACAGCTCGAGGTCGGCGATTCGCTGGCGGTGCAGTTCAATGGGAAACGCCACGAAATTTATATTTCACAGCGTGAATCCGGCAAGGTTATCAGCCTTGACGACAGCCGCTACACGCTGAAGAAAAGCTGGGCGCTGCCGGCCAATCCCAACAGCCTGCTGCTTTCCGCCGATGGTCAGACGCTGTTTGTCACCGTCAAACAGCCCTTCAATAAAGACCACTCCACTAAAGGCCCGGACAGCGTCGTACGCATCGACCTGAACGAGCAATAAAAATAACTGGCCCGGTGACGGGCCCTTTGATCCATTTATCCTCATCCATGGGGCAAATTATGCACACCACGCACTATTCATCCTTCCCGCTGCGTAAAACGCTGTTGGCCTTAGCCATCGGCGCCGCCAGTCAAACGGCGATGGCCGCGGACGCTACCGCCGCGAAACAACCTGGCGAAGAGACCCTCATCGTCGAGGCTAACGAAACCAGCGATTTTAAATCCGGCGGCGACCTGGTGGTTCCGGCATTCCTCGACGGGCAGATCGCCCACGGCGGCCGTCTGGGGATGCTTGGCGAACAAAAGGCGATGGACGTCCCGTTTAACGTCATCGGCTATACCTCGAAGCTGATTCAGGATCAGCAGGCGAAAACCATCGCCGATGTCGTCAGTAACGACGCTGGCGTGCAGGCCGTACAGGGCTACGGCAACTTCGCCGAGACCTATCGAATCCGCGGGTTTAAGCTCGATGGCGATGACATGACCATGGGCGGTCTGGCGGGCGTGGTGCCTCGTCAGGTGATGGACACTCAGATGCTGGAGCGCGTTGAAATTTTCAAAGGGGCTAACAGCCTGCTTAACGGCGCGGCCAGCAGCGGCGTCGGCGGGATGATTAACCTCGAGCCGAAACGGGCGGAAGATCTGCCGACCGCACGTGTTGGCGTCGACTATACCTCTGATTCGCAGGTTGGCGGTACCCTCGACCTGGGACGCCGTTTCGGCGATAACAACCAGTTCGGCGCCCGGGTCAACCTGGTGCATCGCGAGGGCGAAGGCGCTATCGATAACGATAAACGCCGTACCACGCTGGCTTCGCTGGGGCTTGATTACCGTGGCGATCGTTTCCGCTCCTCGCTCGATTTCGGCTATCAGAAGAAAACGTTCCACGGCGGTACGATGGGCGTCAATATCAGCGGCGTAGATTTCATCCCGGCGCTGCCGGACAACAGCAAAAACTACAGCCAGAAGTGGGGCTATAGCGATATTGAAAGCGAGTTCGGCATGGCGAAGGCGGAATATGACCTGAGCGATAGCTGGACGGTATACAGCGCCCTCGGCGGTCAGCATTCGCATGAAATCGGCACCTACAGCGCGCCGAAGCTGCTCAATAAAAACGGCGATGCAACGGTTGGCCGCCTTGATACTAACCGCATCATCGACGCGATCAGCGGCATGGGCGGGGTACGCGGCGATTTCAATACCGGTGCGATTTCGCATAAGGTGAATCTCGGCTATGCGGCGCAGGTGCATACCGATGCGACCGCCTGGCGGATGTCGGCGAAGAATCCGACCACCAATATCTATGACAACCGCGATGTGGCAATGCCGGATAACGCCTATTTTGGCGGCAACTACCACGATCCGCTGGTCACCTCGCGCAGCCGTACGCAGGGCTGGCTGCTGAGCGACACTCTCGGCTTCTTTAACGATAAGGTGCTGTTTACCGCGGCTGCTCGTCATCAGAAAGTGGTCGTGCGCAACTACAGCAACGCCACCGGACTGGAAGATACCTCTTCGCGTTATACCCAAAGCCGCTGGATGCCGACGTTTGGCCTGGTGTACAAGCCGTGGGAGCAGCTGTCGCTGTATGCTAACCATACCGAAGCGCTGCAGCCGGGCTCTGTGGCGCCGACTACGGCGGCCAATGCCGGGCAGAGTACCGGGATCGCGCACTCGAAGCAGGACGAAGTGGGCGTCAAGATCGACTACGGAACGATCGGCGGATCGCTGGCGCTGTTTGAAATCAAAAAACCGAACGCCATTTCCGATACCGCTGGCAATTACGGCCTCGATGGCGAGCAGCGTAACCGCGGCGTAGAGATGAACGTCTTCGGCGAGCCGATGCTGGGGCTGCGTCTTAACGCCAGTACGGTGTGGCTGGATGCCAAACAGACTAAAACCGCTAAAGGCGCAACCGATGGTAAAGATGCCATCGGGGTGGCTAATTTCTACGCGGTGCTCGGCGCCGAGTATGATATTAAGCCGGTGGAAGGCCTGACCGCGACAGCGCGTGTCAATCATAGCGGCTCGCAGTATGCCGATGCGGCCAACACCAAGAAGCTGGATAGCTACACCACCCTGGATTTAGGCCTGCGCTATCGTATGCGCCTGAACGCCGACCAGAACGAAATGACCTGGCGCATCGGGGTGACCAACGTGACCAACGAGAAGTACTGGTCCGGCATTGACGATACCGGAACCTATCTGTTCGAAGGCGATCCGCGTACCGTTCGCGTCTCAATGAGCTACGACTTCTAACGCTAAAAAAGCGGGGCGGGCGGCTGATGCTTGCCCCGCGCAACTTGCGACAATCCCCCCTAAGTGATAAAAGGTGCCCCTTCACAAAAACACACAGGGGAACGACGTGAAAGACGCGTCAACGTCGTCGGATGCCGTAGAAGAGAGCGGCCCGACGCTTCATCGCGGTTTACAGAACCGACATATTCAACTTATCGCCCTTGGCGGCGCGATTGGGACTGGCCTATTTCTTGGCATTGGTCCCGCGATTCAAATGGCTGGCCCGGCGGTGTTGCTGGGTTACGCCGTGGCCGGTATTGTCGCTTTTCTGATTATGCGCCAGCTTGGCGAGATGGTGGTGGAAGAGCCGGTATCCGGTTCTTTTGCCCACTTTGCCTATAAATACTGGGGCCCGTTCGCCGGTTTCCTGTCCGGCTGGAACTACTGGGTGATGTTCGTGCTGGTAGGAATGGCGGAACTGACTGCCGCCGGGATTTATATGCAGTACTGGCTCCCCGATGTTCCCACCTGGGTCTGGGCGGCGGCTTTCTTCATCATTATTAACGCCGTCAACCTGGTCAACGTACGCCTGTACGGCGAGGCGGAGTTCTGGTTCGCGCTGATAAAAGTGCTGGCGATTATCGGCATGATCGCCTTTGGCCTGTGGATGCTGTTTGGCGGCCACGGCGGCAGCAAAGCCGGTTTTGATAACCTGTGGAAGCATGGCGGTTTCCTCGCCACTGGCTGGCATGGCCTGGTGCTGTCGCTTGCGGTGATTATGTTTTCTTTCGGCGGCCTGGAGCTTATCGGCATCACCGCTGCGGAAGCGCAAAATCCGGAAAAGAGCATTCCGAAAGCGGTTAACCAGGTGGTTTACCGTATCCTGCTGTTTTACATCGGTTCACTGGTGGTGCTGCTGGCGCTCTATCCGTGGGTAGAGATTAAATCCGATAGCAGCCCGTTTGTGATGATTTTCCATAATCTTGACAGCAACGTGGTGGCCTCCGCGCTGAACTTCGTCATTCTGGTGGCATCGCTGTCGGTCTATAACAGCGGCGTCTATTCCAACAGCCGGATGCTGTTCGGCCTGTCGGTACAGGGCAATGCGCCGAAGTTTCTCGCCCGCGTCAGCAAACGCGGCGTGCCGGTGAATTCGTTGCTGCTGTCAGGCGTTATTACCTCGCTGGTGGTGGTGCTCAACTATCTGCTGCCGCATGAAGCGCTGGGGCTGCTGATGGCGCTGGTGGTGGCGACGTTGCTGCTGAACTGGATCATGATCTGTATGGCGCACCTGAAGTTTCGCGCCGCGCAGCGTCGTAAGGGGCGTGAATCGAAGTTCAAAGCGTTACTGGCGCCAGCCAGCAACTACTTCTGTATCGCCTTTCTCGGTTTGATTCTGGTGCTGATGTGCACCATTGACGGGATGCGTCTGTCGGCAATACTGCTGCCGGTGTGGATTATCTTCCTGTTTGCCGCTTTCAAACTGCTGCGCCGCCCGGCGTAAGGCTTATCGCCCCGCGGAATGGCGGGGCGACATTACAAATGCTATGACGACAGCGCGCCCGACAGTGAACGAATGTCGTTGCCGGTTGGCGTCTGGTGAATACGCAGGCCGAACTCGTCAACCACGGCAAAGATATGGTCGAAGATATCCGCCTGAATGCCTTCATACTCCGCCCACACCACGGTATTGGTAAAGCAGTAGATCTCAATCGGCAGGCCGTTAGCGTCCGGCGCTAGCTGGCGCACCATCATGGTCATATCCTTGCGTAGCCGCGGATGGTTACGTAGATACTCCTGCAGATAGGCGCGGAAGGTGCCGATATTGGTCATTTTGCGCAGGTTGAGCACCGACGGCGCATTGGCGTGCTGTTGGTTCCACTCGTTAATTTCCTGATGGCGCGAGTCCATATAGGGCTTTAGCAATTTGGCCTGAATCAGGCGCTGTTGCTCCTGCTCGTCAAGAAAATGGATGCTGGTGGTATCGATGTTCAGGCTGCGCTTAATGCGACGACCGCCGGAGGCCGACATCCCGCTCCAGTTTTTAAACGAATCCGAGACCAGCGACCAGGTGGGGATTGTAGTGATGGTGTTATCCCAGTTGCGCACTTTTACCGTGGTCAGACCGATATCAATAACCGCGCCATCGGCGCCATATTTCGGCATCTCCAGCCAGTCGCCGAGTTTGAGCATGTCGTTGGCGGAAAGCTGGATCCCGGCCACCAGGCCAAGAATCGGGTCTTTAAATACTAACATCAGTACGGCGGCCATCGCGCCAAGGCCGCTAATCAGAATCGCCGGCGACTGGCCAATTAGCAGCGATATGATCAGAATGCCGATAATAATCGCCGTAACCAGCTTAATTCCCTGAAAGATGCCTTTTAGCGGCAGCTGCGAGGCGGTGGGGAATTTTTGCGCCAGATTGAAAATCACGTCCAGCAGCGAGAAGAAGGAAAGCATGGCGTAAACCATTACCCACAGCTGCGCGCAGGTGGATAAAATTTCCGCCGCTTCGCTGCCTTTCTGCAGCCAGAGCACGGCCTGAACGTTGACGATAATTCCCTGTAGGGTGAACGCCAGGCGGTGAAAGAGTTTATTTTGCGTGATGATTTGCAGCCATAAATGGCTGCTGGCCTGCGCCCGCTTTTCGAAGGTGCGCAGTACCACTTTGTGCAGAATGAGATGAACGACAATCGCCGTCAGAAAAATAATGCCAAAGGTAATGATGAGCGAGGTGGTAGGGGTGATTTTGATGCCTAATGCGGCGATTTGCGATATTAATTCCTGCATAACGTCTCCTGTACATCCAGCGGTTATGATGACCGCTGGATGACTATTATGCAAATCAGAGGTTACACAGTTGTGAATCAGGACGCCGTCGCCGCCGGCTGCAGGTTCAGGTGATGGCGCAGCCAGAGGGCTATAGCGCCCAGCAGCAGCATCATCGCCACCTCGACCAGCAGGAAGACGATCAGCGCCTGCGTATAGTCACCGCCGCCGCGCTGGGCCAGGGTCAAGAACAGCGAGCCAAGAATGGCCGGCCCCAGGCCCAGCGTCGCCTGCTGCAGGGTACTGAGGATGGCGCTACCGGCTCCGGCGTCGCAGGCGCGAATGTCCCGCATCCCGATACGATAGAAACTGTTGACGATTAACGCCTGACCATAGCCGACTAGCGCGGTGGCGGGCACCAGCGCCAGCGTCGTGGTCCGCAGGCCAAGTTGATAAAAGGTGGCGCTCAGCAGCAGCAGGCCGCTAATCTGCACCGCCAGGCCTATCAGCAAAATGCGCCCCATGCTGTAGCGGGCGATAAGCTTCGGCGCGTACAACGCGGAGATAAAATAGGCCACCCCGAGAGCAATAAAACTGTTGCCGGACTGCCACGGCGCCATCCCAAGCCCGGCCTGCATGGTCAGCGCCATACAAAACATAAAGCCGGACCAGGCGCTGAAGAACAGCAGCGCGATAGCCATCCCAAAGCGGATACTGGTGAGCTTTAACAGCCGCGGCGGTAGCAGCGGTTGCTCACCGCGCTGCTGTTTACGCAGCGCGCTCAGGCGCATCCAGCCGAGCAGGGGGAGTACGGCCAGCAAAAGCAGCTGTAGCTCCCATGGCCAGTGCAGTTCCGGCCCCAGCGCCATCGGGAACAGCAGGCAGCAGAGGATTAACGCCAGGCTGAAAGTTCCCTGCCAGTCGATGCTGGAATGGCTTTCGCGGCGGGTTTCCGGCACATAGCGGCGGCTAAAAGCGAGCACCAGCAGGCAGATTGGCACGTTGATAAAGAAGGCGTTACGCCAGCCGAGCCCGGCGATATCGGCGGAGACCAGCCAGCCGCCGCCCATCTGGCCGACGATAAACGCGATGCCGCCGATACCGCCGTACAGGCTTATCGCCCGGGCGTGAGCGGTGCCTTTCAGGGTGACGTGCAGGGTGGCGAGGATTTGCGGCACGATCAGCGCCGCGCCCGCGCCCTGCAGCGTTCGTGCGGCGAGTAGGGCGTTAATGGAGTTAGCCATTCCGCATAGCAGTGAGGCGATGCCGAATACCGCCACCCCCCACAGAAACAGGCGGCGGCGTCCATAGTTATCGCCCAGTTTGCTGCCCATCGCCAGGCAGACGGCAAAGGCCACGCCGTACAGCGCGACGATAAGCTCCAGTTGGGTGGCGCTGGCGTCGAGGGAGTGGGTGATCGAGTCCAGCGCCACGTTGGTTATCGAGGTATCAATTAACGGCAGCATCTGGCCGGTCAGTAACAGCAGTAATCCGGCGCGGCCGGGTGAAACAGCAGACGAATTCATCGGATCTCTCCATTGCGTCATTCAGCGGATGGCCGTAGCATCTCCGATTAATTAAACGGGTACCAGTTCCTGTCTATACTGGTATTGGTACTACCATGCTGGAGGAACAATGACGCTAATGCTGCAACGTGAGGCGCTGAATCTCGCGCCCGATGATAGCCGTAAACAGCTGGGAGCATTTCTGCGCGCCCGCCGCGAGAGTCTTGACCCGCAGCGACTCGGCCTGCCGCGCGTCGGGCGGCGGCGGACGCCGGGGCTGCGCCGGGAAGAGGTGGCGATGCTGGCGGACGTCGGCGTGACCTGGTACACCTGGCTTGAGCAGGGGCGAGAAGTGAATCCGTCGGCGGCGGTATTAAGCGGCGTGGCCAGCGCGCTACAGTGCAGCCCGCTGGAAACCCGCCATCTGTTCGTACTGGCCGGCTTAACGCCGCCGGAGAATACGCAGGCCACGGTTTGCGAGGGGATCAGTCCCGGAACCCGACGCATGCTTGATAGCCTGATGCCGCAGCCCGCCAGCATTCAGAAACCGAACTTTGATATCGTCGCCTGGAATGACAGCTTTTGCCGCCTGATGGGCGTTGATTTCGCGACGATTGCCGAAGAAGACCGCAATTGCATCTATCTCTATCTCACCTGCGAAGCCTGGCGTAGCCGCATTGAAAATCGTGACGTGTTGCCGACTTTTGTTTCCTATTTTCGCGCGGCGATGGCTGAGCATCGCGGTTCTCCAGAGTGGGAAGATAAGCTGGCGCGCTTTTTCGCCGCTTCAGCGGAGTTCGAAGCGCTATGGCACCAGCGCTATGAGGTGCGCGGCGTCGAAAACCAGGTGAAAAATTTTAACCATCCGCAGCTCGGGCGCTTTAGCCTGCAGCAAATGTACTGGTATTCCGCGCCGCGCAACGGTTCGCGTCTGCTGGTCTATTTACCGCTGGATGAAACCGGAGAACAGGCGCTGGCCTGGCTGGATCAACAGGGCTAAGCCCGCAATGGACAAGGAACGCTTATGAACGTCACCCGCAAGCAGCAGCGGATTCTTCAACGCGCTATTGAGCAATGGCAGCAGGAGGGGGTCCTGAACAGCAGTGACGGCCAACGGCTGTCAGCGTCGCTATCTGTCCGTACTTTCGACTGGCAGCGCCTGAGCCGCTATGCCTTCTGGACCGCGATAGCCTGCGTCTTGATTGCGCTGGGGAGTCTGTTCGCCGATGCTGAATTGATTGCGGCGATTATCAATCTGTTCAGCGACTCCGCCGTGGCGCGGATTATCCTGCCGACGCTGCTGGCCATCGCATTTTACTATTGGGGGTTCCGCCGCCAGCGGCGCGAATCCCAGTGGCACTACAGCACCGAGGCGATTTTGTTCCTCGGCGTCGTCTGTACCGCCATTGCCTTGTGGCAGCTAGGCGATCGGCTGGACGACGGCAGCGGCCACGTGGCGCCGCTAATACTGCTCGGCTGCGCCATTTACGGCCTGATAGGGTTTTTCGCCCGCTCCGGGCTGGTGTGGCTGTTCTTCCTGCTGGCGTTAGGTAACTGGTTTGGCGCGGAAACCGGCTATATATCAGGTTGGGGCGCCTACTGGCTGGGGATGAGCTTCCCGATTCGTTTCGTGCTGTTCGGTGGCGTGCTGCTGGCGCTGTGCTACTTGATGCAAAATGTGTTACGTCAGCGGCAGTTGTTTACCGTTAGTAAGGCGATGGGGCTGACCTGGCTGTTTGTCGCGCTGTGGATCCTGTCGATTTTCGGCAACTACGATTCCGATAGCTGGTATGGGGTGAGCCAGGCGCAACTGCTGCCGTGGGGGCTGCTGTTTGCGCTGGCGGCGGCGATCTGTATTTATATCAGCCTGAAAACCGACGATGGCATGCTGCGTGGATTTGGCCTGACGTTTCTTGCCATCAACCTCTACACCCGCTTCTTCGAATTCTTCTGGTACAGCCTGCACAAGGTGGTGTTTTTCCTGATCCTGGCGGTATCGCTGGCGATGATTGGCCGTTACGCCGAGCGGATCTGGCACGCCGGCGAGGGGGAGAAAAAGTAACCCTCCCCGGTGGCGCTAACGCTTACCAGGGCTACCAACCGAGTACTGGACCGTAGCCCTTGTTATCGGTTTTCGATTGCTTCGCTCCTGGAAAAACGGTTGTTCTGCGCTGTTTCCGAGCACATTGCGCTCCCGATAATTCTTCTGCGTTATGTCTCTCATGGTGCAGGGAGCGCACAGAGGGCGGCCAGTCGCTGCCGCCCTCTGTACTCCCGGGCTCTGGCCGCCAAAATCGCCACTTCGTGGTACCTTCGACTTATCCCTGCAGGCTTCGGGTCGGGCCGAGGCAGCGTCCTTGCAAATCACGGCCCTCAGCCCGCATCCATGCGGGCTGCCCCGGCCTTCCGGGAACGTCTCAGCGATTTTGAGGCCACCAACACCAGCAGTTTCAGTCAGCATTGATGCGGTTGTAACGGAGGTAGCCCGGATAAGGCGCAAAGCGCCGCCATCCGGGGAGGGCAGCGCGCGGAGATTAGATCTCGGTGATGGTGGTGGACTGCGGCAGGCGGGATTTCGGCAGCGCGGCGTTGAAGTCTTCCACGCTGTGATGACCGACCGGCACCACGACCACGCTGGTATAACCTTGCGCTTTCAGGCCAAACTCTTCGTCGAGGATGGCGAAATCGACGCCTTCGATCGGCACCGCATCCAGACCCATTGCCGCCACGCCGAGCAGGAAGTTGCCCACGTTAAGATAAACCTGTTTCGCCATCCACTGATCGTCATCTTTCAGCTCTTTGCGGTGCATATCGGCAAAGAAGGTGCGGCCTTTGTGGTTACCGGCTTTGGCTTCCGGAGTGGCAAAACGGCCATCGGCATCTTCCTGATCAACGACTTTTTCCAGCCACGCATCGTCCATTGCGGTTTTCGCACAGAACACGACAACGTGGGAAGCGTCGAGGATTTTACGTTCGTTAAACACATAGGTGCCGCTGGCTGCTTTCGCGACGCGAGCTTTACCTTCATCGCTGCTGGCGACGATAAAGTGCCATGGCTGGGAGTTGGTGCTCGACGGGCTATATTGCAGCAGCGTTTTCAGGTTTTCCGCCTGTTCAGCCGTCAGTTTTTTCGCCGGATCGAAAGCCTTAGTGGAGTAACGTTTTAAGGCAACTGAGATAATATCCATGACTCTTCCTCACAATTTTCAGCCCCTTACGGGCACATTTCGTGGGAGGAAGAGTACAGCGATGCGCGGGAAATGATAAGAGTGAAAAATGCGATAACACTTATCGCATTTATTTGAAAATCAGCCGGGACGCAGCCGACGCTGGTCTTTTTTCGCCAGCTTATCCACCACCAGATTCCACGAGTCGTCAATAAGCTCGGCAAGTAAATCCTCGCTGATATCCTCGCCCGGGAGCACGGTGATCCAGTGCTTTTTGTTCATGTGATAGCCCGGTTCGATGCTGCGGTAAATTTGCTGATTGAGCAGCGATTTTTGCGGATCGGCCTTCAGGTTGACTATGGCACGCCCGCGAAGGGTCATGGTCAACATGAAAATACGCCCACCGACTTTAAACACGTCATACTCCGGGCCAAACGGCCAGCAGTGTTCGGTAAAAGGGTAGGTCAGCGCGATACGCTGCGCGTGATGGTGTAGCGCTTCGTTATCCATTACGACTCACTCTCATGCAGCGCATTCCACATGGCCTCAAAACCGAGGGCAATGATCTCGCGGGCGCGCTGCGGATCGTGGCTGGCGAACTCGATGGTGGTTTCAGCCAGCGACAGGAACAGGGCATCGCCGAAAGCGCGATAGGCGTCGCTAAGGAAAACCGCTTTCACCGACAGCTGGCACATCTCGTTCAGCTCGGGAAAACTCTCTTTGACCTGGCTGCGGGTTTCATCGGTAATGCGTTCGCTCAATGCCATACGGCGAATGGCGCGGTATTCCATAGGGTTACGCATCCCCCAGTCGATATAACTGTTCCAGATGTTCCGCGCGTTTTCTTTTGGGCGTTTTTCGTCAGGATTGAGCCCGGCGATCATTGTCTGTACTAAGCGCATCTTAATGGCGAGGTATAACTCGTTGAGCAACTCATCTTTAGTGGCGAAATAGCGAAACAGCGTTCCCTCGGCAACCCCCGCGCTGCGGGCTATCGCCGATGTTGAAGCGGCAATGCCGGACTGGGCGAAAGCGGCCGTGGCGGCTTCCAGTAACGCTTGTTTTTTATCTTCACTCTTAGGACGAGCCACTACATTTTACCTCGCTGAAAGTTAAACCTCGATCTAATCACGGCGGACCGCACAACTGCAACGCCAGATGTCAAAAATTGAAAATAGTCTTGACGATTTTCTACTCCTTCCTAATAATGAGTGCTTACTCACTCATAATCAAGTTATATCATAAAGTCTCCTGGATGGGGCTTTCGTCTGGTCAGGATATGAACCGTGTCACCTTTAGCGTGGTCGCCATTATGTTATTAGCAGCAGCAACGACATTGCCGTTTGTTCTTAATGCCGGTTTTGGCAAAGCGCCGCAGGGTGCGCAGCTCAGTCTTGTCGAACAGTCGCCGAACTACCGTGACGGCCAGTTCCATAACCAATTGCCGACGCCGGGATTCACCGGCCAGAAAAACATGCTGGCCGCGTGGTGGGATTTCCTGGTCACGAAGCGAGAAAACGCGCGCCCCCAGCAGCCGTTGCCGCTGGTGAATACCGATCTTGCCGGTTTGCCGTCTGGTGAAGACGTCATGGTCTGGCTCGGTCACTCATCGTGGTATCTGCAGCTGGCGGGTAAACGTATCCTGATCGACCCGGTATTTAGCGATTACGCCGCGCCGTTCTCCTTCATCAATAAGGCCTTCCCCGGTGATTATCCGTGGAACGCGCAGCGGATGCCGGAGATCGATCTGCTGATTATCTCCCACGATCACTACGACCATCTCGACTACGCCACCATTAAGGCGCTGATGCCGAAAGTTAAACGCGTGGTGACGCCGCTCGGCGTCGGCTCGCATTTGCGCTACTGGGGAATGGATGCGGCGATTATTGATGAAGTGGACTGGAACCAGACGATAAAAATCAGCGATGAACTCACCGTACACGCGCTGCCGGCTCGCCATTTCTCCGGCCGCGGGCTGAAACGCAACCAGACCTTGTGGGCCAGCTTCCTGTTCGTCACCCCGCAGGAAAAGATTTATTACAGCGGCGATAGCGGCTATGGCCCGCATTTTAAGGCCATTGGCGAACAGTTTGGCCCTATCGATCTGGCAATCATGGAAAACGGTCAATATGACCAGGACTGGAAGTACATCCACATGATGCCGGAAGAAACGGCGCAGGCCGCCGATGATTTACGCGCCCGGTCGGTATTACCGGGGCACGCCGGACGCTTTGTGCTGGCAAAACACAGCTGGGACGATCCGTACCAGCGGCTGGCGGCAGCCAGCGAAGGACGTGAGTGGCGTTTAGTCACGCCAATGCTGGGCGAACCGGTGTGGGTCGCTGATAAGACACAATCATTTAACGCCTGGTGGCGCTAACCGCCAGAGTGGTTCAGAAGGAGAGAAGAGATATGAATATATCCGCTCAGGTGATTGACACTATCGTGGAATGGATTGATGACAATCTACATCAGCCACTGCGAATTGATGATATTGCGCGCCATGCCGGATACTCGAAATGGCATCTGCAACGGCTGTTTTTGCAGTATAAAGGGGAAAGTCTCGGGCGCTACATTCGCGAGCGTAAACTGCTGCTGGCAGCGCGCGACCTGCGCGATACCGATCAGCGGGTTTATGATATCTGCCTGAAATACGGCTTTGATTCGCAGCAGACCTTTACCCGTATCTTTACCCGTACCTTCAATCAGCCGCCGGGCGCGTATCGCAAAGAGAACCACAGCCGCGCGCACTGAGCGCCGGCCACAGACCAGTCCGCCTCTATCGGCGGGCTTTTTTTTGCTCTCCTGCGGCTTAATCTGCCAGCGAGAACCAGCGGCGCCATACCCAGCGCAATACCAGGTACTCAACGATTCCCAGCGCTAAGAACCACAGGCAGAAGATCAGGGTATAGAGCTGGTTGAGATCCATCAGGTGGAAGGATGTGACCAGTTTTTGCGCCAGCGTCAGGCCGAGCGAGGGCGCCGGCAGCAATAAGCATGAGATCAGGGCTAACAGCAAAATGCCGGCGGCGGATAACAGCGTTTCCAGCGGGTGTTTCATTATAATGTTAATCGTCAGTTAAAAAACATATTGTCTGGTAAAAAGTCCGTTAACGCAATATGCTTTATCCGCTTATTAATTTACGTTATTCATATTATTTCTAATACTATTAATTAAAACCCCTCTGTTAATTTATTGATTAATATTTGTAATTAAGTTAATTGCACCGTGATGTAAATTAACGTCATTTATTATCCCAGCATTTTTACAAAAGTATAGGTACTATATCCCACTATTGTGGCGATAATAATTGCCAGTGCGACATACAGCACCAGACGGCGTCCGCGGTAGATTCCAAACATGTTTTACCTCGTTTATAAATGGTTTAGAAATACCCTGTAATATTTGTTTTTCAGAACCAACTTACCATGTATTTTTTAATTTGCGAGTAAATAAATATTCTGGCTGGATAATTTGATCTTGCTCGCAAAACGCATTAATTCATTGGCCAGAAATGATTTCAGGCTTTCCGAATGACGGAATTTAAAAGGAAACTTAATTTTGACCCGGATGATTAACCCCCACAACATCACGCCTTCAGGCGACAGCGCGCCACAGCAGGCTTATCAGCAAACAGTCGAAGCGGTACTGGCGCAAAAAAAGAGCCATGCCGACGGTCTCAGCACCGCTGAAGCCGTCGGGCGCCTGAAATCATACGGCCCTAACGCGCTGCCGGAAAAGAAAGGCAAACCGGCCTGGCTGCGTTTTCTCGCCCACTTCAACGATGTCCTGATTTACGTCCTGCTGGCCGCTGCCGCGCTCACCGCGGTGATGGGCCACTGGGTCGATACCCTGGTTATTCTCGGCGTTACCGTCATTAATGCGTTGATCGGTCATATTCAGGAGAGCAATGCCGAAAAATCGCTGCAGGGGATCCGCAACATGCTCTCCAGCGACGCCCGCGTCCAGCGCAACGGCAAGCATGAAACGATTCCCACCCGTGACCTGGTGCCGGGCGATATTGTTATTTTGCGCGCCGGCGATCGCGTCCCGGCGGATATGCGCCTGATTGAAAGCCACAATCTACGGGTCGAAGAGGCGATTCTCACCGGCGAATCAACGGTGGTGGATAAAACCACTGTGGCGTTGCACGGCGAGCTACCGCTGGGTGACCGCACCAATATGGTCTTCTCCGGCACCACTATCAGCGCCGGCAGTGGCGTCGGTGTGGTTACCGCTACCGGTCAAGAGACCGAGCTAGGCCACATCAATCAGATGATGGCGGCTATTGAAAAGCACCGTACTCCGCTGCTGGTGCAGATGGATAAACTGGGGAAAGCGATTTTTGTCATCATCCTCGCGATGATGGTGGCGCTGTTCTTCTTCAGCCTCGCGTTGCGCGATATCCCGCTGGGCGAGCTGCTGCTGTCGCTGATAAGCCTCGCGGTAGCGGCGGTGCCGGAAGGCCTGCCGGCGATTATCTCGATTATCCTGTCGCTCGGCGTACAGGCGATGGCGCGCAAGCGGGCGATTATCCGCAAGCTGCCGACGGTTGAAACGCTTGGCGCGATGACCGTGGTGTGTTCGGACAAGACCGGCACCCTGACCATGAACGAAATGACGGTGAAAGCGATCATCACCGCCGACTGCTGCTACCGCGTTGAAGGCGACAGCTATGAGCCGCAGGGGCGCATTTTCCAGGAGGGCAGCGACGAGCCGGTGGTGGTCCAGCCGGGCAGCGTTTTGGAAACCTACCTCCGTACCATCGATCTGTGCAACGACAGCCAGATCGTTCAGGACGAGCGTGGCCTGTGGGGGATCACCGGCGGCCCGACCGAAGGGGCGCTGAAGGTATTGGCGGCGAAAGCCCAGTTAGCGCCGGTCGCCACCCAGTTGGTGGCGAAAATACCCTTCGACTCGCAGTACAAATATATGGCCACCCATCAGCAGATCGGCGATGAGGAGCGGGTGCTGATTACCGGCGCGCCGGATGTCATCTTTGCCCTGTGCGGCCAGCAGATGAGCAAGCAGGGGCCAAGGCCGTTTGACCGTCAATACTGGGAAGACGAAATGGCGCGTTTCGCCCGTCAGGGGTTACGGATGGTTGCCGCCGCCTGTAAACCGGCAACCGTCGGCAGCGCCACATTGACCCACGATGATCTGAAGGAAGGTCTGGTGTTCCTCGGCATCGCCGGAATGATGGATCCGCCGCGTCCGGAGGCGATTGACGCGATCCACGCCTGCCAGACCGCCGGGATCCGCGTGAAGATGATCACCGGCGACCACCCGCAGACGGCGATGAGCATCGGTCAGATGCTGGGGATCGCCAACAGCCGCCAGGCGATGACCGGCTATCAGCTTGAGCATATGGATGATGCCGAGCTGGCGAAGGCGGCAGTGGAGTTTGATATTTTCGCCCGTACCAGTCCGGAGCATAAACTGCGTCTGGTCAAGGCGCTGCAGGATAGCGGCGAAGTGGTCGGGATGACCGGTGACGGCGTTAACGACGCCCCGGCGCTGCGTCAGGCCGACGTGGGCATCGCCATGGGCATTAAAGGAACCGAGGTGACCAAAGAGGCCGCCGATATGGTGCTTACCGACGACAACTTCGCCACCATCGCCAGCTCGGTGAAGGAGGGGCGTCGCGTCTACGACAATCTGAAAAAGACTATCCTGTTCATCATGCCGACCAACCTCGCGCAGGGACTGTTGATCATCATTGCGCTGCTGGCGGGCAATATTATTCCGCTGACGCCGGTGCTGATTTTGTGGATGAACATGGCGACCTCGGCCACGCTCTCCTTCGGCCTGGCCTTTGAAGCCGCCGAGCGCAACGTGATGAACCGTCCACCGCGTAAGACCGGCCAGCACGTAATGGATGGGTTCGCCGTCTGGCGCGTCGCTTTTGTCGGTTCGATGATTGCCGTCGCCGCTTTTGTTCTCGAAGCCTGGCTGGCGCCGCGCGGCCACAGCGCTGAGTTCATCCGCACCGTACTACTGCAGATGCTGGTGACCGCCCAGTGGGTCTATATGATCAACTGCCGCAGCAGCGACAGCTTCTCCCTGAACAAAGGATTGCTGCGCAACAAAGGCATCTGGCTGGTGACCGGCGTCCTGTTGCTGATGCAGCTGGTCATCATCTATGTGCCGCTGATGCAGAACATGTTCGGCACCGAAGCACTACCGCTGCGCTACTGGTTCGTGACCCTGGCGATTGGCGTGGCCATGTTCCTGGTGGTCGAAGTCGAGAAGCGGCTAACCCGCCGTTTGCGTAAACCTACCTGATACCTAATGGCGCCCCTTCAGGATAGAGCGGGCGCCATTTTCGTTTAGCCAGGTTTTTGGGTTTCCACCGCGATCATGGTGACGAACGGATGGTATTGCCACGGTATGCTGCCGCCCTTTTGATACATTTTTGAAATCGTACCGTCGAGGTAGAGCATCTGGCGCACGTGGAGTTTGGACTGTGCGTAACAGGCGAAATCGTAGAAATTGGTTTCGCGCTCGCTAAGCATAAATACCACCCGTCCCTGCTTATCAATGCCGACGCCGTTGCGCAGTTTGCGTGAGCTGGCGGAGGGCTTCAGCCGCCAGTTGATGGCGCCGTTTTCAATCAGCATTGGCCCGGACTGCACGGCGTAGGTTATCTCAGGCGAAGGCTTAAATTTATTGATAGGCGTTATTCCCGCCCGCTGGCCCTTCAGCCAGAATACGCCGCCGGGGCGAATGAAAAAGTTGCCGCCGCCGGAGGCGCGGTTGAGGGGCTTTATCTGCTCGCCATTTTCGATATACAAGCCCAGCGGTTCGTAGGCCTTATCGTATATCCCGCCGTTCATCGCCATCTGGACGCGGTCGTCTTTATTGATATCCGCAAGCAGCGAGCGTAGCGAGCCCCAGGCTTTGCCATTTTGCTTTTGCCAGTACATCACGATGCGCTCTTGCTGCGGATTAACCGTATAGCTTTGCAAGGTCAGCGTTGGGTCGGTGAGCGTACAGGCAGCATGGGTAAAGGCGGTGAAGGGGAGAAGCGCAAGCGGGATCAGGCGGCGTAATAACATGAACAATCCTTTTGAATATCCTGTACCGAGTATACCCGTTTCGCTTCCTTATACCGCCCAAATCTCGCAATGCTTTTGTACCAGGCCGATCAGCGAACCGCCGTTGGCGATGAATTCGCGCATCTGCTGCGCTTCGCTGATGGTGGACCTGGCCTGGCGCACAACCGATTCCAGTGCCGCGCTGGCGTGCACCTTATGGGCAAAGGGCGCCAGTCTGTCGGCTAACTGTAGAATGTTCGCGCGGATGCTTTGTTGTTCTCCGGACCAGACATCGGTTATCACCCCGTCGAGGCCGTAACGACAGGCCTGATAGCGGTTGAAAGGGTAGAGGAGGTAATCCTCCGGCTGATGTTTAAACGGCCGTTCGCTTAACAGCCAACAGGCTAGCGTCTGGATAAATCCGGCGATATTCACCGCCTGGCCTATCGTCAGCGGCGTATCCATCACCCGCACCTCGACGGTACCGAAAACCGGGCTCGGGCGAATATCCCAGTGCAGATCCTTCATGCTGTCGATCATGCTGGTGTAGCTCAGGCGGCGGAATAAACGCTGAAAGGCCTGCCAGTTCTCTACCCACGGCATCGGCCCGTTATCGGGATAGGAAGAGAAACGGTTCAGGCGCGAACAGGCAAAGCGGCTGTCGGTGCTGTCGAACCACGGCGAGGCGGCGTTGAGGGCAATAAAGTGCGGTACAAAGCGTGACAGCCCGTGCAGCAAATAGATGGCGTCGTCGCCGTTCTGACAGCCGACGTGGACATGTTGGCCAAACACCGTCGCCTGCTTTGCCAGATAGCCGAAGTGCTCGACGGTTTTCACATAGCGCGGGTTATCGCTGATTTGTTGACGCTGCCAGGCGTGGAAAGGATGCGAACCGCCGCCGCAGATTTGCAGGTGGTGATGGAGAGCGGCGCGCTGTACCGCCTGATGGATGGCGCCTAGCTGTGTGGTGGCGTGGCTGATATCGCGACAGATGCCGGTGGCTATCTCCAGCATGCTTTCGGTGATGTCGTGTTTGGCCTCTCCCGCCGTCAGTTCGCGTTGGATATCGGCAATCAGCGTGGAGGCATCCTGGCTGAGGTCGTATCCCGGCGGGTTGACGACCTGTAACTCCAGCTCAATACCAAGCGTAAAAGGCGCTGAAACGTGAAAATCGGGTAGCGTCATCGTCTTTCTCCTGTCCCCGCTTAAACTGCAAGTATAGGAGAAGCGCAGTGAGTGCGGACGGGATGAGAAAACCCCGGTGGCGCTGCCGCTTACCGGGGCTACAGAGTTGTGCGATTTGGTAGCCCGGATGAGCGCAGCGCAATCCGGGAGGCCGGGTGGTGTATCGCTGACACCGGTGCTGGTGGCTTCAAAACCCCCGGTGGCGCTGTCGCTTACCGGGGCTACAGCGCTGTGCGATTTGGTAGCCCGGATTAGCGCAGCGCAATCCGGGAAGGCGGGTGGCGTATCGCTGACACCGGTGCTGGCGGCTTCAAAATCCCCGGTGGCGCTGCCGCTTACCGGGGCTACAGAGTTGTGCGATTTGGTAGCCCGGATTAGCGTAGCGCAATCCGGGAGGCCGGGTGGTGTATCGCTGACACCGGTGCTGGTGGCTTCAAAATCCCCGGTGGCGCTGTCGCTTACCGGGGCTACAGAGTTGTGCTATTTGGTAGCCCGGATGAGCGCAGCGCAATCCGGGGATCTGCTCGTTTAGCGGCGAACCGGCGCGTCGCCGGCGACATAGTAGGCCGCGGTGCTGCGCGGTAACGGCTGACGCCCGCGAATGGCATCGGCCATCTTCTCGCCAATCATGATAGTGGTGGCGTTCAGGTTGCCGGTAATAATCTGCGGCATAATCGACGCGTCGACGACTCTCAACCCTTCCATGCCGTGGACGCGGCCTTCGCCGTCGACCACCGCCATGTCGTCGTACCCCATCTTACAGGTGCCGCACGGGTGGAACGCGGTCTCGGCGTGATTACGCACAAACTCATCTAACTCCGCATCGCTCTGGCACTCAACGCCAGGGCTGATTTCGCGCCCGCGATATTTATCCAGCGCCGGCTGGTTCATGATTTCGCGGGTAATACGGATGGCGTCGCGGAACTCCTGCCAGTCCTGGTCGCTCGACATATAGTTGAACAGGATTGCCGGATGGGCATGCGGGTCGCGCGATTTCAGACGCACGTGACCGCGGCTTGGTGAACGCATCGAGCCAACGTGGCACTGGAAACCATGCTCTTTAACCGCATTGGATCCATTGTAGTTAATCGCCACCGGCAGGAAGTGGTACTGAATATTCGGCCAGGCGAATTCCTCGCGGCTGCGGATAAATCCGCCCGCTTCAAACTGGTTGCTGGCGCCGATCCCGGTGCCGCCGAACAGCCATTCCGCGCCGATTTTCGGCTGATTCCACCATTGTAGCGCCGGGTACAGCGATACCGGCTCTTTGCACTCGTACTGCAGGTACATCTCAAGATGGTCCTGCAGATTTTCACCGACGCCGGGCAGGGCGTGGACCAGCGGAATATCAAACTGGCGCAAGAGTTCCGGATTGCCGACCCCGGAACGCTGCAGAATCTGCGGCGAGGCGATGGCGCCGGCGCAGAGCAGCACTTCTTTATTGGCCATGGCTTTCGACGGCGCGCTGCTGTCGCCTTCCAGCCACTCGACGCCAACGGCGCGTTTGCCGTCAAAAATAATGTGATCGGTCATGGCATGGGTGCGGATGGTCAGGTTCGCGCGGCTGCGGGCCTGATCGAGATAGCCGCGGGCGGTGCTGGCACGGCGTCCCTGCGGCGTCACGGTGCGGTCCATCGGGCCAAACCCTTCCTGCTGATAACCGTTGAGATCGTCAGTACGCGGATAGCCCGCCTGCACGCCGGCTTCCACCATTGCATGAAACAGCGGGTTATTATTCTGTTTCGGCGTAGCGACGCTCACCGGGCCGTCGCCGCCGTGATAGTCGTTAGGGCCGATGTCGCGGGTTTCCGCTTTCCGGTAATAGGGCAGGCAGTCGAGGTAGCTCCAGTGTTCCAGCCCCGGCGCGGCGGCCCAGTTATCAAGGTCCATGGCGTTGCCGCGGATATAACACATGCCGTTAATCAGCGAGGAGCCGCCGAGCCCTTTACCGCGTCCGCACTCCATGCGGCGGTTGTTCATATAGGGTTCCGGTTCGGTCTCATAGGCCCAGTTGTAGCGTTTGCCCTGCAGCGGGAAAGCCAGCGCGGCGGGCATCTGGGTGCGGAAATCAAAGCGATAATCCGGGCCGCCCGCTTCCAGCAGCAGGACGGTGGTGTTGGGATCTTCCGTTAAACGCGTCGCGAGGACGTTGCCGGCGGAGCCGGCGCCAATAATGATGTAGTCAAACTGCAAAAATGACCTCCTGGTTAAAATATGGATTGAAACTGACCCATCTCAACCTGGATGGATTTCACTTGGGTATAGCTCTGTAGCGTCATCACGCCGTTTTCTCGGCCAATGCCGGAGTGTTTATAGCCGCCGACCGGCATTTCCGCCGGCGATTCGCCCCAGCTGTTGATCCAGCAAATGCCGGCTTCCAGCTGGTGGATGATGCGGTGAGCGCGGTTCAGATCCGGCGTGACGACGCCAGCAGCAAGGCCGTACTCGGTGGCGTTGGCGCGGCGAATCACTTCCGCTTCGTCGTCATAGCTAAGAATCGACATCACCGGTCCGAAGATCTCTTCGCGCACGATAGTCATGTCGTCGGTGCAGTCGGTGAAGACCGTCGGAGCGACCCATGCGCCATTATCGAAGCCTTCGCCTTTCAGCACATCGCCGCCGCACAGCAGGCGAGCGCCTTCGCTTTTGCCGCTCTCGATATAGCGCAGGACATTCTGCCGATGCGGGAAGCTGACCAGCGGGCCGAAGTTGGTATCGTCGGCAAACAGGTCTCCGGCGCGGATACGGCCCACGCGCTCCAGGATCTTGTGTTCAAATTCGGCTTTAAACTTCGCGGGCACAAACACGCGGGTGCCGTTGGTGCAGACCTGACCGGAGCTGTAGAAATTAGCCATCATGGCGATATCGGCGGCGAGGTCGAGGTTGGCATCTTCCGCGATAATCAGCGGTGATTTACCGCCCAGCTCCATGGTCACCTCTTTTAAAGAAGAGGCGGCGGAGTTGGCCATGACTTTTTTGCCGCTGGCGACACCGCCGGTGAAGGAGATTTTGGCGATATCCGGATGCTCAGTCAGGTACTGGCCGGTTTCGGCGCCGATTCCCGGCAGGACGTTGAAGACCCCTTCCGGTAGACCCGCTTCGCGGTAGATTTCCGCCAGCTTCAGCGCGGTGAGCGGAGTGACTTCGCTCGGTTTAAAGATCATCGCGTTACCGGCGGCCAGCGCCGGGGCCGATTTCCACAGCGCTATCTGGATCGGGTAGTTCCAGGCGCCAATACCGGCGACCACGCCAAGCGGCTCGCGGCGGGTGTAAACAAAGGAACTGTCGCGCAGCGGGATCTGGCTGCCTTCCAGCGCCGGGATCAATCCGGCGTAGTACTCCAGCACATCGGCGCCGGTCACGATATCGACGGCGGCGGTTTCGCTCAGCGGTTTGCCGGTATCAAGCGTCTCCAGACGCGCCAGCTCATCGTTACGTTCGCGCAGGATATCAACCGCTTTACGCAGGATCCGCGAGCGCGCCATCGCGCTCATCGCCGCCCACACTTTTTGCCCCTGTTGGGCGCTTTTTACCGCGCGGTCGACGTCTTCACGCCCGGCGGCCTGGACGGTTGCCAGCACTTCCCCAGTGGCAGGGTTGATGGTCTCGAAAGTTTTATCGCTGGTGGCGGCGACAAACTTGCCGTGAATATAAAGCTGCTGTTCGGCCATTCGGGACATGGTTTCCTCCATTATTGCGAAGTCGGTGGCAGATACTGACTGATAAAATGGTCGGCGAGAGTTTCGGCACGCGTTTTGTCGAGCGGTTTACCGCTTAACGCCGCCCGCAGCCACAGGCCGTCGATCAGCGCCGCCAGACCGTAACCCGCTTCCTGCGCCTGCTCGCGGGGTAGCTGACGCTGAAACTCATACACGATGTTCGACAACAAACGCTTACTGCTGACCTGCTGCAGGCGATAGAGCATCGGCTGATGCATACTGCTGGCCCAGAAGGCGAGCCACGCCTTCATCGCCGCGCCGCTTATCTGGCTGTCATCGAAATTGCCGGCGACGATGGCCCGCAGACGCCGTTCAGCGCTGGCGCCGGGTAGCGCCCGCAGCCGCTGTAACACCGCATGGCGTAGCTGGCCGGTGATGTCGCGCATCGTCGCTTCCAGCAGTCCGTTTTTATCCTTGAAATAGTGGCTGATGATGCCCGTCGATACGCCCGCCCGGCGGGCGATCTGCGCGATGGTGGCGTCATGCATGCCGACCTCATTAATCGCCGCCAGCGTGGCGTCGATCAGCTGCCGCTGACGTATCGATTGCATCCCCAGTTTTGGCATTTCCCGGACTCCATTCATCAGATTTGTTTATCTATTAAAGCGGTTTTTGATTGGACGTTCAATATAAAATGTGTCTTAATTGTTGCCGATTTGCTTTTTAATAGTTGCAATAAATGTAAGGAGAATGGATGACAGACCTTTCGCCGAGCAGAGAAAAGGACAAAATCAATCCGGTGGTTTTTTACACTTCCGCAGGACTGATTTTGTTGTTTTCCCTGATGACTATCTTCTTCAGCGATTTTTCCGCGGCCTGGATTGGCCGTACCCTGAACTGGGTTTCTAAGACATTTGGCTGGTATTATTTACTCGCCGCCACGCTGTATATCGTATTCGTCGTCTGTATTGCCTGTTCGCGCTTTGGCTCGGTGAAGCTGGGGCCGGAACACTCGAAGCCGGAGTTCAGCGTGCTGAGCTGGGCGGCGATGCTGTTTGCCGCCGGTATCGGCATCGACCTGATGTTCTTCTCGGTCGCCGAACCGGTCACGCAGTATATGCAGCCGCCGGAAGGGGCGGGGCAGACCATGGAAGCGGCGCGCCAGGCGATGGTGTGGACGCTATTCCACTACGGCCTCACCGGCTGGTCGATGTACGCCCTGATGGGAATGGCGCTGGGATACTTTAGCTATCGTTATAATTTGCCGCTCACCATCCGCTCCGCGCTCTATCCTATCTTCGGGAAAAAGATTAATGGCCCCATCGGCCACAGCGTCGATATCGCCGCGGTGATCGGTACGATTTTCGGCATCGCCACTACCCTCGGTATCGGCGTGGTGCAGCTCAATTACGGTCTGAGCGTGCTGTTCCATATTCCTGATTCCCTGGGAGCAAAGGCGGCGCTGATTGTATTGTCGGTGATTATCGCCACCATTTCGGTGACCTCCGGCGTGGATAAGGGCATTCGCATCCTTTCCGAGCTCAACGTGGTACTGGCGCTGGGGCTGATCTTATTCATTCTGTTTATGGGCGATACCGAGTTCCTGCTCAATGCGCTGGTATTGAACGTCGGGGATTACGTCAATCGCTTTATGGGAATGACGCTAAACAGCTTCGCCTTCGACCGTCCGGTTGAATGGATGAATAACTGGACGCTATTCTTCTGGGCCTGGTGGGTGGCGTGGTCGCCGTTTGTCGGCTTGTTCCTAGCGCGTATTTCGCGCGGGCGCACCATTCGCCAGTTTGTGGTCGGTACGCTGATTATTCCGTTCACTTTCACCCTGCTGTGGCTGTCGGTATTCGGCAATAGCGCGCTGTATGAAATTATTCACGGCAATGCGGATTTTGCCGCCGAAGCCATCGCTCACCCGGAGCGCGGTTTCTATAACCTGCTGGCGCAGTATCCGGCGTTTACCTTTAGCGCCTCGGTCGCCACCATTACCGGCCTGCTGTTTTACGTCACCTCAGCGGACTCCGGCGCGCTGGTGCTCGGCAACTTCACTTCGAAGCTGAAGGATATTAATAGCGATGCGCCGAACTGGCTGCGCATCTTCTGGTCGGTGGTGATTGGCCTGTTGACCCTCGGTATGCTGATGACTAACGGCATCTCCGCGCTACAGAACGCGACGGTGATCATGGGGCTACCGTTCAGCTTTGTGATTTTCTTCGTGATGGCGGGGTTATATAAGTCATTGAAGGTGGAGGATTATCGCCGCGAAAGCGCCAATCGCGACACTGCGCCGCGCCCGCTGGGCGTGCAGGATCGTCTGAGCTGGAAAAAGCGCTTGTCACGCTTAATGAACTATCCTGGCACGCGCTATACCCGCCAGATGATGGAGACGGTGTGCTTCCCGGCGATGGAAGAGGTGGCGCAGGAGCTGAAGCTGCGCGGCGCTTACGTTGAGCTGAAAAGCCTGCCGCCGGAAGAGGGCGATAACCTTGGTCACCTCGATCTGCTGGTGCATATGGGCGACGAACAAAACTTCGTCTACCAGATTTGGCCGCAGCAGTACTCGATTCCTGGTTTTACCTACCGGGCGCGCAGCGGCAAATCGACCTACTACCGTCTTGAGACTTTCCTGCTGGAGGGGAGCCAGGGCAATGACCTGATGGATTACAGCAAAGAGCAGGTGATCACCGATATTCTCGACCAGTACGAGCGACACCTGAACTTTATTCATCTACACAGGGAAGCGCCGGGGAATAGCGTCACCTTCCCTGGAATGTAAACCCGCTTTTACCAGGGCGTCATGTAATAAATGACGCCCTTTTTTTGCAATCTAATACATTGTCAATTTACAGCTTTAATTATTAAATAGCCATTTAATGTACTATTTGTGCTTAATTAAATTGTTTTATTTGTGTTATTACTGGTTGTCATATAGTCATGGGGGAGTATCTACGCTTAAATATCGTTATTTGCAAATAATGAAATGAAATAATGAGTCCTGCAGGATTGCTTCCAGGGACGACAACGATATCACGTTTTAAATTCGTATAAATCGCACTATTAACAATAACAATCAGTACATGAGAAATATAATGGAAAAATATTCAGGGATCATTATTTGGGGGCCCTTCTATGCGATGATGGCCGCGGTTGTCTTCTGTTTTTCCAGAGGTTTTTTCCTCTACTGGATGATCAAAAGGGATCCCGTAGCGACCCGCGCCAGTATCGTGACTTACTACCCTAAAACGCCGAACGATCGTGGCGAGGTGAGTATTGTATTAACGTATAGCTTTAGTGTCGAAGGTAAACTTTATAGCAAGGCCAATCAGTTTATGACTATTAATACGGTGGATCGCGCTAAGGTTTATGTGGGAAAAGAGGTGCCCGTGATCTACTATCGGGCTAATCCGAAGTTCAGTCAGTTAGATTATTATCATGAAGAATTAAAATATTGAGAGTTTGCTAGCGGATTGGCGCCCCAGGCGTAGGTGGGTTTTGAATGTTTTTTATTTATTGGGGGGCGATCCCCGGTTAGTTAAAAATCATTGGGTAGCTTCCGGTTAATAGCGATCAATTTTCCTTTCTGTATTGTAATGTATTGACCTTCTTTCAATTCTGCCAAAACACGGAAAACATAGCTTCTGGAAAGGTTGGTTCTACGAATAATAAAATTGGCAATGCCTTCCCTTTCAAATGAATTAACGCTTCTACGATACATGTAACGATGCAACATCGCCTTGATAGTATGATAGCCAGAGTCTGTTCTGCGCTCTACATGCACATCCAGAATAAAAATCAGCATATACGAAAGGATTGCTGCAAGTTCTTGCATATACTCTTTTGTATTGCCAAAAAATATCCGATCAAACTCTTGTTGAGAAATTTTAATCATGGAAGTTGGGGTGAGCGCGGAGTAACGGAATTGAGCGATAGGGCAAAATCTTTCTAAAAGCCCAATCGGCATATATTCAATGGTTGTACCGATAATTCGCTCATCGTCATCAACGGCGATAGACATTACCCCGGTATCAACATAGTAAATAAAATTTTTCTCCATATTGAGGATTTCATTTGATTTCATATTAAATCGAATGCCTGCCTCGATCACGCGGTGACGATGTTCGCTAAAATTCTGTTTGCGGTAGAATTCATGAATAGTTTCAAAGGCTAACATCAATACGGTCCCTCCTGAGCACAGAGCACTATGTCAGTTTAGCGACATGGTATCAATCTCCAGGCCATTTTTTTTACAAAAGGTCCCCACCGGGACTTTTTTGAAATGCTTCAGTCATTAAACTTAAGTGAGTTTGGATGAGTTACGGCTATCCAATCCTTAACTTCTCATTTCCAGTGCTACATAGCGTGCCGTCACAAATGTTAGTAACACTATATTTTTTCGAGAATTAGTGTCTACGCTTAGTGGATTGACGCTTACCTGATGGAGTTTATGATGACCAAGAAAAAACCGCCCCTGCGCCTTATCGCAAGCGCAGTGCTGTTTGCTTGCCTTAGCAATAGTTCGGCGTTTGCAGCCCCAGCCAGTGCGCCGCTTTCACCGCTGATGAAGCAATTAAATAACGGCAATTGGCTACCACAACAGGAAGCGCAATCGCTAAGCGATGAGCTCTATTATCAGGATGCTATCCACGCCTACATTCAGACGCTGCCTCTGTTGAACACTATTGGTTTACGCGATGGTTCAGAAGCGGCATTCGGCAAAGGCTACAACGTGCTGCCAATTTGGAAGGAGCGTATGGACAGCCGGGCGGTGGTGCCCACGCCAAATGGTGATGTTATCTATTCCATGAGCTATCTGGATCTGAAAGAAACGGGTCCACTGGTGATTAAGGCTCCGGCAAATGTCATCGGCATGTTTACGGACTTCTTCCAGAAAACTATCACCGATGTCGGCGCCATTGGTCCCGATCGTGCTCGCGGTGGGTTATATCTGCTGTTACCGCCAGATTATAACGGCCCAGTTCCGTAGGGGTATTACGCATTTAAATCTTCCACCTACAACGTATTCCTGTTCTTCCGCACCATTATGGGTAAAGGAGAGGGCAAACCTGACCCGGCGCCGGCGGTCAAAAATGCGGAAACTACCCGTATTTATCCGCTCTGGGATGTTGAAAAAGAAGTCAAACCAATGCAGTTCCCGGATGCCAGCGGTAAGCGTGTCAACATGATGTACCCAACGGACAGCAACTACTGGAAAAAACTAAAAGATTTTGTCGACTACGAACCGCTGACCGCAATCCCGGAAGATACCCGCAGCGCGTTATTGAGTATCGGTATTGTTAAAGGAAAACCGTTTAAGCCTACGGCGAAACAGCAAGAACTGCTGAAGAAAGCAGTGGAAACGGCGCCGCGGATGATTCTCGCCCGTCGTCAGGTTGGACGAGACGATCAGCGTCAGTTGTACTACAAAGACCGCCAGTACGAGAACTCCTGGGCAGGCGCAACCGCAGAGTGGATGCAATACGGTACCCTGGATGAAAATCAGCGCGCGGCGTTCTTCCAGATTGCGTATTCCAGCGCAGCGGCGATGGTGATGCATACCACGGGGGCGGGTTCGAAATATCCTTATACCACCCGGGACAAAGAGGGCAAATTCCTCAACGGCGGCAATACGTATAAGCTGCATCTGCCGCCTAATCCGCCAGCCGCATTGTTCTGGGCAGTAACGGCTTACAACATTACCGATGGCACTATGCCGGAAACCGACCAGTTACTGCCATCCACCAATGGTTATTACAATCTGCCGAAAAACAGCGACGGCTCGATTGATATCTGGTTTGGTCCGCAAAAACCGGATGGTGTGGCGGATAACGCCTTTATCAAGACGGTACCGGATCGCAACTTCCTCGTTGCCCTCAGGCTATATGGCACCGAAGACGGTTTCTACGATCAGACCTGGGTACCTGACGATCTGGTTCAGACAAATAAATGAATAAGAAAGGAAAAATGATGAAACTCAAATCTCTGGCGCTGCTGACCGCATTGGCGTTCAGCGCTGGCGCGGCGGCACAATCGGCGCCGTTAACTATCCCTCACCCCACTCAGTTTGACCAGTTAGCGACTACGCCGACCGATGTCAAAATGCCTGAGGCCTACGTGAAAGCAATCGCTCAGCAGGCCTATATCTGGGGGTGGCCGATGGTGAACCAGTTTAACCGTCGTGAAACCATCACTAAAGCACCTTACCCAGCGCTTAATGGCGGGATGGTTCCGGTGGCGCCGATGGGTCAGTTGAGCATGCTGACCGACTACATCAAACCGCAGGAGACCTTTGTCACCTGTCCTAACCAGGACGTGGCATATGGATTAGGTTTTTATGAACTCGATAAAGAGCCGGTTGTCATTCAGGTGCCTGATTTTGGCGATCGTTTCTGGGTATATGCAATTTATGATGCGCGTACTAACCAAATCGGTAACGTCGGTAAACCTTACGCGACTAAACCGGGTTTCTATCTGCTTGTCGGGCCAAACTGGAAAGGCGAAACGCCGAAAGGTTTTAACGGGGTGATCCATTCGTCTACCGAGATGGCGAATATGATCCCGCGTATCCAGATGGATGATACACCGGAAGATCGCGCCGCTATCCAGGCGCCAATTAAAGAGGTGATGTCGTACCCGCTCAGCGAATTCAACGGCAAAATGAAGTCTTATGAATACGCGAAAATTCCGGCAATTGGCGATAAACCGGATCCAAATGCCGGTGAAACGAAATGGGTGGTTCCGGAAAAATATTTCGATCAGCTAGCGAATGTACTGAATAAAGTTGCGCCGTTGCCGGGTGAAGAGGCGATGTACGCCCAGTATCGTCATTTGATTGAAGCTGGTAAGAAAGATCCGCAAATCCGTAAGTGGATGGATGAAGCTGCCGTTGAGACCGATAAAACGGTTATCGCCGAGTTCTTTAAATGGAAAAATAACGGTGTTCCGGCAGGCAACGGCTGGAATCGTTCGAAGAACAATGCCCAGTTTGGTGTTGATTACTACAACCGTACCGGCACCGCGAAGTCGAATATGTTCGATAATAAGCCGGACGAAACGCAATATTTCTACACGGATAATGATGCGGGCGGCGTTCAGCTTTCGGGCGATCATGCTTATACCGTTACTTTCCCGAAAGGCGAATTGCCGCCGGTGAAAGGCTTCTGGTCGCTGACACTGTATAACAGTAAGCATCTCTTCAGCCCGAATGAGCTTAATCGTTATTCTTTGGGTACCAAGAATAAGGATCTCAAATTTAATAATGATGGCTCGCTGACGCTTTACGTCAGCAAAGATCGTCCGGCTGCAGACAAAATCAACAACTGGCTTCCGGCGCCGGATGGGACATTCTCGCTCTATATTCGCGCATACTGGGGAGAGAAACCGATTCTGGATGGAACCTGGCAGCCGCCTAAAATTGATAAGATTAACTAGCGCTTAGTCGTTCTTTCTTTGAGGAAGCCATAGCTAACAACAGGATCCAGATGTGAGCGGATCCTGTTTTATTTTCAGAAGTGAACGGCGGGCGGCGATTATTTCGCCGCCAGCTCCCGGCGAATAATATCCGCCCCGGCGCTTAGCGCATGTAGCTTACCGCTGGCGACCTGACGCGATAACGGCGCCATGCCGCAGTTGGTTGATGGATAGAGCTTGTCGGCGTCGACGAACTGCAGGGCTTTGCGTAGCGTGCTGGCCACCTCTTCTGGCGTCTCAACGGCGTTGGTCGCCACATCGATAGCTCCGACCATCACTTTCTTGCCGCGGATGAGCTCCAGCAGGTCCATCGGTACGCGCGAGTTGTGGCACTCCAGCGAAATAATATCGATAGAGGAGGTCTGGAGTTTCGGGAACGCCTCTTCATACTGGCGCCATTCGGAGCCGAGCGTTTTTTTCCAGTCGGTATTGGCCTTAATACCGTAGCCATAGCAGATATGCACGGCGGTTTCGCATTTCAGCCCTTCAACGGCTCTTTCCAGCGCGGCGATCCCCCAGTCATTGACTTCATCAAAGAAGACGTTAAACGCGGGTTCATCAAACTGAATAATATCTACCCCGGCGGCTTCTAATTCCCGGGCTTCCTGGTTGAGAATTTTGGCAAATTCCCAGGCCAGCTTTTCACGGCTTTTATAGTGATTGTCATACAGCGTATCGATCATGGTCATTGGCCCCGGCAGGGCCCATTTAATCGGTTTGTTGGTGAGTTGACGCAGGTATTTCGCATCTTCGACAAACACCGGCTGCTGGCGCTCGACGGCGCTGACGACGGTCGGCACGCTGGCGTCATAGCGGTTGCGAATTCTCACCGTTTGCCGTTTCTCAAAATCGACGCCGCTGAGATGTTCAATAAAGGTGGTGACAAAGTGCTGACGCGTCTGCTCGCCATCGCTGACGATATCAATGCCTGCGCGCAGCTGATCGTCGAGCGATAAACGCAGCGCATCGCGCTTTCCTAATACCAACTCTTCATTCTGTAATTTCCACGGTGACCACAGCGTCTCGGGCTGCGCCAGCCAGGTCGGTTTCGGTAAACTGCCTGCGGTGGATGTCGGGAGCAATGTTTTCATACAGGTGACCTTTATTTTTTTATGATTTAGAGAGCGTAATGAGCTGACCATTGCTCAAGAATATGCTGGTACGGCTTAATAAACTGTTGTTCGGTAAATTTGCCCTGTTCAATCGCCAGGCGGCTACGCTCTTCGCGGTCATAAACAATCCGGGTCAACGAATGATCCTGATTATTCAGGTTCGGCTGGTAGCACTGCCCGGCCGCGGAGTTAGCGTTATAAATTTCCGGGCGATAAATCTTCTGGAACGTCTCCATGGTGCTGATGGTGCTGGCAAGCTCAAGGTTGCTGTAATCGCTGAGCAGATCGCCCGCGCAGAAGAAGGCCAGCGGCGCTACGCTATTGGCCGGCATAAAGTAACGCACCTGCAGGCCCATCTTATTGAAATAGGCCTCGGTCAGCGCCACGCCATCCTGCTGGTACTCGACGCCGAGAATAGGGTGCTGATTGCCGGTCCGGCGATAGGTATGCTTATTAGATACGCTCAGGCAGATGACCGGCGACTTTTTAAAACATTCATGGTATTCGGCAGAGCGTATGAAATGTTTGAAAATATTGCCATGCAGAACGCCATAATTTTCCGGCACGCTGAATGTTGCTTTATCTTTATTATATTCCGGCAGTAATACGCTAAAATCATAATCGCGCACATAAGAGGAGAAGTTATTCCCAACAATACCTTCGATTCGCGCGTTGGTGGCTTTATCAATAATATTGGTTTGCAGAATCTCAATCACCGGGAATGCCGCATTATGGCCGTTATCGCTAATATTCATTTCGACCGAGATGATATCGAGCTCGACGGAGTAGCGGTCGCCGTTCGGGTTGTCCCACTGCACCAGGTTATTAAAGCGATTATCAATCATTGCCAGCGCATTGCGCAGGTTCTGCTGACGGTTTTCGCCCCGCGCCAGGTTGGCAAAATTGGTGGTAATACGCGTATTTTCCGCCGGGTTATAGTGTTCATCAAAACGACTACGTTTAATCGTAAAGGTAAAGTCTGTCATCGTCTCTTTCCACCCTGGGTTCTGATATAAAAATGCAGGTATTTCACATTCCCAGAATGACCTTGCGATTTATCTGGATTTATTATTCAGTAGCATTCATATTGTCTGCAGTTGCTGAAGACTATTTTTGCCAGAGTCATTGAGTGAGTGAAAGAGAGTTAATTTCAATACTGCATGAGCCATCTTCATGATCCATCATGTGCTCTGCATAGATGTGCAAGACGGCTGAAGAAAATTGCGCCGGGAGAGGTGCGTGCGGAAAGAAAACGCCCCGGCTTGTGCATCGTTAGCCGGGGCAAGACCGGTTTTACCAGCAGACAAACCCACCGTCGACCACCAGATCCACGCCGGTGCAGAATGAGGCGGCGTCGCTGGCGAGGAACAGCGCCGGGCCGGCCATCTCTTCTACCTTCGCCATGCGCTGCATCGGGGTCTGGCTTTCAAACTCGCGGGTTTGATGCACCATCTCCGGGCGGGTATTCATCGGCGTGGCGGTATAGCCTGGGCTGATGGCGTTGACGCGGATCCCTTTATCAACCCACTCCATGGCCAGGCTTTTCGACAGATGAATAACGCCGGCTTTCGAACAGTTGTAATGCGCCTGATCGAGGCCACGGTTAACAATAATCCCCGACATCGAGGCGATATTGATAATCGACCCACCGCCGGACTCCTGCATCAATTCCGCTTCTGCTTTGCAGGAGTTCCATACGCCGGTGAGGTTGATGTCGATAACCCGCTGCCACTGCTCGCTTTCCATCTCCAGGGCCGGATTGGCGTTGGCGATACCGGCGGCGTTAACGGCGATATCGAGGCGGCCATAACGGCTTTTGGCCAGCGCAACGGCGGCGCGCAGGTCGGCAAGCTGGCGGACATCGCCGGTATAAGAACAGGCCTGGCCGCCGATGGATTCAACATGGCTGACCGTTTCCGCCAGCCCGCCGTCGTCGCGAAGATCAAAACAGACCACCCGCGCGCCGGCGCTGGCGAGCGCGCAGGCGATGGTTTGGCCGATGCCGCTGCCGGCGCCGGTCACGAAAGCGACGCGCTCCTGCAGGTTAAACAGCTGCTGTGCAAAGTCTTTGCCGATCATAGTGATTACTCTCTTCAATATAGTGTCGAACGTCGGAAGCCCGGTTTCCCGGATGGCGGCGCGTAGCGCCTTATCCGGGCTACCGCGTTCAGGACATAATCAAACCGCCATCGATATTGATGGTCTGCCCGGTGAGGTAACGTGCATCATCGGAGGCGAGGAAGGCCACCAGCCCGGCTACGTCTTCCGGCTTACCGGCGCGCTTCATCGGGATCCCTTCGACCCATTCCGCCATCAGTTCGCCCTTGCCGTAACGCTTTTGCTCGGTGCTGAGAATTTCTCCCCACACGCGATCGTTGTAATCCCACATTTCGCTCTCAATAATGCCGGGGCAGAAGGCGTTGACGGTGATGTTCCACGGCGCCAGTTCGTGGGCCAGGCTTTGGGTAATACCGATCACGCCCATTTTGCTGGCGGCGTAGTGCGGCGTGTAGATAAAGCCCTGACGCCCCTGGCCGGAAGAGGTGTTAATCAGGCTGCCGTGGTTCTGTTTCACCATATATTTAGCGGCCTCGCGGCAGCACAGCCACACGCCGGTGGTGTTAACCGCGAGCACTTTTTCAAAATCGGCTTTTGGCATCCGATCGTAGTAATCGATGGTGATCACCCCGGCGTTCTGAATGGAGACGTCAATGGTGCCGAAGCGCGCAGCGGCCTGCTCATACAGCGACTGTACCTGGGCTTCGTCGGTCACATCGACCTGCAGCGATAAAATATCCGCCTGATAGCGCTGACGCAGGATTTCGGCGGTCTCGTGAACGCGCTCGGCGTTGGAGACCATCACCAGATTAGCGCCGTCGCGGGCAAAGCGCTCCGCAATACCTGCGCCGATGCCGCGGCAGGCGCCGGTGATAACCACCGTTTTATTATGGAAATCTCGTTGCATATTTTTTCCCTTTCGATAAGCCGGGCGTCAGGCCCGGCGGAATACGTGAATACGGTTGCCGATTAGCTGGAGGTGGCGCCGTTCGGCGGGATGGCGGCCAGTTTCTCTTCATGGCGGCGCATCAGGATGACTTTGTTCTGCAGTTTCTGCTGGAACTGGTCGACGACAACGGCGGTGACGATCACCAGGCCCTTAATGACCATCTGCCAGAAGTCGCTAACGCCCATCATCACCATGCCGTCGGCAAGGAAGACGATCACGAAGGCACCGATAATCGAGCCGGTCACCCGGCCGCGGCCCCCAGCCAGCGCGGTACCGCCGAGCACGGTGGCGCCGATGGCATCCATCTCAAACATGTTGCCGGTCATCGGGTGCGCGGTTTGTAGCTGGGAGGCGACGATCAAGCCGACGAAGGCGGCGCACAGGCCGGAGAAGGCGTAGACGAAAATTTTGGCTTTGACGATCGGTACGCCGGCGAGGCGAGCGGCGGATTCGTTGCCGCCGATAGCGTAGATGTAGCGGCCGAGCGGCGTTTTAGTGGTCAGCCAGTAGCCCAGTACCAGGAAGCCGATCATCAGCCAGATCGGCAGATAAATCCCGAGCAGGGTACCGGAGCCCAGCGTGGCGAAACCGGTATTGCCCAACGCTTCCATGCCGTTGAGGTTCGGGTAGGTACTGCCGTTGTTAAACAGCAGGGCGGAGCCGCGGGCGACGTACATCATCCCTAAGGTGCAGATAAACGGCGCGACGCCGAAGCGGGTAATCACCGCGCCGTTAACCAGCCCCACCAGCACGCCGAAGACCGCGACGCAAAGGATCACTTCCGGGACGTTAAAGAAGATGATGTCGCCGTTCCATAGCGGCAACCCGTTGGTCAGCAGCGCGCCCGCGACCATCCCGCAGATCCCCGCCACCGCGCCGACGGACAGGTCAATGCCGCCGGTGAGGATCACCAGCGTCATACCGATGGCCAACAGGCCGGTAATCGCCACGTGCTGGGTCATGATCAGCAGGTTAGAGGCGGTCAGGAAGTTCGGTACCATCACGCTGAAGAATGCGATCACCAGCAGCAGGGCGATGAAGGTTCTGGCCTTCAGCAGGTACATATAAATCATATATTTCTGGTTCATGATGGATTCCAGCCTGATTAATCTTGAGGTGTTGAAGCCGCGATTAACTTTTCGCGGGTCACCGCATGGCGCGGTAAATCGGCGGTAATGCGGCCATCGGCCATCACCAGGATGCGGTCGGCCAGCGCCATCACTTCATCCAGCTCCGAAGAGGAGAACATAACCGCCAGCCCCTGCTGGGCCATTTTGCCGATCAGGTGATAGACGTCGGTTTTCGCGCCGACGTCGATGCCGCGCGTCGGTTCATCAAGGAACACCACCTGCGGCTGGGTCATCAGCGCCTTACCCAGCACCACTTTTTGTTGATTGCCGCCGCTCAGCGAGGTGATGGGCAAATTGGCGTCGCTCACCTTGATAGCCAATTGCTGAATCATCTCTTTTACGCAGGACTCTTCTTTCTGCGGATTCAGCCAGCGCCAGGCGCGGCGAAAACCCTGCAGGCTAAAATCAGAGAGCGTCATGTTGGATTGAATCGACATCATCTGCACCACGCCTTCGCCCTGACGGTCTTCAGGCACCAGCGCCAGCCCCTTTTTCAGACGGTGTTGAAAGCGAGATTTGCCGATGCTTTCGCCGTTAAGATGTACCTCGCCGTTCTGGCAGGGCATCAAGCCAACCAGCCCTTTAAACAGCTCGGTGCGCCCGGCGCCCAGCAGGCCGTAAATGCCGATCACTTCGCCTTTGCTGAGGGTAAAGGTGACATCATTGAGTTTGTAGCCGCCGCTCGGATGCAACGCGGTCAGCCCCTTGACGTCAAGCACCGCGTTGCCTTTTGGCGCGGGCTGATAATCAAAGTGCTTTTTCTTATCGCCGACCATCTGCTCGATGATCCACGGCACGCTGGCGTCGCTGACGTTGCGTTCGCTGATGAAGCGACCGTCGCGGAAAATGGTGATGTTGTCGCCAATCTCCATCAGCTCTTCGAGGCGATGCGAAATATAGATAATGGTGACGCCGCGGCGCTTAAGCTGCTCGATGACCTTAAACAGCACTTTGACCTCGGACTGGCTCAGTGCCGAGGTGGGTTCATCCATAATCAGCACGCGGGTGTCTTTTGATAGCGCACGGGCGATTTCAACCAACTGCTGATGGCCAATCCCCAGTTCGCCCAGCTGCGTGTAGGGATCGACGTCGAGCTCCAGCCGCTCCAGTAGCGATTTGGCTAACGCATATTGATATTTTTCGTTGATGCGTCCTTTCTGAAAGAATTCATTAGCCATGAATATGTTGTCCATCACATTCATATTGGGGAATAAATTCAGTTCCTGGAAAATAATGCTGATGCCGAATTTCTCTGCCTGATGGGTAGAGTTTAAAGTCACCGCCTCGCCATCGAGAATAATTTGACCGGAGGAGGGCGTTTCAACGCCGGCAAGCATTTTCATCATGGTGGATTTACCCGCACCATTTTCTCCGATCAGAACGTTAACCTTATTTCGATAGACCCGGTAATTCACGTTATCCAGCGCGGTCACGCCGGGATAAATGCGCGAAAGGCCGCGGGTTTCGATAATCACTTCAGATTCGACTGGTTGGGGAGCGACGATATCTTGCGGCGTCATATTATTGACCTCCCGGATGAACGATTTTCGCCGGGGTGATTTCCGGAATAGTTTGTGGAATATCCCAGGCCGAAAAGACGCCATACACTTCTACGTTGTCGCCGGTTTTCAGGTTGGCCGCCTGAATCATTTTGACCGCCTGACTGTTAATATTTTTGCTGTATTCGCCAAACAGCACCTGGTCGTTAAAGTCCTGGTAGCTGGCGTCGTGATAACCGTCACGCAGCAGGGTGCCGCGCAGGGTAGGGCCAATCTGCACCATCACATTACCTATGCTGCCATCGGTGAGGGTCATTTTGCCGCTGCGCGAGGCGCTATCCAGCTTGCTGACGGCGCCTGTCACCTTAACGTAAAAGATGCACGGGTTTTCGTCCTGGGCGCGGTAGCCCAGCGCTTTGCAGGCGCTATCGATATCTTTTTGCGCCTTCAGCGCGCTCATTAACTCCGCCGCCGGGCGGGCGTGGGCGACCACCTGCGGCACGATGCTCTGCTGCCAGGTTTTATCGATGTTCGCCATATGCGGATTGGGCGGGGATTTCAGGTCTGCCAGCTCCTGCTGCGAGACGATGCGGCAGCCGCCAAGCGCCAGGACGGCCAGCGCGAGACAGGTTTTCTTGTACATAATGCTCTCCTCTGCGCCCCCGCAGGGGCGCAACCACCCGAACTCAGGACTTGATGTTGAAGTCCTGAACTTTATCTGCGTTATCCTGGGTAATCAGAATGCCGCGGAACATCACGCGCTGCTTCGCCGGCTTCTCGCCTTTTTGCAGGTAGTTATCCAGATCGGTAACGCCCTGGGCGGCGATGGCCTGCGCCTGGAGCATCACGGTCGCCTGTAGCGTACCGGCCTTCACCGCATCGCGTTCGTCGTTGCTACCGTCGATACCGACGACGATCACATCGTTACGATTGGCCGCTTTTAGCGCCGCGATGGCGCCAAGGGCCACCGGGCCGTTACCGCAGATCACCCCTTTGACATCCGGGTGAGCCTGGAGAATGCTATCCATTATGCGTTTGCCGTCGATCAGGGTGCCTTTGGCATCCTGTTTTGCCACGCTGACCATATCCGGGTACTGGTCAATCACCTGGTGGAAGGATTTAGAACGGGTGACGCAGTTATTATCGGCAAGGTTGCAGGTCAGTTCGGCGTATTTGCCTTTTTCCGCCATTTTCTCAACAAATACGTTGGCGACTTCTGAACCGGCCTGGAAGTTATTGTGGGTAATTTGTTCCAGCGCGACATCATCAACCGGAATTTCACGGTTAATTAAGACCACCGGAATACCCGCTTTTTTGGCTTTTTCAATGGCCGCGACGCTGGCGGTGGAGTCGGCGTTATCGAGAATAATTCCCTGCACCTTTTTACCAATGGCGGTATCAATCAGCTCATTTTGCTTTTTGACATCTTCGCCATGCGAGAGCACGGTCGTTTTATAGCCGAGGGCTTGCGCTTTTTCGCTGGCGCCTTTGGCTTCCGAGGCGTAATAAGGATTATCCAGCGAGTTAACCATTATCATAATGGTGCCTTTTTCGGCGCTATGCGCGGCAAAGGAAAAGGCAGTCAGGGTCGCAGCGGTTAAAAGAGTTAAACGTAATTTCATGACTCTGTTCCTATATTTTTATATTCGAACAAATGAGCCCCTGAGCGGGCAGGATTTTACGGTCTGAAATTTCCCCAGAATAAATTCGGGGGTGCGATACATCGTTATGGGCCGGGGTTCTCCTGTAGTGGGTTAATAAGGTTCGTCGCTCAATCTGATGCCGATGGGCATCAGGCTGGCGAATCCGGTTTCCATAATGTTCTGTCTACCGCATGGCGCCACTCCCGCCAGCGCTGCTGTAGGCGCTGGTGGCGGGCCATGTCGGGTTGAAAAGCGCTGTGTTCGGTTAAAAAGGCTTGCAGGTCGGCGGTCTCGCCCGGAGTGAGGGCTTTGCGGGCGAGTAGCGCCGCGCCGATGGCGGACAGCTCCGGGATATCGCTGCGCATCACCGGGCAGCCGAGCAGGTCGGCCTGATATTGCATCAGCCAGTCGTTGTTGGTTGGGCCGCCGTCGACCATTAACGCCGTCAGGGTGAATTCATTGTGCTGGCGCATCGCCGCCACCACGTCGGCGATTTGATAGGTAATGGATTCCAGCGCCGCGCGGATCAGGTGCGCGCGCTTGACGCCGCGGCTGAGGCCGCAGATCACCCCGCGGGCGCTGTCATCCCACCAGGGGGCGCCGAGCCCGGTCAGCGCTGGCACGAAGTAGACCCCTAAGGTCGAATCGACGGAGGCGGGCAGGGTATTCAGCTCGTGGGCCAGGTCGGCTGCTGAGAGTTCGCTCAGTCCGGTGCTGTCCGCCATCCATGCTACCGCATCGCCGGTATGGGGAATGTTGCCTTCCAGCCCCCACACCAGCTGGTCGCCATCGTGCCAGGCGACGGTGGTCGCCAGGGCGGCAATATCGCACTGGGCCGATTTGACCGGCGCCATCACCGAGGAGCCGGTGCCGTAAGTGGCTTTTACACAGCCAGCTTCGCCAAGCGCGTGGCCGAAGAGCGCGGCGTGGGAGTCGCCAATCATCGCCATCACCGGAATACCGTCGGGGATCGCCGCCAGCCCTTTGGTGTAGCCGAACAGACCGCTCGACGGTTTAATCTCCGGCAGCGCCGCGCGCGGAATACTAAACAGCGTCAGCATTTCGTCATCCCACTCGCCGCGGTGCAGATTCAGCAATTGGGTGCGGGCGGCGTTGGAATAATCGCAGAAGAAGGATTGTCCGCCGGTTAAATTCCACAGCAGCCAGCTGTCGATAGTGCCGAGGCAAATCTCGCCGCGTGCGGCAAGCTGATAGCCATCGGGAGTGGCGTCCAGCAGCCAGCGCATTTTGGAGGCGGAAAACAGCGGCGCAATCGGCAGGCCCGTGGCGTGTTTAATGCGCTGCTCCTGACGATCGCGACGCAGCGTGTCGCAGAACGCGGCGCTGCGGGTGCACTGCCAGGTGATGGCGGCGTTAATGGGTTCGCCGCTGGCGCGATACCAGCCGATGGCGGTTTCGCGTTGATTGCTGATAGCCAGCGCCGCAACGTTTTCCGCGCCGACGTGAGCCACCGCTTTGGCGATCACCGCCAGCGAGGCCGCCATCAGCGCCTCGCCGGATTGTTCCACCCAACCTTCGCGCGGGGTTTGGATCGCCAGCGGCTGCGAGAACTTGACGCTAACCTTGCCTTTGCTGTCCAGCACCACGGCTTTCGCGTTGGTGGTGCCTTCATCCAGCGCAATGATGAACTCTTTGGCTGTCGCCTGCATATGATGCTCTCCTCGGTCACCCATTGTCCTGGAACGGCGGAAACAGAGATGGTCTCCGGCCATTGCATGCGTCTATGCAGGCCATGATGTGACATATCGTTATCGCTTTTTAATCACTGAATATATATTCGATAGTGATTATTTATTTGATACCTTAAGCCACAAACCCAGTGATGGGCTACCTGAAAAATCATCAATTGTGCTGGCAATCACATTTCACAGATTGGGAATATGACACGAAGGCGGGGAGGGTGGTTGTTTAATGTATTGAATTATAATGAGTTGTTTTGCAATCCCTGTTGCTGAAAAACAGCCTCAGGGATTGACGAGGCATAAAACTGCGGAGGATTAGTCGCTAACCAGTAGTCTGGCGGTGGGGTAATCGGTGATTAAAACATCGATATAGCCGCCGGTAAGCGCGCCTTTAATTGCCGCGACTTTGTCGGTGCCGCCGGCCAGCGCGACCACGTTCGGGCATTTTTTGACTTTCTCCAACGCCATGCCGATCACCGGATCTTCATCTTCGCGTAACACCGGCTGGCCGTATTTGTCGTAGTAGTGCAGGCAGATATCGCCAACTGCGCCGCGCGCCGCCAGCACCTGCAGCATATCTTCGTGATAATAGTTACCCGACGTTTTCAGCAACTGGGAAGGTTCGAGAATTCCAATGCCGACAATGGCGATATCGACCTCGTCAAAGCGTGAAACCACGTCGGCGACATCTTTGCTGGCCAGCAGGCGATTGCGCTCTTCCATGGAGCCTTCGATGCTCTGCGACGGCAGCAGCCAGGCATCGCAGTTAAGACGCTGGGCCAGCGTCTGGGTGAGGATCGTCGCCTGCACGTTGCCGTTGGGCCCGACACCGCCAAGCAGTTGGATGACGCCGCTGGCCTTCAGGTTTTGCGCGTGGACCTCATCAACCATCGCGCGGATGGTCGAACTCCATGAAGAGACGCCAATCAGATCTTTTGGCCGCAGGCGGGTTTCCAGGTAGTGCGCGGCGGCGGAGCCAATCGCCCGCTTGATGGTATGGTCGCTGGCCTCTTCTTCGGTATCGACCACCACCGCCTGTTTAAGCCCGTAGCGATCCTCAAGCCCCTTTTCGAGATTGAGAAAGATATTCGATGGCTGCACGACGCTGATTTTGACGACGCCCTCTTTTTGGCAGCGGGTAATCGCACGAGAGACAAATGACTGAGACAGCGAGAGAAGTTGGGCGATATCAGACTGCTTTCGTCCTTCCAGATAGTAAAGCGTGGCAATCTTCACCAATAGCCGTTGTTCATCCTGCTTAGCCATATTTATCCTCGTAAATCATTTATCGCCTTTCTTCAGGCGTTTAGCTGCAGCCATTATCGTAGTGACTTCTATCATACGCGAAAAAAAATCACACTTAAGTGTGATGGTGGTCAAATTTTTACCACTCATCAAAATCGACTATGGACAAAAACAAAACAGCCAGGCCATAATCGAATAAAGAATCATCATTGAATATATATTCAAGGTGGCTTTGAGTCAACGAGTTTATCCGGGCTTGCCTGGAGCGGGAGGCAGAATGTTCCTGAGTACGGCGCAGTGGTGTAAGGCTAACCACCGACATGGGGATATCTGGTTTTTTTAGTTCCTGTTGGAATAAATATTCCATATTGAAAATAAATTCAGAGGTATTAAATGAATCCCTACAGATTTGATATCCAGACGCTTGAGCGCAAAGCGCGCGCCGTGCGCCGCCACATTGTCCGCTTAAACGCCAATAGTCCGGCTGGCGGTCACACCGGGGCTGACCTGTCGCAGGTCGAATTGTTAACCGCGCTCTATTTCCGCGTACTCAATGCGGCGCCCGATCGTCTTGACGACCCGCAGCGCGATATCTATATCCAGTCGAAAGGCCATGCGGTGGGCTGCTACTACTGCGTACTGGCGGAAGCCGGTTTTTTCCCGATCGATTGGCTGGAGACCTACCAGCACGCGAACTCGCACCTTCCCGGTCATCCGGTGCGGCAGAAAACGCCGGGCATTGAGCTTAACACCGGCGCGCTGGGCCACGGTTTGCCTGTTGCGGTGGGGCTGGCGCTGGCCGCAAAGAAAAGCAACAGCCCCCGCCGCATCTTTTTAATCACCGGCGACGGCGAACTGGCAGAAGGCAGTAACTGGGAGGCGGCGCTGGCGGCGGCCCATTATGGCCTCGATAACCTGGTCATTATTAATGATAAGAACAATCTTCAGCTGGCCGGGCCAACCCGTGAAATTATGAATACCGATCCGCTGGCCGATAAATGGCGGGCCTTCGGCATGGAGGTCAGCGAATGCGACGGCAACGATATGGCCTCGGTGGTCGCGGCTATCGAAGGGCTGCAGCAGAACGGTAAACCTAACGTCATTATTGCCAACACCACGAAGGGCGCGGGCATCTCCTTTATCCAGGGGCGCCCGGAGTGGCACCACCGGGTGCCGAAAGGCGAGGAAATCGCACTGGCGCTGGAGGAACTGAAAGATGAGTAATGCAGAACACCTGGCGAACGTGATGGTCGAGGCGTTTATCGCCGCGGTGGAAAAGGGCGTCGATCTGGTGCCGGTGGTCGCGGACTCCACCTCAACGGCCAAGATCGCTCCCTTTATTAAGCTGTTCCCCGGACGGCTGGTTAACGTCGGTATCGCCGAGCAGAGCATGGTCGGCACCGCCGCGGGGCTGGCGCTCGGCGGTAAAGTGGCGGTGACCTGTAACGCCGCGCCGTTCCTTGTCTCCCGCGCTAACGAGCAGATTAAAGTCGATGTCTGCTACAACAACACCAACGTCAAGCTCTTTGGCCTTAACGCCGGGGCCAGCTATGGCCCATTGGCCAGTACCCACCATGCTATTGACGACCTGGCGGTAATGCGCGGTTTCGGCAATATCCAGATTTTCGCCCCCTCCACGCCGCGCGAATGTCGGCAGATTATCGACTACGCCCTGGCGTATCAGGGGCCGGTTTATATCCGCCTTGACGGCAAGGCGCTGCCGGAGTTGCATGACGAAGCGTACCGTTTTGTGCCCGGCGCGGTGCTGACCCTGCGCGAAGGCGCAGCGGTGGCGCTGGTGGCGACCGGTTCAACCGTGCACGAAGTGGTGGAGGCGGCGCAGCAGCTTGCCGACCTCGGCATTGAGGCGAAAGTGGTCAGCGTGCCGTCGATTCGTCCCTGCGATACCGCGGCGCTGCTGGCGGCGCTGCAGTCATGCCGTTCAGTTATTACCGTCGAAGAACATAACGTCAATGGCGGGCTGGGGAGCCTGGTCGCCGAAGTGCTGGCGGAAGCGGGTACGGGGATTGCCTTGCAGCGTCTGGGGATCCCGGATGGCGAGTATGCGGCGGCCGCCGATCGCGGATGGCTGCGTCAACATCACGGTTTTGACGCGGCGTCGATTGTCGCGCGGGTACAGAAAATAGCGCAGTGTTGAAAAAAACGCCCTTCCGGCGGGGAGGGCGTCAGACATTAATATTATCAGAAGTGGGTGTTGACGCTCATATACCAGGTACGGCCGGATTCGTTATAGGTCTCCGCGCCAGCGCCGTACATATAACCTTTGTCGCCGCCGGTGGTTTGGGCGTTACCCGCGCGCCAGTGGCGCTTGTCGAAGACGTTATCCACGCCGCCGGTCAGGCTGACGTTTTTGGTCACGTCCCAGGTCGCGCTCAGGCCGAGGATGCTATACGGGCTGACCTCGTTCTTCTCGCTGCCGGTGACCGGCTGGCCTTTGTAGTTGTACTTCTTCGGTTCCTGCTTGCCGTACCAGGTGAAGGTCGATTGCACAGAAACGTCCTGATAAACCTGCCAGCTCAGCGTTGAGTTCAGCGTGTATTCCGGAATAATCGACAGGCGATCGCCGGTCTCTTTGTTCTTACTCTGCAGCATGTAGGTGATGTTGTTGGTCCAGTTCACCGTCTCGCTGACCGGCACGTTCAACGTGCCTTCCAGCCCTTCAACTACCGCTTTCGGCACGTTTTCCCATTTGTACAGATCGGTGCCTTTGCCGTTGGTATAGACCGGAGCATAGCCTGCTTCAATCTTGTTGCGGTAGTCGTTACGGAACCAGGTGACGCCCGCCAGCCAGCCGTCGCGTTTGAACTCCAGGCCGATCTCTTTGTTGATGCTGGTCTCTGCTTTTAAGTCATCATTCCCTTGCAGATAGCAGCCTTCTTTACTGGCATAGCAGCCCTGGCCTCTACTGTAGAGAATATAGTTGGGGTTGGTTTGATACAGGCTCGGCGCTTTATAGGCGCGAGCGATACCCATTTTCAGGGTAAAGTCGTCGCCCAGACCCTGCGACAGGTTCAGCGACGGGCTCCAGTTATTACCAACGATGCTGTGGTGATCGAAACGCAGCGCCGGCGTCAGCATGGTGGTATCGGTCACTTCCATGTTGTTCTCGGCGAACAGCGAGAAGATTTCCGCTTTTGAATACGGGCTGCGGCCGGTGCTGTCGTAGCCCGGGATTTCACCGCCGGAGAGTTCCTGGGTATTAGAGGCGTTGTCCTTCATGCGCTGCTGGTTCCATTCGGTACCCAGCGTCAGATTCTGGTTAACCCACAGATCGAACGGAATATTGACTTCGCTGTGCAGCATCACGTCGGAGAGATCGATATCCGAGAACTGGTTGCTGCTGAAGATCCCCTCGGTGCCGCCCGCCAGACCTTCGCCTTTACGCGAGTTGCGGGTGTGTTCGTACTGTGCCCAGTTGCTGGTGGTCACGCCGTTATCCCAGCCGCCGTTCCAGGTCACGGAGTAAGTATTGCGATAGAGACGGTTGGTCTCTTTACCGTAGTTCTCTTTCACCAGATCGTTGCTGTTGGTGTTTTGCGTATCACCGGCGTACAGGTTGCCCTGGCGGCTATAGCCAGCTTCAAACTCCAGCGACTGCATCGGCGCGAAATCCCAGCGCACCACGCCGTTGATGTTTTTGTTTTCTACCCCTTCACGCCCGGCGGGCAGGGTATCGGCGTAAATGCCGGTACGTTCAGACTGGTGGCCCTGGTTGATATCCCAGGCGTCAGCTTGGGTTTTATCGAGGTTACCGTACATGCGGAAGCTGAAATCGCCGCCCAGCGGGCCGCTGAGGCTAAAGTCGGTACGCTTGGTCGCGCCTTCGTCTTTATGCTCCGGCATGTTCATGTAGGCGTTCCACGAACCATGCCACTGGTTGTCGAATTTTTTCGTAATGATGTTGACCACGCCGCCCGCCGCGCCGTTACCGTAACGCGCCGCCGCCGGGCCGCGGATAACGTCTATACGTTCGATCATTTCCGGCGGTACCCAGCTGGTATCACCGCGGGTGTCGCGTTCGCCGCGCCAGCCGAGACGAACAGAGTTACGGCTGGTCACGGGCTTACCATCAATCAGGATTAAAGTGTTTTCCGGGCCCATACCGCGAATATCAATCTGGCGATTGTTGCCGCGCTGGCCGCTGGTGGAGTTGCCGGTCAGGTTGACGCCCGGCATGGTACGGATGATTTCAGAGACGTCGCGCGCCGGCGGACGTTTGCGAATTTCATCGGCGGTAATAGTGGAAACGCCCGGCGCCTGTAGGTTTTGCACCTCGGCGGTGACCACCATCGTTTCTTCACCGGCGGCTTGTTTACTGTCGGTGGTTTCTTCCGCCGCGCACAGCGGGAATGCCACCCCGTAGATACCCAGATTGACCATTAAGGCCAGGGACTTAATCCTGTTATTCATTGTAAGTCAGTTCCGCTTTTCTTTGCCGCTTTCCCCAGAAGCCCCTTCCCACCGGGAGAGGAGGCGGCATAAATGTAGCCAGTAGAAGGTGAACGCTTTCCGTAGCCGACCGAGCCAAACGCTCTGAAAAGACCCTCTCTGACCTTGATTTAATGTAATGAGAAGACGCGCTACCCATAGGCGCGTTAATACGCTATTGCAAATGCAAATAGTTATCAATAATATTATCAATAAATATTACCTTTGTTGATAAAAATCACGGTAAACATAGGGTTACTGACGGAATGCAAATAACGGGAAGTGACGACTGGTGGCGGGGGATCGCCGGCCCGCAGACAGAGGCGCTGGGCGACGCATATCGGGTGACCTTCTGGTGGCGCGATCCGGCGGGCAGCGAAACCACATCGCCGATTCGGCGGGTGTGGGTTTACATTACCGGCGTCACCGATCATCACCACAACGCGGCGCCGCAAACCCTGCAGCGCATCCCCGGTACCGATGCCTGGCGCTGGCAAACCACGCTCCCCGCCAGCTGGCGCGGCAGCTACTGTTTTATTCCCTCCGAACGCGACGACGATTTTTCCCCGCAGCTTTTTAACGATGAAGCGCCGGACCGCGCGCTGCTGCGCGAAGGCTGGCGCAAACTGCTGCCACGGGCGATTGCCGATCCCCGCAATCCGCAAAGCTGGAAGGGGGGACGCGGCCACGCGGTCTCGGCGCTGGAACTGCCGCAGGCGCCGGAACAGCCGGGTTGGCATTATCGCGAGCCGGTTTCGCCTGCGCCGCGCTGTATTGAATGGCGCAGCCAGCGATTAGGAAACCAGCGACGAGTGTGGATTTACACCACCGGCAGTGGGGCGGATCGCCCGCTGGCGGTCCTGCTTGACGGCCAGTTCTGGGCCGAAAGCATGCCTGTCTTTGCGCCGCTGGCGGGGCTGACGCGGGAAGGCCGCCTGCCGCCGGCGGTCTATGTGCTGATCGACGTTATCGACAATCAACACCGCGGCGTGGAGCTGCCCTGCAATCGTGATTTCTGGCTGGCGGTACAGGAAGAACTGCTGCCGCTGGTGCAGGCCGTGGCGCCATTCAGCGATCGCGCCGACAGGACGGTAGTTGCGGGGCAGAGCTTCGGCGGTCTGGCGGCGATGTATGCCGCGCTCCACTGGCCGCAGCGTTTTGGCTGCGTTCTGAGCCAGTCGGGGTCGTACTGGTGGCCGCAGCGCGGCAGTAGCCAGCCGGGAGTGATACTTGAACAACTGCAGCGCGGCGAGCTTCGACCGCAGGGGCTGCGTATCTGGCTGGAAGCCGGCGTGCGTGAGCCGATTATTTTTCGCGCCAACCAGGCGCTTTTCGCGCAACTACGGCAGACCACGCCGTCCGTTTTCTGGCGCCAGGTTGACGGCGGTCATGACGCGCTATGCTGGCGCGGCGGGCTGACGTCCGGGCTTATCCAGCTATGGCAGCCTTTGCGCCGCGGGCAACAACACGCGCTTAATGAGGAGTGAGAGATGCAATTCAGCAACCCCTTCGACAATCCGCAAGGGCAGTTTTACATTCTGCGCAACGCACAGGGGCAATATAGTTTGTGGCCGCATCACTGCGCGCTGCCGACAGGCTGGACGGTGGAGTGTCCGCCGCAGTCATTAGAGGCGTGTAACGCCTGGCTTGCCGCCAACTGGTCAACCCTTATCCCAGCGCACTACGCCTCCTGAGGAGCTTTCGATGAGTACACGTTTACCGCTGGTTGCGGCGCAGCCGGGAATTTGGATGGCTGAACGCCTCTCCACGCTACCCGGCGCCTGGAGCGTTGCCCACTATGTTGAACTGCGCGGCAATCTTGATCCGGCGCTGCTGAGTAAGGCGATCGTCGCCGGGCTTAAGCAGGCCGATACCCTGAGCATGCGCTTTTGCGAAGATAATGGCGAAGCGTGGCAGTGGGTTGATGACGCGCGCGAGTTTGCCGAGCCGCAAAGCGTCGACCTGCGCCAGCAGGCCGATCCGCATATGTCCGCGCTGACGCTGATGCAAAGCGATCTCGGGCAGAATCTGCGCGTCGACAGCGGTAATCCGCTGGTCTGCCATCAGCTCATGCGCGTTGGCGACGACTGCTGGTACTGGTATCAGCGCTATCACCATTTACTGGTCGATGGTTTTAGTTTCCCGGCCATTACCCGCCAGATCGCCGCTATTTATCGTGCCTGGCAACGCGGCGAAGAGACGCCGGATTCACCGTTTACGCCGTTCGCCGAAGTGGTGGAAGAGTATCAGCGCTACTACGGCAGCGAGGCGTGGCAGCGCGATAAAGCCTTCTGGCAGGCGCAGCGTCAGGCGTTGCCGTCTCCGGCCTCGCTATCAGACGCGCCGCTGGCCGGGCGGGCGACCAGCAGCGATATCTGGCGCCTGAAACTGGAGGCCGATCCGGCTGTCTTCAGCCAGCTCGCGGCCAGCGCGCCGCAGTGCCAGCGCGCCGATCTGGCGTTGGCGCTGACGACGTTGTGGCTGGGGCGGTTGTGCGGCCGAATGGATTACGCGGCTGGCTTTATCTTTATGCGCCGCATGGGATCGGCGGCGCTGACCGCCACCGGCCCGGTACTCAACGTACTGCCGCTGGCGGTGAATATCGACGCGCAGGAGACGCTGGCGCAACTGGCGACGCGTCTCTCCGGACAACTGAAAAAAATGCGCCGCCATCAGCGCTACGATGCCGAGCAAATTGTCCGCGATAGCGGTAAAGCGGCGGGCGACGAACCGCTGTTTGGCCCGGTGCTGAACATCAAAGTCTTTGATTACCAGTTGGATATCGACGACGTGCAGGCGCAGACGCATACCCTCGCCACCGGCCCGGTGAATGACCTCGAGCTGGCACTGTTCCCGGACGAACGCGGCGGTCTGTCGCTGGAGATCCTCGCCAATAAAGCGCGTTATGATGAGGCGACGCTGAACCGCCACGTGTCGCGGCTGACCGCGCTGCTGGCGCAGTTCGCTGCCAACCCGGCGCTACGCTGCGGCGAGGCGGAGATGCTGTCGGCGGAAGAAGGCGCGCAGCTGGCATTGATCAACAATACCGCGATGCCACTGCCGACCACTACCCTCAGCGCGTTGGTGGCGGAACAGGCGCGGAAAACGCCGGATGCCCCGGCGCTGGCGGATGCCAACTGGCGCTTTAGCTACCGCGAAATGCGCCAACAGGTGGTGGCGCTGGCCAACCTGCTGCGGCAACGCGGCGTGAAGCCGGGGGATAGCGTGGCGGTTGCCTTACCGCGTTCGGTGTTCCTGACGCTGGCGCTGCACGGCATTGTCGAAGCCGGCGCCGCCTGGCTGCCGCTGGACACCGGCTACCCGGATGATCGTCTGCGGATGATGCTGGAAGATGCGCGGCCTTCGCTGCTGATTACCTCTGACGATCAACTGGCCCGTTTTAGCGATATTCCGGGACTGACCAGCTTGTGTTATGAGCAGCCGCTGGCTGCTGAAGATGATACGCCGCTGGCGCTGTCAAAACCGGAACATACCGCGTATATCATCTTCACCTCCGGTTCCACCGGACGGCCGAAAGGGGTGATGGTCGGGCAGACCGCCATCGTGAACCGCCTGCTGTGGATGCAAAATCACTATCCGTTAACCGCCGCCGATGTGGTGGCGCAGAAGACGCCGTGCAGCTTTGATGTCTCGGTATGGGAGTTCTGGTGGCCGTTTATGACCGGCGCCCAGCTGGTGATGGCGGCGCCGGAGGCGCATCGCGATCCACAGGCGATGCAGCGGTTCTTCACGGATTATGGCGTGACCACCACCCACTTTGTTCCGTCGATGCTGGCGGCGTTTGTCGCCTCGCTGGATAGCGATAATGTGTCTTCCTGCCGGACGCTAAAACGCGTTTTCTGTAGCGGCGAAGCGCTGCCGACGGAACTGTGTCGCGAATGGGAGCGCTTAACCGGCGCGCCATTGCATAACCTGTACGGGCCGACAGAAGCGGCGGTGGATGTCAGCTGGTATCCCGCCTGCGGGCCAGAGCTGGCGGCGGTAACCGGCAACAGCGTGCCTATCGGCTGGCCGGTATGGAACACCGGATTACGTATTCTTGATGCTGCGATGCGCCCTGTGCCGCCGGGCGTGGCGGGTGATTTGTACTTAACGGGCATTCAGCTGGCACAGGGATATATGGGGCGCCCTGATCTCACCGCCAGCCGCTTTATTGCCGACCCGTTTGCCCCCGGCGAGCGCATGTACCGCACCGGCGATGTGGCGCGCTGGCTGGATAACGGGGCGGTAGAGTATCTTGGCCGCAGCGACGATCAGTTGAAAATTCGCGGCCAGCGCATTGAGCTTGGCGAGATCGACCGGGTGATGGCGGCGCTGCCGGACGTCGCGCAGGCGGTGTGCCACGCCTGCGTCTTCAATCAGGCGGCGGCCACCGGCGGCGATGCCCGCCAGCTCGTCGGTTATCTGGTGAGCGAGTCCGGCCAGCCGCTGGACGTGGCGGCACTGAAGGCGCGTCTTAGCGAACAGCTGCCGCCGCACATGGTGCCGGTGGTGTTAATCCAGCTGGAATCCTTCCCGCTCAGCGCCAACGGTAAGCTGGATCGTAAAGCGCTACCGCTCCCCTCCTTAAGCAGCGAGCGCTGCGGTCGCCCGCCGCAATCGGCTACCGAAATGGCCGTTGCCGCGGCGTTCAGCCAGCTGCTGGGCTGCGAGGTAAATGACATCGACGCCGATTTCTTCGCCCTCGGCGGCCATTCGCTGCTGGCAATGCGGCTGGCGGCGCAGCTTAGCCGCGAGCTGGCGCGGCAGGTGACGCCGGGGCAGGTGATGGTCGCTTCGACAGTCGGCAAGCTGAGCGCGCTGCTGGCTTCCGACCTGAGCGACGAGCAGGCGCAGCGCCTGGGCTTCGATGCGCTGTTGCCGCTGCGTGAGAGCGACGGTCCGACGCTGTTCTGCTTCCATCCGGCCTCCGGTTTTGCCTGGCAGTTCAGCGTGCTGGCGCGTTATCTTAACCCGCGCTGGTCAATTACCGGTATTCAGTCGCCGCGTCCGACGGGGCCGATGGCTTCCGCCGCCAACCTCGACGAAGTCTGCGAGCACCATCTGCGCACGCTTTTAGCGCAGCAGCCGCATGGGCCTTACTATCTGTTTGGTTATTCGCTCGGCGGAACGCTGGCGCAGGGGATTGCCGCCCGTTTACGCCAGCGCGGCGAAGAGGTGGCGTTCCTCGGCCTGCTGGATACCTGGCCGCCGGAGACGCAAAACTGGGCGGAGAAAGAGGCGAACGGTCTGGATCCCGAAGTGCTGGCGGAAATCGCCCGCGAGCGCGAAGCGTTTCTCGCTGCTCAGCAGGGGCAGGCTTCCGGCGAGCTGTTCAGCGCGATCGAAGGTAACTACGCCGATGCGGTGCGCCTGTTGACGACCGCGCACAGCGCGAAGTTTGACGGTAAGGCAACGCTATTTGTGGCGGAGAAAACGCGTCAGAAAGGGATGGATCCGCAGGTCGCATGGGGGCCATGGGTTGGCGAGCTGGAGGTGTTCAGCCAGAACTGCGCCCACGTCGAGATTATCTCACCGCAGACCTTTGAAGCGATAGGCCCGGTAGTGCGGGAGATTCTGGGGTAACGGTAGAGCCCGGGCTACCCGTTTTGGGTAGCCCGGCTCAGCGCAGCGCAAGCCGGGAATGCGTTGGTTGAGATGGTATAGAAAAGATTATCGGCGACCCAGCGGCACTACCAGCGGCGTATGCGCCACCGGATCGTCGATGATCGTGCAGCGCAGACCGTAGATACGCTCAATCAGATCCGCCGTGACGATCTCTTTCGGCGCGCCTTCGGCAACGATCTTACCGTCGCGCAGGGCGATCAGATGGGTGGCGTAACGACAGGCCTGATTGAGATCGTGCAGTACCGCCGCCAGCGTATATCCCTTCTCGCGATTCAGCTCGCTTAACAGTTCCAGCAGGTCGATCTGATGGCTGATATCCAGCCAGGTCGTCGGCTCATCAAGCAGCATAATCGCCGTCTCCTGCGCCAGTACCATCGCAATCCACGCTCGCTGGCGCTGGCCGCCGGAGAGGGTATCCACGCTCTGCAGCGCGAGGTCGACAATACCCGTCGCCCGCATCGCGTTATTTACCGCTGCTTCGTCTTCTTTACGCCAACGGGTAAACATCGGCTGGTGCGGATAGCGCCCGCGCGCCACCAGTTCCTGTACGGTGATATCGCCGGGCGTGGTGGCATTCTGCGCCAGCAGGCCGATCCGCTTTGCCACCTCTTTGCTGGCGTAGCGCTGGATCTGCTCGCCATCGAGATAAACGTGGCCGCTGGACGGGGTCATCAGGCGGCTGAGGGTGCGCAGAAGGGTTGATTTACCACAGCCGTTGGGGCCGATAATCGCCGTGAAATGGCCGTCAGGAATCGTGACGTTCAGCGATTCGGCGATGGTCTTTTTGCCGTAGGCCAGGGTCAACTGGTCGCCGCGCAAACGGGAAGTTACAGCGGTCATTTTTTGCGGGACTCCTGAATTAATAACGCGATGAGGTAGATACCGCCAAGACTGACGGTGACCACCCCTACCGGTAACTGATAAGGCATGAACAGGCGCTGGGCGCAGTAATCGGCCAGCGCCAGCAGCAGCGCGCCGCACAGCGCCGACTGGGTTAACCCCCAGCGTGCGGTGCCGCTTATCCGCCGGGCGATATGCGGGGCGACCAGCGCGACGAAAGAAATAGGCCCGGCCAGCGCGGTGGCGGAAGCGGTCAGCAGCACCGCCACCAGCATCAGCAGCAGGCGTGAACGTTCGACTTGAACCCCCAGCGCGCAGGCGGTATCGTCGCCCATCTCCAGCAGCCGCATCCGCCTCGCCAGCAGCGCGCCGCACGCTAACATCAGCAGGATCAGCGGCGCCGATGGCCAGGTTTTGCCCCACGTCAGGCCGTTGAGCGAACCGGCATTCCACAACCCGGCGGAAAGGGCAGTCTCAAGCGACGCGCGCAGCAGCAGCCAGGTATTGAATGCCACCAGCATGGCGCGCACGCCGATGCCGATAATGATCAGGCGGAAGGTTTCAATGCCGTTGCGCCACGCCAGCAGCCACACCACCAGCGAGGTCAGCACGCCGCCAAGCATCGCCGCCAGCGCGATGGCGGTCAGGTTCTGGCCGAACATCACCATCGCCACCAGCACGCCGCTCCAGGCGCCGGTGTTGAAGCCCATCACGTCCGGGCTACCCAGCGGGTTACGCATCAATGACTGAAAAATGGCGCCGCTGACGCCAAGCCCGGCGCCGATCAGCAGCGCCATCAGCACGCGCGGCAAGCGCCATTCGTTGACCACCATGCTGACGTTGCGAGGCGCGTCGCCGAGCAGCGCGGAAACCACCTGTTCCAGGCTGAGCGGCACCAGGCCATTACCCAGACCGAGCAGGGACACCAGCAGACTGGCGGCGATCAGCAGCAGGCAGCAGAAGATCAGGCGGCGGGAGGGAGCCATCACAGCGCACCTCCTCGCGGCTGACGGCGAACCAGCCAGATCAGCACCGGCGCGCCGATAAAGGCGCTGACCACCGAAACGCGCAGTTCACCAGGCACCAACAGGCGGCCAAGCACGTCGGCAAACAGCAACAGGGCGGGGGTGGCGAGCAGCGTAACCGGCAATGACCAGCGGTGATCCGCCCCCACCAGCCAGCGGGCCATATGCGGCATCATCAGGCCGATAAAGGCGATAGGGCCGACCAGCGCCGTCGCGCTGCCGCACAGGACGGTAATTGCCAGCAGGCCGATAAGCTGCGCGCGCGCGACCCGGCTACCGAGCGCGGTGGCGGTGTCGGCGCCGAGGCTCAGGCTGTTCAGCGCCCGGCTAAGAAACAGGGTTACCACGGCGGCAATCAGCACCGGCAGCAGGACGATTTTCAGCGTTTGCAGGGTGCGAATATCCAGCGAGCCGGCCTGCCAGAAGCGCAGCTGGTCATACACGTCCGGGTTGAGCAGGGCGATGCCGTTAGATAAGCCTTCCAGTACCGCCGCTAGCGCCACGCCCGCGAGGGTCAGGCGCACCGGGCTAAGCTGGCCGCCGCCCTGGCTGCCGGTAAACGCGACCAGTAGCGACGCGGCGAAGGCGCCACAGAAGGCCATCAGCAACTGCTCCTGCGGCGAAGTGATGCCCAACAGCGCCGCACCGAGCACGATGGCGAAGCTGGCGCCGGAGTTGACGCCGAGCAGGCCCGGGTCGGCCAACGGGTTACGGGTGAGGGTTTGCATTAGCGCGCCGGCGAGACCGAGCGCGCAGCCGGCCAGCAATCCGGCCAGCGTACGCGGCAGGCGGGCATCCAGTACGATAGTGCAGTCGGCGCTCTGACAGCTGCCGGAGAAGGCATCGACAATCACCGAAGGCGGCAGAGGTTTGGCGCCGATAAGCAGGCTGAGCGCAATCGCGAGAGCTAAAAGTAACAAGAGACCAGGCACGGCGACGGCGCGCACCGTGGTCGTAGAAAACGACATAATTCAAATCCCTGACATGATAATGATATTAATTATCGTTATCGATTTTATTCAGGTATGTTACCATGAGAAACCATAAAAATGGTATGAAAAATAACGACAAGGCCCTTGCATGAACCGACCTTCCCGGCTGCTTGATGTCAGCCTCCTGCGCACCCATCCGGCGTTCCGCGCCGTCTTTATCGCTCGCTTTATCTCTATCCTGTCGCTTGGCCTGCTAGGCGTGGCGATCCCGGTACAAATCCAGATGATGACCCATTCGACCTGGCAGGTGGGGCTCTCGGTGATGCTGACCGGCTGTTCGATGTTCATTGGGCTGATGGTCGGCGGCGTGCTGGCCGACCGTTATGAACGCAAACGCCTGATCCTGCTGGCGCGTGGCACCTGCGGCGTGGGCTTCGTCGGCTTGTGCCTGAACGCTATGCTACCGGAACCCTCGCTGGCGGCAATTTACCTGCTGGGGATCTGGGATGGCTTCTTCGCCTCTTTGGGCGTGACCGCGCTTCTGGCGGCAACGCCGGCTTTAGTCGGCCGCGAAAACCTGATGCAGGCCGGAGCGATCACCATGCTGACCGTGCGTCTCGGTTCGGTGATATCGCCGATGATCGGCGGGCTATTGCTGGCGACCGGCGGCGTGGCCTGGAACTATGGCCTGGCGGCGGCGGGGACGTTCATTACCACCCTGACGCTGCTACGCTTGCCGCTGCTGCCGCCACCGCCGCAGCCGCGCGAGCATCCGCTGAAATCGTTGCTGGCGGGGCTGAAATTTCTCTTTAATAGCCCGCTTATTGGCGGCATTGCGCTGCTCGGCGGCCTGTTGACGATGGCCAGCGCGGTGCGGGTGCTTTATCCGGCGCTGGCGGAAGGTTGGCAGATGTCAAATTCGCAGATTGGCCTGTTGTATGCCGCCATTCCGCTTGGCGCGGCGCTGGGGGCGTTAACCAGCGGACAACTGGCGCATACCGCGAAGCCGGGGGCGTTGATGCTGATAACGACGGTAGGGTCGTTTGTGGCGATTGCGCTGTTCAGCGTGATGCCGTTCTGGGCGCTGGGCGCGCTCTGTCTGGCGCTGTTTGGTTGGCTGAGCGCGATAAGCTCGCTGCTACAATACACGCTTATCCAGACGCAAACGCCGGAGAATATGTTGGGGCGCATTAATGGCCTGTGGACCGCGCAGAACGTCACCGGCGATGCCATTGGCGCGGCGTTGCTTGGCGGATTAGGGGCGGTGATGACCCCGGTGGCTTCCGCCAGCGCCAGCGGCTGGGCGCTGGTGATTGTTGGCGTATTACTGGTTGGCTTATTACGCGAGCTACGTCGTTTTCAGCGTCCGGAAATGGTCAGCGAAAGTTAAGCGCGACAACAGCAAAAAGGCCCCGGATTGCTCCGGGGCCTGGTTTCATTTATAACCCTTAGTACGCGCCGAGATCTTTCCAGACGTCGAACTGGCCGCAGTACAGGTCAGGCTGGTTGCCCTGAGACCACCATTTCACCTGGTAGTTGTGGCCTTTCCAGCTCACGGTTTCAAAGGTACCCCAGTTGCCGCCATAAACGGTTTTGGCATCCCACAGCGGGTAAGGCGTGGTTTCGTCAGATGGTACAACATCGTCTTCCTGTGCCGGCACGTCATCGGCGTCTTTTTCATCGTCAGCCGCTTCATCTGCCGGCTCATCGGCTGGCTCGTCAGCGCTTGGTTCACCCTGGGAGGCGACGACCACCGACAGAATAAAGCGCTGCTGGGTTGACGGTTCGCCCCAGCTATCGCGAACGAACAGAGTGAAAGTGAACTCGGTATCCGCGGTGACTTCCGGAACATCGAACTCAATAACCGCGGCGGTTTTATCCGCAACATCAATCGCTGCCGGCACGCCCCAGCTGTAGCTCAACTCGTCGCTGTCTTCATCAGACGATTTTTCCCCGGACAGGCGTACGCGGGAGCCGCCTACGACCATCATTTCAATTGCCGCTTCCGGCGCATGGTTTACCGTCGGTTCAGTTGGCTCATCTTCTGACTTATCGTCTTCTTGTTCATCAGCTGGCACAACGTTAATGCCTTCGAAATAGAACGGCTCCATATCGATAACTTCAGAGGCGATTTCGTAGCCCAGACCTTCACGGGCGGCGTTAACCAGCACGCCGTTATCATGGTCGATAGTCCAGGTGAACAGGCCGCCTAAGCCCAGACTGGCAGCGTATTCCCCTTTGGCTTTGACGGTGCGCGGGGTATCCAGCGACATAAACAGTTTGGATTCCGGGTTGTAGAGGAAATCAGCGTCAGCAACCTGATCGGTATAGACGTTAAAGCCGTTACGCCCTTTCTGGTTTTCCAGATCCAGGTAGTTATAAATGACGTCATACCATTCGTTGGTACCGGATTCAAAGGTACCGACGGTGGTGCCGTTACCCGGGTTATAGGTGCCTTTCAGCGGAGACAGCGATTCCAGCTCGGCGTTGCGGCCGTTACGGGTATAGCCGGCGTAACCGATGTTGATGCGCTCAGCCGGGAAACCTTCCGCCAGCAGATGTTCAACGATGGTGTTAATCGCCCAGCCGCCTTGCTCAATGGCTTTCAGGTTGGTGTGGTGCGCGATGCTTTCCGCCCACGGGGTGCCGAAGAAGTCATAGGTCATGACGTTGATGCCGTACAGGCCGGCATTCATCAGCGCTTTGACGTTGGAATAATCAAAGGTCTTCACCACGGCGGAGCTGGCGATAGAGATTTTGACATCGCTCAGGCCGGCAGAATCCAGCTGCTTACGCAGTTCGGCAATAAGTAACGCATAGTTTTCACCATCTTCCGGGCCGTAGGGGTTGCCGGCGCCTTCGGCATTCGGGTATTCCCAGTCGATATCCACTTCGCTGAACATCGGGAACTGTTTGAACAGCTTCACCACGCCTTTAGCGAAGATTTTACGCGAGGAATCAGATGCCGCGGTTTCATGAAAACCGTTGCTCATGCTCCAGCCGCCGATGCTCATGGACAGCACCAGGTTGTGGCCCTGTTGTTTGGCTTTCGCTTGCAGGTCGCGCAGACCGCCGAGCAGGCCTTTGGTGTTTGTCTGGGTTACGGTTTTCGGATCGATATCCCAGCCGCTGACGCTGTGGCCAACGTTAACGTAAGACTGGAAGTCGCCCCACGGGTCGAGGAAGGTCGGTTCATATTTGACTTTGCCGCACTGCTCAGCCCCTTCGGCTACCACATCGCGATACAGACCATCCACTTTATGGAAGCCGGTTACGCCGACGAAGCCAACGATGATTTTATCGTAAGCGGTAGGGGAGACGTTGGTCAGGTCGTAGCCGCGTCCGCGGTTATCTTTCGCATCGCTGCCCTGCAGGCGGCCATCGTACTGAGACCAGTCGGTGTAGTAACCGAAGACCTTTGGTTTGTTGGTCGCGCTTTTGTATTTGTTATAGACCGGTTTAGCGACGCGGTCTGACGTATAGCTGTAGTTGCTGACTTCAGTTGCCGGGTTAAAACCATCTGCCGCATTGCTGGTTTCGGTCAGGGTATCGCCCTTGATCAATTTGCTAGTGGTCACGGTAAGTTCCTTCTGAGTTGAATGTCCACCTCAAGTGGTGTGGGGCAGATATTCAGGGAAGGCGGCGACGATGGCTAATCACAAAACAACACCTGAAACGATGATGATTCGCGTGAGGCGCCGATGAGGTATCAAGAGAGGAAAGAAATAAAAAATTCTTTTATAACAACAGGATGGTGTGAGTTATGATGTGAAATGAGATCCCGGCGCAGGGCGCCGGGGAGAGAATCAGGCAAAGAGCGCTGATAAACGCTGCAGTACCAGCATGGCGCTGTAGTAGTCCAGACGGAAGGTTTCGGTCCCCAGCGGATAAACGCGTTTAGCGGCAACCGACGGTAGGTGCGCCAGTAGCGGGTTGGCGTAAATGGCCTCGGCGTCTTTCTGGTCGCCGGCGAACAGGAACAGGCTTTCGCCGTTGATACCCGCCGCCAGATTCTCGCCGCCTAACTGCACGATGTCGTGACGCTTACCCTGGCTCTGGCTGGCGTGCAGGTTACCCGGCAGCGTCGCCAGCTTAAAGCCTAACTGTTCCAGCATCTGACCCTGCGCTGATTCCGGCGTCCAGATATTGGCGCTATGCGCTGCGGCGGTATAAACCAGCGCGGTCACCGGCTGCGGCGGCAACTTCAGTTTCTCTTTTAACGAAACGAGCTGTTTATTGAATTCGGCAATGCGCGCGTCCGCCTGCTTTTCGTGACCGGTAATATGCCCTAATTGGGTAAGAAGCGTCTGCCAGCTTTTATCGTCGTAGTTGATGATAAGGGTCGGCGCGATAGTCGACAGCTGGTCGTACAGCGCCAGCGCGGAATCGCCGCCGGTGGCGCTTATCAGAATCAGATCCGGCATCTGCGCCGCCACCGCTTCGGCGCTGGGTTCGCCAATATAGAGTCGCGCCAGGTTGCGCTTTTTAGCGACATCGCCCCACTGGCGCAGAAAGCCCTGCGCGTCTGCCACGCGGTTATTCGGCGTGGTCGCGCCGCTGGCGACCACCGGCGCATCAATAGCCAGCAACGATCCGGTGAGGGTGACGCTGGTCGAGACGATGCGCTGCGGTTGGCTCTCCAGCGTATGGGGGCCGCGGCTATCGACGATCTGACGCGGCCAGTCTGCCGCCAGCGCTGAGTTAATTCCTAAAAGGCACAGCCCGCTGGCGAGTAAAGTACGACGGCAAAAAGTGGCAAAATTCACGAATTCGCATCCTGAGTCAGTTGTAGTAAATACGTCTCATTTTCAACATTGTACTGTACGGATGCAAGTGTAAGTCGCATAACCTGCTGTTTGTGCGGTTGACAAGGAGAGCAATACCTTTTAGGTTAGCCAACAAAAATATAAATGATAATTATTCTTAATATCTTTATCGTTTTTGGAGGATGATATGGAAACGTCACTGGCTGAGGATGTACAGGAAAAAACGCAGACCCTGTCGCCGCAAAGCTTCTTCTTTATGTCGCCGTACCGCAGCTTCAGTACCACCGGCTGTTTTAGCCGTTTTTCCCAGCCTGCCGTCGGCGGTGATTCGCTGAACGGCGAGTTCCAGCAGAAAATGGCAGCCGCTTTTGCCGAAGCCCGCGCGGCGGGGATCCGCAAGCCGGTCATGGTCGGGGCGATTCCGTTCGACACCAATCAGCCTTCCGAGCTCTATATTCCCGAACGCTGGGAAACCTTCTCCCGTACCGACAAACAGCAGTCCGCGCGTTACGCGGCGCCGCTCAAGGCGATGGATGTTGTCGATCGTCAGGAGATCCCGGAACAGGACGAGTTTTTGGCGATGGTGGAACGCGCCGCCGTGCTGACGGCGACTCCGGAAGTCGACAAAGTGGTGCTCTCAAGGCTGATTGATATCACGACCCGCGACCGGGTCGATAGCGGCGCGCTGCTGGAGCGGCTGATCGCCCAGAACCCGGCGAGCTTTAACTTCCATGTTCCACTGTCCAATGGTGATGTGCTGCTGGGCGCCAGCCCGGAACTGCTACTGCGTAAAGAAGGACTGCACTTCAGTTCGCTGCCGCTGGCCGGCTCCGCCCGCCGCCAGCCTGACGATGTGCTGGACCGGGAAGCGGGTAATAAGCTACTGGCGTCAGGCAAAGATCGCCATGAGCATGAGCTGGTGACGCAGGCGATGAAGAGCGTGCTGGGCCCGCGCAGTAGCCAATTGTCGCTACCGGAATCGCCGCAGCTGATTACCACCCCGACGCTCTGGCATCTGGCGACGCCGATCGAAGGTACGGCGCTGGCGGAAGAAAACGCCATGTCGTTGGCCTGCCTGCTGCACCCGACCCCGGCGCTGAGCGGCTTCCCGCACCAGGTGGCGAAGCGGCTGATTGCCGAGCTCGAACCCTTCGATCGCCAACTGTTTGGCGGCATTGTCGGCTGGTGCGATGACGAAGGCAACGGCGAATGGGTAGTGACCATCCGCTGCGCACGCTTACATCAACGCTCGCTGCGCCTGTTTGCCGGCGCGGGTATCGTCCCGGCCTCTTCGCCGCTGGGCGAATGGCGTGAAACCGGCGTCAAACTCACCACCATGCTCAACGTATTTGGCTTGAATTAAGAGGCAAGGATGATTGCATTTACCCGTTGGCCGGAAGAGTTTGCGGCCCGCTATCGTCAAAAAGGCTACTGGCAGGATCTGCCGTTAACCAATCTGATTACTCGTCATGCGGACAATGACGCCGTGGCGATTATCGACGGCGAGCGGCAGATTAGCTACCGCCAGTTTAACCAACTGGTGGATAACCTCGCGTCCTCCCTGCAGCATCAGGGACTCAAGCGCGGAGAAACCGCGCTGGTGCAGCTTGGCAACGTCGCCGAGTTCTACATTACTTTCTTTGCGCTGCTGCGCATCGGCGTCGCACCGGTTAACGCTTTGTTTAGCCATCAGCGCAGCGAACTCAACGCCTATGCCGCGCAGATTAAACCGGTGCTGCTGATTGCCGATCGCGAGCACGCGCTGTTTGCTGACGATAGTTTCCTTAATGGTTTTATCGCTGAGCATCCTTCGCTGCGTGTCGCGCTGCTGCGTAACGATGGCGGCGAGCGCGACCTGGCAACGGAAATTAACCGCACGGCGGATAACTTTGTCGCCAATCCGACGCCGGCTGACGAAGTGGCTTTTTTCCAGCTCTCCGGCGGCAGCACCGGGACGCCGAAGCTTATTCCGCGAACCCATAACGATTACGACTACAGTATCCGCCGCAGCAACGAGATCTGCGGGATTAACGCCGACACGCGCTATCTCAACGCGCTGCCGGCGGCGCATAACTATGCGATGAGCTCGCCCGGATCGCTGGGCGTCTTTCTCGCCGGCGGCCGGGTGATCCTCGCCGCTGACCCGAGCGCCACGTTGTGTTTCCCGCTGATCGAAAAACATCAGATTAACGTCGCATCGCTGGTGCCGCCGGCGGTCAGCCTGTGGCTGCAGGCTATTCATGAATGGGGCAGCAACGCGCAACTGCAATCGCTGCAGCTGCTGCAGGTTGGCGGAGCGCGCCTGTCCGCGACGCTCGCCGCGCGTATCCCGGCGGAAATCGGCTGCCAGCTGCAGCAGGTGTTCGGCATGGCGGAAGGGCTGGTTAACTACACCCGCCTCAACGATAGCCCGCAGCGGATTATCAACACCCAGGGTTGCCCGATGTGCCCTGACGACGAAGTGTGGGTGGCGGATGCCGACGGTAACCCACTGCCGCGCGGCGAAGTGGGCCGTCTGATGACCCGCGGCCCTTATACCTTCCGCGGCTATTACAACAGCCCGCAACATAACGCGGAAGCCTTTGATGCCGATGGATTTTACTGCTCCGGCGATCTGATTTCGATCGATGAAGATGGCTATATCACCGTCCAGGGCCGGGAAAAAGATCAGATCAACCGCGGCGGCGAGAAGATCGCCGCTGAAGAGATAGAAAACCTGCTGCTGCGCCATGAGGCGGTGATCCACGCCGCGCTGGTTAGCATTGAAGACAATCTGCTGGGCGAGAAGAGCTGTGCTTATCTGGTGGTGACATCGCCGCTGCGCGCCGTCGCGGTGCGCCGTTTCCTGCGCGAGCAGGGCGTGGCGGAATTTAAATTGCCGGATCGCGTGGAGTGCGTTGCCGCGCTGCCGCTGACGCCGGTGGGCAAAGTCGATAAAAAACAATTACGTCAGTGGCTGGCCGAAGGCAAGCTGGGCTGAAGGAGAACAGAGAATGGCAATCCCTAAATTACAGGCTTACGCGCTGCCGGAAGCCAGCGATATTCCGGCCAACAAAGTTAACTGGGCCTTTGAGCCGTCGCGCGCCGCGCTGCTGATCCACGATATGCAGGAGTATTTCCTCAACTTCTGGGGCGAAAACAGCGCGATGATGGAAAAAGTGGTGGCCAATATTGCCGCCCTGCGCGACTTCTGCAAACAAAACGGCATTCCGGTGTACTACACCGCCCAGCCGAAAGAGCAGAGCGACGAAGACCGCGCCCTGCTGAATGATATGTGGGGGCCGGGGTTGACTCGCTCGCCGGAACAGCAGCAGGTGATTGCCGCGCTGGCGCCGGATGAACAGGATACGGTGCTGGTGAAATGGCGCTACAGCGCGTTTCATCGCTCACCGCTTGAAGAGATGCTGAAAGAGACCGGCCGCGACCAGCTGATCATCACCGGCGTTTACGCCCATATCGGCTGCATGACCACCGCCACCGACGCTTTTATGCGCGATATCAAACCGTTCTTTGTCGCCGACGCGCTGGCAGATTTCAGCCGCGAAGAGCATTTGATGGCGCTGAAATACGTCGCCGGCCGTTCTGGACGCGTGGTGATGACCGAAGAATTGTTGCCGCTGCCGGCCTCCAAAGCGGCGCTGCGCGCGCTAATTCTGCCGCTGCTCGACGAATCCGACGAACCGCTGGATGATGAAAACCTGATCGACTACGGTCTGGATTCGGTGCGTATGATGGCGCTGGCCGCCCGCTGGCGCAAAGTACACGGCGATATCGACTTCGTGATGCTGGCGAAAAACCCGACCATCGACGCCTGGTGGGCGCTGCTCTCCCGCGAGGTGAAATAATGGCGGCGCTGGATTTTCACGGCCAGACCGTGTGGGTGACCGGCGCAGGTAAAGGCATTGGCTATGCCACCGCGTTGGCTTTCGTCGAGGCCGGGGCCAACGTCACCGGTTTCGACCTTGCCTTTGACGGCGAAGGTTATCCGTTTGCCACCGAAATGCTGGACGTCGCCGATGCCGACCAGGTACGCGACGTTTGCGCGCGTCTGCTCAACGATATCGAACGACTGGACGTGCTGGTGAATGCCGCCGGGATCCTGCGCATGGGGGCGACCGATCAATTGAGCGCGGAGGACTGGCAGCAGACTTTCGCTGTGAACGTCGGCGGCGCGTTTAATCTGTTTCAGCAGACGATGGCGCAGTTCCGCCGTCAGCGGGGCGGGGCGATCGTCACCGTCGCCTCCGATGCCGCGCATACGCCGCGTATCGGCATGAGCGCCTATGGCGCCTCGAAAGCGGCGCTGAAAAGCCTGGCGTTGACCGTCGGGCTTGAGCTGGCAGGTAGCGGCGTGCGCTGCAACCTGGTATCGCCGGGCTCCACCGACACCGATATGCAACGTACCCTGTGGGTCAATGAAGATGCTGAACAGCAGCGGATCCGCGGATTTGGCGAGCAGTTTAAGCTTGGCATCCCGCTGGGCAAAATCGCCCGACCGCAGGAGATCGCCAATACCATTTTGTTCCTCGCCTCTTCTCACGCCAGCCATATTACGCTGCAGGATATTGTGGTCGATGGCGGCTCGACGCTGGGGGCGTAGATGTCCTGGAAACGAGAGCTCACGCTTGCGGCGCTGAACGCCAGCAGCGAAAACACCATGGTGGCGCATCTGGGTATTGTCTACACCCGGCTGGAGGAGGCGCTGCTGGAGGCGGAGATGCCGGTGGATGCGCGCACGCATCAGCCGTTTGGTCTGCTGCACGGCGGCGCTTCCGCGGCGCTGGCGGAGACGCTGGGCTCGATGGCCGGTTGGCTGATGACCGAAGAAGGGCAATGTGTGGTGGGCACCGAGCTTAACGCTACCCACCATCGTCCGGTCTCCAGCGGTAAAGTGCGCGGCGAATGCCGACCGCTGCATCTTGGCCGCCAGAGTCAGAGCTGGGAAATTGTGGTGTATGACGAAAAAGGGCGGCGCTGCTGCACCTGTCGTCTGGGAACCGCGGTGCTTGGCTAAGACGCTGCTATTTCCCCGGCTTGCGCTGCGCTGAGCCGGGCTACGGATCTGTAGGTCGGGTAAGGCGTTAGCCGCCACCCGACAAAAAAACGGCACCGTTCACGGTAATCCTTTCATTTATTTTCCTGCCTTAAGTGATCTCGCTAGCAATGTGAGACAAATCTCCGCCGCGGCATGGCATCTGCGCTGTTTCGAAGTTGTTAAACTCTGCGTTGTGTTCTAGAAACAAACTGTAACATCCTGATTACCCTACCGGTGGACCACAACAATGAATAATTCAGGGAAATACCTTATCTGGACACTGCTCTCCGTGATCGGAGCCTTTGCCCTCGGCTATATCGCCTTAAACCGGGGTGAGCAGATAAATGCGCTGTGGATTGTCGTCGCGGCGGTCTGCGTTTATCTGATCGCGTATCGTTTCTACGGCCTGTATATCGCCAAAACCGTCCTCGGCGTTGACCCAACGCGGATGACGCCGGCGGTACGACATAACGACGGCCTCGATTATGTTCCGACTGACAAAAAAGTGCTGTTCGGTCACCATTTTGCGGCGATTGCCGGCGCAGGGCCGCTGGTTGGCCCGGTGCTTGCCGCGCAGATGGGCTACCTGCCGGGGATGATCTGGATCCTCGCCGGCGTGGTGCTGGCCGGCGCCGTACAGGACTTTATGGTGCTGTTTGTTTCGACCCGTCGCGATGGCCGTTCGCTTGGCGAACTGGTTAAAGAGGAGATGGGGCCAACCGCTGGCGTACTGGCGCTGGTGGCCTGTTTTATGATCATGGTGATCATCCTCGCGGTACTGGCGATGATCGTGGTGAAAGCATTGACCCACAGTCCGTGGGGGACATACACCGTCGCCTTTACCATCCCGCTGGCGATCTTTATGGGCATCTATATTCGCTATCTGCGCCCGGGGCGCATCGGTGAGGTGTCGGTGATAGGCCTGGTGATGCTGGTGTTCGCGATCATTTCCGGCGGCTGGGTGGCGGAAAGCCCGACCTGGGCGCCGTGGTTTGATTACACCGGCGTACAGCTGACCTGGATTCTGGTGGGTTACGGCTTTGTGGCTGCGGTACTGCCAGTCTGGCTGCTGCTGGCGCCGCGCGACTATCTCTCCACGTTCCTGAAAATCGGCACCATCGTTGGGCTGGCGATTGGCATCCTGATTATGCGCCCGACGTTGACCATGCCGGCGCTGACGAAGTTCGTTGACGGCACCGGCCCGGTATGGACCGGCAACCTGTTCCCGTTCCTGTTTATCACCATCGCCTGCGGCGCGGTTTCCGGCTTCCACGCGCTGATCTCCTCCGGCACCACGCCGAAAATGTTGGCCAACGAAGGGCAAGCCTGCTTTATCGGCTACGGCGGCATGTTGATGGAATCCTTCGTCGCCATTATGGCGCTGGTGGCGGCTTGTATTATCGATCCGGGCGTCTACTTCGCGATGAACAGCCCGATGGCGGTGCTGGCGCCGGCGGGAACCACCGATGTTGTGGCCTCGGCGGCGCAGGTGGTGAGCGGCTGGGGCTTTAGCATAACCCCGGATACGCTGCGCCAGATTGCCAGCGAGGTCGGCGAACAGTCGATTATTTCACGCGCCGGCGGCGCGCCGACGCTGGCGGTGGGGATGGCTTACATTCTGCACGGCTCGCTGGGCGGGCTGATGGATGTCTCTTTCTGGTACCACTTCGCCATTCTGTTTGAGGCGCTGTTTATCCTGACGGCGGTTGATGCCGGCACCCGCGCGGCGCGATTCATGCTGCAGGATCTGCTGGGCGTGGTGAGTCCGGGGTTGAAAAAAACCAGCTCGCTGCCGGCTAACCTGCTGGCGACCGCGCTGTGCGTCCTGGCGTGGGGCTACTTCCTGCATCAGGGGGTGGTCGATCCGTTGGGCGGCATCAATACCCTGTGGCCGCTGTTCGGTATCGCCAACCAGATGCTGGCGGGGATGGCGCTGATGCTGTGCGCGGTGGTACTGTTCAAGATGAAACGCCAGCGCTATGCGTGGGTGGCGCTGCTGCCGACAAGCTGGCTGCTGATTTGTACGTTGACCGCCGGCTGGCAGAAGTCGTTTAGCCCGGATACCAAAGTCGGCTTCCTGGCCATCGCCAATAAATTCCAGGCGATGATCGACAGCGGCGCCATTCCGCCGCAATATACGGAATCGCAGCTGGCGCAGCTGGTGTTTAATAACCGTCTCGATGCCGGGCTGACTATCTTCTTTATGATTGTGGTGGTGGTTCTGGCGCTGTTCTCGATTAAAACCGCGCTGGCGGCGCTGAAAGAGGATAAACCGACGGCGAAAGAGACGCCGTATGAAGCGATGCCCGCGGATGCGCAGGGCTTAACGGCGCAGGCAAAACGCGCGCATTAACCTGTTTGGCCTACCTTTCTTCTCCTCCCTCTCCCTGTGGGAGAGGGCTGGGGTGAGGGAAATAAGCGAGAAACTCATTATGTTCGACACCCTTTCAAAAGCAGGAAAATATTTAGGCCAGGCGGCGAAGATGATGATCGGCGTGCCGGATTACGATAACTACGTCGAGCATATGCGAATAACCCACCCGGATCAGACGCCGATGACCTATGAAGAGTTCTTTCGCGAACGCCAGGACGCGCGCTATGGCGGTAAGGGCGGGGCGAAGTGCTGCTAGCCTTCTTTCGGTAAGTAGAGGCTGATTTGCTCCTGGGTACAGCCGTAAATCGCCGCCAGTTTTTCGCGGGTCCGCTTCTGCGGACGGGAGTCCAGTGCTTCCAGCTGTGACACCGCGGACTGGCTGATGCCGAGTTTAGCCGCGACCTCCCGCTGTGAGAGTCCGCGCAGGATACGCCACGCGGCCTGCAGGCTGACGTTTTCTTTATGCATCACGTCGCAGACATCCCCTGGCAGCATTACGTTATCATAGATATCTGATTCATAAGAAATATCTTCCCAATTGTTTTCATCCTCGTCGTCGTACTCCAGCAGAGCCAGGCGCATACGAAAGTAATCACTGTAAGGAATGACGACATACTGGTCTTTTCCTTCTTCATCCTTGATGTACTGAATAGTCATATTCGGTATGTTCCTCATGAAGGTAGGTGGTGGTGGTTCGGCGTTTAACCGCCACTACGTAGCAGGTATCGTCCGGCGGATCCCCAAAGGTGTAGATGACTCTGTAATCACCTAATCGCAGCCTGTAGTGGTTTTCGGGAAAGGACAATTTTTTGATATCCGAGATAGGTGAAGCTTTATCATTCATCTTCTCCAGCCTGGATTTAATGCGGTTCTTATACCGATTATCGATTTTAGAAAATTGCTTATTTGCCGTTTTTGACCAGACAATCTTCATCCGTACCTCCACTGTACGCCCACACAAAACATAAGGAAATAATAAGACTATTAGATAAATTCCGAATTTCTTATGGAGTACAGTAGAGCGGAGAAAAAACGCAGGTAAGAGGCAAAGCGTAACCCGTCGAGGCGGCGCGGGAAGGCCTCTGCCGGGCGACAGAGGCTTGCAGAAAATATGCGATCAGGCGTTCAGGCCGCCATCCACGTCGAGCCCCGTACCGGAGATCTGCCCAGCGGCCGGGCTGGCCAGGAAGGTGACCGCCGCGGCGATGTCTTGCGGCTGGCCGTAGTGACCGACCGCAATCATCTGGCGCTGGGCTTCCGCCTGTTCCCCATCCTCCGGGTTCATATCGCTGTTGGTCGGCCCTGGATGGACAAGGTTAACGGTGATCCCGCGAGGGCCTAAATCACGCGCCAGGCCACGGGTCAGGGAGTTGAGGGCGGACTTGGTCATGGCGTAAACCGCGATGCCCGGCATGGCTACGCGGTTGGCCAGACAGCTGCCGATGTTGATGATCCGTCCGCCATCGGACATATGCACCAGCGCTTCCTGGATAGCGATGACCACCCCACGAATATTGACGTTGATAAGGTCGTCAATGTCCGCCAGCGTCATGGATTCCAGTGGACCGCCGCGGGCGATGCCAGCGTTGTTGACCAGAATATCCAGTCCGCCGAGGGCCCGGGCCGCATGGGTGACGGCATCCTGAATGGCCTGCGCGCTGGCGCTGTCGGCCTGCACCGCTTCGCCGTACCGACCCAGGGCCTTTATTTCATCGGCGACCGCCTGGGCTTTATCGGCCGATTTTTCATACGTAATAACCACATCGGCGCCGGCGCGCGCCAGCGACAGCGCAATAGCGCGACCCAACCCACGGCTGGCGCCGGTAACCAGCGCCTTCTTACCTGTTAAATCGATCTGCATGATGACCTCGTTACGAGAGTGGTGAGAATCATCATTAGGTATAGATGGTCTGGGTGATTAACGGCTGAAGTATTCCACCTTCTCAAACGTCGCGCGCAAAGCGTCAGGGGTTAACGTCGCCGGCAGGCTAAAGCGCTGCCAGGGCGGGAAGCGCTCATTATGGGTGTTGGGCTAACCTGATGTTATGTCTGGACATCCAGATGGCTAATATTATTTGGTTTTAGCTTATGCTTTTTACGCAGTTGTCAGGCATCGGCGGCTGTGAAAAATTCGTTAAATCAGAATATTAATTGCCTGGGGAGGGTGATGAGCGTGAATCGCCTTGAGATGCATAACATTAGCCTGGCCTTTTCCGGCTTTCAGGCGCTGAGCAAGGTGGCGTTTACCCTTAAGGGCGGAACGGTGCATGCGCTGACCGGCGCCAACGGCGCAGGCAAATCGACGCTGATGGCGGTGTTGTGCGGGACGCATGCCGATTACGAAGGTGAAGTGGTGATCAATAACCAGCCGGTTAGCATTCGTTCGCCGCGCGATGCAAAGCAACTGGGGATTCATCTGGTACAGCAGGAGGTGGATGTTGCGCTGGTTCCGGGGCTGAGCATTGCGGAAAACATCATGCTGGACAGGCTGGCTGAACCGGGTGCGGTTTTTCGCTGGTCGCGGGTGCGTCAGCAGGCGCGCGAAGCGCTGGCGCAGCTTGATATTGCTCTGGACGTTCGACGTTCAATCGATAGCTGTACCCTTGCCGAAAAGCAGCAAATTCTGCTGGCTCGCGCACTGTCGCACCACTGCCGTTTTTTGATTCTTGATGAACCCACCGCGCCGTTGGATCAGCACGAAAGCGAACGCTTATTTGCGGTGGTTCGTCGTCTGCAACAGCAGGGGATCGGCGTGGTCTTTATTTCGCATCGTATTCATGAACTGAAAGCGATTTGCGACACCCTGACGGTGCTGCGCGATGGCCGTTTAATCGAAAGCGGGCCGATGGCCGAGCTCAGCGGTGAGCAGATCGTCGAAAAAATGCTCGGTCACGAGCTGAGCGATATTTTCCCGCCTGCGCGTCCGCCGCATGGCGAAGAGGTGCTGTTGCAGGTTGACGGTTTGCATGACGAGGCGCTGTTGCAGGATATCTCGCTACGCCTGCATAAGGGGGAAATTCTCGGCATCGCCGGCTTGGCGGGCGCGGGGAAAACTGAACTCTGCAAAGCCTTATTCGGCGCCAGCAAAAGCCGACTGCGCTACGGCGAACTTAACGGCCAGCCGTGGCGGCCGCGCGATCCGGCCGATTCCGTCCTCCAGGGGCTGGCGCTGGTGCCGGAAGAGCGGCGCAAAGAGGGGATATTCATTGATGAGGCGATCGCCATGAATCTGGCGGTCAGCGCCGATAACAGCTTTTCGCGCTGGAGCCTGTTCGGCCATCGGCAGGCGTGGCGGTGGGCGCAGGAGGTAATTGCCCGTATCGGCGTGCGTGCCACCGGACCGGGGCAGTCACTGCGCCGTCTCTCCGGCGGTAATCAGCAAAAAGTGGCCATCGGCAAATGGCTGCGCGGCAGTGCAAACGTGCTGATTTTCGACGAACCGACGAAAGGGGTGGACGTTAAAGCGAAAACCGATCTGTTTCAGTTGATTGATGGCTTGGCGCGGGAAGGCCGGGGCGTGATTTACGCCTCCGGCGAATTTTCCGAGCTGGTAGGCCTGTGCGATCGCATCTGCGTGCTGTGGGATGGGCGCATTGTGGCGGAAATTCCCGGCGCCGAGGCGCGGGAAGATACAATTCTTTATTACTCCACCGGAGGAGCGGCAGCGTGAGCAAGGCCCTGGCAGTCAACGCGACGGTATCGGGCCGTCAGCGGTTTTTCGATTTTCTCTATAAATGGGGCATGTTGCTGACCGTGGTGCTGCTGGTTGGCGTCTTTGGTTTAGCCTCAGATAACTTTCTTGATCCCTTTAACATCATCAACATTCTGCGCTCCATCGCTATCGTGACGGTGATTGCCATCGGGGTGTCGATTTCGCTCACTATTGGCGGTTTCGATCTGTCGGTGGGGTCGACGGCGTCGCTGGCGAATGCGTTAGTGATTTCGTTGTTTGTCTGGCACGGCCTGAACACCACTGAAGCCATTCTGATTACCCTCGCGCTCTGTACGCTAGTGGGGTTATTCAACGCGTTTCTGATCGTGGTGCTGCGCATTCCTGACATGCTCGCCACGCTTGCCAGCCTGTTTGTGATTCAGGGGGTGGCGATGACCTACAGCTACGGCGGCTCGATCACCGAGAATATGGTGTTGCCGAGCGGCGATATGGCTGAAGGCACGATTCCGGCGGCGTTTGGCGCGCTGGGGCAGGTACCGATCATCGTCATTATCATGCTGGTGGTAACGCTAATCGCGCAGCTGGCGCTGTCGTTCACCACCCACGGGCGGCGGATGTACGCCATCGGCGGTAATCCGGAGGCGGCGAGGCTCTCCGGCCTGCGGATCACGCGCTATAAAGTAGCGGCCTACGTGATTGCCTCGCTGCTGGCCGGGCTGGGCGGCATTCTGCTGGCATCAAGGATTGGTTCTTCCCAGGTGAACGCCGGGGGCGGTTACCTGATGGATGCGGTCGCGGCGGCGTGGATCGGCTTTTCGCTGGCGGGCTCCGGCAAGCCGAATGCGCTGGGGACGCTGGTGGGAGCGGTTATCCTTGGCGTGCTTTCCAATGGACTGGTGATGCTGTCGGTGCCCTATTACGCGATGGACATTATTAAAGGGCTGGTGCTGGCTGGCGCGCTGGCACTGACCTATTTTCAGCGCCGGACCTAACACTTTACAGGGTAAACAAAATGAAAAAGATAGCACTTTCTCTTATGGCGCTGGGCCTGCTGCAGTCGATGGCAGCGCTGGCGCAGACCCCGACGCCGGTTCCGGCGGCGATCGCTGAGCATAACGGCCCGATCCGCATCGCGGTGATTCGCAATCTCGGTTCTGACGATAACACTACCCAGTTTGTCGCCGGGGCGATTCAGGAAGGTAAAAAGCTCGGTTTTAAAGTCAGCGCTTTCCTGAGCAACGGTGATGACGCGAAGTTCCAGGATTTCGTCAATCAGGCCATTAGCCAGAAATACGACGGTATTATTCTTTCCCAGGGGCGCGATCCCTACTCGACCGCGCTGGTGAAAAAAGCGGTCGATGCCGGGATCAAAGTGGCGGTGTTCGATACCGCGGTGCAGGGATCCGTCCCCGGCGTGACGGTTAGCCAGCAGGATGACGCCTCGTTGACCGAGCTCTCTTTTGGCCAACTGGTAAAAGACTTCAACGGCAAGGCCAACATTATCAAGCTATGGGTGGCAGGCTTCCCGCCAATGGAGCGCCGCCAGGCGGCCTACCAGACGCTGCTAAAACAAAATCCGGGGATTAAAGAGCTGGAGTCTATCGGTGCCGTTTCATCCGACGTGCAGGGTGACACGGCCAACAAAGTTGGCGCGATTCTGGCTAAGTATCCTAAAGGTAAAATTGACGCCATCTGGGGGACATGGGATGCCTTTAGTCAGGGAGCCTATAAGGCGCTGAAAGAAAACGGGCGCAGCGAAATCAAACTCTACAGCATCGATATTTCCAATCAGGATTTACAGCTGATGCGGGAGGCCGGTAGCCCGTGGAAGGTTAGCGTGGCGGTCGACCCGAAACTCATCGGCGCCACCAATGTGCGCTTGATTGCCAATAAGATTGCCGGGGAAAGCACCCCGGCTACCTACGATTTCAAAGCGGCGGCCATTCCGCAGGCGCTGCTGGCGGCACAGCCGGGGGCGGTCAACGTGGCGTCGCTGGGGAAAATCATCCCAGGCTGGGGGCAGACCGAAGATTTTATTGCCCCGTGGTTTGCCACCCTGGAAGCCCAACATAAATAATCACGCGGTTAGCTGTACTGACGTACGCGGGCGATAAGTTCGTCCACGCTATCGATACGCTCGGCGATGACGATCAGCGCTTTGCCGAGCGTAATTGCATGGCGCAGGCATTCGTGGCGCATGGCCGTGTCCTGAATCGAATCGATATCGGCGACGTGTGAAAGCCCGACGCTGCGGCGTATCAGTTCAGTTCCGCAGAATCCAATGGCATCGCACCATACTTTTTTGAGGAATACTGAGGCGTAACCGGGGCAGGCCAGCGCCGCATCGCGGGTTTTCTCCGTCGCTAACGCCTGGAAACGCTCGCTGAAGGTGTGCCACAAGGTCTGTATATCGTTGAGCCGCTGTTCGCGCGCGGCGGCGGCATCGCGAATGCCGAGATGGCCAGGTAGACCACAATAGTTAAGCAACAAATTGCCAATGGCGGTGCCGACGTCAAAACCGATAGGGCCGAAATAGCCAAATTCGGCATCGATGGCTTTAAGGCTATTTTCAGCGACGAAGATGGAGCCGCTATGAATATCGCCGTGCAGCAGGGCTTCGGCCTGTGAAAAAAAGCGGTGCTTCAGCGCCGCGACCGCCAGTTTAAGCTGAGCGTCCTCACGCAGGGCGGCAACCTCTTCTTCCAGCTCCGCCGGGTAGTTATTGCGCTCGTGGATCTGATACGGATCGTTAAAAAACAGATCCTCGGTGATCTCGCACATTTCCGGATTGATAAATTGCGCCACCTGCGCTTTTTTCTCATGCGGATGGAGATAGAAATCGCTGGTGTGGAACAGCGTCTGCGCCAGATATTCGCCCAACTGGCCTGCCGCCTGCGGATAGTAGACGTTGCCGATAAGCTCGCCGCGCCAGATACGGTGATCGGAAAGGTCCTCCATCACCATCACCGCCAGAGCGGGATCGAAATGAATAATGTGTACCGTATGTTGCGGGCTGTGCTGATAGTGGGCGACCAGGGTCTGTGCTTCGAGGCGCGCGCGGTCGAGGGTCAGCGGCCAGGATTCGCCGACGCAGCGCACGTAGGGCAGCGCCTGCTTAACAATAATCCGGCTCACGCCCTGAGCATCGAAAATTTTGAACACCAGATTGAGATTGCCGTCGCCTACCTCCTGCGCCGACACCAGCTCAGACGGATCGTCGAGCCCGCCAAATTGTTGTGCGTAAGCCACCGCATCGCTGGCCGTGAAGGTATGGTATTGCGACATTGCCTCGATCCTCAAAAGTGCTGAATTAAGCCGTTCAGACGTCTATACATCTGGATTTCATCCTGACACAATGTGATACAACAACGCAACAGGGATTTAACGATATGCAGACACTACAGACCACCAGCCTGCGGGTAAGCGAAAATCAGCTTTTTATTCTCGATCAACAGGCATTGCCGCAGGAAAAACGCTGGCTGGCGGCGGATAACGTTGCGCTGCTGGTGGACCATATTCATGCCCTGCGGGTGCGCGGCGCGCCGTTGATTGGTCTCTCCGCCAGTCTGCTGCTGGCGCTGTTGGCGCAGCGCGGCTTATCCCGCGACGAGCTTGCTCAGGCGCTGGAAACCCTGCGCGCGGCGCGGCCGACGGCGGTCAATCTAATGAATAATCTCGATCGTATGAAGCAGGCGCTGGCGCAGGAAGACTATCCGCAGGCGCTGGAGACCGAAGCGCTGCGCCTGATTGCGGAAGATAAACAGCTGTGCGCCAGCATTGCCGAAGCTGGCAATGCGCTGGTAACGCCGGGTAGCCGTTTGTTGACCCACTGTAATACCGGTGGCCTGGCGACGGCGGGGGTTGGCACCGCGCTGGGGGTTATCGCTTTGGCCCATGAACAGGGCAAGGTGGCTAACGTCTGGGTCGATGAGACGCGGCCGCTGCTGCAGGGCGGGCGCCTGACCGCCTGGGAATTGGGGGAGCTGGGCGTGCCGTATCAGCTGATTACCGACTCAATGGCCGCCAGCCTGATGGCGCAGGGGCAGGTTGATGCGGTATGGGTCGGCGCGGATCGTATCGCCGCCAACGGCGACGTGGCGAATAAAATTGGGACCTATTCGCTGGCGGTGCTGGCTCACTATCATCGTATTCCTTTCTACGTGGCGGCGCCGCAAACCACTCTCGATCGCTACTGCCCGAACGGCGCGGCGATCCCGATTGAACAGCGTGCGGCGCAAGAGGTGACCGGCGTAAAAGGCAGCTTTGGCGCCGTGCAGTGGGCGCCAGAAAACGCGCCGGTTTATAACCCGGCCTTTGACGTGACGCCAGCCGCGTTAATCAGCGGTTGGGTGCTGGATAGCGGCGTGGTCACGCCACAGCAGGTGGCGGACGGTATTTTTGCGCCGCTGGCGTAACGGTTAACAGTGATAAGGAACGATTATGTGGCAAGAGCGACTCGCACAACTGGTGACCACCTGTCACTGGATTGGCGCAAAAGGGTGGGCGCCGGCAACCGGCGGCAATATGTCAGTACGCGAGGATGCGCGCTGGTGTTGGTTGAGCGAATCGGGGCGCGATAAGGGCAGCCTGACCAGCGACGATTTTTTACAGGTAGACATCGCCAGCAATCGCGCGCCGTCGGGCCGTAAACCGTCGGCGGAGACCGGCTTGCATACGCTGGTTTATCGCCTGTTTCCTGAAGCGAACGTCGTGCTGCACGTGCATACCGTGCACGCTACGGTGCTCTCACGTCTTGAAACCAGCGATACCCTGCAGCTGCAGGGCTATGAAATGCAAAAAACGCTGAGCGGGCAGCATAGCCATCTCGATAGCGTACCGGTGGCGATTTTTGATAACGATCAGGATATTGAGGCGCTGGCGGCGCGGGTTGAAGCGTATGCCCGTAGCCATCCTTTGCGTTATGGATTTTTGATCCGCGGCCACGGCTTAACCTGCTGGGGCAGGGATGTTAGCGAGGCGCGGCGTCAGCTGGAAGGGCTCGAATTTCTCTTCGAATGCGAGCTGCTGCGCCGCCGCTATGCATAAAGGTTAGGGTAAGCGCGGATAGGCATCGGCGATAGCATCGCCGGTGAATTGCGCTATCCAGCCTTCCGGATTGTCAAAAATACGAATGGCGGTGAAATTCGGCTCCGAACCCATATCGAACCAGTGCGGCGTATGCGCCGGGACGGAGATCAGATCGTTCTTTTCGCACAGCACCTGAAAGACTTCATCGCCGATATGCAGGCAAAACAGCCCGGCGCCTTCGACAAAGAAGCGTACTTCATCTTCGCCATGGGTATGCTCATTGAGGAATTTAGCCCGCAGCGCCTCTTTCTGCGGATTATCCGCCCGCAGGCTAATGACATCCCAGCTCTGGTAGCCCTTTTCAGCCACCAGTTTATCAATCGCGTGCTGATAGGCCGCAATAACGGTTTCAGCGGTTGGCGCCGGGCCCAGGTAGCGATCGGCCTGCCAGCGCTCGAAGCGCACCCCTTTTGCGCGCAATTGCTGCTGGATCTCATCGGCGTTGCTGCTGTGCCAGCGTGGATGGCTGGCGTCGTTAACGGAAAAAATAGTTAATTCGCTCATGCGGGAAGTTGCTCCGGGTCGATGTCGTCAAAACGCTGAACCTGTGGATGATGGCTGGCCGGGTCGCGGTCGCCGCGTACCAGCTGCAGGGTGCGTAAACCTGCCGCTTCGGCGGCGTCCAGTTCCTGATGGATATCAGAGAGGAACAGAATGCTCGCCGGGCTATGCCCCAGTTGTTCGGCGATAGTGCGATAGGATTGAACTTCGCGTTTGGCGCCGACCAGGGTATCGAAATAGCCGCTGAAGAGATGAGTAATATCACCTTCGTCGCTGTAGCCAAATAACAATTTCTGCGCGGCAACCGAGCCTGAGGAATATACATATAAATCAATGCCCATCGCCTTCCACTTCTCCAGCGCCGGGAGTACATCGGGATAAAGATGGCCGGTAAAGTCGCCGTTCAGATAGCCCTCGCGCCAGATAATGCCCTGCAGCGCTTTCAGCGCCGTGGATTTACGATCTTCGTCCATGAAGCGGAATAGCGTCTCGATAAGCGCTGCGGTGCTGGCTTCGGGAGCGGCGATTTCTGTACGCAGATTGTCGAGAATGGTACTGACCGGCTCGACATACTGCTGCGCGCTGACAAAAGCGGCCAGCCGCTCGCGGGCATAGGGGAATAAGACGTTATGGACGAAGCGAATGTCGCTGGTGGTGCCTTCAATATCGGTCACGATAGCGCGGATCATGGTATCTCCAGAGTGGATAGTGCGCCGTGCTGCCGGTGGCGTCGGTTTGCCGCCTGCCTGCGGCAAGCGAAATAACGTTAGCATTTAGACGTCTAAGCGTCTTGATTGCCAAATATTAACATCGTGTTATAGTGGCTTCAACAACAGCATTACAATCGGAACAAAGAGAATGAGCAATAAGCCACTGATTCCTGAGAGTAAACTCCCTGCATTAGGCACCACCATTTTTACCCAGATGAGCGCGCTGGCGCAGCAGCATCAGGCCATCAATCTATCACAAGGTTTTCCGGATTTTGATGGCCCGCGTTACCTACAGGAACGGTTGGCCTGGCACGTCGCCCAGGGGGCTAACCAGTACGCTCCGATGACCGGCGTACCGGCGCTGCGCGAAGCCATTGCCGATAAAACCGCTGAGCTGTATGGCTATCGCCCGGATGCGAATAGCGATGTCACCGTCACCGCGGGGGCGACCGAAGCGCTGTATGCGGCGATCGCCGCGCTGGTCAGAGCCGGCGATGAGGTGATCTGCTTTGACCCGAGCTATGACAGCTACGCGCCGGCGGTAGAACTTTCCGGCGGGGCGCTGAAACGTATTGCTCTGCAGCCGCCGCATTTCCGCGTTGACTGGCAGCAGTTTGCCGCCACGTTAAGCGACCGCACCCGTTTGGTCATTCTTAATACGCCGCATAATCCATCAGCCACGGTCTGGCAGCGGGAAGATTTTGCCGCGCTGTGGCAGGCGATCGCTGAACGGGAAATCTACGTTATCAGCGACGAAGTGTATGAACATATCTGTTTTGCAGAGCAGGGCCATACCAGCGTGCTGGCCCATCCGCAGCTGCGCGAGCGGGCGGTAGCGGTCTCTTCTTTCGGTAAAACCTTTCACATGACCGGCTGGAAAGTGGGTTATTGCGTGGCGCCTGCCGCCATCAGCGTCGAACTGCGTAAGGTGCACCAGTATTTGACGTTTGCCGTCAATACGCCCGCTCAATTGGCGCTGGCGGATATGCTGCACGCGCAGCCGGAGCACTACCGCGAACTGCCTGCGTTTTATCGGCAGCGTCGGGATCTGTTTATCGATGCGCTACGTGATAGCCGGCTGGAGATTTTGCCTTGTGAAGGGACCTACTTCTTGCTGGCCGACTATAGCGCGATCTCTGACCTTGATGACGTCAGTTTCTGTCGCTGGCTGACCACTGAAGTCGGCGTGGCGGCGATCCCGCTGTCGGTATTCTGTGCCGATCCGTTCCCGCATAAGCTGATTCGCCTGTGCTTCGCCAAGCAGCCGGAGACCCTGCTGGCGGCAGCAGACCGGCTGCGTCGCCTGTAGCTATTTCACCGTCCATGCCTGAGAAAATTGACGGTCGGCGAACATCTCGGCCAGGCCGTTAATTTGCTTCAGGCGCAGCACTTCATCGGCATCCATCCCCAGCTCTTTGCTGATTTTGCTATTGCTCCAGCCGAGATTGGCCAGCTCGCGGACAATTTCCGACATCGCGTGGATCTGATGGCGCCCGCGCGCCCGGTTGTGGCGGATAGTCGCGGCCATCAGGGCATCGCGCGGGGGGCTGTTCGCCGACAGACAGGTTACCGGCAAATATCCCTTGAGCTGTTTTTTCAGCGACAGCTTGCTGCCCGCCAGTTCGTGGCGGTGAAAACCGTCAACGATGGTATAGCGTTTTGACTGTTGATTCTGCACCACGATCGGTTGCGTGAAACCATTGGCCTCCAGCGAAGTTAATAACAGCCGCTTTTCCGGCGGCGCAAGGTTATTAGGGTTGTAATCGTTGGGGCTGACTTCTTCCTGTTTAACCCATAGCACGCAGTCGACCGGCTGGTTGTGAAAGGGGCTATGGCGGTGCAGAGCCTGGCGAAAGTGATTCAGCGCGTCGATTTTTTCCTCTTCCGACAGCGTAGCCAAATACGCTTCTATTTGGGTGATTAGTCGTTGTTGCATAGCAGTCCCCATTGTTGGCGTTTTTTACTTATGCGCTTGCAGTAGCTTTTATAGCGGGTGGCTTTAGTTGGGCTAAATGAGAGCTGGCGACACCAGTAATCATTGTTTAATAACACTTTGCAGACGCGCCGCCATGAAGGGATATCCCGGGTGCCGATGTCGCTCTCCTGGCTATCGGGGATATCCTCCATTCCCTGTTTTTGATACCAATGCAGATAGACCGCGATTTTATTACGATAATGCTCGGCGGTTGGCCGCGGCATGCTATCCAGCAGGAACAGGGCGTAACTCTTCCAGCTGTGGTGCCCGGGTTTATCGAGTTTGCGGTGGCCATAAAATTTGTTGTCGTACCCTGCGTAAATACCACCGCTGTGCACGCCGTTTACGCGCTGGCAAATGGCTGCCCAACGTTCTGGCTCCAGCACGTGATACAGCCAGAGACCCTGGCGCTGCTCCGGGCCAAAGGGTTCGCAGATGCGCATATAGCGCAGCGGCACCCCGGCCTGATACATCAGATCGTAAAGGGGGTTATAGGTATGACCGCTTTTGCTAAACCACGTCCAGATATCGGCGGTTTTCCAGTCATAAATCGGGTAGATGTACCAGGTATGGCCGCCCGGCGCCGATGTCGTCCATGGCTTATCATCGGCAAAGCGCAGTTTGCGCTGCGAGGAGATGGTCATAAACCGATTAAGCGATTCATCTGCCCGGATACCCACCATCATCGCCGCCGGACGGTTTTGTGAAAACCAGTCGGCGAAATCACGGACGAACTCTTCGAAGCTCATTCCGCTGCTATAAAACGGGAAATAGCCGGGATCGGTAATGGCGTCAGCGGGCGGCTGGCGTACCCAGTTGACGCCCGGCTCCCAGCATTGCCACTCCGGCGAAAACTGAGTCAGTGAATTTTGCGTGGTGAGTGGTAGGGCGACCCAATAAAATTTCTCAATAACATCCTGGTATTCGGTACGGATATTTTCGCAATGCTGAATGGTGCAGGAAAATTGCGCCTCCCAATCAATAAACAACACGTTGAATTTTTTTCCCATTTGCCGGGCGCAAAGCGCCGCCAGGTGCAGCATGGTGGTGGAGTCTTTTCCGCCGGAGAAAGAGATGCAAATGCGTGAAAAATTTTCTAATACCCACTGTATCCGCTGCTGGCTAGCCTGAAGAACGGACTCGGGTAATGGAATTTTTACCAAAGACATTACCATTAATCCTTTAATGTGATGGATGCGCTTTCACGGTAGTGTAGAACACATTAATGGTAAGGTTAATATGAAATGGTAATGTTTTAAGTGGGTTCAATGTAATTCACACAAACATATTCACCATGTGAATATGTTTGTAATGGCAAATTAGTTGACTGCGGTATTTTGCGTAATAAATTCGGAAAATTTGGGGTTGTTTAATGATGAACGATTATAAATCATATAGGCCATTACCGGAGGGATCGGGTCAGGCAAAATGATTTCGCGGAATTTAAATGACGCGCTAAAATAACTTAATGCGTGCTTCGGGACAAAACCAATAAGATCGCTCTGATTGATCATCGTTAAAATAGCTATTAGCGAGTTGCTGCGAAACGCAATTCTTCTTTCAGGCATGAGATCGCTCCCGTGCTGTTGAAAGGCCTTTACATTTGGGTCAGATGAGGTGTAAAGCGTAAATCCTTCCCGAGACACCTCTTCAAATGAATTCAGATGATCTGCACGAGGGTGGCCTTCGCGACAAACCAGTGCAATTTCTAATTCCTGAAAAGGCTGGCAAATAGTACTGTGATTAGAAAGAGGCGTAATACTATAAATCAGGTCGGCTTTACGGTAAGCCATCAGGTCTTCAACGCTTTCTGGGGATAGCAGCAGATCGCGATGATCGATTTGTAGATTCGGGTCCATGTGCAATTTATTAATTAAATCCATGGTTGCTGGTGATATAAGAAGTTGCGGGCTGTAAATTACAAATCGTTTACTTAATTCAGAATGATTGGCGATATTAATTGTTTTTTCTAATTGGTTGAGGTTTTTTTCCAGGTGATGATGTAAGTTCATGCCCACGATCGTCGGGGTAATTCCTTTACCGGAACGCACAAATAGCGGATCGTTTAATTGATTACGTAACCGCTGCAGTGACTGGCTTACCGCGGAAGGAGTAATAAACAGCGTTTCCGCCGCTTTACTGATACTAAGATGTTGATAAATGCACTCGAAGATAACCAACAGGTTTAGATCGAATTTTTTTAAATCATAAAGGTTGGCCATGCTTAACGTCCTGTTTATGTTGCAGCGAGGCGAACGGATTATTATTTCTTACCGTTATACATTTGTGGCGATGCTATCAAATATCATTATTATAGCTAAATATACAATTAATCCCTACTAAATGTATACCAACCAATCGCTTTCCGCCAGATCCTTTTTTGTCCTTAAGTACCTGGCGGAAATGCGTTATTTTTTACTGCTGCTTTTCACCCATCATCACCTGTAGTTTCTCTTTATCGGGTAGTCCCACTACCTGCTGCAGCACGTTATCTTTATTCATATAGTAAATAGCCGGCGTGGCGTTAGCGCCAAGGTCATCCATCAGCTGCTGGTTGATATTCAGGGTCCTCATCAAGGCCGCAGGGATATCTGTCGGTACGTTCAGCTTCAGTTTGCCGTTGGACTGTTCGTAATCATGCCAGGTTTGCGCCGGGTCCTTGCTTGCCAGTATGGCCGCTGCGGTGGCCGGACTTTCTGGTTTAATCACGCCGACCAATAAGGTGCGTAGTTGCACCTTACCGGATTCAACCCACGGCCTCGCCTGTTGCCAGAACTGTTTACAGTAGGGGCAGAAAGGGTCGGCAAACACATAAAGGACGATGGGCGCCTCTTTTTTACCTTCCCGTAGCCAGTCAGCGGACTCGAGTTTTTTCCACATCGCCTGTCCGGCCGGGGTATAGAGTTCTTTCTGGAAAAGCTGTTCGCTCAGATTGTTGCCTTTTTCGTCGTACATGTAGCCGGAAATGGCGTGCTTACCGTCGGGGGTGAGATAAATAGCAACGCCCATATCCTGATACTTTCCGAGCCAGCCTTTGACGCCGCCGGGGGCTTCAAAGGGCTTAATGATAGTAATACCCTGTTTTTCTATTGCTTTTACGGGGGCGGGGAGGTCTTCGGCATAGCTACACAACGGCAGCAGGCTCAGAAAAAGCAGTCGTTTTAACATGAGTATTCCTTTTAAATCAGAAGCTAATGTGAAGTGGTGGTGAAACCTATCGCAGCCATAGATAACACCTGCCGGGCGTTTGGTTGCCCTTTAGTTCGGCGAATGATGTAATCCTTCATGCTGTTACATTAAGGTGTAGAGCGCAACATATTGCCAGCCATTCTGGCGCTGAAGCTACCTGCGGGTATTTCAGGTAACGGGGCCGCCTGAGAGGGCGGCCTTTTTACTTTCAGCGAAATGAGGCGAAACACGGGGAAAAACCGCGATCGCGACGGCAGGTTCACAAAGTTGTCTTGTTACGGTTGTTAGATAACGCTTATTGATTTGATAATGCAAACGCATTGGTCGAGTCAGGAAAAATTCGTTAACTTAGACCTCAACAAAAACACGGAGGAAGTATCGATGTCTTTAATTAATACCAAAATCAAACCTTTCAAAAACCAGGCATTCAAAAACGGTGAATTCATCGAAGTTACCGAAAAAGACACTGAAGGCCGCTGGAGCGTCTTCTTCTTCTACCCGGCCGACTTCACTTTCGTTTGCCCGACCGAACTGGGCGACGTGGCTGACCATTACGAAGAGCTGCAGAAACTGGGCGTAGACGTTTACTCTGTTTCTACCGACACCCACTTTACCCACAAAGCGTGGCACAGCAGCTCTGACACCATCGCTAAAATCAAATACGCGATGATCGGCGACCCGACTGGCGCCCTGACCCGTAACTTCGACAATATGCGTGAAGATGAAGGTCTGGCTGACCGCGCGACCTTCGTCGTTGACCCGCAGGGTATCATCCAGGCAATCGAAGTTACCGCTGAAGGTATCGGCCGTGATGCGTCTGACCTGCTGCGTAAAATCAAAGCCGCTCAGTACGTTGCTTCCCACCCAGGCGAAGTGTGCCCGGCTAAGTGGAAAGAAGGCGAAGCGACTCTGGCTCCTTCTTTAGATCTGGTTGGTAAGATCTAATTCGTTTTATTCCCGCTAATTAACGGGCGCACCAGCGCCCGTTTTATTCCAACACCATGATGCAAGCGCATTCAGGCTGCCTGACTAAGGCCGCTTGCATGATGATGTTTTAAGCCCAGGAGATAAAAATGCTCGACACCAACATGAAAACCCAGCTCAAGGCCTATCTTGAGAAGCTGACCAAACCTGTTGAGCTGATTGCCACGCTGGATGACAGCGCTAAATCGGCAGAGATCAAGGAACTGTTGGCTGAAATCGCTGAACTGTCAGACAAAGTTACCTTTAAAGAAGACAACACGCTGGCGGTACGTAAGCCATCGTTCCTGATTACTAACCCAGGTTCCAACCAGGGGCCGCGTTTTGCTGGTTCTCCCCTGGGACATGAGTTCACCTCATTAGTGCTGGCGCTACTGTGGACCGGCGGTCATCCGTCGAAAGAAGCGCAGTCGCTGCTGGAGCAGATCCGCAACCTTGACGGTGATTTTGAATTCGAGACTTACTACTCGCTCTCTTGCCACAACTGCCCGGACGTGGTGCAGGCGCTGAACCTGATGGCGGTGCTGAACCCGCGCATCAAACACACGGCGATTGATGGTGGAACCTTCCAGAATGAAATCACCGATCGCAACGTGATGGGCGTACCGGCGGTGTTTGTGAATGGTCAGGAGTTTGGTCAAGGTCGTATGACGCTGACTGAAATCGTCGCCAAAGTGGATACCGGCGCGGAAAAACGCGCGGCGGAAGAGCTGAACAAACGCGATGCTTATGATGTTCTAATCGTCGGTTCCGGCCCGTCTGGCGCCGCGGCGGCGGTATACTCCGCGCGTAAAGGCATTCGTACCGGCCTGATGGGCGAACGTTTCGGCGGCCAGGTGCTGGATACTGTAGATATCGAAAACTATATTTCCGTACCGAAAACCGAAGGCCAAAAACTGGCCGGCGCCCTGAAAGCGCACGTCAGTGAATATGATGTTGATGTGATTGATTCACAAAGCGCGGCAAAACTGATCCCGGCAGCCGTCGAAGGTGGCCTGCATCAGATCGAAACCGCCTCCGGCGCGGTGCTGAAAGCGCGCAGCGTGATCATCGCAACCGGCGCCAAATGGCGTAACATGAACGTGCCTGGTGAAGACCAATACCGCACTAAGGGCGTAACCTACTGCCCGCACTGCGACGGCCCGCTGTTCAAAGGTAAACGCGTGGCGGTGATTGGCGGCGGTAACTCTGGCGTTGAAGCGGCAATTGATTTGGCGGGCGTCGTTGAACACGTGACGTTGCTGGAGTTCGCGCCAGAAATGAAAGCCGACCAGGTGCTGCAGGATAAAGTACGCAGCCTGAAAAATGTCGATATTATTCTCAACGCCCAGACCACCGAAGTGGTTGGCGACGGTAGTAAGGTGACGGGGCTACAGTACCGCGACCGCGTCAGCGGCGATGAGCATCATGTCGCGTTAGCCGGTATTTTTGTCCAGATCGGTCTGTTGCCGAATACCAACTGGCTGGAAGGTACGGTTGAGCGTAACCGCATGGGTGAAATCATCATTGATGCCAAATGTGAAACCAACGTGAAGGGCGTGTTTGCCGCCGGCGACTGTACTACCGTGCCGTACAAACAAATTATTATCGCCACTGGCGAAGGTGCGAAGGCTTCTTTGAGCTCATTTGATTATCTGATTCGCACCAAAACCGCATAAAAAGTCGTAAGACAATACCTGCACACAGCAAAGAGGCGACCCTGGGGTCGCCTCTTTTTTTGCTTATTGCACCGTTCCGTTATCTCACGACCATTACCGGAATATGGGCATGACGAATCACGCTTGAGGCGTTTGAACCCAGCAAATGGGTGCTGATCGACGGATTACGTGAACCAATGACTACCACGTCAGCTTTGATTTCATTGGCCAGTTCATTAACCATATCGCGGACGTTGCCGAAACGCACATGGCTCTTGATGCGTGAAGGGTCGATGCTGAAGTGGCCGACCATGGTCTGCAAGCGGGTTTCCGCTTCATGCTGCAAATGCTCTTCAAAGCGGCGCAGATCGGCGGTAAAACGGCTCATGGTGAAGCTGGATGAACCGGGTAAGACGTGAAGTAAATGAATAATACCGTCCTGTTGGGCGAGAAACTCTGCATGGCGGACAGCCTTGTCGCTCAGCTCCATTTCAAAGACATCAACCGGCATAATGATAGTTTTATACATATGCATTTCTCCTTGTTTGTCTGTTTCTATATCAACATATTATACAAGGATATTGTGGCATTCAGGTCGCAAAACTGTATACGCCGTCACGGGATGAGGTAAAAATTTGTCACAGAGGGTGGGGAAACAGAAAGAGGATGACGACGCATCCTCTGAATAAAGCGTGAAACGCCTCAGGCAGCGGGGTACTTAGCGGTGGAATTCGCCTGCGGCTTCCGGCTGGTACAGCAGTTCCAGCACTTCCAGATGCGCCGATGCGCCGCCGGGTAACTCCCAATGAATGGAGGTCCCGACTTTCAGCCCGAGCAGCGCTGCGCCAACCGGCGCCAGAACCGAAAGCTGAGTGGCGCTATCGGTCGCCTGCGCCGGGAAAACCAGAGTCCGCACGCGTTCTTCACCGCTGGTTAAGTCGCGGAAGCGGACTTTGCTGTTCATGCTGACGACGTCGTGCGGCATTGCTTCCGGCGCCAGCATTTGCGCGCGGTCCAGTTCGTCGTTCAGGGCATCGGCGACCGGCGAATTCGCGTATGCCGGCTGTTCAAGCAGTCTATCGATACGTTCAGCATCGAATTCATTAATAATGATTGCGGGTCTGGTCATTGCATACTCCATGTTATCCAGGAACCTTTTCCGTAAAAGAAAACCCTCGCCGAAAGGGGCAAGGGTTAATGTCCCTTCATCATACTGAGACTTGCCTGATGTTTGAAGTGATTAAGCGCACATTCAGCGCATCGTTAGCAAAAGCAGATGAAATGGGCGCATCGCTCTGTTATCAAGAACCGACTTTGTCCAGCACAAACTGCTTAGCGCAGTTGCCCGGATGCGGCTGCGGCAGGAACGAATCTGCGCCCAGCGGAGCATTGATCGCGCTAGCTTTGATGGAGATTTGCATTTCCGTTAAATAAGCGGGATTGCCGTCACAGGTTAATTTAAAGGCTTTCACGTTTTGCGCGCCATAGGCTTTGGCGACGGCGGCATCAAAATCGCTACGGCTAACGGTTTGTCCGTAATGTTTCGCCAGAAAATCGCCGATTGCGCTTTGCTTCACTTCGCCATTCAGGCGCACCATCGTGCCGAAGTAGCTATCCGGATCGAAGCCGAAACAGACGCCATGTTTGGCATACTCATAGCGTTCCAGGCAGGAGTTGCCGCCGGACCCCGGCATCACGCTATTCAGCTTATTGGCCATTTCCAGCGATAGCCCGGTTTCCGCGGCCTGGCATTTACGCCCGGCTCTGACTTCCGGCATATTGGGGATAGGGCGCGTCGCGCAGCCGTAGCGCATCCAGCGGCGCTCATCGACGCCGCGCGAGGCGATCGACTTCGGCAGGCCCGGCCACAGGCCGTGTACCGTCAGAAAATCGGCTTTGTTGCGTTCTTCCTGCTGTAGCCGGCACTCCTCTGGTTCATTACGATTTCTATCCAGCATGCTCTGACAAAAACCGGTTTGCCAGGACAATGCCAGCACGTAACGATCGAAATCACCGTATTTCGTCGCGGTAAGCGGTTCTGCGCCAACCTGTGTTGCGCCGAGTAAAAGGGCAATGGCGACGACATCCTTCCTGAACATTTTTATTCCTGATAGTGGGAGATGATTAATTGCTGGGATTTATTAAAGCATAAAAAAGGCGCCTGCTGGCGCCTTTTCACTGCGGTTTGTGGTTTATTGAATCGCGGCGCCGGGGACCAGAATCTCGGTGGCGATGATCACCACTAACAGGCCGACGATAACGGGAACCGAGGTGCGTTTAACAACTTCGAACGGAGAAATCTTCGCCATTCCCGCCACCGCCACCACCACGCCGGAAACCGGTGAAATGGTGCGTCCCAGATTCGATGCCTGCAACATAGGGATCGACAGATAGGCCGGGTTGATGCCGGAAGAGTGGGCAAGCTTCGGGATCATCTCAACGAAGGCGTAAAACGGCGCGTTGCCGGAACCGGTGGTCATCGCCGCCAGCATGGTCAGGACGACTAATACCAACATCAGGATGATGCTGGCGGATCCGAACGAGGTCGCAATAGAGATAAGACCGTCGATAAAACCGATAGTGCTCAGACCCTGGGCAAATACGCCCGCCGCGACCAACAGCATGACGACGCTGGCGAAGGCGTCCGCCATGCCGCGATAGGCGGCTTCCAGCCCGGTGAAGACCTTTTTAGTGTCAAAACTGCGCAGGAATTCCAGTACTGAAGCCAGCACCATACAGATCACCAGAATCGTGATGATGTGTAACTCCGGCCCCCATTTGCCGTCAAAAATCAGCACGCCGATAATCGGTGTGAAAGGCAGAATGGCGTACAGCGCCGGGGCGGTGGTGGTTATCTCATTGACGTCGAGCATCTCGTGCGAGGCGTTCTCTTTTTTATCGAGGTAGCGCTGCCAGAAGAAGTGAGCGATGGCCATACAGACGATAGCGGCAATCGAGATAGGTAAAGTGGTTTTGAAAGCGAAATCAATCAGCGGCATTTCGGCAGCTTTGGCCGCCAGCACTACGTCACCGGAGGTTGGTGACAGGATCAACGCGGCAGGGGAGGCGCAAATCGCCGCCGCGGCGCCGCGGCTGATGCCGACATTGACCATCACCGGAAATAGCGTCGCCATCAGCAGCACCCCAAGGCCAGTTGCCGAGGAGACCGCCAGCGACATCAGGCAGGCGAGGAAGTAGGCGGCAATCATCAACAGATAAGGCGAGTTAATATATTGCAGCGGCTTAGAGGCCAGTTTAACCACCATATCGTTGGCGCCGATATGGGTCATATAGGTGGCGAAACCGCAGAGCATCATAATCATCATGCCGAGGTCGCCGCCGCGGCTCATGAGCAGTATTTTAATATATTCAAAGATGTCGGTTGCGGTGTAACCCGTACTGGCGGCGCTGGCAGGGAGAACTTTATGCCCCATAATGGCGCTGGCGATAAGCAAGATTAAACCGCCGACAAACAGCACTCCTGTCGCGGAATAACCTTTTATAATGTAGCGGGCGACGCCCACAATAACCACGACCCCGATAAGGATCTCAACAAGCGTAAGCATACTTTACCCCTAAACCATTAACCCAAAGAATCTGCTGATATCTAAAGCACTACAAAAATTAAGTGATGGAATGTGCCCAAAAAACGGACAGAACTTGCTGACCCAAATCAATAAACTACTGAGAATTGACTAATCAGAACCCGTGGCACGGCTAACATCACAAAAGTTGTCTACCAGCATGAGCTTTTTGCTATGGCGCAATTCAGGATTTTGCCTTATTCCGTTAACAGTCTATTAAGATTACATTTGTTACTTTACTTCGTTTTTAAAATTGCAATCGGTAATAGAGAAGTGTTTAAACTACGTCAATTTACATTATTTATGCTTGCGCTGTCCGGCCTGCTGCTGTCGTCCGGCTATGCTAACGCCTCGTTCTCGTCAACGCTCCGCGATGGCTACAATACGCTGACGGACAATGTCGCGCAAACCTGGAACGAGCCTGAGCACTACGATCTCTACATCCCGGCGATCACCTGGCACGCGCGCTTTGCCTATGACAAAGAGAAAACCGATAAGTATAACGAACGCCCATGGGGCGCGGGATTTGGCATGTCGCGTTGGGACGATAAAGGTAACTGGCACGGCCTTTATCTGATGGCGTTTAAAGATTCCTTTAATAAGTGGGAGCCGATTGGCGGCTATGGCTGGGAAAAAACCTGGCGCCCGCTGGCCGACGACAACTTCCATCTTGGCCTTGGTTACACCCTTGGCGTAACGGCGCGCGACAACTGGAACTATATCCCGATCCCAGTGGTGCTGCCGCTGGCATCGATTGGCTACGGCCCGGCGACGTTCCAGATGACCTACATCCCCGGCACTTATAACAACGGCAACGTTTATTTTGCCTGGGCACGCATTCAGTTTTAATCGTTATAACGTAGTGACAAAAGTGATAAGTTCTTTGTCTTGTTGAAAAACAATGACTAACGTAACTGTCGGCTATAAAGATAGAGACTTTTATCACTTTTTAAGAAAGTTACGCTGGACAAAAGGCATCACAATTGATGTACTGGTATCCGACACAGCATTAGTGTCGTTTTTTAATTTAAAGGTAATTTTGATGTCTAAGATTAAAGGTAACGTTAAGTGGTTTAATGAGTCCAAAGGATTCGGTTTCATTACTCCGGAAGATGGCAGCAAAGATGTATTCGTACACTTCTCTGCAATCCAGTCCAACGGTTTCAAAACTCTGGCTGAAGGTCAGCGCGTAGAGTTCGAAATCACTAACGGTGCCAAAGGCCCTTCTGCTGCAAACGTAATGGCTATCTAACCAACGCGTCAGTAGAATATAAAAACCCGCTTATAGCGGGTTTTTTTTTGCCTGTCGTTAGCGGGCGGCTGACTGTGAGAACAGCCAGAATGCCGTCGCGGTCATGGCGAAAGAACCCAGTAGATTGACCAGCACGTTTAACAATGCCCAACTGAAACGCCCCTGCTGGAGCAGGAAGACCACTTCTGCTGAAAAGGTGGAGAAAGTCGTCAGGCCGCCGCAGAAACCGGTAGTGATAAGCAGTTTCCACATCGGATCGACATTCGTCAGGCGATTGAACCACGCCAGCCCGGCGCCGATAATAAATGCGCCCAGCAGGTTAGCGATTAGCGTGCCAATGGGAATCGCATGATGCATGGGGTTAAATTTCATGCCCAGCCACCAGCGCAACACGCTGCCGGTTCCGCCGCCAACAAAAACGGCTAAAAGGAGTTGTAACACGGTCATTTCCTGCTATTTGGTTAGGTATAAGGCCGAGTGTAGCGCGCCAAAGGCGTTTTTGGCTATGGATTCGAAGTGGGAGAAAGAGATGCGGGTAGCAGCAGGGCAATTTGCCGTCACGGCGCAGTGGCAAACTAATGCGCAGATCTGCGTTGAACTGATGCGTCAGGCGGCAGAATGCGGCGTATCGTTACTGGTCTTACCCGAGGCGTTGCTGGCGCGGGCCGATAACGATCCTGATATGTCGGTGAAATCAGCGCAGGCGCTGGACGGCGGCTTCATGCAGCAACTGCTGGCCGAAAGCCGGAGTAATGACTTAACCACGATATTAACGCTGCACGTGCCCTCTGGCGAAGGGCGCGCGAGCAACACCCTGGTCGCAATACGACAGGGGATGATTAGCGCACAATACCAGAAACTCCATTTGTACGATGCGTTTAATATGCAGGAGTCGCGGCTGGTGGATGCCGGCGAACAAATTCCGCCGTTAATTGATGTAAATGGGATGCGAATCGGCTTAATGACCTGCTACGATTTACGCTTTCCCGAATTAGCGCTATCGTTAGCGTTAAAGGGTGCCGATGTGTTGGTGCTTCCTACCGCGTGGGTTCGCGGGCCATTGAAAGAACATCACTGGGCGACGCTGCTGGCGGCAAGAGCGCTGGATACCACCTGCTACATTATTGCGGCAGGCGAATGTGGAACGCGTAATATCGGTCAGAGCCGGATTATCGATCCGCTCGGTACCACCATTGCTGGCGCCGCTGCCCAGCCGCAGCTGATTTTTGCTGAGATATCCGCAGATTATATTCGTCAGGTGCGTGAAAGTTTGCCGGTGCTGCGTAATCGCAGATTTGCGCCACCGCAATTATTGTGACGTTTTTTTAAACAAGGCTTGATTCACCTTGTTACAGATTGCTATTGTGTCGGCGCGTCAAATAGCCGTTAATTGTATGCGTATATGTGTATGATGGCGTATTCGCAGCTTGAGCTTGTATAGAGAAGAAGGTTAGCTATGGGTGAGATTAGTATTACCAAACTGCTGGTAGTCGCAGCGCTGATTATTTTAGTGTTTGGTACCAAAAAATTACGCACGCTGGGTGGAGACCTGGGTTCGGCTATCAAAGGCTTCAAGAAAGCCATGAATGATGACGATGACAGTGCCAAAAAGACCAGCGCTGAGGAAGACGCGCCGGCACAGAAGCTCTCTCATAAAGAGTAATTAATCACGGGCTCCCGACGAACGGGGGCGCGTCGCGGCCGGGTGTGAAGCTCAGGCGGCAAAGAGGCGGCAGCGTATTCGTTGTCGCCTTTTTTATGGTTAGCGTTTTGGATATGAAAAAAGATGCAACCAGGTATGACAATGAAAAGGGGGATTAGCCGGTAAATCAGGCCGCCGCGAACGACGGCCAGAGAAAGACAGGAGTTATTTTACTTCCATACCTTTTGCCTGCAGATCGGCATGATAGGAAGAGCGGACGAACGGGCCGCAGGCAGCATGGGTAAAGCCCATCGCCATGGCTTCAGCTTTCATCTCTTCAAACTCTTCCGGGCTAACATAACGCTGTACCGGAAGGTGGTGACGGCTTGGCTGCAGATACTGACCCAGCGTCAGCATGGTGACGCCATGACGGCGCAGATCGCGCATCACTTCGATGATCTCTTCATTGGTTTCGCCAAGACCGACCATCAGACCCGATTTGGTCGGGATTTCCGGATGCGCTTCTTTAAAGCGCTCCAGCAGCTTCAGCGACCAGTTGTAATCTGCGCCCGGACGCACCTGGCGATACAGACGCGGTACGTTTTCCAGGTTGTGGTTAAACACATCCGGCGGCGTCACTTTCAGGATATCCAGCGCGCGATCCATACGGCCACGGAAATCCGGCACCAGCGTTTCAATCTTGATATTTGGGCTCTTCTCGCGGATAGCGCTGATACAGTCAGCGAAGTGTTGCGCGCCGCCATCACGAAGATCGTCGCGGTCAACGGAAGTCACCACCACGTAGCGCAGACCCATATCGGCGATGGTTTGCGCCAGTTTTTGCGGCTCATTGGCATCAGGCGTCACCGGACGACCGTGGGCAACGTCGCAGAACGGACAACGGCGAGTACAGATAGCGCCGAGGATCATAAAGGTCGCGGTACCGTGGTTGAAGCACTCGGCAAGGTTCGGGCAAGAGGCTTCTTCGCACACGGAGTGCAGGCCATTCTTACGCATCGCTGCCTTGATCCCCTGAATACGGGACGAGTCAGCCGGAAGTTTGATTTTCATCCATTCCGGTTTTCTGAGCAGAGCTTCACGCTCAGTTGCCACGTTTTTCACCGGGATAAGGGCCATTTTATCGGCGTCGCGGTACTTAACACCGCGTTCCATCACAATGGGTTTACTCATAGCGTGCGTGTTCCAGTTGCGAGTCACGAAGGAAAGCGAATTAATTCAATCAAATGTTGTATTTATCAACTATTTTTGAACTAAGGACAGGCAGTATATCATTGATACGGGGTTGAAAGCAGCCTGGTTACCCGGCAAATTGTAAAATAGTTGTTGTTTTATCCTTTTCCCTCGCGTGCGGTTAGCAGGCATAAGTTTGCACAATGGTGTCGATAATCGCTTTCAGTAACGGCTCCTGTGCGCTTTGCCGGTTGTAATGGAGCGAAATATCAATACGCTGGTCCTGCAGAGGTGGAAAAGAAATCGCTTGTAAAGGCCAGATTTTCGCCACCAGCGCGAACATACTCTCCGGCGTCAGCCCCAGCAAATCGCTATTATTCATCATTGCCGCCTGGGTCAACAGGTTATAGCTGCTAAAGCCGCAGCGGCGTTCGCCGACGTACTCTTCTAGCTGGCGATGCAGAGTAGGGTAGCGCTGCCCTTCCGGTAGCAATAGCGCGAACTCATACTGCTGCAGATTTTCCTTCGTCAGGGGAAGGTGCAAAATGGGGTGATTTTCGCGGCAAAAGATGACAACCGGTTCGGAGAACAGCACCTGGTGTGCAATAGCCAGCCCGCTATGGGGATAGCTGTCGATCAGTAAGTCAACCTGCCGCTGATTAAGCTGGCTGGCGGCATCGGTAATCGCCATATTGTGCAGTAATACCTGAGGAAAGCGCGATTTCAACGCATTGGCGATTTTCGGTATCACCAGAGCGCCGACGGTCGGCGCGGTGGCAATAGTGAGCACACGCTGCTGATGTGAGCCGCTGCCCAAATCCAGCGCATTGAGAAAGGCTTCCATCCCCTGGCTGATATATTGATGCAGGTGGGTCGCATAAGCCGTGGGCGTGACTCCCTGACCTTTACGAATAAAGAGCGGGTCGGGGAATAGAGCCCGTAGTTTATTGATGGACTGGCTAATCGCCGAAGGTGTGATATTTAATACCTTCGCCGCGTTGACGATGCCTTTGTGCACGTACACGGCTTCGAAGATAGTTAACAGGTTAAGATCGATATTACGCAGAATACGAAAGATCTGCCGATCTTCTGGCTGTTCGTTGCTTTCCAATGGAGGATGATTGTCGGCCACTCGCGGATCCGGTCGTTGGGTCATAGCCTCATTATAGCGGGCGATTATGTGGCGTAGAGTGACAATTGATTGCAAATTTGAAGTATTAATAATGAGTTGCGCTCTGAAGGTTCAGAGCGCGGTGCGCATCAAGCGGCGACATATTCATGCGGCGGGTTATTCAGCAGCGCCAGCAGGTTGGCGACCAGCCGCGGCGCGACGTTTTCCGTAGTGGCCTGCGGCTGCCAGTGGCGCATTTGCGTCATCTCCATGCCGGCATAGCCGCACGGATTAATACGCAGGAATGGCGTCAAATCCATTGCCACATTCAGCGCCAGTCCGTGGAACGAGCAGCCCTTGCGAATACGCAGCCCCAGTGAACAGATTTTCTGTTCACCAACGTAAACCCCCGGCGCATCGGCGCGTGGGTGGGATTCAATCTGATACTCTGCGAGAGTATTGACCACGGTCTGCTCCAGTAGCGTCACTAATTCACGTACGCCGAGTTTACGCCGTTTAAGATTCAGCAATACATACATCACCTGTTGGCCTGGCCCGTGATAGGTCACCTGACCGCCGCGATCGCTCTGAATAACCGGGATATCGCCTGGCACCAGCACGTGTTCGGCTTTACCGGCCTGACCCTGAGTAAAGACCGGGTGATGTTCTACCAGCCAGATTTCATCCAGCGTCGTGTCGTCACGACTGTCGGTAAATTCATGCATTGCCTGCGAGATGGGTTCGTAAGGTTGCAGGCCGAGTTGTCGAATAAGAATGGTATTGTGCTGCAAAACAACGTCTCCGCCGAGAGGGATGACTTAAGTGGGGGAGAGTATATCACAGCGAAAGAAAGAGGATTACCCGGCGCTTGAGGCCGGGTAAGGCGAGGGATTACAGCACCATCCGCACGATTTCGATATTGCCCAGCTCTTCGTACAGGGCTTCGACCTGCTCAATGTGGGTAGCGTTAATGGTGATGGAGACCGAGTGGTAGTTACCTTTGCTGCTCGGTTTTACTGACGGAGAGTAATCACCAGGCGCATGGCGCTGTACCACTTCCACCACCTGATCAACCAGCTCAGGCAACGCCTGCCCCATTACTTTGTAAGTAAATGGAGTAGGGAATTCAAGCAGTTCGTTAAGTTTGGTTTTCATGTCAGCTCCGGTGTGACGACTAAAATAATAACTCCCACGTGATGTGGGAGTTATCAGGTTTCTTTGATGAATAGTATATGGGGATAGAAATCACACTTTCAAGTGTTCAATTTTTAACCAAACCAGTGATGGAACATTAACTTAATGTAATCAATGATTTTGCCGAAGAAATTACCTTCCGGAATTTCCTGCAGCACCACTAACGGACGCTGATCGATAGTTTTGCCATCTAATTGGAAGTTAATGGTACCGACCACCTGGTTTTTCTGCAGCGGCGCGTGCAGCTCGGTGTTGTTCAACACATAGCTGGCTTTCAGGTCTTTCATGCGCCCGCGTGGGATAGTCAGATAGACATCCTTATCTACGCCCAGAGAGGCGCGATCGCTATCGCCGAACCAGGCCGGTTCAGAGGCGAACTCTTTACCGGCTTTAATAGGGTTTACGGTTTCGAAGAAGCGGAAGCCCCAGGTCAGCAGTTTCTTACTCTCGGATTCACGACCCTTATAGGTACGTCCACCCATAACCGCGGAGATCAGGCGCATCTGGCCTTCGGTAGCAGAAGCGACCAGGTTGTAACCTGCTTTATCGGTATGGCCGGTTTTAATACCGTCGACGTTGAGGCTGTTATCCCACAGCAGGCCGTTACGGTTCAGCTGGCGAATACCGTTAAAGGTGAACTCTTTCTCACGGTAGATGGAGTACTCATTCGGTACGTCGCGGATCAGCGCCTGGCCGATCAGCGCCATGTCACGCGCGGAGCTGTACTGACCGTCGGCATCCAGGCCGTGAACGGTCTGGAAATGGGTGTTTTTCAGGCCCAACGCGTTAACGTAATTGTTCATCAGGCTGACAAATGCGTCCTGGCTGCCGGCAACGTAGTCGGCCATCGCCACGCAGGCATCGTTACCGGATTGCAGGTTGATGCCGCGGATCAACTGAGAAACCGGCACCTGCATGCCCGGTTTCAGGAACATCAGGGAAGAACCTTTAAACACCGGATTACCGGTTGCCCACGCGTCGTTACCCACGGTGACCAGATCGGATTCTTTGAATTTCCCCGCCTTCATGGCCTGGCCAATGACGTAGCTGGTCATCATTTTGGTCAGGCTCGCCGGATCGCGACGGGCGTCGGCGTTGTTTTCCGCCAGTACTTTACCTGAGTTGTAATCAATAAGAACCCAGGATTCGGCATCGATCTGCGGAGCGCCTGGGATCATGGTTTTCATATTCAGGTCATCGGCGCGGGCAGCGGTAGACAGTGCCGCAACGGAGAGGGCCGTAACGAGTAAACGAGCGGTGAAAGAGGTCTTCATGGTTAGAACAACGGCATCCGTGATGAAATTAAAAAAAGTGCCTTACTATAACAAATGCATTTCGCAGCGGCACCCGACATTACATATGACTTTGTTAATGATTTTTACATATGCAGTAGCACGGGATGCCGCGGCGTTGCGTTTAGTTGGCGCGAGTAATAAATGATTGCAGCTGCGCTTCGTTTTGCAGGCGCTGTTGTACCGTCGACGCTTGCGACTTACTGGCAAATGGCCCCAGTTGGATCCGCCATACGGCGCCGTTTTGCATCACACGTCCGGGAACGGCGAACTGCTGGCTCAGGCGCTGCTGATATTGCTGGGCGCGAGCCTGGTCGCTAACGGCGCCCACCTGCACGACGAACTCGCCGCTGGTGCTGGCGGCTGGTGCGGCAACAGTCGCGGCTGCTGCTGCGGTCGCGGCAGGCGCAACGCTTCCCTGAATCGAGCCCGGCGCGGTGACCGGAGCGCTGGGTGTTGCCGGCGTCGCGGCGACGGCGGCAGGCGCAGCAGCAGGTTCGCTGCTTTCCAGCACGCCAGTATTCAGCGGCGTCGGTGCGCCAAGGAATCCACTGCCGTTAACCGGCGCGCCCACGTTATCTTCAGGCTTAAGCGTTGAGTTGCTGATGGCGTGAACGTTTGACTGATCGGCCGGGGCGATGGCGGCAGAACCATCGCCATCAAGGTTGGGACGTGAAGGCAGGGCATAGGTCTGTTTGGCGACGGTGGTGCATGCCATACCTGGGCCGGACAAGGCGCCGTCCTGAGAGACGATGATAGGATCGATACGAACTTTAGTATTGTTCGAGGTATTCAGGCGGTCGGCGGAGGCGCGGGACAGGGAAATGACCCGGTCATTGCCGTACGGGCCGCGATCGTTAATGCGCACCACGATCATTCGGCCATTAGCCAGGTTCGTGATACGCGCATAGCTTGGGATGGGCAAGGTCGGATGCGCGGCGGTAAGCTGTGTTGGATCGAACGCTTCGCCAGAGGCGGTCAGGTTGCTGTTCGGCTCGGCGTCATAAATTGCCGCCAGACCGGTCTGGGTGAAGTTGGCCGGATCCTGGACGATTTTGTAGCTTTTGCCATCGCGTTCATAATCCTGATTGGCCGTGGCGTTCAGCGTTTCGAAACGCGGGTCGGCGCCGCTAATTTCTACCGTCGGACCATTACAGACAGCCGGCTGCGGGACGCTAACCGTCTTCTGCTGAACGTCTTCACCCGAACATGCCGCCAGCAGCCCCGCTGCTATGCAGATCCCCAGCCATTGCTTACGCATTGCGAACCCCTTAAACGCTTTTCGACAACATTTTTCTGTGGGTATGGATCGACATTACGATACCAAACCCGGCCATCAATACGATTAGGGCTGAGCCCCCGTAGCTGACCAGCGGCAAAGGTACCCCCACCACCGGCAAAATACCACTTACCATACCAATATTTACGAAGACATAAACGAATAAAATCAACATTAAACCGCCTGCCATGACGCGGCCAAAGGTGGTTTGTGCCTGGGCGGCGATCCACAGTCCGCGCATGATAAGCAAAATGTACAATGCCAGCAGGATCAATACCCCGATAAGACCCAGCTCTTCCGCCAGCACGGCGAAGATAAAGTCAGTATGGCGCTCCGGCAGGAATTCGAGCTGCGACTGAGTACCATGCAACCAGCCTTTACCGCGTAAGCCGCCGGAACCAATAGCGATTTTCGACTGAATAATATGATAGCCCGCGCCCAGCGGATCGGTCTCTGGATCGAGGAGCATCATTACGCGTTGACGCTGGTAATCGTGCATCAGGAAGAACCATAAAATCGGAATAAAGGCGGCGACCAGTACCACCGCGATGCCGATTAAGCGCCAGCTCAGGCCAGAGAGGAACAGGACAAACAGGCCGGATAGGGCGATCAAAATCGAGGTGCCGAGGTCTGGCTGCGCCGCAACCAGTAGGGTCGGCAGGAAGATCAGGACCAGTGCGATGGCGGTATTCTTCAATGACGGCGGACAGACATCGCGGTTAATAAACCGCGCCACCATCAGCGGCACCGCTATTTTGGCAATCTCCGAGGGCTGAAAGCGTACAATACCGAGATCCAACCAGCGCTGTGCGCCTTTGGATATTGCGCCGAAGGCGTCTACGGCAACCAGCAAAATAATACAGAAAATATAGAGGTAAGGCGCCCAGCCCTCATATACCCGCGGCGGGATCTGCGCCATCACGATCATAATCACCACGCCCATGGCGATTTGGCCGATTTTACGCTCCATCATGCCCACGTCCTGGCCGCTGGCGCTCCAGATAACCAGCGCGCTGTAGGTGAGCAGCGCCAGCAGGATGAGCAGCATCGTGGGGTCCAGATGGATTTTATCCCATAGTGATTTTTTGTTCGGATTATCGGTCATTATTGATCCTCCCCCGCCGTCACCGCCGGGCTTTCACTCGGCAGATTGGTGTTGTTATCACCCAGCATGATGTGATCGAGGATCTGGCGCATAATGGTACCGACCGCCGGGCCGGCGCCGCCATTCTCCAGGATCATCGCCACCGCGACCTGGGGGTTGTTGTAAGGCGCAAACGCCGTCATAAGTTTGTGGTCACGCAGACGTTCGGAAATTCGGTGCGCGTTATAGGTTTCGTTGGCTTTCAGGCCGAAAACCTGCGCGGTACCGGACTTCGCCGCAATCTTATACGGCGCGCTGGCAAAGTATTTGTGCGCGGTACCATTGCCGCGGTTAGCAACGCCGTACATGCCGTCTTTAGCGATTTCCCAATAGCCGGAATGAATATCGCCGACCGGCGGTTCATGCGGTTGTACCCAGGGTACCTGTTTCCCGTCTTCGAGAGTGCTTTGCAGAAGATGGGGCACTTTGACCACGCCGTCGTTTATCAGGATCATCAGCGCTTTGTTCATCTGAATCGGCGTGGCGGTCCAGTAGCCCTGGCCGATACCGACCGGGATGGTATCCCCCTGATACCAGGGTTTCTTAAAGCGCTTAAGCTTCCATTCGCGAGTTGGCATGTTGCCGGAGCGTTCTTCCGCCAGGTCAACCCCAGTGTAATCGCCGTAGCCAAACTTACTCATCCATTCGGAAAGGCGATCGATGCCCATATCATAGGCAACCTGATAGAAATAGGTATCCGCGGACTCTTCCAGCGCCTTGGTGACGTTCAGATGACCATGACCCCACTTTTTCCAGTCGCGATAGCGTTTTTCCGAGCCAGGCAACTGCCACCAGCCGGGGTCGAACAGACTGGTGTTGCGGGTAATGACGCCGGCGCTCAAGGCTGAGACCGCGACGTAGGGTTTCACCGTCGAGGCGGGTGGATAGACCCCCTGCGTCGCGCGGTTGACCAGCGGGGTATTCGGATCGTTGAGGAGTCCGGAATAATCTTTACTGGAGATACCATCGACAAACAGGTTGGGATCGTAGCTCGGGGTTGAAACCAGCGCCAGAATCGCGCCGCTGCGCGGGTCGGTGACCACCACCGCCGCGCGGCTGCCCGCCAGCAGCGTTTCGATATACTGCTGCAGCTTCAAATCAAGGGTTAGGTAGATATCGCGCCCGGCCTGCGGCGGCACTTCTTTTAGCTGGCGAATAACGCGGCCGCGGTTGTTGACTTCAACCTCTTCGTAGCCGGTTTGCCCGTGCAGCACGTCTTCATAGTAACGCTCGATTCCCAGCTTACCGATGTCGTGGGTCGACGCGTAGTTGGCCAGTTTGCCCTCTTTATCCAGGCGATCGACGTCTTTATCGTTAATTTTAGAGACGTAGCCGATAACGTGGGTCAGGGCGGAGTTATACGGATAGTAGCGGCGCTTGTAGCCTTTGACTTCAACGCCGGGAAAGCGGTACTGGTTAACGGCGAAACGCGCCACCTGGACTTCATTAAGATTGACCTTCACCGGAATCGAGGTGAAACGGTGAGAGCGCGCGCGCTCTTTTTTAAAGCCGGCGATGTCGTCGTCGGTCAGGTCGACGACGCCGCGCAGCGCATCCAGCGTCTGCTGCACGTTATCGACTTTTTCCGGCATCATCTCCAACTGATAGATGGTGCGGTTCAGCGCCAGCGGTGTGCCGTTACGATCGTAAATAATACCGCGGCTGGGCGGAATAGGGACCAGTTTAATGCGGTTTTCGTTGGAACGCGTTTGGTAGTCGTTGAAACGGACAATCTGTACGTTGTAGAGGTTGGCAATCAGCACGCCGGTAAGCAACAAAATGCCCGTAAAAGCGACCAGCGCGCGGCGTACAAACAGCGAGGATTCAGCCGTATAGTCGCGGAAAGAATTCTGTAATTTCATTCGCTGCTTAGTCTACCCAGGTCATCATTACTCACGGTGGTAAGGGTGGTTAGTCGTTATGCTCCACGCACGATACAGGCTCTCAGCCACCAGCACGCGTACCAGCGGATGGGGCAACGTGAGCGTGGAAAGCGACCAACTCTGTTCCGCTGCCGCTTTGCAGGCCGGAGAGAGACCTTCCGGGCCGCCAATGAGTAAACTGACGTCCCGGCCATCCTGCTTCCAGCGTTCCAGTTCTCGCGCCAGCTGTGGCGTATCCCAGGGTTTGCCGGGGATGTCCAGGGTCACGATACGGTTCTTGCCTGCCGCTGCCAGCATCATTTCGCCCTCTTTTTCGAGGATACGTTTGATATCGGCATTCTTTCCGCGCTTACCGGCAGGGATCTCTACCAGTTCGAACGGCATATCTTTTGGAAAACGGCGCAGATATTCGCTAAAGCCGGTCTGAACCCAGTCCGGCATTTTGGTGCCAACGGCCACCAATTGCAGCTTCACGCATTAACTCCAGAGTTTTTCCAGCTCGTACAGACGACGGCTCTCTTCCTGCATGACGTGAACCATCACGTCGCCCAGATCGACTACGATCCAGTCGGCGGCGGCTTCACCTTCAACGCCCAGCGGCAGCATACCGGCGGCGCGGGATTCCTGCACCACATGGTCGGCGATGGACATTACGTGGCGCGTGGAGGTGCCGGTGCAAATAATCATGCAATCGGTGATGCTGGATTTGCCATGTACATCAATGGCGACGATGTCCTGACCTTTCAGGTCATCAATTTTGTCGATAACAAAATCCTGGAGTGCTTTACCCTGCAAGTGTTCCCCCTGGGTGCGTGAAGAGTGATAACAATAACGAGCCTGACAGTATACCCGAAGTCATGGCAATGTCGGGAGAAAAGTCAGCTTTCAGCCCTTGAAAGCGGGCTATCATCCCATCCCTTGCCGACGAATGCATCGCCATTTTTGTAAAACAATTTCTGCAAGATGCGTATAGCGGGTGTAGCCTGGCTGCGGAGAATAGCAGCCTGCTCGGGGCTGTCAATGGGCGGCCATGAATTCTTATTCCGCGCGCCACTGCGCCTGGCTATTTAATACGCGTAAGGTTGTGAAATCGTCGCGTCGCTCGATAAGGCTCCAGCTACCGTGGGCGAGGGGAAAATGCCACATTGCTGCCGCCGGCATCTGCAATAAGAGTGCGATTAACAGGCTTAAAGCGCCCTGATGGCCGACGATCAGCAGGTTAGCCCGCTGTTGATATTGCCCTAGGCTGGCGGCAAAGTCCGCGATACGCTGGGTAAAGGCCTGGAAGCTTTCGCCATTGGTCGGCGTGGCGTGTTGCCAGTCTTTGCACCAGGCAGCGTAGTTCCGCGGGTCTTCTTTTTGCAGATCGCGATGGTGACGCATTTCCCAATCGCCAAAGAACATCTCATTCAATGAAGGAATAATTTGCCGGGGGACAGGCCGGCCAGCGAGCAACAGGTCGGCGGTGTGCTGGGTTCTCGCCAGCTCGCTGCACAATACCCGGTCGAAAGGCGCCGCTTGCAGATAGTCACCCAGCGAGCGCGCCTGCTGGATACCGCGTTCGGTAAGGGGGGTGGGAGCATGTCCGCTATACAGTCCGTCGACGTTAGCCTGCGTTTCGCCGTGGCGAACCAGCCATAGTTTCATGATGCACTCCGTGGAAATCGCGTAGCGTAACGATATCCTCGCAGCCGGTTCTCAGCAATAGAGCTTCTGCTGGTGAATATAGTCCAGTACGGCGGCCGGCAGCATATCGGCGCAGGAGACACCTTGCTGTAGACGCTGACGAATCAGCGTGGCGGAAATATCGAACCATGGGGTTTCCGCCAGATAGATAACCCCGGCGGGACGGGTATGTAACATCTCGACGTCGTGGGTGAGATGTTTATCGAGCCATTGCTGATCTTCTTCGCGCTTCATCGCCAGCGGATATCCCGGACGGCGGCAGACGATCAGATGCGCGTTATCGAGGATCGTGGCGTAGTTATGCCAGGTGGGGAAGGTCAGCAGCGAGTCCTGGCCGATGATAAACGCCAGGGGCTGTTCCGGGCCTTGTTCTTGCCGCCACTCCTGTAGCGTTTGCGCAGTCCAGGACGGCGTATCGCGCTGTAGCTCGCGTTCGTCGAGAACGAATAGGGGTTTATCGGCAATTGCCAGCTCCAGCATATGCACCCGCTGGGCGCTGGTGGCTTCCGGCTGCGGGCGATGCGGCGGCACGTTATTAGGCACGATAATGACCCGGCTAAGACCAATTTGGTTTGCCAGAATCTCTACCGGCTTAAGGTGACCATAATGCACCGGATCGAAGGTGCCGCCGTACATTGCCTGCAACTGAGTCATATCAACCATCAATAAAAACGTCCGCCAGCGCTTTATGGCAGAGCAGTAACGAAAGGCTTTCCAGCTCGGGCCATATTGACTGACCGTAATCTTGCTTGAAGGTGAGCTCGGCGCGGGTTAATAACGTAACGGCCTGGCGCAGTTGCTCGGCGCTGAGGCGCGTGAGCGCGTCGCCGACCAGCTGACGTCGGTTCTGCCAGACCCGGTGTTTATCAAACAGCGTGCGCAGCGGCGTATGCGCCGACTGGCGCTTCAGAGTGACCAGCAGCAGCAGTTCGCGCTGCAGCGTGCGCAGCAAAATAGCGGGTTCGCAACCTTCAAGGCGCAGTTGTTGCAGGACGTGCAGTACGCGCTTGCTTTTGCCGGCCAGCAGGGCATCGACCCAGTGATACGGCGTAAAGTGGGCGGCGTCATTCACCGCCTGTTCAACGCGCGGCAGCGTCAGTTTACCGTCGGGCCACAGCAAAGAGAGGCGCTCCAGCGCTTGCGCCAGCGCCAGCAGGTTGCCTTCATAGCAGTAGCATAGCAGTTGGCTGGCGGCCTCATCTAACTGCAACTGATTCTGTTTAGCGCGGGCGGCCAGCCAGCGAGGCAACTGCGCGTATTCCGGCGTCTGGCAGCTCACCTGCACGGCGCGGCTGGCAAGCGTTGTTATCCACGCCGCGTTTTCCTGCGCCTTGGTAAGCTTGTTGCCGCGGACAATCAGCAGCAGATCTTCATGCAGCATACCGACCAGCGTGGACAGCTGTTCGTTGATCGCCGCATTCGGGCCGTTTTCCGGCAGGATAAGCAGAAGCGTCTGGCGGCTGGAAAAGAGGCTCAGCGCCTGACTTAAGGAAAAAAGGGCGGGCCAGTCGGTGCTGGCATCGATGGTCGCGGTGTGATGTTCGGTAAAGCCCTGGGCGGCCGCGGCTTCGCGGATCGCATCCTGGCTTTCCTGTAACAGCAATGGGTCGCTACCAAGCAATAAATACGCCGCGCGCAGCCCTTCAGTGAGCTGCGCGCGGAGTTGTTCCGGGTACAACCGAATCATCAGTTACCCAGCGTAGTGGAGACGCGGTTGCCAGAGGTTGAGGTGGCCGGGGTACCAGACACCGGCTGCTCAGCCTCTTTAGTGGCTTCGACATCCGCAACATGCACGCTCGGCAATTTACGGATCAACTGTTCCGCAGCCTTATCGTACATTTCACGAACAATCATGTCCTGCTCGGCATCTTTCGCCAGCGCCGCCTGCGGGTTATCGAAGAACGAGCGATAAACCTTGGTATTGATTGGGTAAATGTCATGGCCCGGAATCAATACGGTGGCGTTAACGGTCAGCACCATTTGGTATTCAGCAGTACGACCATCCTGGAAAATGGATGCCGTATCTTTCTGAATGGATGAGTTACCCAGACGCAGGGACGGAATATCCTTACGCAGCGTATCGGCTTCGATCAGCTCTACGCCATTCAGACGTAGCTGGTTACGTACCGCACGGCTTAACGGACCATTCGGATCGCCTGACTGGAAAATCATAGTTTTCATTGTGGTTGGAACCTGCGTATTACTACGTAGATGCCAGCCGCAACCGGCGGTGATTAACACCGCCAGAGATAACAGCATTGTTGCCAGATATCGCACGCTTCCTCCCGCGCTTAGCCAACGACCAGATTGAGCAGTTTGCCCGGAACGTAAATCACTTTACGTACGGTCACGCCTTCAAGGTATTTTGCGACCAGATGTTCCTGGCCTGCACGTTCACGAACCTGCTCTTCGGTTGCGTCTACCGCAACGGTAATTTTACCACGAACTTTACCGTTTACCTGGACGACGACCAGAGTCGTGTTTTCAACCATTGCACTTTCGTCTGCTACCGGCCACGGCGCGTTGTCGATATCGCCTTCGCCGCCCAGTTCTTGCCACAGGGTGAAGCAGGCATGCGGGGTGAACGGGTTGAGCATACGCACCACTGCCAGCAGCGCTTCACGCATCAGCGCGCGATCCTGTTCGCTTTCCTGCGGCGCTTTCGCCAGTTTGTTCATCAGCTCCATTACCGCGGCAATGGCGGTATTGAAGGTCTGACGACGGCCGATATCATCGGTCACTTTGGCAATCGTTTTATGCACGTCGCGACGCAGCGCTTGCTGATCTTCGCTGAGGCTTGCCACATCCAGGGCGACAGCCGGGCCCTGAGAGGTATGCTCGTAAACCAGTTTCCAGACGCGTTTCAGGAAGCGGTTTGCCCCTTCTACACCAGATTCCTGCCACTCAAGGGTCATTTCTGCTGGGGAGGCGAACATCATGAACAGACGTACGGTATCCGCGCCGTAGCGCTCAACCATAACCTGCGGGTCGATACCGTTGTTCTTCGACTTGGACATTTTGCTCATGCCGGTATACACCAGCTCGCGGCCCTGTGGGTCGAAGGCTTTAACGATACGGCCTTTTTCATCACGCTCAACGGTGGCGTCAATCGGTGATACCCAGTTACGCTCGCCGTTTTCGCCGACGTAGTAGAACGCATCGGCCAGTACCATACCCTGGCACAGCAGCTGTTTAGCTGGCTCATCGGAATTCACCATACCGGCATCGCGCATCAGCTTGTGGAAGAAGCGGAAATAGAGCAGGTGCATGATGGCGTGCTCGATGCCGCCGATGTAGATATCCACCGGCAGCCAGTAGTTCGCGGCATTCGGGTCCAGCATACCTTTATCGTACTGCGGGCAGGTGTAGCGCGCGTAGTACCAGGAGGACTCCATAAAGGTGTCAAAGGTGTCGGTTTCACGCAGCGCCGGCATGCCGTTAACGGTGGTTTTCGCCCACTCAGGATCGGCTTTGATCGGGCTGGTGATGCCGTCCATGACGACGTCTTCCGGCAGGATAACCGGCAGTTGGTCTTCCGGCGTCGGCATCACGGTACCGTCTTCCAGGGTCACCATCGGAATTGGCGCGCCCCAGTAACGCTGGCGGGAAACTCCCCAATCGCGCAAGCGGTAGTTAACTTTGCGCTCGCCAACGCCCATCGCGGCCAGTTTATCGGCAATGGCGTTGAAGCCTGCTTCGTAATCCAGGCCGCTAAATTCGCCGGAGTTGAACAGCACGCCTTTCTCGGTCAGGGCCTGCTCGGAGAGATCCGGCTCGGAACCGTCAGCGGCGAGAATAACTGGCTTGATGTTCAGGCCGTATTTGCTGGCAAACTCGTAGTCGCGCTGGTCGTGACCCGGAACGGCCATCACCGCGCCGGTGCCGTACTCCATCAGTACGAAGTTTGCCGCCCATACCGGGATGGCTTCGCCGGTCAGCGGGTGAATAGCTTTAAAGCCGGTGTCGACGCCTTTTTTCTCCATCGTCGCCATATCGGCTTCGGCAACTTTGGTATTACGGCATTCGTCGATAAAGGCGGCCAGCGCCGGATTGTTAGCCGCAGCCTGTTGCGCCAGCGGGTGACCCGCTGCGACGGCAAGGTAGGTGCAGCCCATGAAGGTATCCGGGCGGGTGGTGTAGACGGTCAGCTTATCGGCGTAGTCGTTGACGTCAAAGGAGATTTCTACCCCTTCAGAGCGGCCGATCCAGTTGCGCTGCATGGTCTTAACGGTGTCAGGCCAGTGATCCAGGTTGTCCAGATCGTTGAGCAGTTCGTCAGCGTAGGCGGTGATTTTAATAAACCACTGCGGGATCTCTTTGCGCTCAACTTTGGTGTCGCAGCGCCAGCAGCAGCCGTCGATAACCTGTTCGTTAGCCAGCACGGTCTGATCGTTCGGACACCAGTTCACCGCTGAGGTTTTTTTGTACACCAGGCCTTTTTTATATAGCTCGGTGAAGAATTTTTGCTCCCAGCGGTAGTATTCCGGGGTGCAGGTCGCAATTTCACGGCTCCAGTCATAGCCGAAGCCCAGCTTTTTCAGCTGGTTTTTCATGTATGCGATGTTGTCATAGGTCCACGGGGCCGGGGCGGTATTGTTTTTCACCGCCGCGCCTTCCGCAGGCAGACCAAACGCATCCCAACCGATCGGCTGCAGGACGTTTTTGCCCAGCATGCGCTGATAGCGCGCGATGACGTCGCCGATGGTGTAGTTACGCACGTGACCCATGTGTAGTCGACCAGAAGGATAAGGAAGCATCGACAGGCAGTAATACTTCTCTTTGCTCTCGTCTTCAGTTACTTCAAATGTACGATTTTCGTCCCAGTGAAGCTGGACTTTCGATTCTATCTCTTCCGGGCGGTATTGCTCTTGCATGGCAGCCAGTGGTCCTGTTTTCAATACAGCTACAAAATGTAGCCAATGGATGTGTTATTTCAGATCGGCATAGCATAGCCCAAACGTCCACGTCAAAACAGCCTTTCGCACATTAACATCGGCAAAAGCGGCGCAGAATTTTTCGCGACTCTGTGGCGCGGATGGCAAAGCAAACCGCCGATAACGTCTATTATTAGAAGCAGTTAATCACACCGGAGGCGAAATGATGAACAAGGTTGCTCAATATTACCGGGAACTGGTCTCCTCGCTCAGTGAACGGCTGCGCAATGGAGAGCGTGACATTGACGCGCTGGTGAAGCAGGCGAGGGAGAAAATCACCCAGGCAGGCGATCTGACGCAGAGCGAGGTTGAGTCACTTATCGCGGCGGTGAAGCGCGATCTGGAAGAATTTGCCCGCAGCTATGAAGAGAGCCATGAAGACGATAGCGACAGCGTCTTTATGCGGGTGATCAAAGAGAGCCTGTGGCAGGAGCTTGCCGATATCACCGACAAAACCCAGCTTGAGTGGCGTGAGGTGTTTCAGGATCTGAACCACCATGGAGTCTATCACAGCGGGGAAGTGGTAGGTCTTGGCAACCTGGTATGCGAGAAGTGCCACTACCATCTGGCGGTATACACCCCGGATGTGCTGCCACTCTGCCCGAAATGCGGGCATGACCAGTTTCAGCGGCGGCCATTTGAGCCGTAAACGCTAAAAGCAGCGATGCGCATTGCGCTGCGCATCGCTGAGTCATTACAGTACGGTATTAATTTCCGCAACCTTGAAGTATTGATAACCACCCATCTCACTGGCGTATTTATGCGAGGAGTTGAGGACCATCTTGTTGGCGCTGATGGTGCCGACATCACAGGTATTAAATTTCAACCAACCGCAGCCGCGACCGCTGTTAACCACCTTTTTCGCGGTCATGGTTAAGGTGCCGTTCGCCTGAATTAATGAGTAGTTATAGATATTGCCTTTTAACTTGGTGTCCAGCAGCAGATCGCCGGTGCTGTAAATCGTCCCTTCATTAGTAACATCATAATAAGTTGTCAGAGAGACATTGGCCGCGGTGATAGTACCTGTGTTACTAATCGTGCCATGATCGGTAGTAATATCAGCGGCTTTCATATAACCGTTGTTATTCAGCCAGTAGCTATGCGCGGTAATGGCGTTGGTGGCCTCCATGCGGCCACTGGTGCTTTGCGCCAGCGTGCCGTTGGTTTGTAGATTGATGTTTTCGCCAGTGATATTACCCAGATTGTAGATTTCCCCGACATTTACGGTTCCATCCTGCTTAAGAGACTGAATGGTGGTGTTGCCGGTTGAATTAATGTTCCCGGTATTTTTAAAACTCTCGCCAACAAAAGTAAGGGTGGTGTTTTTAGCACTGATTTTCCCTTCATTCAGAAAATCGCCTATTGCCGTGGCGGAAATCTGGTTATTCGACAGCAGGGAGGCCTTAGCCTCATTACGGATTTTTCCACCGCTGGCCAGGCTTAACCCACTGGTTCCGGTCATCGTTCCAGAGTCGCCGTTAGTGATGTTGCCGTTAGCGGTGGCAATTAGCTGACCGCCAGTGATAGAACCGACGTTAACGATATAATCCCCACTGGAGAGCATTAAATAATTGGCTCCGCCGATACTGCCTTCATTGGTGATACCTGTGACCGTAGAAACCTGGCTTAGCAGACCGTTGCCTTTTATCGTCCCTTTATTTATCAGGTTTCCGTAGCTGGTGAGTTGCAGTGAGCTGTTTGAGATAATAGAGCCATTATTACGTACGCCAAAACCAATGTTATTGCCAATCATGCTAATGCTGTTGGCAGTAATGCCGCCAAGACTACTGACGTCGATGCTGTATTGCGGGTTAATCGTCATTTCGAGCAGGGTCGCTTTTTTACCCGCTGAGGTCACCGCGCCAGAACTGTTATCCATGGTGAAATTACCTGCACTAACAAGGGCGTTCTTGGCCTGCACTTTACCATTAATTTTAATCGCGTCGGCGAGTAGAGCAGCATAGCTGTTAGCGGCGTTCATGCCATTTTCACCGATGGTGATTTTGCCATTGGTGATGGTATAGCTGCCGATAGCGCCTTCATCGGTCAAATTCACCTGACCTGTCGTTAATATTGCCTTGTTGGTATTAACGAAACTACAGCCGGAGCAGGTAATACCGTTAGGGTTAGCGATTACCACGTCGGCTTTCAGCCCGGCGACTTCAATGAAGCCATTTAATGAACTGGCTTTATTGGAGGTGACTTCATTCAGGATCACCGATGCGCCGCCATTAGTCAGATTGTTGTTTTTAGCAATATTGCCAAAAGTCGCATGATTAATATCGCTGTCGCTGTTATTGAGTATTAAACCGTTGCTGCCAACGTTAAATTCACGATACAGGTTGTGCGAAACGCCTGCAGCATTCGGCGCTTCAATATCAACCACCGTTGCGCCTGATAGATGGGTGTAAGTCGACGGATCGGCGTACACCACCGTCGAGCTTAACGCTGCTGCTAAAGCAACATAGGTTAATTTAAACTTAAACATGAATTTATTCCTTTAAATATAGTGAAAAATAGGTTGTGTTAATACTTCCACTTCAATGAGAAACCCATATTGAATGAGTCACTACTAAAGTTATCTGGTTTACTTAGCGGTGTGCCGATGAAAAAATCATATTGTGTTGAGAATATATCACCGCGCAATCCGCTAACGGCACCTGAAATAACTTTTCCTTGCCGATATTGTTCACTGCCGATAATACGACCAATATCTAATCCTAAATAGAATTGCTGTTCCGGGCCGGCAATATCCCAGATGAAATCATTGCTCCAGTACCATCCCTGATTGCCAGAGAGAGTATATTCGCCATCAAATCCGCGAACCGTCCAGCGGTTGCCAATATTAAATTGGTTATCCGAAGAGAGAATGTCCGGGCTATATTGCGCATTAAAATGCGGTGCATAGCTAAATCTATCTCCGGTTAAATCGAATTTCATTAAGGCCTGCAAATCGGCATGTACTACGCGTGAGCGCTTACTGAACTGGCCTGCTTTTTCTTCCGGTGTGGCGACGGAGTTTAGCCATGGGAGGCGGCGCTGTAACCCCAGGCTGGCGGCGACGACTTTTTTATCGAAATAGCGTTGCTGTCGTAGCGTCAGCTCCCATGTCGGGTTCTGTTTGCGCATCACCCTAAGTTCTTCACCGCCAAAATAGTAGTGTGATGTACTTTTTGAGATACGGAAATCCAGCGACGTTTTTTGCTGACGGGTGTGAGACAGCAGTCGTGACAGCGTCGCGCTATAGTAGCGATTTTTACTTTTATAATCCGTTTGCGACCAGTTGCCCTTGAACAACTGGCGATATTGGCTCTGTGAACCGTAAAGACCTAACGCCCAGTAACCGAAGGGAATCGAGTAATACAGACTGCCATTCTGGTTACCATCATTATGTTGATTAAACTCGATATCTCCTCCTCCTGAGACATAGAAAATGTCGTTGAGGGTGGTGATATCATAAAGATAGAGCGCACCTCCGGCCTGATAGCGACCGCTGGCGCGGCTGCCAGCGTCATCCATCCAGGCTCCCACCTGCCATTTTTTATCCAGCCGACGCGTTAGCTGCAGATTGCTTTCTGCCTCCCGTTGTCCCGGTAATATTTGCATATTCGCCGAACTTCCTGGCAGGCGGCGCAGGTTTTCCATTCCCTGTTCGAGATCGGTGAGACGCAGGATATCTCCCGTGCGGGTGGGGATATTGTTCCAGATGCTGGTGGTTTGCTCGCTTGTCGTTGACCAGAAAATATCACCGATTTTGCCATAAGCGAGTTCGAGCCTTAATGTGCCCTCCGTCAATGACTGTTCCGGGATGGTCAGTAATGAAGTGATGTAACCACGGGCAATTAACTCATTTTGTAATGCCATGGTGAGGTGCTGAATACCGTTAATCCCCAGACAACGATGCAGAGCCTGAGCTGTAAGGTTGTCCAGAAGCTGATGCGTGAGCTTCGGCTCGGCAGAATCGATATGAATATTATTGATGAACCTGCAGTTTTCTTCCTTTGGAAACGTGAGCGTTTGTCGGTCGGTATTAATTAGTGAAGCCTGGGCGGCCTGCTGCTGTGGTGTCAGCGCCGCCTGACGGGCTTTATCCTGCTCGTTTTGGTTAGTCGTGGTGGAGACTATCGTACTGGCGAAAACCTGCTGCTGACACAAAAACACAATCAGCAGGGTGTGAATCAGATTTTTTTTATTAAACATGAAGCAAGTTCCATTTGTTTCATTAAATTTGCATGCTGTATTGCTAAGCTTGCTTAAAACACGGCCTTATTCAGGGTATAGGGTCATCCATAAAAATATTATTTTTTATTATCAGAAAGTTTTGTGTTGGGAAATATTTCCAGGGCTTGTTCTTAAGGGGGGTATGTTAGCGGTGGCGGTAACGCTTAGCCATGCGAAGAAAACTGAATTTTGTATGAATTAAATTAATTTAGAATGTGATTTGTTAGGGGGGAGTGTTAAATTATTCACTGGTTTAATAAGAAAACAATTAAAATAAACCACTAATATATGGCACACATTATCGAGAGAGAAAAGGCGCGCACATGACATGCGCGCTGGGATTTTAGTGCAGGATTTTGGCAAGGAAATCTTTCGCGCGTTCTGATTGTGGGTTGGCGAAGAAGGCTTCTTTATCGACATCTTCGACAATTTTACCTTCATCCATAAAGATGACCCGGTTCGCTACTTTACGGGCAAAGCCCATTTCGTGCGTCACCACCATCATGGTCATACCTTCGTTCGCCAGCTCGACCATCACGTCCAGTACTTCGTTGATCATCTCCGGGTCTAGCGCTGAAGTTGGCTCATCGAACAGCATCGCGATCGGATCCATGCACAGCGCGCGCGCGATCGCGACACGCTGCTGCTGGCCGCCGGAGAGCTGCGCCGGATATTTTTCCGCATGCGCCGCCAGACCCACGCGCTCCAGCAGCTTAAGCCCCTTTTTACGCGAAGATTCTTTATCGCGATTGAGAACCTTAATTTGCGCCAGCGTCAGGTTGTCGATGATCGACAGGTGCGGGAACAGTTCAAAGTGCTGGAATACCATACCGACGCGGGAACGCAGTTTAGCAAGATTGGTTTTCTTATCGTTAACCTGAGTGCCATCAACGATAATTTCGCCTTGCTGCACCGGCTCAAGGCCATTAACGGTTTTAATCAGCGTCGATTTACCGGAGCCTGACGGCCCGCAAACCACCACCACTTCGCCTTTTTTCACTTCGGTGGAGCAATCGGTCAGCACCTGAAAGTGACCATACCATTTTGAAATATTTTTCAGGGTAATCATTACACAGTCCTTTTCTTCAACCAACTGACCAACAGCGATGCGCTGAGACTAAATACAAAATAAACGGCGCCTGCGAACAGGATCATTTCCACCTGGGTTCCGTCACGTTCGCCAATGGTGGAGGCGGTACGGAAGAAATCGGCCAGGCTCAGGACGTACACCAGCGAGGTATCCTGGAACAGGACGATACCCTGGGTTAACAGCAGCGGGACCATCGCGCGGAAGGCCTGCGGCAGAATCACCAACTTCATCGATTGCCAGTGGGTCATCCCCAGCGCCAGCGCGGCGCTCGACTGACCACGGGAAATACTCTGGATCCCGGCGCGAATAATTTCCGAATAGTAGGCCGCTTCAAACATCGAAAATGCCACCATCGCCGAAATCAGGCGAATATCGGTTTTCGGCGACAGCCCCAGCACGTTTTGCAGGAATCCGGGAACGATCAGATAGAACCACAGCAGCACCATCACCAGCGGAATCGAGCGGAAAACGTTAACGTAGGTTTTGGCAAACCATGCCAACGGCAGGAAGCTTGACAGGCGCATCACCGCCAGAATGGTGCCCCAGACGATACCGATAATAATTGCCGTGACGGTGATTTTCAGCGTAATGACCAACCCTGCCAGCAGGTAGGGCATGGAAGGAACAATTGAACTCCAGTCAAAATCGTACATTATTTGCCTCCCATATTGCCCGGCAGGCGAACTTTACGTTCAACCACATACATCACCAGCATGATTACGGCGTTGATGAATACATAGGCGAGGGTGATCGCAGTAAACGATTCCCAGGCGTGGGCTGAGTAATCCAGCAGCTTGCCCGCCTGCGCCGCCATATCCGCCAGACCGATAGTGGAAGCGATAGCCGAGTTTTTTACCAGGTTCATCATTTCCGAGGTCATCGGCGGCACGATAACGCGATAAGCGTTCGGCAGCAGCACGTAGCGATAGGTTTGCGGCAGGGTCAGCCCCATCGCCAGGCCGGCATTTTTCTGCCCGCGAGGAAGGGACTGTATCGCGGCGCGGACCTGCTCGCAGACGCGGGCAGCGGTAAACAGCCCAAGGCACAGCATTGAGGAGACAAAGAACTGAATATTTGGATCCAGTTCCGACTTAAACCACATGCCGATGTTTTCCGGCAGAAACTCCGGAATAACAAGGTACCAGGTAAAGAACTGGACAATCAGTGGAACGTTACGAAACAGTTCGACGTAGCAGGTGCCGATCCCGGCTAACCAGCGGTTAGGGACGGTACGCAGAATACCGAACAGCGAGCCGATGAGGAAAGCGATAATCCAGGCGCTAATCGACAGCGCGACGGTAACCTGAAAGCCGCTCCATAACCAGCCTAGATAAGTGGTGTTGCCGAACGGGGCGGGTTGCAGGAATATTCCCCAGTTCCAGTCTATTGACATAAATAAACTCCAGAAAAAAAAGGGTAGCAGCGCTACCCTCGAAGATTGTTGCCCTGCTTGTTTCGGTATTCGCGGCGGCTGGGGAACGACCAGCCACCGTATAGTCTGTCCGTGCAAAGGCAACAATCGGGAGGGCTACTTTATCGAGCCCCTGTTTTTTTAATTAGTTAAGAGCCTTGTCATTGGGTGATTTGAACAGCGCCTTCATGTCGTCGGACAGTTCGAAGTTCAGGTTCAGATTTTTCGGCGGAATCGGGTTCTTAAACCAGGTATCAAACCATTTCGCCGCTTCGCCAGAGGTCTGCGCCTGGGCAACGGTGTCATCGACCAGTGTTTTGAACGATGCGTCGTCTTTACGCAGCATGCAGCCATAGGCTTCTTTCGACTGCGGCGTACCGACGATTTCCCAGTTATCCGGTTTCTTCGCTTTTGCGCGCTCGCCGGCCAGCAGGGCATCATCCATCATAAAGGCCACCGCGCGGCCACTTTCCAGCGTACGGAAAGAGTCGCCGTGATCTTTCGCGCTGATGATGCGCATGTTCATTTTCTTCTCGTCGTTCAGCTTATGCAGCAGTACTTCCGAGGTGGTACCGGAAGTGACGACTACCGCTTTGTCTTTCAGATCCGGGAAGTCTTTAATCGGCCCACCTTTTTTCACCAGTAGACGAGTGCCGACGACGAAAATGGTATCGGAGAAGGCGGCCTGCTTCTGACGCTCAAGGTTGTTGGTGGTGGAACCGCACTCGAAATCATAAGTGCCGTTCTGCAGTAACGGGATGCGGTTCTGCGAGGTGACCGGAATCAGTTTCACCTGCAGATCGGGTTTATTCAGCTTTTTCTTGATGGCTTCAACGATAGCGTTGGAGTAATCCTGAGAGTAACCCACCACTTTTTGTTGGTTATCGTAATAGGAGAATGGTACTGACGACTCGCGGTGGCCGACGACGATCACCCCGTTTTTGGCGATTTTATCCAGCGTGCTCTGACCTGCGGCCGGGGCGGCATCTTCAGCGTGCGCCAGACCAGCGGTCACTCCCATGACCAGCATTGCGGCGGCCAGTTTACGTAATTGCATATCCAACTCCTTATCCTTAACGCCAGGGACGCTAGTGATACCCATTGTGATTGTGTGTATGTGTTGTTATTCCTGCGAGCACTGCCGTAAGGCGGCGCTTTCGGGAATCGTCTGCAATCTTAAAGTGCAGTATTTGTATGAGCTTGTTAGCATTTAGTTTGGCTTAATGTAAAGATTTTGATGCGTTATTGTTTATTTTTGCGAAGCGCACCGCACCATTTGTGGGCAAAAATGGGTTGTTGCACCAACGTGGCGCGAAGTGCGAACGCTTTCGGTGCAACCCTAGTACAACCGCGGTCAAAATCGCCTACAGGGATGAAATTAAGCAATGGACGTGCCAGATTGGCGCTGGAGAGCGTAAAGCGGGGAAGGCCCGCCGGCGACGAATGCCGCCGGGAGCAGGCCGGGCGGCTGCCCGGCGGAAAAGATTAGCGTCGACGCTGGCGCAGGCTCATCACCAGCGCGGCAAAGCCAAAGAGGGCGGTTAACGCCCACAGCGGCCAATTGCCGGTACGAGCATACGGCGTCAGGCCGGTGGTTGGCGTGACCTTAGTGGTCAACACCGCGCGGGTAAACTGTGGGATCATGTCCTGAATTTCACCACGCGGGCCAATAACGGCGGTGATACCGTTGTTGGTGCTGCGTAGCAGCGGGCGCGCCAGTTCCAGCGCGCGCATCCGCGCCATCTGGAAGTGCTGCCATGGGCCAATTGACTTACCAAACCACGCATCGTTGGAGATAGTCAGCAGATAATCGGTATCCGGGCGGAAATTATCGCGGACCTGCTCGCCGAGAATGATTTCGTAGCAAATTGCCGCCGTAAGCTTCAGATTATGCGCTACCAGCTGCGGCTGCACGTAAGGGCCGCGGCTGAACGAGGACATCGGCAAATCGAAGAACGGCGCCAGTGGGCGTAAAATCGATTCCAGCGGTACGAATTCGCCGAACGGCACCAGATGGTTTTTGTTATAGCGATTGGTCGAGTCGTAGCTGTACGGGTTATCTTTACCCAGCGTGATGATGGTGTTGTAGGTATCGTAGCGGTTTTGTTTATTGAGGCGCGCATCGACAATACCGGTAATCAACGAGCTATTTTTGGCCCGCATCAGGTCATCAACCATGCTGAGGAAATGCTGCTGATTGATTTCCAGATCCGGAATCGCCGACTCCGGCCAGATAATCAGCTGCGATTTACCCATATGCGTCTGGGTGAGATCGAGATAGGTTTTCAGGGTGTTAACCAGCTGGTTTTCATCCCATTTCATCGCCTGCGGAATATCGCCCTGCACCAAAGAGACTTCCGTCGCCCGCTCAGGCAGCAGTTGATACCACTGGATATAACGCAGCGGGAAGGGCAGGGCAAACAGCACTATCGCCACCAGCAACGGTTTCCAGTGGCGCTGCGCGATAGCCAGCGCCAGCAGGCCGCTGACCACCATCAACAGAAAGTTTATCGCCTCAACGCCCATCACCGGCGCCAGACCCTTTAGCGGACCGTCAATCTGGCTATAGCCGAACTGTAGCCACGGGAAACCGGTCAGCACCCAGCCGCGGAGAAATTCGGTAATTTGCCAGATGACAGGCGCGGCGATGGCCAAACGGATCCAGTTAGTTTTCGGCCATAGTCTCGCGAGGATCCCGGCGAACAGACCGGTGTACAGCGATAAATAGGCCGCCAGCAAAGCAACAAGGAAAACGTTAACCGGGCCCGGCATGCCGCCGAACTGCGCGATGCTAACGTAAACCCAGTTAATACCGGTGCCGAATAGCCCAAGCCCCCAGAAGTAGCCAATCCAGGCGCTCTGTAGCGGGCGACGGTTGAGAGTGAGCGCCTGCAGACCAAACAGCGAGACAATCGCCGCTGGCCAGAAGTCGTAAGGTGAAAAAGCCAGCGTTCCGCTGGCTCCGAATAACAGCGCCAGCAGCAGACGTACGCGCTGGCGTTCAAGTAAAGAGGCAAATACCATTTAGGTTAATCGTCCCGTTAAATTAGTCTTCCAGCTTCGGCTGCGGCGCATCATCAGGAAGCTTTACATGGACCTGAATAATACGTCTGCTGTCAGCCATTGCGACCTTGAATTGGTAACCATCAATGTCAATCGACTCGCCGCGGGCCGGAAGATGACCAAAGGCCTGCATCACCAGTCCGCCGATGGTATCGACCTCTTCATCGCTGAAGTGGGTGCCGTAGGCTTTATTGAAATCTTCAATCGATGCCAGCGCGCGTACCGTCCAGGTATGACGGCTTAGCTGACGGAAATCGATATCTTCCTCTTCATCGTATTCGTCTTCGATTTCGCCGACGATAAGTTCGAGAATATCTTCGATAGTCACCAGGCCAGAGACGCCGCCGAACTCGTCGATGACGATCGCCATATGATAACGTTGCGAGCGGAACTCTTTCAGCATGCGGTCAACCCGCTTGCTTTCAGGCACGACAACCGCCGGTCGTAACACTTTTTCCATGCTGAAAGCTTCGGCGTCGCTGCGCATAAACGGCAGCAGATCCTTAGCCATCAGAATCCCTTCAATGTGATCTTTATCTTCGCTAATGACCGGGAAACGCGAGTGGGCGGATTCGATGATCACATCGAGGCACTCGTCCAGCGTCTGGTTGCGTTTCAGGGTAATCATTTGCGAACGCGGGATCATAATATCGCGGACGCGCTGGTCGGCGATATCCATTACCCCTTCGAGCATGTCGCGCGTATCTTCATCGATAAGCTCGTTCTGCCCGGAGTCACGGATCAGCGCCAATAATTCATCACGGTTTTTGGGTTCACCGTGGAAAAGTTGGCTGAGTAAGAGGGAGAAAAATCCCTTTTTGCTGTTTACTGTGTCACTACTGTGTGAATTGTCGTCGCTCATGGCGTCGTATGGGTTCTCGTGTTGATTTAATTGTCGCTCGTCGCGCGCAAACTCAGCGTCGTACGGCATGTTTTGCCTGATAGCGCTACGCTTATCAGGCCTGGGATACGCATGAATGTAGGCCGGATAAGGCGCTTGCGACGTCATCCGGCAAGTTACTATTCAGCAATCTTCTCGGCAATGTACGGATCCTCATAGCCCAGAGCAAGCATTATCTCTGTTTCGAGGCCTTCCATTTCTTCCGCTTCTTCATCTTCGATATGATCGTAGCCCAGCAGGTGCAGGCTACCGTGCACGACCATGTGCGCCCAGTGGGCCTCCAGCGGTTTTTCCTGCTCTTTGGCTTCCTGTTCAACCACCTGGCGGCAGATAATCAGATCGCCGAGCAGCGGCATCTCAATGCCCGGCGGGGCTTCGAAGGGGAAGGAGAGGACGTTAGTCGGCTTATCCTTGCCGCGATAGGTCAGGTTCAGCTCGTGGCTTTCGGCGACATCCACCAGGCGAATCGTTAACTCTGACTCTTCCTGGAACTGCGGGATCACGGCATCCACCCAGCGTTGAAAGAGGGCTTCGTCCGGTAGACCGCTGGTGTCTTCGCAGGCCAGCTGTAAATCGAGAATCACCTGACTCATTTTTGCTCCTGTTCCTGGGCTTCGCGTTTGCGCTCGGCGGCCAGTTCTGCTTTACGTTTTTGTTCGGCTTCTTCCCATGCCTCATAGGCATTGACGATGCGGGCGACCACCGGATGGCGCACCACGTCTTCGCTGTGGAAGAAGTTGAAGCTGATTTCATCGACTTCCGCCAGCACTTCGACGGCGTGACGCAGACCTGATTTGGTATTGCGCGGCAGGTCAATCTGGGTAACGTCGCCGGTGATAACCGCTTTCGAATTAAAGCCGATACGGGTCAGGAACATCTTCATCTGCTCGATGGTGGTGTTCTGGCTTTCATCGAGAATGATAAAGGCGTCATTCAGCGTACGCCCGCGCATGTAGGCCAGCGGCGCGACTTCAATGACGTTACGCTCAATCAGCTTCTCGACTTTCTCAAAGCCGAGCATCTCGAACAGCGCGTCGTACAGCGGGCGCAAATACGGGTCAACCTTCTGGCTTAAGTCGCCCGGCAGGAAGCCGAGCTTCTCGCCTGCTTCGACCGCAGGACGAGTCAGCAGAATGCGGCGAATTTCCTGACGCTCCAGGGCATCGACCGCCGCGGCGACAGCAAGATAGGTTTTACCGGTACCCGCCGGGCCGACGCCAAAGGTAATGTCGTGGTCGAGGATATTGGCGATGTATTGCGCCTGGTTTGGCGTACGCGGTTTGATCACCCCGCGTTTGGTTTTGATATTGATGGCCTTGCCGTATTCCGGCACGCTCTCGGCGCTCTGCTCGAGCACCCGGGCTTCTTTAATAGCCAGGTGGATTTGTTCCGGTTCAATATCCTGAATCTGGCCGCGCATTGGCGCGGTATCGACATACAGGCTTGTCAGAATATCGGCCGCGGCGTGCACGCAGATGGCGCGGCCGGTCAGTTTAAAGTGATTGTCGCGGCGGTTGATCTCAATACCCAACCGACGCTCCAGCTGTTTGATGTTGTCGTCAAACGGGCCGCACAGTGCTAACAGGCGGGCATTGTCCGCTGGCTCCAGGGTAATTTCACGGGTTTCTATGTTCAAACTGTTCCTCTTATTACGTGTGTTGCCGGAGGACAATCGTCATCCGGCCAATAAGGAAATTATTCACGTCACGGGAATATGGCGCAAGCATTGCTGTAGATATAGGGGCGAGGAGGGGAAATGCAAGGCCTGCCGGAACCGACAGGCCTGCCGGGATTACGGCTGGTAGATGCCGACGCCCAGATCGTTTTCTTTTCGCGTACGCGCAATGACCGATTCCGGCGATTCCACGACGCGCAGTCCCATCTCATCTTCTGTGCGGACAATTTTGCCGCGTAATGAGTTAGTGTAGACATCGACGATTTCTACGTCGACGAATTTACCGACCATATCCGGCGTGCCTTCGAAGTTCACCACGCGGTTGTTCTCGGTGCGCCCGGAGAGCTCCATCAGGCTCTTACGCGACGTGCCTTCTACCAGAATACGCTGGGTGGTGCCGAGCATGCGGCGGCTCCATGCCATCGCCTGCTGATTAATACGCTCCTGCAGAATGTACAGGCGCTGTTTTTTATCGGCTTCAGGAACATCGTCGACCATATCCGCCGCCGGGGTGCCCGGGCGGGCAGAGAAGATAAAGCTGTAGCTGACATCAAAGTTAACCTCGGCAATCAGCTTCATGGTTTTTTCGAAGTCTTCCGTCGTTTCGCCAGGGAAACCGACGATAAAGTCGGAGCTAATCTGAATATCCGGGCGCGCTTCGCGCAGCTTGCGGATAATCGCTTTATATTCCAGCACGGTGTGGGTACGGCCCATCAGGTTCAGTACGCGATCGGAACCGGCCTGCACCGGTAAATGCAGGAAGCTCACCAGCTCAGGGGTATCGCGATAGACCTCGATGATATCGTCAGTAAACTCAATCGGGTGGCTGGTGGTGAAGCGAATACGGTCGATGCCGTCGATGGCGGCGACCAGACGCAGCAGATCGGCAAAGTTGCCGGTCGTGCCATCGTAGTTTTCGCCGCGCCAGGCGTTAACGTTCTGCCCGAGCAGGTTGACTTCACGCACCCCTTGCGCCGCCAGTTGAGCGATTTCAAACAGAATATCGTCGCACGGACGGCTCACTTCTTCACCGCGGGTGTAGGGCACCACGCAGTAAGTGCAGTATTTGTTGCAGCCTTCCATAATGGAAACGAAGGCGGTCGGCCCCTCGGCGCGTGGTTCCGGCAGGCGATCGAATTTTTCGATTTCCGGGAAGCTCACGTCGATAACCGGTTTATGGTTATTGCGCACCGCGTCGATCATCTCCGGCAGGCGATGCAGCGTCTGCGGGCCAAAAATAATGTCAACGTAATGGGCGCGCTGGCGAATCAGTTTGCCTTCCTGGGAGGCGACGCAGCCGCCGACGCCGATAATCACGCCGGGTTTTTTCTCTTTCAGTAGTTTCCAGCGGCCAAGCTGATGGAACACTTTTTCCTGCGCCTTCTCGCGAATTGAGCAGGTGTTGAGCAGCAGCACGTCCGCTTCTTCGGCCACTTCTGTGAGTTGATACCCATGGGTGGCATCCAGCAGATCGGCCATCTTGGATGAATCGTATTCGTTCATCTGACAGCCCCAGGTTTTAATATGGAGTTTTTTTGTCATCGACTTGCTCATGCTCAATTATAAAGACGGGTATAAGTTAAGAATTAGAATTCGTTTGCAGGGTACGCATTGTAATGCTTTGGTTGCCACCTGACCAGTGCGACCACGATCCCCCGCAAGGTGCAAAAAATCCGGTAAACTTAAGGAAATCAGCTTTAAGGATAATTGCCATGACAATTCATGCAACAGATATCGCCATCGTCGGCGGCGGAATGGTCGGCGGCGCGCTGGCGCTGGGGCTGGCGCAACACGGGTTTTCGGTGACGGTGATAGAAAAACACGCGCCTCCGGCCTTTGATGCCGCTGCGGCGCCGGATGTGCGTATTTCGGCGATCAGCGCGTCGTCGGTCGGCTTGCTCAAAAGCCTCGGCGTTTGGGAAGCGGTGCGCGGTATGCGCGCGCATGCTTATCGTCGTCTTGAAACCTGGGAGTGGGAAAGCGCGCACGTTGACTTTAATGCCGCCGAGCTGAAGCTGCCTGAGCTTGGCTATATGGTGGAAAATAGCGTGCTACAGCTGGCGCTGTGGCAGGCGCTTGAAGCCCATCCGCAGGTGAGCTTGCGGGTTGGCGTGACGTTAAGCGAGCTTCATCGTGAGCCGCAGGGCGTTTCGCTGCGCCTGAGCGATGAGAGCGTTTGCACGGCGCAACTGGCGATCGGCGCAGACGGCGCGAATTCTCAGGTGCGCGAACTGGCCGGCATCGGCGTACAGGCGTGGCAATATCAGCAATCCTGTATGCTAATTAGCGTGCAATGCGCCGACGATCCCGGTGATAGCACCTGGCAACAGTTCACCCCCAGCGGGCCGCGCGCCTTCCTGCCGCTATTCGATAACTGGGCGTCGCTGGTGTGGTACGACACCCCGGCGCGCATCCGCCAGCTGCAGGCGATGTCGATGACCCAACTGCAGCAGGAAATCACCGCGCATTTCCCGAAACGTCTGGGCAGCGTGACGCCAATGAGCGCCGGCGCCTTCCCGTTAACCCGCCGACATGCGCTGCAGTACGTGCAACCGGGGCTGGCGCTGGTAGGGGATGCGGCGCATACCATTCATCCGCTGGCGGGGCAGGGGGTTAACCTTGGCTATCGCGACGTTGACGCGCTGCTGGATATTTTGGCGGAAGCCCGCGGGCGCGGGGAAGCCTGGTCCAGCTTGCCGGTGCTGAAGCGCTATCAGGCGCGGCGCCGGGCGGATAACTTTATTATGCAATCCGGCATGGATCTGTTCTATGCCGGCTTCAGCAACGATTTAGCGCCGGTGCGCGTGTTGCGTAATATTGGCCTGATGGCTGCCGAACGTGCCGGTGTATTAAAGCGCCAGGCATTGAAATATGCATTAGGGTTGTAAAGGGGCATTTGCCGATGGGGGCTGCAGACTAAAGTTTTGCAGTACCTGCATCGGCAAGATGACTATCCGCAGAAAGCAAAAAAGCTCACCGAAGTGAGCTTTTTTGTTAATAAGTGGCTGGGGTACGAGGATTCGAACCTCGGAATGCCGGAATCAGAATCCGGTGCCTTACCGCTTGGCGATACCCCAACAGGCTGCGTTCACAGAGGAACGTCTTTTTAATTTGGCTGGGGTACGAGGATTCGAACCTCGGAATGCCGGAATCAGAATCCGGTGCCTTACCGCTTGGCGATACCCCAACAAATTTTTACGGATTTACCGATATTAACCGATAGTCCTGAATATGGTGGCTACGACGGGATTCGAACCTGTGACCCCATCATTATGAGTGATGTGCTCTAACCAGCTGAGCTACGTAGCCAAATTGTCATGCTGTTTCTTCGATGGCTGGGGTACCTGGATTCGAACCAGGGAATGCCGGTATCAAAAACCGGTGCCTTACCGCTTGGCGATACCCCAATACCGTCGCGGCTAACCGCAAATATCGAAGAAATATGGCTGGGGTACCTGGATTCGAACCAGGGAATGCCGGTATCAAAAACCGGTGCCTTACCGCTTGGCGATACCCCATCCGTGCAACGCTTTTTGGTGAATGGTGCGGGAGGCGAGACTTGAACTCGCACACCTTGCGGCGCCAGAACCTAAATCTGGTGCGTCTACCAATTTCGCCACTCCCGCAAAAAAGATGGTGGCTACGACGGGATTCGAACCTGTGACCCCATCATTATGAGTGATGTGCTCTAACCAGCTGAGCTACGTAGCCATCTTTTTTTCGCGTTACCTTATCGGCGTTGCGGGGCGCATTATGCGTATTGGGCCTGCGAGCGTCAACCACTTTTTCAAGGAAAATCGTCGTAATGTGACTGTTTGGTTAGGTTGCGAACAGCATGGTGCAATAATCGGCAAGAATTGATTATTTATCGTTTTTATTTGCCAATTTTGGCATAAAAAAAACGGACACCGTAGGGTCCGTTGTTCGCCAGAATGGCTTATTTATAAGCTGACTGGTGGACGCCGACCGCGCGTCCTGATGGATCGTTCATGGTTTTGAACGCTTCATCCCACTCGATGGCTTTCGCTGAAGAGCAGGCAACGGACGGGCCGCCGGGTACGCATTCCGCCGCGCTGGGCAGCGGGAACAGCTCTTCGAAGATTTCGCGGTACAGATAACCTTCTTTAGAGGTCGGCGTGTTGTACGGGAAGCGGAAGCTTGCCGTCTCCAGCTGCTGGTCGCTAATCTGTTTTGCCGCCACTTCTTTCAGCGTATCAATCCAGCTATAGCCCACGCCGTCGGAGAACTGCTCTTTCTGGCGCCAGGCGACGCTGGCTGGCAGATAGGACTCAAAGCATTCGCGCAAAATATGTTTTTCCATTTTGCCGTTGCCGCACATTTTATCCTGCGGGTTGATGCGCATCGCCACATCGAGGAATTTCTTATCGAGGAACGGTACGCGGGCCTCTACCCCCCAGGCGGACATCGCTTTGTTAGCACGAGCGCAGTCAAACATGTGCAGCGCCTGCAGTTTACGCACCGTTTCTTCATGCAGTTCTTTAGCGTTCGGCGCTTTGTGGAAGTAGAGATACCCGCCGAATACTTCATCGGAACCTTCGCCAGAGAGCACCATTTTAATGCCCATGGCTTTAATTTTACGCGACATCAGGTACATCGGCGTCGAGGCGCGAATGGTAGTCACGTCATACGTTTCGATGTGATAGATAACGTCGCGGATCGCATCCAACCCTTCCTGCACCGTAAAGTGAATTTCGTGATGCACGGTGCCGAGGTGGTTTGCGACTTCCTGCGCCGCTTTAAGGTCAGGGGAGCCTTCGAGGCCGACCGCGAATGAATGCAGTTGCGGCCACCAGGCTTCGCTGCGCTCCTGATCTTCAACGCGGCGGGCGGCGTATTTTTTGGTAATGGCCGAAATCACCGACGAGTCCAGGCCGCCGGAGAGCAGCACGCCGTAAGGTACGTCGGACATCAGGTGGCTCTTCACCGACTCTTCCAGCGCCTGACGCAGTTCGTTTTTATCCGTGACGTTGTCTTTTACCGCGTCGTAGTCGAACCAGTCGCGCTGATAGTACTGGCGAATTTCGCCATCCTGGCTCCACAGGTAGCTACCCGCAGGGAACTCTTTAATCGTGCGGCAGACCGGCACCAGCGCTTTCATTTCAGAGGCGACGTAGAAGTTGCCGTGCTCGTCGTGGCCCATATACAGCGGAATAATACCGATATGGTCGCGGCCAATCAGATAAGCGTCTTTCTCGCTGTCATACAGCGCGAAGGCAAACATCCCCTGCAGTTCATCGAGGAACTCAGGCCCTTTTTCCTGGTACAGCGCGAGGATCACTTCACAGTCGGAACCGGTCTGGAACTGGTAGCGATCGCCATATTCGGCGCGCAGCGCCTGGTGGTTGTAGATTTCACCGTTGACCGCCAGCGCATGGGTTTTTTGTTGGTTATAGAGCGGCTGGGCGCCGGCGTTGACGTCGACGATCGACAGACGTTCGTGGGCGAGAATCGCTTTATCGCTGGCATAAACGCCGGACCAGTCCGGTCCGCGGTGGCGCATCAGGCGGGAAAGTTCCAGTGCCTTTTTACGCAGTTCGCCTGCGTCAGTTTTAATATCCAGTACGCCAAAAATAGAACACATAGCCTTCTCCGTTACCCTGTCGTGTAGTGATGTTATGCAGACCTCGTCTCTTGCAAGGTCTTAGTGCGTGTTAAAGAAAATGCCGTAAAGGAGAGTGGGGCGCAAGAGATTTACCGGCAGAAAAGTAAAAAGTGCAATGCTGATTGCCGGATGTTGAAAAATGAGTATGTTTATCTCGGCTTTATTGATGATTGTTTAGCGATAAGCCATTTTCATTAGATGAATCTATTTTTGGCGGCACCAAAAATAAAAAACCACGTCCAGGGACGTGGTTTCGGCTCAAAAAACGTCGATTTCGGCGACCGACGGATAAATCCATGACGGGCGGAACGGCATGCTGTCGATATCGTCTAGCGTGGAGACTCCGGAGAGCACCAGAATGGTCTCAAGGCCCGCCTGGAAGCCGGCGAGGATATCGGTACGCAGGTTATCGCCGACGATCACCGTTTGCTCGGAGTGGGCCTGCATTTTGTTAAGCGCGGAACGGATAATCCACGGGCTCGGCTTACCGACATAAAACGGTTTACGGCCGGAGATTTTTTCGATTCCCGCACAGAGCGCACCGCAAGCAGGGTAGTAGCCACGGCCGTGAGTATCCGGGTTGGTGGCGATGAAACGTGCGCCGTTGGCGACAAAGAAAGCCGCTTTATGCATCATTTCCCAGTTAAAGGAGCGGGTCTCGCCAACGATGACGAAATCAGGGTTAACGTCGGTGATGGTGAAGCCGGCCTTATACAGTTCGTGGATGAGCGCGCCTTCGCCAACCACATAGGCTTTTTTACCTTCCTGGCGACGCAGGAAATCGGCGGTGGCCATGGCGGAGGTGTAGAACGCGGTATCCGGCACTTCGATACCGGCGGTGGCGAAGCGGTTGGCCAGGTCCTGCCCGGTTTGCGAAGGATAGTTGGTCAGCATCACCAGCGGCATGCCTTTTTCCAGGATGCGTTTGATAAATTCAGCGGCGCCGGGAACAGCCACGTTATCGTGCATCAGCACGCCGTCGATATCACAAATTACGTTTTGAATGGTCATGGACAGTCCAACATCATTAACGAAAGGCGAAACTATAAAGCTGGATTAACTTTCCAGCAAATGCTGTAGCAGGATGCCATTGAGCATCGCACGCTTGACCAGCGCAAAGGCGCCGATGGCGGAGCGGTGATCGAGTGTCGAGCGTACCACTGGCAGATTGTGGCGAAACGCTTTCAACGCCTGGCCGTTGATACAGCTTTCGATGGCCGGCAGCAGCACCTTTTCCGCCTCGACGATTTCACCGGCAATCACCACTTTTTGTGGGTTAAACAGGTTGATGGCGATGGCGATGGTTTTGCCCAGATGACGGCCAACGTATTCGACCACTTCACAGGCCAGCGCATCGCCTTTATTTGCCGCTTTGCAGATGGTTTTGATATTGCAGTCATCAAGCGTGATGCGGCTTTGATAGCCCTGCTCAAGCAGATGGCGGACGCGGTGCTCAATAGCGGCGTTCGCGGCGACGGTTTCCAGACAGCCGAAGTTGCCGCAGTGACAGCGTTCGCCTAATGGGTCAACCTGGATATGGCCAATTTCGCCGACGTTACCGTTACGGCCGATAAAAATGCGCCCGTTGGAAATAATGCCCGCGCCGGTACCGCGGTGTACGCGCACCAGAATAGAGTCCTCGCAATCCTGGCTTGCGCCAAAATAGTGCTCGGCCAACGCCAGGCTGCGGATGTCGTGGCCGACAAAACAGGTGACGTTAAAGCGTTTTTCCAGTGCTTCGACCAGCCCCCAGTTCTCTACCTGAATGTGCGGCATATAGCGGATAACGCCGCTTTCCGGATCGACCAGCCCCGGCAGAATGACCGAAATGGCGATGAGCTCGCGGATTTTGCGCTGACAATTTTCAATAAAGGTGGCGATGATATTCAGCAGCGCGTGCTCAAGCGTTTCCTGGGTACGCTCCGGCAGCGGGAAGTGCTCTTCTTCCAGCGTCTTACTGCTTAAATCATAGAGGGTCAGGGTGGCGTCATAGCGGCCAAGCCGCACGCCGATAGCGTTGAAATTGCGGGTTTCCGCGATGATAGAGATGGCGCGGCGCCCCCCGGTGGAGGCCTGCTGATCGACTTCTTTGATCAGGCCGCGCTCAATAAGCTGACGCGTAATTTTGGTTACGCTGGCAGGGGCAAGCTGACTTTGTTCCGCTATCTGAATGCGCGAGATGGGACCATGTTGGTCAATCAGCCGATAGACGGCCGCGCTGTTCAGCTGTTTTACCAGATCGACGTTACCAATTTGAGCTTGTCCGCCTGCTGTCATACTTTTACTTACTCAGTGACGACCTCGTTACCATTAACGATGGTCTTGATGATTTTATAATCGCGGCTGAAAGCGGTCAGGTTAGCGACCATACCCGGCGCAATGCTGCCGAGCTGCTTGTCCACGCCAATCGCGCGCGCTGGGTAGAGCGTCGCCATACGCAGCACTTCGTCCAGCGCTACGCCGCAATGTTCAACGAGGTTACGTACCCCTTCGATCATGGTCAGCGAAGAACCGCTGAGAGTGCCGTTTTCATCCACGCACAGACCATTACGGTAGTATATTGTTTTACCAGCAAAAATGAACTGGTCAATATTAGCCCCTGCCGGCGCGGTGGCGTCAGTCACCAGGCACAGTTTATCGCCTTTCAGGCGTTTAGCGTTACGCACGTTGGCATAATCGACGTGCATGCCGTCAACGATGATACCGCAGTAGACATCCGGCTCGTCGAAAATGGCGCCGGCCAGACCTGGTTCACGGCCGGTAATGTACGGCATGGCATTATAAAGGTGTGTCGCAAAAGTGATACCGGCGCGGAAACCGATTTTCGCTTCTTTCAGCGTAGCGTTAGAGTGACCTGCCGAAACCACGATGCCGGCGGCGACCAGTTTACGGATCACTTCCGGCTCGACGCGCTCAGGGGCCAGCGTCACTTTGGTGATAACGTCGGCGTTGTCGCACAGGAAGTCGACCAGCGCGGCGTCCGGTTTACGCACGTAGTCCGGGTTATGGGTGCCTTTCTTGACGATATTCAGCCACGGCCCTTCCAAATGCAGACCCAGCGCCTGGTTGGGGTGTTTTTGCAGGTATTCGCGCATGACGCGGATGCCTTGCTTCATCAGATCATCGCTGGAAGTAATCAACGTCGGCAGGAAGTTGGTGCAGCCGGAACGCTCATTCGCTTTCTGCATAATTTCCAGCGTTTCGACGGTGACCGCATCCGGACTATCGTTGAATTGCACGCCGCCGCAGCCGTTCAGCTGGACGTCGATGAAACCGGGGGCAATAATCGCGCCGTTGACCGAGCGTTGCTCAATTTCAGACGGCAAATCAGCCAGCGGACAGAGACGTTCGATACGGCCATTGGCGATAACGACCGCATGGTCATCGAGAATTTCATGACCGGTGTAAACCCGGCCCTGGGTTAATGCATACATTACGACCCCCGGTATATACGCCCCACCAGCGCAACTCGCATTGTTCTGGCGTTGCATACAAAGAAAAAGATGGTCCCACGCCAGGGCGCGGGACGGACTACATTACAGACCTTTAATATTTTCAGCTTCTAATTCGTTGAAATATTTCAGGGTCTTCACTTTCAGTTCCATCGTGGACGGCTCGTCGCAGACCACAACCGCTTTCGGATGCAGCTGCAGACAGGTGATGGTCCACATGTGGTTGACGTTACCTTCGACCGCTGCCTGCAGCGCCAGCGCTTTCTGATGGCCCAGCACCAGAATCATCACTTCTTCTGCATCCAGCAGGGTACCCACGCCCACGGTCAGCGCATATTTCGGCACCAGATCCACATCGCCGTCGAAGAAGCGGGAGTTGGCCACGCGGGTGTCATGGGTCAGGGTTTTGATACGGGTACGGGACGCCAGAGAAGAGGCCGGTTCGTTAAACGCGATATGACCATCGTTACCTACGCCGCCCATAAACAGGTGGATTTTACCGTAGGAGCGGATTTTTTCTTCATAACGACGGCATTCTGCATCGATATCCGGCGCATTACCATTCAGCAGGTTGATATTTTCAGCTGGAATATCAACATGGTCAAAGAAATTGCGGTGCATGAAGCTATGATAGCTTTCCGGATGCTCTTTCGGCAGGCCGACATACTCATCCATGTTGAAGGTAACAACGTGCTTGAAGCTAACCTGGCCTGCTTTATGCATTTCAACCAGCGCTTTGTAAGCGGTAAGAGGCGTACCACCCGTAGGCAGACCCAGTACGAACGGACGGTCCGCGGTCGGTTTGAACGCGTTAATGCGGTTAACGATATGACGGGCAGCCCATTTACCTACTTGTTCAGCTGTTACCAGGGGGATCAGTCTCATTCTTCACCTCTATAGTTAAATTAGAACCCGGCGGATTGGCGCCAGCATACTATGAAGAGTATTGCAGCAACTGCGCCGACCGGGGTCAATCCGTGTTGATTTTTTGAATGATAAAATAAGTTTTCGATGTTAGCCAGTCAAAGGGAGGGGGGAATACGATATTTGGTGATTATAGTCACAAAAAATACCCGTTTAATTTGCGATACGAATTAATTTTTCACACACTTTGCCGGTAAGTGATAAATCCGACCTTGTTACACAATAAAAAAGTGGCTTTGAAATGAGCCTCATCGGGGTCTCATAGGGGGAATAAGATGAATATTTTAGGTTTCTTTCAGCGGCTGGGTAGGGCATTACAGCTCCCTATCGCAGTGCTGCCGGTCGCGGCATTGCTGCTGCGATTCGGGCAACCGGATCTGCTGAACGTACCCTTCATCGCGCAAGCGGGTGGGGCAATCTTTGACAACTTAGCGTTGATCTTCGCCATCGGCGTGGCATCAAGCTGGTCCAAAGATAACGCGGGTTCTGCGGCGCTGGCCGGCGCGGTAGGTTATTTCGTGATGACCAAAGCGATGGTCACCATCAACCCGGAAATTAACATGGGTGTACTGGCGGGTATCATTACCGGTCTGGTCGCGGGTGCTGTTTATAACCGCTGGGCCGGCATTAAACTGCCAGACTTCCTGAGCTTCTTCGGCGGCAAACGCTTCGTACCGATCGCTACCGGCTTCTTCTGTCTGGTGCTGGCTGCCATCTTCGGCTATGTCTGGCCGCCGGTGCAGCACGCTATTCATGCGGGCGGTGAATGGATCGTGTCTGCGGGCGCGCTGGGTTCCGGTATCTTCGGTTTCATTAACCGTCTGCTGATCCCAACCGGTCTGCATCAGGTGCTGAACACCATCGCCTGGTTCCAGATTGGCGAGTTCACCAACGCCGCGGGTGCGGTCTTCCACGGCGACATCAACCGCTTCTATGCCGGTGACGGCACCGCGGGGATGTTCATGTCCGGCTTCTTCCCGATCATGATGTTCGGTCTGCCGGGCGCTGCGCTGGCAATGTACATGGCTGCGCCGAAAGAGCGTCGTCCGATGGTCGGCGGTATGCTGCTGTCCGTGGCCATCACCGCGTTCCTGACTGGTGTGACCGAGCCGCTGGAATTCCTGTTCATGTTCCTGGCGCCATTGCTGTACCTCCTGCACGCTATCCTGACCGGTATCAGCCTGTTCATCGCAACGGCGCTGGGTATCCACGCGGGCTTCTCCTTCTCCGCGGGCGCTATCGACTACGTGTTGATGTATAGCCTGCCGGCAGCCAGCAAAAACGTCTGGATGCTGCTGGTGATGGGCGTGGTGTTCTTCTTCGTTTACTTCCTGTTGTTCAGCGCGGTTATCCGCATGTTCAACCTGAAAACGCCGGGTCGTGAAGATAAAACCGACGACGTCGTGACTGAAGAAGCTAACAGCAACACCGAAGAAGGTCTGACTCAGCTGGCGACCAACTACATCGCAGCCGTAGGCGGTACCGATAACCTGAAAGCCATTGATGCTTGTATCACCCGTCTGCGTCTGACCGTCGGCGACTCGGCGAAAGTCAACGATGCCGCCTGTAAACGTCTCGGCGCCTCCGGGGTGGTGAAACTGAACAAACAGACCATCCAGGTCATTGTTGGCGCGAAAGCGGAATCCGTTGGCGACGCCATGAAGAAAGTGGTTGCCCGTGGTCCGGTTGCTGCTGCGGCTGCTTCGACTGACAGCGCGCCAGCCGCCGCGCCTGCGGCCAAACCGCAGGCGGTCGCGAACGCCAAAACCGTCGAAGCGCTGGTTTCCCCGATCACCGGTGAAGTGGTGGCGCTTGAGCAGGTGCCGGATGAAGCCTTCGCCAGCAAAGCCGTTGGTGACGGTATCGCGGTGAAACCGACCGATAACATCGTTGTCGCGCCGGCGGCCGGTACGGTGGTGAAAATCTTCAACACCAACCACGCATTCTGCCTGGAAACCGATAACGGCGCGGAAATCGTCGTCCATATGGGCATTGATACCGTCGCGCTGGAAGGCAAAGGCTTTAAACGTCTGGTTGAAGAGGGCGCACAGGTGAAAGCCGGCGAGCCGATCCTGGAAATGGATCTGGCGTTCCTTAACGCCAACGCCCGCTCGATGATCAGTCCGGTCGTCTGCAGCAACAGCGATGATTACAGCGCGCTGGTGATTCAGGCAACGGGTAACGTTGTTGCCGGCCAAACGCCGTTGTTCGAGATTAAAGGCAAGTAAGGCTCCTGAGTAGAGTTTTGCCTCAGCGGCGCAGCGAAACCTGCGCCGCTTTTTTTTGCAGCAAATACCCCCATATCCAACAACAGATACGTATTTTGCGTAACTAATAGTTGTCTCTGCGCCCTGCTTGTAAGATCATGTGCCGTTATACGTTGTTTACGCTTTGAGGAACCCGTGATGAGTGAGGCAGAAGCCCGCCCGACTAACTTTATCCGTCAGATCATCGATGAAGATCTGGCTACCGGTAAGCACACCACCGTTCATACCCGCTTCCCGCCGGAACCGAACGGTTACCTGCACATTGGCCATGCAAAATCCATTTGCCTGAACTTCGGCATCGCTCAGGATTATCAAGGTCAATGTAATCTGCGTTTCGATGACACCAACCCGGTGAAAGAAGATATCGAATACGTGGAGTCGATTAAAAACGACGTGCAGTGGTTAGGTTTCCACTGGTCCGGCGATGTCTGCTACTCCTCTGATTACTTCGATCAGCTGCATCAGTATGCGGTTGAACTGATCAACAAAGGTTTGGCCTACGTTGACGAACTGTCCGCCGACGAGATCCGCGAATACCGCGGTACCCTGAAAGAACCGGGTAAAAACAGCCCGTACCGCGATCGCAGCGTGGAAGAGAACCTCGCGCTGTTCGAAAAAATGCGTACCGGCGGTTTTGAAGAGGGTAAGGCTTGCCTGCGCGCGAAGATCGACATGGCGTCGCCATTCATCGTGATGCGTGACCCGGTGCTGTATCGCATTAAATTTGCCGAACACCATCAGACCGGCAACAAATGGTGCATCTACCCGATGTACGACTTCACCCACTGCATCAGCGATGCGCTGGAAGGTATCACCCACTCGCTGTGTACCCTGGAGTTCCAGGACAACCGTCGTCTGTACGACTGGGTGCTCGACAACATCAGTATTCCGGTGCATCCGCGTCAGTATGAATTCTCGCGCCTGAATCTCGAATACACCGTGATGTCCAAGCGTAAGCTGAATCAGCTGGTGACCGAAAAGCATGTGGAAGGCTGGGATGACCCGCGTATGCCGACTATTTCCGGTCTGCGCCGTCGCGGCTATACCGCTGAATCCATCCGCGAGTTCTGCAAACGCATCGGCGTGACCAAGCAGGACAACACCATTGAGATGGCGTCGCTGGAGTCGTGCATTCGTGAAGATCTGAATGAAAACGCGCCGCGCGCGATGGCGGTGATCGATCCGGTTAAACTGGTTATCGAAAACTATCCGCAGGGCGCAAGCGAAATGGTGGCGATGCCGAACCATCCGAACAAGCCGGAGATGGGCAGCCGCGAAGTACCATTCAGCGCTGAGATCTGGATCGATCGCGCGGACTTCCGCGAAGAAGCTAACAAACAGTACAAGCGTCTGGTGCTGGGTAAAGAGGTGCGTCTGCGCAACGCCTACGTGATTAAAGCGGAACGCGTTGAGAAAGATGCAGAGGGTAACATCACTACCATCTTCTGTACTTACGATGCCGACACCCTGAGTAAAGACCCGGCCGATGGCCGCAAGGTCAAAGGCGTTATCCACTGGGTGAGTGCGGCGCACGCGCTGCCGGTTGAAATTCGCCTCTATGACCGTCTGTTTAGCGTGCCGAACCCGGGCGCGGCGGATGACTTCCTGGCGGTAATGAACCCGGAATCTCTGGTCATCAAGCAAGGTTTCGCGGAGCCGAGCCTGTCGAAAGCGCAGGCGGGTAAAGCATACCAGTTCGAGCGCGAAGGTTACTTCTGCCTCGACAGCCGCTACGCCACCGAGGGCCATCTGGTCTTCAACCGCACCGTTGGCCTGCGTGACACCTGGGCTAAAATCGGCGAGTAATGCTCACCGTATTCATGAAACGCCGCACACTGCGGCGTTTTTTTATTTCAGAATCAGTGAATTAAAAATCGATATTTTTTCGATGCGAATTAATCTTATTAAAACACCGTAATAATTCCCCATCTCTTCCTGCCGGTGTATTTACATTTAACCGTTTCAGCTTCCGGCAACTATCAATTTTTTTTCGATATAACCATGACTTATCGTTAAAAAAGCTGAGAACTAAGTCTGTAACAAAAAGACATAAATTATGTGCGCTTTGTCATAATCTTAAGCTTTGCTCTGCGAAAGAGATTGATAATTCGCGTCACGAAAAATAGTCTATCCATAGTGGTTTCGCGGCCTTTTAACCGCACCGCTTTTAGTACTTTTTTATTTTTTTAGCGAGCTGCCTTTGGCAATCGCAATTTTAAAACGTCAAAGAGGATATGCACATGCGTACGTTTAGTGGCAAACGTAGTACGCTGGCGCTGGCTATTGCCGCCGTCACCGCGATGTCGGGTTGGGTTGTGGCTCCACAGGCCAGAGCAGCAGGCTTTATCGATGATTCTACTTTAACTGGCGGTATCTATTACTGGCAGCGCGAGCGCGACCGTAAAAACGTAGAAACCGACAAGTATGAAACCAACCTTTCCCATTCTACCTGGAACGCCAACCTGGATTTCCAGTCCGGCTATGCCGCCGATATGTTCGGGATTGATATTGCCGCCTTCACCGCGATAGAAATGGCGGAAAACGGCGACAGCGGCCACCCGAACGAAATTGCCTTCTCCTCCAGTAACCGTGCCTACAGTGAAGATTATTCCGGCGATAAGAGCGGGATTAGCCTGTATAAAGCAGCGGCTAAATTTAAATTCGGCCCGGCGTGGGCGCGCGCGGGTTATATCCAGCCGACCGGGCAAACGCTGCTGGCGCCGCACTGGAGCTTTATGCCGGGTACCTATCAGGGGGCGGAAGCCGGAGCCAACTTCGACTATGGCGATAACGGCGCGCTGAGTTTCTCCTACATGTGGACCAACGAATATAAAGCGCCGTGGCATATCGAGATGGATGATTTCTACCAGAACGATAAGAAAACCAAGGTCGACTATCTGCACTCTCTTGGCGCGAAATACGATTTTAAAAACGATCTGGTGCTGGAAGCCGCTTTTGGCCAGGCTGAAGGTTATATCGATCAATACTTTGCGAAGGCCAGCTACAAATTTGATATTGCCGGTTCGCCGTTAAGCGCCAGCTATCAGTTCTATGGTACCCGCGATAAAGTCAGTAACGGCGGCGTCAACGACATCTACGATGGCACCGCGTGGCTGCAGGCGATCACCTTTGGCTATAAAGCGGCCGATGTGCTGGATCTGCGTCTGGAAGGGACCTGGGTTAAAGCCGATGGCCAGCAGGGCTACTTCCTGCAGCGTATGACGCCAACCTATGCCTCCTCTAATGGTCGTCTTGATATCTGGTGGGATAACCGCTCCGACTTTAACGCCAACGGCGAGAAAGCGGTGTTCTTCGGCGCGATGTATGACATGAAGAACTGGGATATGCCGGGCTGGGCGTTTGGCGCTTCCTATGTTTACGCCTGGGATGCGAAGCCTGGCAGAATGGCATCCCCGGATGCTTACTACGATCCTAACTATCGTCTGAAAGAGTCCGCCTACAGTCTGGATGCTATCTACACCCTGCAGGAAGGCCGGGCGAAAGGAACGATGTTCAAACTGCACTTCACGCAATACGACAACCACTCCGACATCCCAAGCTGGAGCGGTGGTTACGGCAACATCTTCCAGGATGAGCGTGACGTGAAGTTTATGGTTATCGCGCCGTTCACCATTTTCTGATGCCTGCGCGGCGGGCGTGAGCCTGCCGCCCCTCTGGGAGAATAACTATGAAAAAGTTGCTGCTCATCGCCATCATGGCATCAGGTCTGGTTGCCTGCGCGCCATCGCCAGCGCCGAAAGAAGATTCCAAATTGAAAGATGCCTATAGCGCCTGTATCAACACGGCAGAAGGTAATCCGGACAAGATTGAAGCCTGTCAGAGCGTACTCAACGTCCTGAAGGAAGAGAAACCGCATCAGCAGTTTGCGACGCAGGAGAGCGTCAGAGTACTGGATTATCAGGCCTGTATTCAGGCGACGCGCACCGGTAATGACCAGGCGGTAAAAGCGCGCTGCGATAAAATCTGGCAGGAGATTCGCAGTAATAACACCACTAAGTAAAGCAGACAGTTAAGCGTAAACGGGCGGAGCGCACACTCCGCCCGTCGCTATTTTAACGCGGTATTTCCGCTGGCTGATAGCCGCGGCTCAGACGCATGAACAGCATGGCGGTGGCGGCGAATCCGCATAGGGCCGCGCACATCAGCCACCAGCCTGGCGCGCTCTTATCGCCGGTGATTTCGACCAGTGCGGTAGAGATAGCCGGCGTCAGCCCACCGAAGATAGCGGTGGCGAGGCTAAACGCCAGCGAAAAGCCCACGGTGCGAACGTAGACCGGCATCACTTCCGTTAGCGCCGCCACCATTGCGCCGTTATACATACCAAAGAAGAACGAGAACCACAGCAGCACCAGCGTCATGCGGGTGAAATCCGGCGCGGCGGTGAGCCATTGCATCACCGGCCAGGTGGTCAGCAGCGCCAGGACGGTAATTCCCATCAGCACCGGACGGCGGCCTATTTTGTCTGACAGCGCCCCGCCAATCGGCAACCAGATAAAGTTAGAGATACCGACCAGCATCGTGACCAGCAAGCTGTCGCGTGCGCTCAGATGCAGTACCGCTCTGCCATAAGTTGGGGTATAGACGGTAATAAAATAAAAGGTGGTGGTGGTCATCGCCACCAGTAAGGTGCCCGCGCTGATGATGCGCCAGTTTTTAACAATAGTGGTCAGTATCTCTTTGGTATCGGGACGATGCTTACGCTGCAGAAACGCTTCGGTCTCCTGCAGCGAACGCCGGAGCACGAAAATCAGCGGGATAATCAGGCAGCCGATGAAGAAGGGAATGCGCCAGCCCCATTCTGCAATCTCGTCGTGACCCAGCGTCTCGTTCAGCGCGTAGCCAATCAGCGCCGCCATGACGATGGCGACCTGTTGGCTGGCGGACTGCCAACTGGTATAGAACCCCTTTTTCCCCGGTTTGGCGATTTCCGCCAGATAGACCGATACGCCGCCGAGCTCGACCCCGGCCGAGAATCCTTGCAACAAACGGCCAATTAAGACCAGCACCGGCGCCAGCACGCCGATGGTTTGGTAGCCCGGCACCAGCGCAATCAGTAACGTGCCGCAGCCCATAATCGCCAGGGTGACCATCAGCCCTTTGCGGCGACCGATCCTGTCGATATAAGCTCCTAATACCACCGCACCGATGGGGCGCATCAGGAAACCGGAACCAAATACGGCAAAGGTGAGCATCAACGCCGCGAACTCACTCTCTGCCGGAAAGAAGGTCCTGGCGATATAGGTGGCGTAGAAACCAAACAGAAAGAAGTCGAATTGCTCGAGAAAATTACCGCTGGTTACGCGGAGAATTGCGCCGAAGGTACCGGCGCGCGAGGTTGGTTGGGTCATAGGGTTTGCTCTCCATTGTCTTTATCTTGTTTTTATAGAGGTAAGAGGGAGCGGGTCAGTCGCCTGCGACTGCCGCCTGTTTTCCGCGGCGTTTCTCAATCGCCCACTTGAGTAGCGCCGCACAGCGATAAAATCCGTGGGCAAATTTTCCGTAAGGCAGCGTTAAAAACAGCGCCATCACCACCCCGAGATGGATAGCGAGCAGAATGCCCATCCACGAGGTGTCCCGGCCCGCCAGTAGCGCGAGCCCGGTAAAACTGGTCAGCAGCAACAGCAGGATAAAAGCGCGATCCATCGGTTTTTGCCGCGCGTCGCCGTGCAGCGGCGAGCGGCGCAGGTTTAGCCATAGCAAACCCGCAGGGCCTACCAGCAGCCCGACGCCGCCGAGCGTGCCAAGCAGCACCGGTACGCTGAAGAACGGGTAGGGGGCTTCCCAGCCGGCGAAATAGTGATAGCCCGTAGCCACAACCGTGGCGGCGAAACAGAGCATAAAGCCGTAAAAGGTGAAGTGGTGAAAACGGCGGCGCATCAGCGTGAAGGCATCATCGGCCTCGTTACAGCCTTTACCGTGGCCACCGTCGAGATATTTCAACGTCAGCGCATCATGCGAGGCCCTGGCGATATCACCAGCTTGCGGTTGGCCAGGCGAGATCTCGCGCCAGAAACGAATCACCCCGCTCATCAATAAACCAATGGCCACAATGAAAACCGAACCGAACATCCACGCCAACAGGTTATGCGGGAAAATCTGGTAGAAATCACCGGCCAGCGGCGGGTGCAGCAGCGAACCTTTAAGCCCCATCGCCAGCAGCAGAAACAGGACAAGACCCGCGACCAGCGCCAGCACCGTGGCGATCCCCGCACGGCGATATAAACTGCCGAAAGCGGCGGGCCGGGCGTAATGTTGATAGGTTTCCAGCCGCACTTCCGCCATTGCTTTGGGAACATTAATCGCAAACTCGTGCGGCGGGGCATACTGACAGGCGTGCAGACAGGCGCCGCAGTTGTGGCACAGGTTCGCCAGATAGTTAATATCCGCCTTGCCGAATGCCAGACGCTGGGTCATGGCAGGGAACACGGCGCAAAACCCTTCGCAATAGCGGCAGGCGTTACAGACCTGCATCACCCGTTCGACTTCCGCCTCCGGCTCGGTGATGATTTGCGCCTCGATGATCAGCTTTTCAAGCGACTTCATGATGTTTCTCCTGCTGCGCCGCCAGGGCGGCTTGCTGACCGGCAATGCGGCCGAATGTGGTCCCGATCGACATGCCTACGCCGGCGGTATAGCCTTTGCCCAGTACGTTGCCAGCCATCATTTCGCCGGCGACAAACAGGTTGCGGCTCGGCTTACCGGCAAAGTGAACGGCGGCGTGTTGATTGACGTACAGCCCGAGGTAGGTGAAGGTGATCCCTGGACGCAGGGCATAACCATAATAAGGCGGCGTATCGATAGGCCGCGCCCAGTGGGTTTTTGGCGGCGTAAGGCCGGAGGTAGCGCAGTTATCAAGACGGGTATGGTCGAACTGGCCTGGCGTACAGGCGGCATTGTAGCTGGCGATGGTCTGCGACAAACGTTCGCCATCCAGCCCCAATTGGCGGGCCAGTTCCGCGATGGTATTGGCCTGGGCGCCCGGAAAAACGGGCGGCATAAACTGTCCAACGGCTTTACTGTCGATGATCGAATAGCCGATTTTCCCCGGCTGGTGGGCGACCAGACGGCCCCAGATGGCGTAACGTTTGGGCCAGAAATCCTCCCCTTCATCATAAAAGCGCTCGGCATCGCGGTTCACCACCACCCCCAGCGACACGCAATCGACGCGGGTACAGATGCCGCCGTCATAGAGCGGCGCCCGGGCGTCAATGGCGACGCAGTGCGACTGTGAAGGATCGCCGATGATATCGGCTCCGGCGTCGATCATAAATTTGAGCAGCACTCCCTGGTTAAAACGGGTGCCGCGGATGAGAAAGTTGTCGGCAGGCCACTCGCCGCGCTCATTTTGCCCCCAGGCTTCGCGCAGCCACTCGCGGTTAGATTCAAAACCGCCGGCGGCGAGCACGCAGGTTTTCGCGGTGATGCGCTCGGCGCCTGCCAGCGCGGCGACGAATTCGCCATCACGTAATTCAAGCGCCTGCACCGGCGTGTTATAGCGGATCTGCACGCCCATCTGCTCGGCGCTACGGTAATAGGCATTGACCAGGGCTTTCCCGCCGCCCATAAAAAAGGCGTTGGTGCGGGCGACGTGCAGGGCGCCGGATAAGGGCGGTTGAAAGTTAACGCCATGACGGCGCATCCAGTCCCGACATTGCGACGAAGTGCGGATCACCAGGCGAGCCAGCGCTTCGTTGGTGTTGCCCCCGGTGACGCGCAGCAGATCCTGCCAGTATTCTTCTTCCGGGTAGCTGTCGACTAAGACATCCTGCGGCGCATCGTGCATACAACGCAGGTTACGCGTGTGCTGAGAGTTACCGCCACGCCATTCCCGCGGCGCGGCTTCCAGCAGCAATACGGATGCGCCTGCTTCCCGGGCGGTTAAGGCGGCGCATAACGCGGCGTTGCCGCCGCCAATCACCAGTACATCCACCATTATCGGCTCCATTACGCTTTGACTAATTGTTAAATTTGTAATGGAAATGTAAGGCGCAGGAGCGACAGGCGCTATGGCGTAAAGCTAAAGAGGGGTTTAGGAAGTGTAAAGGCTGGCGCCCGGCCAGCAGCCAGTTTCCACAAGCTGACGCATGACTTTGGTCAGTATCACGCGCGCGGCAAGGCCTGCCGGGGTAAGTTCGTCATCTGAGAGACTGACCAGAAAATTCGGTCGGCTTAGTACCGGATTGTCGACGCCGATCACTCTTAGCGCCTCGCTGTCGAGATGAGAAATCGCCGCGCCCGGCTGCAGCGTGGCGCCGAGCCCGTCACGGACGGCGCGCATCAGCAGGGCCAGGCCATCGATTTCAGCCACCACGTCAACGTTGATGGCGTGCTCCTGGCAAATAGCGTCCAGCCTACCGCGCAGGCCATGTCCCTGGCTTGGCATAATCAGCGGGATGGCGGCAAGCTGGTCCGGAGAGATACTATCGCCGGGCAGCGGCGCCAGCACGTCATGGGCGCCAATCAGGAACAGACGTTCCTCAAGAATGGGTCGGGCGCTCCAGCGCAGGATCTTCTCTTTCTGGAAAACGATGGCTAAATCGAGCTGGCGAGTGTTGATCATCCGTTCCAGATTGCCGGAGAGGCTTTCCACCAGGTGCAGGCGGACGTCGGCGTAGCTTTCGCGCATGGCGTTGATAAAAGGTACGCCCAGCACAGAAGCGGTGCTCGGCGCCATACCGACGCTGACGTGACCGGAAAGGCGTGCTTCACGCGCGGCGAGAATGGCATCGTCAGCATGGCGCAGCGCCAGTTGCGCCTGCGAGTAAAAGGCGAGGCCGGCGCTGGTGGGCATTACGCCGCGCGAAGTCCGTTGCAGCAGGCGGATAGCGAGTTCATTTTCCAGACGCGCCATTTGCTGGCTGAGCGCAGAGACGCCAATATTCAGATCGAGCGCGGCGCGGCCCATACTGCCGGTTTCCACGATGCGGACAAAATAGCGTAGCTGGCGCAGCTCCATAGTGACTCTCCGTACAAGGCGTTAGGCTCTGACAGAATACGCATTCAGGCGGATTTCGCCCATAAAAAAAGCCAACCTGAAGGCTGGCTTTTCATTACATACGAGACGGGAAATTATTTATTCACCGCATCGTGGGCATGTTCATCTTCGCGGCAGTCGCCTTCCGCACAGTGGCCGTAGAGGTACAGGCTGTGGTTGGTTAAGCGGATGCCGTGTTGCGCAGCAATTTCACGTTGGCGGGATTCGATAGAATCATCGCTGAACTCGATCACTTTGCCGCAATCGAGGCAAATCAGGTGATCGTGGTGGTGCTGCTGAGTCAGCTCGAATACGGATTTACCGCCTTCGAAGTTGTGGCGAGTCACGATGCCTGCATCGTCGAACTGGTTCAGCACGCGGTAAACGGTAGCCAGACCAATCTCTTCACCCATATCGATCAGGCGTTTGTATAAATCTTCCGCACTGACGTGATGGTTATCCGGTTCCTGCAACACTTCCAGAATTTTCAGTCGGGGAAGTGTGACTTTCAGGCCAGCCTTCTTTAATGCGATATTGTTGTCAGTCATGCGGAATCTGTCCTGTTGCTAAAGATCGGCTTCCTTTAAAGGGAAGCAATACAGAGAATCACCCGATGTAATGCGTCTCATTATAGAGCTGCTACTCTGAAATGAAAACTGCAACCATCGCGCCTTGTAAGCTGTCAAAAACGAATTACCAGCTACAAACTGTGTCACGTGACCTCGTGGAATCAGAGGACATTGTACAGATATGTGATGAAAAGTTAAAAACTTGTAGCTATTAGTTTGATTGCTTTTATCTATTAATCAGCGCAGCTTAATAGCTGCGCTGTTTGATTCTTAGGCGTTTTTGATTTCTTCCAGATGCAGCTCTTCGGAAATCTGCTTCACCCACTTCTCAACGCGCTCGTTGGTCAGTTCCGGCTGACGGTCTTCATCAATCGCCAGACCGACGAAGTGATCGTCGTCCGCCAGGCCTTTAGACGCTTCGAAGTGATAGCCCGCGGTCGGCCAGTGGCCAACGATGGTTGCGCCGCGCGGTTCAATGATGTCACGAATGGTGCCCAGCGCATCGCAGAAGTATTCTGCGTAATCTTCCTGGTCGCCGCAGCCAAAGACGGCTACCAGCTTACCGTTGAAGTCGATCTCTTCCAGCGTTGGGAAGAAGTCGTCCCAGTCGCACTGCGCTTCGCCGTAGTACCAGGTTGGGATGCCGAGCAGCAGAATATCGTGGCTTTCCAGATCTTCTTTGCTGCTCTTGGCAATGTCGTGAACTTCAGCAACGTCTTTACCGAGCTGCTTTTGGATCATTTTTGCAATATTTTCGGTGTTGCCGGTGTCGCTGCCAAAAAAGATGCCGATGATTGCCATGAGTAAAATAACCTCTTGAAACTTAATGATGTGGTAGTGGCATTATGCCTACAGTTAACGGCAATCATAGCAGAACAGGGAAGGGCGCGGAAACAGCAATAACGTCCTGGTGCACACTCTGCTACATGAAAGCGATTTTTTTGCGTTTTTCAGACTTCGCCCTGGTTACGCAGGCAGGCCAGTTGGTGCATCAGCATCTCTTCGATAAGATCGCTGCGGCTCATATTGCGGGCTTCCGCCAGCTCATTAAGCGCGTCGACCGCATCGGCGTTGAGCTTCAACTCAACGCGCTTCAAGCCGCGAACCTTATCGCGTTTGAGCTGATTGCGTTTGTTGATGCGCAGTTGTTCATCGCGCGAAAGCGGATTGGTTTTCGGTCTACCCGGGCGACGCTCATTTGCGAACAAATCTAATGTCGTTCGGTCCGTTTGTTCTTTTGCCATGATTCAGAGTGACTTCGGGGAAACAAGCTGCCGGGCTATAGCCGGCGCAGATAGCGCGCCATAATACATCAGGCGAACCGCTGCGCCAACGACCGCGGGCATTATGCCGCGCGGTCGGGCGTTTTTTAGCCACTCAGGCTTCAATTGTGCTCAGATAACGGCGAATTGCGCGTAAAACCGCCTCGGGTTTTTCCGCATGCACCCAGTGTCCGGCGCCGGCAATGACGTGGGCGCGGGCCTGCGGGAACTGCGCCAGCAGCGCGTCGCGGTATTCATCGGTGACATAAGGGGAGTTGCCGCCGGGAATAAATTGCGCCGGGTGCGGCCAGGCGGGCACGGTTTCCCAGCCGACAATATGCGGGTATTGATCCCACAGCGCCGGCACGTTGAAGCGCCACGCGCCGTCGACAAAGGATTTCAGCAGAAACTGAATGACGCCTTCTTCCTTTATATGCTCGCGCATCACTTGCGCCGCCTGCTGGCGGGTGCTGGCGGCGGATTCGCTGACCGCGTTAATCGCCGCGAAGATCTCATCATGACGGCGGACGTGATAAGCCACCGGCGCAATATCAATCGCCACCAGCCCGGCGATGCGATCCGGCGCCAGCGCGGTCAGCGCCATCACCGCTTTGCCGCCCATCGAATGGCCGATAAAAGTCGCTTTCTCTATCTGATGATCGTCAAGAGTATCCAGCAGATCCTGCGCCATCGCGCGGTAGGTCATCTCCGGCGAACGCGGGGATAAACCGTGGTTTCGCATATCGACCTGCAATATATCGTAGTCGGCGACCAGATCGCGGGCGAGGATCCCAAGATTGTCCAGGCTGCCGAACAGGCCATGTACCAGGACGATTGGGGATTTATTGTGCGGGTTTTGTGCAGATTGCGCTCGGCTATTTAATTTCATGGCAAAGTTCTTTTTTTCGCTCCGTCGGGTTAGGGTATTATGTTGGACATTCTGCCATTAGGCTGCAAGACCCGGAAGCATTCTGAGTTTTACCGCCATCCTGGTTTGACGCTATTCGCGGTTGGGATTTGTCCTCTATCTGATGCCTTTTGTGCAGTAGTGTGAAAGACAAAGGATAGTTAATCCCGACGACTTGTATTCAGAAACAAAGAAATCGCACTGGATTAAGATGAAAACAATCGAAGTTGATGATGAGCTCTACCGCTATATTGCCAGCCACACTCTGCATATCGGCGAGAGCGCATCCGACATTTTACGGCGCATGCTGAAATTTTCCGCCGTTTCTCAGCCTGCATCTGGCGCGCCAGCGGCGAAAGCCGCGCCGGCGAAAGCCGCGCCGGCGGCTGCTCCTGCGGCGGCGCCAGTCGTCGAAGCGAAGCCGGCCAACCCGGTTAAAGATAAAGTCCGCGCCATGCGCGAGCTGCTGTTATCTGACGAATACGCTGAACAAAAGCGCGCGGTTAACCGCTTCATGCTGGTATTGACTACGCTTTACTCGTTAGACAGCAAGGCATTTTCAGAAGCCACTGAGTCTCTGCACGGACGCACCCGCGTATACTTCGCCGAAGACTCACGGACGCTGCTGAAAAGCGGTAATCAGACCAAACCGAAACAGGTTCCTGGTACGCCGTGGTGGGTTATCACCAATACTAATACCGGCCGTAAATGCAGTATGATCGAACACATCATGCAATCAATGCAGTTCCCTGCGGAGCTGATTGAAAAGGTATGCGGCACGATCTAGTTAATTAAACTTTGCACCAGAAGGATCAGGCAATGGCAATCGATAAACGTGCGGGTCAGCCGGCACAACAGAGTGATTTGATTAACGTCGCCCAGCTGACCGCTCAGTACTACGTGCTGAAGCCGGAAGCGGGTAATGCGGAGCATGCGGTTAAGTTTGGCACCTCCGGCCATCGCGGTAGCGCAGGGCGCCACAATTTCAATGAGCAGCATATTCTGGCGATTGCGCAGGCGATTGCGGAAAACCGCGCGAAAAACGGCATCACCGGCCCATGCTACGTGGGTAAGGATACCCACGCTTTATCCGAACCGGCCTTCATTTCCGTGCTGGAAGTGCTGGCGGCGAACGGTGTTGATGTGATCGTTCAGGAAAACAACGGTTTCACCCCGACGCCGGCGGTTTCCAACGCGATTCTGGTGCATAACAAAAAAGGCGGCCCGTTGGCGGATGGTATCGTTATCACCCCGTCGCACAACCCGCCGGAAGATGGCGGTATTAAGTACAACCCGCCAAACGGCGGCCCGGCTGATACCAACGTGACTAAAGTGGTGGAGAACCGCGCGAATGAACTGCTGGCCGCCGGTCTGCAGGGCGTGAAGCGTATTTCTCTCGACGCCGCGCTGGCTTCCGGCCACGTGAAAGAGCAGGACCTGGTACAGCCGTTTATTGAAGGGCTGGCGGATATCGTCGATATGGCGGCTATTCAGAAAGCGGGCCTGAAACTGGGCGTCGATCCGCTGGGCGGTTCGGGTATCGAATACTGGAAACGCATCGGCGAGCACTACAAGCTGGATCTGACCATCGTCAACGATCAGGTCGATCAGACGTTCCGCTTTATGCACCTGGATAAAGATGGCGCGATCCGCATGGACTGCTCCTCCGAGTGTGCGATGGCGGGTCTGCTGGCGCTGCGCGATAAGTTCGATCTGGCCTTCGCCAACGATCCGGATTACGACCGTCACGGTATCGTGACCCCGGCTGGCCTGATGAATCCGAACCACTATCTGGCGGTGGCTATCAACTACCTGTTCCAGCATCGTCCGCAGTGGGGTAAAGACGTTGCGGTTGGTAAAACGCTGGTTTCCTCGGCGATGATTGACCGCGTGGTTAACGATCTGGGCCGTAAGCTGGTGGAAGTGCCGGTGGGCTTCAAGTGGTTTGTTGACGGTCTGTTCGATGGCAGCTTCGGCTTCGGCGGCGAAGAGAGCGCAGGGGCATCATTCCTGCGTTTCGATGGCACGCCGTGGTCCACCGATAAAGACGGTATCATCATGTGCCTGCTGGCGGCGGAAATCACCGCGGTGACCGGTAAGAACCCGCAGGAGCACTACAACGAGCTGGCGGAACGCTTTGGCGCCCCGAGTTACAACCGTCTGCAGGCATCGGCCACTTCCGCGCAGAAAGCGGCGCTGTCTAAGCTGTCGCCGGAAATGGTGAGCGCCGACACGCTGGCGGGCGATCCGATCACCGCGCGTCTGACCGCGGCGCCGGGCAACGGCGCTTCTATCGGCGGGCTGAAAGTGATGACCGACAACGGCTGGTTCGCGGCCCGTCCGTCAGGCACCGAAGACGCCTACAAAATCTACTGCGAGAGCTTCCTTGGCGAAGAACATCGCAAGCTGATTGAAAAAGAAGCGGTAGAGATTGTCAGTGAAGTGCTGAAAAACGCCTGACCCTGTTTACCCCGGCGGCGTTAACCGACCGCCGGGGTCATTGATTTGTTCCCTTCAAGGCATAAAGCGATAGCCAATACCGGTTTCGGTCAGCAGATGCTGCGGCCGCGCCGGGTCAGCCTCCAGTTTTTGCCGTAAGTGCCCCATATAAATCCGCAAATAGTGACTGTGCTCCACGGCGTTAGGTCCCCATACCTGATTCAGAAGCTGGCGCTGGGTAAGCACTTTGCCCGGATTGTTCAGTAGCGCCGCCAGCAGGCGAAACTCGATGGGCGTCAGATGAATTTCTTCACTGCCGCGCATGATACGGCGGGCGGGGATATCGACGCTAATATCGGCAAAGCGCACCACCGGCTCATCGGCCTGCGCGCTGCCGTGACGGCGCAGCGCGACGCGCAGTCGCGCCTGCAGTTCGCCTATGCCAAACGGTTTACTCAGGTAGTCATCGGCGCCGGCGTCAAGGGCGGCGATTTTGTCATGCTCTTCGCTGCGCGCCGACAGCACGATAATCGGCATCTGGCTCCACTGGCGAACTTCACGGATAAAATCATTACCGTCCCCGTCCGGCAGGCCGAGATCGAGGATCGCTAAATCCGGTTTGCGGGTAGCGGCTTCGATGAGCCCCCGCTGCAGTGTTTCGGCTTCAAATACGCGCATACCGTCGACTTCCAGCGCGGTGCGCAGAAAGCGGCGGATAGCGTGTTCGTCTTCGATGATTAAAACGTTAATCACATGTCCTCGGTTAACTCTTCCAGTTCTGGGGGCGATTCTCGCGGCAGTGTAACACGGAAACAGGCTCCGCCCTCCGGACGGTTGCTGGCGGTAATGCTACCGTCGTGCACCTCGACAATGGCCTGGCAAATCGCCAGCCCCAGACCGACGCCGGGGATAGCCGATTCTTTATTACCACGCGCGAACTTATCAAAGATAGCTTGTTCCTGGCCTGCCGGGATCCCCGGACCATTATCCCAGACTTCAATGATCAACTGCTGCCTATCCGCTTCGGCGTGAATGCCAATCTGCGCCTGCGCGCCGGCGTATTTATGCGCGTTTTCCAGCAGGTTGATCAGCACCCGCTCAAACAGCGGGCCGTCTACGTGGACCAGCAGTAGCGGGTCCGGCAGCGACAGCTGGATGTGCTGGCCGCCAAGCCCTGGCTCCAGCATACGCAGGGCGCTACCGACGATCTCTTCGAGCGTTAACCACTCTTTATGCAGATTAAAGCCGCCGGACTGAATACGCGCCATATCCAGTAAATTATTCACCAGCCGGGTGGTGTTGAGCACGTGCTGGCGAATTTCGTTGGCCTGCGGCGCGTGCTTCGAACCTTCGCTGGCCAGATCGAGGGTCAGGATCTCCGCCTGGCCGAACAGGACCGTCAGCGGCGTCCGCAGATCGTGGGAGAGGGCGGCCAGTAGTGAGTTGCGCAGGCTTTCGCGTTCGCTGGTCAAGCGCGCCTGCTCTTCGCTGGCGGTCAGGGTCAGACGTTCAAGGGCGCTGGCCACCAGCAGGGTAAAGGTTTCCAGCAGCCGTTGCTGTTCGGGGATCATCAGCTGACGCAGATTTTCCGGTTCGACCAGCAGCAGTCCCCAGGTGCGGGCGGCGCTTTGTAGCGGCAGAATTTGATACGGCACGCCGGGGAGAGTGTCGGTACCGGCTCCGGCTGGCTGGCCCTTATCGAAGCTCCAGCGGGCAATCGCATCATCCCACGAGAAAACGCCGGATTGCTGGGTCATCGGCTGCAGCTGCCCGTTCTCATCTGGCAGCAGTAGTTGGCTGCGGGCCTGAAAGGTGGAGGTAATAAAGCGTTCGCTGGTGGCGGCGATATCTTCGCGGCTGCGGCCGACCGCCAGCGCTTTCGACATTTCATACAGGTGGCGGGTGCGCCGCTCGCGGTAACGCGCCACCCGCGCCTGGTAACGCATCCCGGCGGTCAGGTTGCCGATCACCAGACCAACGGTCAGCATCACGCCGAACGTCAGCAGATACTGGACGTCGGAAACCGCCAGCGTGCCGCGTGGGGCGACAAAAAAGAGATCGAAGCTAATGACGTTGATAAAGGTCGCCAGCACCGATGGCCAGCGGCCATACAGCAGGGCGATAATCACCACGCCCAGTAGATAGAGCATCACCAGGTTGGCGGCTTCGAAGGCCATCAGCCACTGCATGGCGACTACGGTGATAATGGCGCACAGCGCCACGGCCAGCAGGCAGCCCTTCAACTGCTGGCGCCATTTGTCGAGCGCCGTACGATTGTCGTTCGCGCGGGCGGGCAGGGAGGCCGGTTTTTCATCCAGCGCGATCACCACCAGATCGAGGTCCGGGGCGCGACGCGCCAGACGGTCGGCAAACCCGGCTCGTTCCCACCAGCGGCGCTCTCCCTGGCGGCCAATCACAATTTTGCCGAGGTTGTGCTCGCGAGCGTAATGCAGCACCGCTTTTTCTTCCGATGGGTCGGAGAGGGTGGCGGTCTCGGCGCCTAACTCTTGCGCCAGCTTCAGCGCGGCGAGGATCGCCCGCCGCCTGGCCTCCGGCAGTCGGTGCAGCGCGGGCGTTTCTACATAGACCGCGTGCCAGACGCTGCCGAGCCTGGCTGCCAGCCGGGCGGCGGCGCGAACCAGTTTTTCACTGCCGGTGTTGTGGCCGATGCACAGCAGAATGGCGTCGCGGGTGTGCCAGACTTTTTCCTGCCCCTGGCGGTCGCGCCAGGCGCGCATTTGCTCGTCTACCCGGTCGGCGGTACGGCGCAGCGCCAGCTCGCGCAGGGCGATCAGATTACCTTTGCGGAAGAAGTTTTCGATGGCGCGTTCGGCCTGGCCGCCGATGTACACCTTGCCCTCATTCAGGCGCTGGCGCAGATCGTCCGGCGGCAAATCCACCAGAACGACATCATCGGCGGCGTCAAAGAAGGGGTCGGGGACGGTTTCGCGCACCTGCACGCCGGTAATACCGCTGACCACATCATTGAGGCTTTCAAGATGCTGGACGTTGACGGTGGTGAAGACGTCGATACCGGCTTCGAGCAGTTCTTCGACGTCCTGCCAGCGTTTCGGGTGGCGCGAACCCGGCGCGTTGCTGTGCGCCAGTTCGTCCACCAGGATCAGCGCCGGGCGGCGGGCCAGTGCGGCATCGAGGTCAAACTCATGGACGTAGCGTCCGCGATGGGAAATGCGCTTTTGCGGGAGGGTGCTGAGCCCCTCCAGCATGGCGGCGGTATCTTTGCGGCCGTGGGTTTCCGCCACGCCGATCAGAATATCCAGCCCCTGAGCGCGCAGCCGCTGCGCTTCCGCCAGCATTGCCCAGGTTTTGCCCACCCCGGCGCAGGCGCCGAAAAACACCTTCAGCTTGCCGCGATGCGGCGCAGCGGTTTGTTGCAGCAGACGGTCGGGGTCCGGACGCAGCGGCTCGTCACTCATTGATTAATCCTTTAGGGCATCCAGCGCCATATTCAGTTGCAGTATATTTACCACAGGTTGACCGAGAAAACTGAGCAACGGTTTTTGCGTCGCCTGATCCACTAGCTGTTTCACCTGCGCGTCGCTGAGATTGCGCGCTTTGGCGACGCGCGGTACCTGCCACAGCGCCGCGGCAGGGGTCAGGTTGTTATCCAGCCCGCTGGCCGACGCGGTAACCAGCTCGACCGGCACCGTCGGATTCGCTTGCGGGTTAGCGGCGCGTAACGCCTCTACCCGTTCGCTAATCGCTTTATCCAGCGCCGGATTGCTGACCGCCAGGTTACTGCCGCCAGAGGCCAGCGGATTATCCGCCACCTCTGCCGTCGCGGAAGGGCGGCCGTGGAAATAACCGGTGGCGGTAAAGTTCTGCCCGATCAGAGCGGAGCCGCGCACCTCGCCGTCGATCTGGATCAGCGAGCCGTTAGCCTGCTGCGGGAACCACCACTGCCCTAAGGCGGTAGTCAGCAACGGATACAGGCCGCCAGTGAGCAGGGTTAACAGAATAAATAGCACAAGTGCCGGACGAATTAATGACATGGTAGTTTCCTCACACCAGACCCGTCAGGGTCAGCAACAGGTCGATAGCTTTAATACCGACAAACGGCACAATCAGCCCGCCGAGGCCGTAAACCCACAGGTTGCGGCGCAGCATCGCCGATGCCGACAGCGGACGATAGCTCACGCCTTTCAGCGCTAAAGGGATCAGGCAGACGATAATCAGGGCGTTGAAAATAACCGCGCTCATGATCGCCGAAGAGGGCGAGTGCAGATGCATCACGTTCAGCATCGCCAGCTGCGGATAGGCGGCGGCGAAGGCGGCCGGAATAATCGCGAAATACTTGGCGACGTCGTTGGCGATACTGAATGTGGTTAACGACCCACGGGTCATCAGCATCTGTTTACCGATATGCACCACTTCAATCAGCTTGGTCGGGTTCGAGTCGAGATCCACCATATTGCCCGCCTCTTTTGCTGCCTGGGTGCCGGAGTTCATCGCGACCGCCACATCAGCCTGCGCCAGCGCCGGGGCGTCGTTGGTACCGTCACCGGTCATCGCCACCAGCCGTCCTTCCGACTGATACTGGCGAATCAGCGCCAGCTTGGCTTCCGGTGTCGCTTCGGCAAGAAAATCATCAACCCCCGCTTCGGCGGCGATGGCGGCGGCGGTCAGACGGTTATCACCGGTGATCATCACCGTCTTAATGCCCATTTTGCGCAGCTGGGCGAAACGCTCTTTAATGCCGCCTTTGACGATATCTTTGAGTGAAATAATGCCCAGCACGCGTTCGCCTTCCGCCACCACCAGCGGCGTGGCCCCCTGGCGGGCGACCTCTTCTACCTGCTTATCGACATCGGCCGGGAAGTGGCCGCCGTTAGCTTCGATATGGCGGCGAATCGCGTCCACCGACCCTTTGCGGATCATGCGTTGGTCGATGTTGATACCGCTCATACGGGTCTGGGCGGTAAAGGGGACAAATGTGGCGTGCAGCGACTGCAGGTCGCGCTCGCGCAAATTAAAGCGCTGTTTCGCCAGTACCACGATGCTGCGGCCTTCCGGCGTTTCATCCGCCAGCGACGACAGTTGGGCGGCGTCGGCCAATACGCGCTCTTCGACGCCGCGAGCCGGCAGGAAAGCCGAGGCCTGACGGTTGCCGAGGGTGATGGTGCCGGTTTTATCCAGCAGCAGTACGTCGACATCGCCGGCGGCTTCCACCGCGCGGCCGCTGGTGGCGATAACGTTGGCGCCGAGCATTCGGCTCATCCCGGCGACGCCGATAGCGGAGAGCAGGCCGCCGATGGTGGTCGGGATCAGACACACCAGCAGCGCGACCAGCACGGTAACGCTAACCGCATTACCGCTCCACGCCGAGAAGGGCCAGATGGTGGCGGTGGCCAGCAGGAACACCAGCGTCAGGGCGATCAGCAGGATCGTCAGCGCGATTTCGTTTGGAGTTTTACGGCGCTGCGCGCCTTCAACCATGGCGATCATCCGGTCAAGGAAGGTTTCGCCAGGGTTGACGCTGCAGCGGATCACCAGCCAGTCAGAGAGGATCCGGGTGCCGCCGGTGACCGAGGCGAAATCGCCGCCGGACTCGCGGATCACCGGCGCGGATTCCCCGGTGATGGCGCTTTCATCTACCGAAGCGCCGCCTTCGATCACTTCGCCGTCGCAGGGGATAATGTCGCCAGCTTCGACCAGCACGATATCGCCTTTGCGTAACTCTTCCGCCGGGACGTGATCCATCGGAGCATCGTGCTGCGGCGCGCGCAGCTTACGGGCGAAAGCGGTTTTCTTCACCCCTTTCAGGCTGTTGGCCTGCGCTTTACTACGGCCTTCGGCCATGGCTTCGGCGAAGTTGGCGAACAGCACGGTAAACCATAACCACAGGCTGACGGCGGCGGTAAAGCCGGCGTGACCCGTGAGATACCCCCCGGCCATGGCCATCGCCAGCAGGGTGGTCAGCACGCTGCCAATCCAGACGATAAACATCACCGGGTTACGCCACTGCACCGAGGGGCTGAGTTTTTTCACCGCATCCAGCAGCGCCTGACGCACCAGCGTCGGCTCCAGCAGGGCTAATTGTTTGCGACTCATAACAGGCTGCTCCGCATCGCTTAAAGTAAAGAGAAGTGTTCCGCCACCGGGCCGAGCGCCAGTGCGGGGATAAAGGTCAGGGCGCCGACCAGCAGGACGGTACCGATCAGCAGGCCGATAAACAGCGCGTCGTGGGTGGCGAGCGTGCCGGAGCTGGCGGGCTGAATTTTCTTATTCACCAGCGACCCGGCAATCGCCATCACCGGGACGATCACCCCGAAGCGGCCCACCAGCATGCAGAACGCCAGCAGCAGGTTCCAGAATGTCGTGCCGGCGCTTAAGCCGCCGAAGGCGCTGCCGTTGTTGTTGGCCGCCGAGGTGACGGCGTACAACACTTCGCTAAAGCCGTGTGGCCCAGGATTCAACATGGCGCTGCGTCCGGCTTCGGTCATCATCGCCAGCGCGGTGCCGAGCAGTACCAGCGTCGGGGTCACCAGAATCGCCAGCGCGATCATTTTCATTTCGCGCACGTCGATTTTCTTGCCGAGATATTCCGGCGTGCGGCCAATCATCAACCCGGCGATAAATACCGCCAGCATGACGAACAGCAGCATGCCGTATAGCCCGGAGCCTACGCCGCCGAAGACCACCTCGCCAATCTGCATCAACCACATCGGCACCATACCGCCCAGCGCGGTGAAGGAATCATGCATCGCGTTGACCGCACCGCAGGAGGCCGCAGTGGTGACCACCGCAAACAGGCTGCTGGCGAGAATGCCAAAGCGGCTCTCTTTCCCTTCCATATTCAGGCTGCTGTCGGCGCCAAGGCTGAGCAGATGCGGATTTCCGCGGGTTTCCGCCCACATCACCACCGCCACGCAGACCACGAAAATCAGCGCCATCGCCCACAGGATTGCGCGCCCCTGACGGCGATCGCCGACCGCTTCGCCAAAGGCAAAACACAGCGCCGCCGGGATCAAGAAGATCGCCAGCATCTGCACCAGGTTGGTTAACGACGTCGGGTTCTCAAACGGATGCGATGAGTTGGCATTAAAGAAGCCGCCGCCGTTGGTACCGAGCATTTTGATCGCTTCCTGCGAGGCGACCGGTCCCATCGGTAGCCATTGGCGAACGCCTTCCAGGCTGGTGAACGGCTGATAAGCCTGCAGGTTCTGCGGCACGCCCTGTTGCACAAAGAACAGCGCAATCAGCAGAGAGATTGGCAGTAGCAGCCACAGCGTAATGCGGGTCAGGTCGACCCAGGCGTTGCCGAGGGTGCTGACTTTCTGTCGCGCCCAGGCTCGGGTCAGCACGAAGATCACCGCAATACCGGTCGCGGCCGACAGGAAGTTTTGCACCGCCAGGCCCACCATCTGGCTGAGATAGCTCATGGTGGTTTCCCCGGCGTAGGCCTGCCAGTTAGTGTTGCTGACGAAGCTTACCGCGGTATTCAACGCTAAATCCCATGACAGGTTGGGGAAGTGCTGCGGATTGAACGGCAGCCAACCCTGGCACATCAGCAGCGCCATCAGCGCCGCGAGACCAATGGCGTTAAACAGCACAATGGCGATCAAGTACTGCCGCCAGTCCATCTCCTGGCGGCGAATCCCCGCCAGCCGCCAGATACCGCGCTCAACGCCGGCAAGCCCCGGGAGCGGAACGTCGTTTATCATTCGCGCCAGCAGCGAACCGAGTGGCCGCGCCAGCACCAGCAGTACCAGCAGGAAGCTGGCGATAAGTAAGAACCCTTGCGCGGCCATCAGAACGCCTCCGCATGTATCAGGGCATAGACCAGATACGCCAGCAGCAGGAACACCAGCGTTACGCCGGCAATGATGCCTGTAGTCACTTTCCACCTCCGGGTGTGTCTCTTATTGATATACCGAGAGGGTAGGAATTTCGGCGCAAAGATTTCGCAAAAATCGCCGCGGGCGGTGTAAAAAAAGTATAAAAATGGCTAAAGGCACAATTTAACTAATGGTTAGTATTAATTTAACTTTTTTGTAACTCAGTTACGCCGTGAATGTAAATTAAGTATAAATAAGTGCTTTTTAGTGGTCGGATGAGTAGTAAAATTACAACCAGCGCGGTACTATTTGTGCAGACAAACATTGTGACATTTACCGGCGTTGCTTGCCGGCCTGACAAAGGGGAGAGAAATTATGGCGTTGTACAAAGCTTATCCTGCTCACATTATCCTGATGCGTCGCGCTTTCGCCGTCGTGGCCGGGGTCGCTGCGCTGCCGGTGATGCTGTTCTGGAAAGATCGCGCCCGTTATTACAGCTGGCTGCATCGCGTATGGGCGAAAACCAGCGAACAGCCGGTATGGATGGCGCAGGCGGAAAAAGCCGCGCACGACTTCTACTAAATCCGCGCTGCTGCAACGAATATCAAAACCGCCGGTTGACGACCGGCGGTTTTTTTTCGTCTGCTGTCTACACTTAGCTTTCACGCGCCGTGGCAGAATTGGCAGGTGCGTATTTTACCGCAGCGCGCTATTTTGCCGGCCTGAGTGCTGAGTTTTGCTTACGGAGAGTGAGGAGTTTTATGGCCACCCATTTGGTCTGGTTTCGCATGGATTTACGCCTTAACGATAATCTGGCGCTGGCCGCCGCCTGCCGCGACCCGAACGCGCAGGTGCTGGCGCTGTATATCGCTACGCCAGAACAGTGGCGCCAACATCACATGGCGCCGCGCCAGGCGGCCTTTATCGCCAGCCATTTACGCAGCCTCCACGCGGCGTTGGCGGAACGCGGTATCCCGCTGCTGGTTGAAGAAGCGGACAATTTCGCCGCCAGCATCGAGCTGCTGACGCGCATCTGTAAACAGCACCAGGTTAGCCATCTATTTTATAATTATCAGTATGAGTTTAATGAGCGCCAGCGCGACGCCGGTGTTGAGAAAATCCTGACAGAAGTCACCTGCCAGGGGTTTGATGACAGCGTGCTGTTGCCGCCGGGCAGCGTGATGACCGGCAACCGTGAGATGTATAAAGTCTTTACGCCGTTTAAAAATGCCTTTATCCGCCGCCTGCGTGAAGGGCTGCCGGAGTGCGTGGCGGCGCCGAAATCGCGCCAGTCAGCCACCCGACAGGCCTCGCCGCTGCCTGAGATCAACTATCCGCAAACGCCGTTCGACACCGATCTGTTCGCGGCGGATGAAAAAACGGCGCTGGCTCGATTGCGCGCGTTTTGTCAGCAGCCGGCGGCGGATTACGACCAGCAGCGCGATTTTCCGGCGATAGAGGGAACCAGCAGGCTATCGCCGTGTCTCGCGGTAGGCGTACTGTCGCCGCGCCAGTGCCTGCATCGCTTGTTACGGGAGCAGCCCGGCGCGCTGGATGGCGAAGCGGGCGCAAGCTGGCTGAACGAGATTATCTGGCGCGAGTTCTATCGTCATCTGATGGTTTACTACCCGAAACTGTGTAAAGGCCGGCCGTTTGTCGCCTGGACCGACAAGGTCGCCTGGCGCAGCAATGAGGATGAACTGCAGGCCTGGCAACAGGGGCAAACCGGTTTCCCCATCGTCGATGCCGCCATGCGGCAGCTTAACGCCACCGGCTGGATGCACAATCGCCTGCGGATGATTGTCGCCAGCTTCCTGGCGAAAGACCTGCGCCTCGACTGGCGGCAAGGAGAGCGCTATTTCATGAGCCAACTGATCGACGGCGATTTGGCGGCCAACAACGGCGGTTGGCAGTGGGCGGCCTCGACCGGTACCGATGCAGCCCCTTATTTTCGTATTTTCAATCCGACGACCCAGGGCGAGAAATTTGATAAGCAGGGCGAGTTTATTCGCCGCTGGCTGCCGGAACTGGCTGAAGTGCCAGAGAAAGCGTTGCATCAGCCGTGGCTGTGGGCGGATAAACAGGGGGTAACGCTGAGGTATCCGCGCCCGCTGGTTGACCATAAGCAGGCGCGGCTGGAGACGCTGGCGGCCTGGGAAGCCGCCAGATAGTTTCTATTCTACCGCCAGTTGGCGGGTTTTGACCTTCACGGAGTGATACAGCCAGATGACCAGCACCAGGCCGACGCAGGCCAGCGCGCCCCAGGTGATCTGGCTGAAGACGTCGATGTAGGCTTCAATCGAATAGTTAACCGCGCCCGCGGCATCAAACGACGCCTGCGACGTCTGGTCGGCGATGACGCCGGCCAGATAGTTGGCGATCGCCCCGGAAAGCAGCATATAGATACCGGTCAGCACCCCGGTGACGCCGGGGATTTCGATCCGGGTGATTTGCGACATCGCAACCGGGTCGATAAACAGTTCGGCGAAGCCCATCACCGCCAGCCCCAGTACCATCAGCGGCATGGAGGAGTGGCCATAAGCGGCCGACCAGCGGGCGCTTAAAGTCAGAATGCAGAACCCGGCGCTCATTAGCCCCAGACCGAGGGCGAATTTCCCCCAGATACGCACGGTGCGGTTGCCCTTGATGTTCTCTTTGACCAGCCATGCCAGCACCATACCGCAGAGCATTACCGCGAAGGCGTTAACCGACTGGAACATCGCGGTTGGTACTTCATAGCTCATGACGTGGCGGTTCACGAAGCGGTCGATATACAGGCTGATGGAGCTGCCGCCCTGCTGGGCAAAGGCCCAGAACAGCAGGCTAAAACCGGTGAGGACGATAATCAGACGCAGCTCTTTACGCTGTTTGTCGTTCTCCGCGCGCAGGTAAATACGCGCCAGTACCGCCAGGCCAATCACCGTCGCGACGATCAGCGCATACACCGACCACTCCTGCCAGAACAGCACGGTAATCAACAGCGGCGTCGCCACCAGCAATACCAGCAGCCAGCCCCAGTTCGGCAGGAGGAAGGTCCGCGCGCGCAGTGCCTCGCGGTTAACGCCGGTGGTATGGCGGAAGTGGCGACCGCCGCAGAGGAAGATCACCAGACCGGCAATCATACCGACTGCCGCCAGCGCAAAGCCCATCGCCCAGCTGTACTCTTCCTGCACGTAGCCGCAGGCGATAGGCGCGATGATCGAACCAATATTTCCCGCGGCGTACATCAGCGAGAAGCCGCCATCGCGGCGCGGATCGGTCGGCTCATACAGTTCGCCAAGCAGGCAGCTGACGTTGGATTTAAACAGCCCGTAACCGCAAACGATAATCGCCAGCGATAAATAGAGGAAGGTGGGGGCGATTTCGCTGGCGCCGAGCACCAGGTGACCGATAGCCATGAGTAGCGCCCCGAGCATCACCGCCATGCGGTTACCGAGCAGTTTGTCGGCGAGGAAGCCGCCGAGAATAGGGGTGACATAGACCAGGGAGCAGTAGGCGCTAAACAGGGTATAGGCGTGGTTATCGTCGTACTTGAGCTGGTTGGTGAGGTACAGGATTAACAGCGCCCGCATGCCGTAAAAACTGAAGTATTCCCAAATTTGCAGCGCAACGACGTAATAAATCGCCCGTGGCTGTGAAGTTTGTCTGTTCATGTAACGTTCATTTCCTGGCCGTAAAACGAAAGTCGATCTTTCTGCATGAATAGCGCTTGTCTGGTGTTATTCATGGCCTAAATGGCTTTCTGGTTATTTAATATGCTTTATAAGTGCATAAATATACACTAATGCGCGGTGAGGGGAAGAGGCAATTTGGGCGATTATGCGAATGGCTGAAATAGACCCTTTGGCGTCGCTATCGACGACTCGGGCGGATGTGGTTATGTTATAGGTTTGTACAAACTGATTTTCTGATGGAGCGGCAATGAAAAATAGCGAACTGGAACAATTAATTAACGAAAAACTGAATAGCGCGGCCATCAGTGATTACGCCCCGAATGGCCTGCAGGTCGAAGGGCGGGAGTCGGTGCGGAAAATCGTTACCGGCGTGACCGCCAGCCAGGCGCTTCTCGATGAAGCCGTGCGTCTGCAGGCGGATGCGGTGATTGTGCATCACGGCTACTTCTGGAAAGGCGAGTCGCCGGTGATCCGCGGCATGAAGCGCAATCGGCTGAAAACGTTGCTGGCCAACGATATCAACCTTTATGGCTGGCATTTACCGCTGGATGCGCATCCGGAACTGGGCAATAACGCCCAACTGGCGCAACTGCTGGGGATCAACGTGATGGGGGAAATCGAACCATTGGTGCCGTGGGGCGAGCTGTCTATGCCGGTATCCGGGCTGGAACTGGCCTCGTGGATTGAAGCGCGATTGGGACGTAAACCGCTGTGGTGCGGCGATACCGGGCCAGACAAAGTCGCCCGCGTCGCCTGGTGTACCGGTGGCGGCCAGAGCTTTATCGATAGCGCGGCCCGCTTTGGCGTCGATGCCTTTATTACCGGCGAAGTGTCTGAGCAGACCATCCATTCCGCTCGTGAGCAAGGGTTGCATTTTTATGCCGCTGGCCATCATGCCACCGAGCGTGGCGGTATTCGCGCTCTGAGCGAGTGGTTGACGGAAAATACCGACCTGGACGTCACCTTTATTGATATCCCTAACCCGGCCTGATGAGAGAGAAAAAAGTGCAGCGAGCGCGTTGTTATCTATTAGGTGAAACGGCGGTGGTCCTGGAGCTTGAGCCTCCGGTGACCCTGGAGAGCCAAAAACGTATCTGGGGCCTGACGCAGCGGTTAACCGACCACGAAGAAGTGGTTGAAGTGATACCGGGGATGAACAACATCACCGTTGTACTGCGCCGCCCGCAGGAGATGGCATGGGAGGCGATTGACAAGCTGCAACGCTGGTGGGAAGAGAGCGAAGCGCTGGATCCGGAATCCCGTGAGATAAGTATCCCGGTTATCTATGGCGGCGAGGCAGGGCCAGACCTTGGCGACGTCGCGCGCCATTGCGGATTGAGCGAAAAGCAGGTGGTCGAACTGCACTCTTCGGTGGAGTACATGGTGTGGTTTCTGGGTTTCCAGCCGGGGTTTCCGTACTTTGGCGGCCTGCCGGAGCAGCTGGCGATGCCGCGTCGCGCCGAGCCGCGCGTACTGGTACCGGCGGGATCGGTTGGTATCGGCGGATCGCAAACCGGTATTTATCCGCTGGCGACGCCGGGCGGCTGGCAGCTGCTGGGTCGCACGCCGCTGGCATTATTCGATCCAAAACGTGAAGAGCCGGTGCTGCTGCGTTCTGGCGATCGCGTACGCTTTGTGCCGCAGAAGGAGGGGGTATGTTGAAATTTATCCGCGCCGGCATGTACACCTCGGTACAGGATGGCGGCCGGGAAGGCCAGCGCCAGTGGGGGATCAGCCGCTGCGGCGCGCTGGATAAACCGGCGATGACCATTGCCAATCTGCTGGTGGGCAATGCGCCGGAGACGGCGGCGCTGGAAATTACGCTGGGTCAGGTCGATGTACAGTTTACCCGCCATTGCTGGTTCGCGTTGACCGGAGCCGCCTGTGAAGCGACGCTCGACGGCGCGCCGGTCTGGCTGGGCTGGCGAATGGAAGCGAAGGCCGGGCAGCGGCTGGTGTTGAAAACTCCGCAGCATGGGATCCGCAGCTACCTGGCGGTGGCGGGCGGTATCGACGTGCCTGAAGTTTTAGGTTCCCGCTCTACCGATCTGAAAGTCGGTATCGGCGGAATCGAAGGGCGCCGGTTGCAGGATGGCGATCAATTGAAGATTGGGAAATCCTCCCGCCGCTTTAGCGCTTCGCGCGGCGTTAAACAGCTGCCGATAGGCAATATTATTCGCGCGCTGCCGGGGCCGGAGTATCACGAATTCGACAGCGTGTCGCAGGAGTCTTTCTGGCGCTCGCCGTGGAAGCTGAGTCCGCAGAGCAACCGTATGGGCTACCGCCTGCAGGGTCAGCCGCTCAAGCGCACAACCGACCGGGAAATGCTCTCCCATGGCCTGCTGCCCGGCGTGGTACAGGTACCGCATAACGGCCAGCCGATTGTGTTAATGAACGATGCGCAGACCACCGGCGGCTATCCGCGTATAGCGTGCATTATTGAAGCCGATATGTACCAACTGGCGCAAATTCCGCTGGGTCAGCCGATCCATTTCGTCCCCTGTTCGCTGGAAGATGCGCTGAAAGCGCGCGCCGACCAGCAGCGTTACCTTGAACAACTGGCCTGGAGATTAAGCGATGAGAATTGATTTAAATGCCGACCTCGGCGAAGGCTGCGCCAGCGATAGCGCGCTGCTGCAGCTGGTCTCTTCCGCCAATATCGCCTGCGGCTTTCACGCCGGCGATGCGCTGCTCATGCAGCAGTGCGTGCGCGAGGCGCTGAAAAATGGCGTCGCTATTGGCGCGCACCCAAGCTTCCCGGACCGGGAAAATTTCGGCCGCACCGCGATGCAGTTACCGCCAGAGACGGTCTATGCCCAGGTGCTGTATCAAATTGGCGCGCTGGCGGCAATCGTGCATGCCCAGGGCGGCGAGCTGCGGCACGTCAAACCGCATGGCATGTTGTACAACCAGGCGGCGAAAGAGCCGGCTTTGGCCGATGCCATCGCCCGTGCGGTGCGCGATGCCGACGCCGGGTTGGTGCTGGTCGGGCTGGCGGGGAGCGAGCTTATCCGCGCCGGACAGCGCTATCAGCTGACGACGCGCCAGGAAGTCTTCGCCGATCGCGGTTATCTCGCCGACGGTAGCCTGGTGCCGCGCAGCCAGCCGGGCGCGCTGATAGAGAACGAAGAGCAGGCGCTGGCGCAAACGCTGGAAATGGTGCAGCACAATCGGGTGCGCAGCCTGAGCGGCGAATGGGCGCATGTGAAGGCGGAAACGGTCTGTCTGCATGGCGATGGCGCTCATGCGCTCGATTTCGCCCGACGCCTGCGCGCCGCGTTTGCCGGGCGCAATATTGACGTCAGCGCGGACATCGATTAATCGGCCGCCTGAGTATTTTAATAATAATTAAATCAAACAATAAACAACACTCACAACTGAACAGGACGTTATTATGCAAGAGGCGATATCCCTCTGGCCGCTGATCGGCATTGCCGTGATTGTGGTCGGTTTTGTATTACGCTTTAACCCGGTGCTGGTGGTGATAATCTCCGGGATCGTCACCGGCGTGGCGGCGCATATGCCAATAGCCACTATTCTGGAGAAACTGGGCGAGGGCTTCCTTAATACCCGTAATCTGCCGTTTATTCTGCTGCTGCCGCTGGCGGTGATCGGGCTGCTGGAGCGACATGGTCTGAAAGAGCGGGCGCAGGCGTGGATCGCGAAGATTCATAGCGCGACCGCCGGACGTCTGCTGATCGTCTATCTGTTTGTGCGCGAAGCTACCGCCGCCCTGGGATTGACCAGCCTCGGCGGGCATCCGCAAATGGTGCGCCCGCTGCTGGCGCCAATGGCGGAGGGGGCGGCGGAAAAGCGCTTTGGCCCGCTGCCGGGTCATGTGCGCTACCGTCTGCGCGCGATGTCGGCGGCGACCGATAACGTCGGGCTGTTTTTCGGTGAAGATATTTTTGTCGCCTTTGGCGCGATCATCTTCATGCACAACTTTATGCTGGAGTCGGGCGGGATCCAGACGGAACCGTTGCATATTGCCCTGTGGGGGATCCCGACGGCGATCTGCGCCTTCCTGATCCACGCCGCGCGCCTGTGGCGCCTCGATCGCCATCTCCAGCGTGAGCTGGACCGGGTTAACGCCGGGCAGGCGAAAGGCGGTGCGGCATGAACTTCCAGCAAACGTATTTATACTGGCTGGCCGGCGCGGTACTGCTGGTCGTGGCTATCATGTCCTGGCGCGACAAAAGCAATCCGCGGCGTCTGACAACCGGCCTGTTCTGGGGTCTGTACGGGCTGGTGTTCTTGCTCGGCGACTGGACGTATCAACTGGTGGGCGATAAGCGTGCGGTGAATATCGCCGTCGGCGGGGTGGTGGTGGTACTGGCGCTGATCGCCGGTTTTGGCGGTGTGCGCCTCGGCAGCTACCATCAGCGTAGCCAGGAAGAGAAAACCGCCAGCGCGAAACGCCTCGGCAACAAACTTTTCTATCCGGCGCTGGCGATTCCGGTCGTCACCGTCATTGGCGTACTGCTGTTTAACAATCTGCCTTCATGGCAGGTGGCGCTCTTCGGGCCGGGCAACCACGCGACGCTGATTACCCTGTTCTCGATGACCGTCGGTACGCTGATTGGCCTGGCGATGGCGATTCGTATGACCCATGAAACGGTGGCGCAGCCGATGCAGGAAGCGCGCCGTTTGCTTGATTCCGTCGGCTGGGCCTTTATCCTGCCGCAAATCCTCGCGGTGCTGGGGCTGCTGTTCACCACAGCGGGTGTCGGAACCAGCATTTCGTGGCTGACCGAGCACTATCTGGCGGTAGATAACCGCTTTATCGCCGTGGCCGTGTACGCCATCGGCATGGCGGTGTTGACGATGGTGATGGGCAATGCCTTTGCCGCTTTCCCGATTGTGACAGCCGGGGTTGGCATTCCGATTTTAGTTCTGCAGCACGGCGGCAATCCGGCGGTAATGGCGGCGATTGGTATGTTTTCCGGCTACTGCGGTACGCTGATGACGCCGATGGCGGCGAACTTTAATATCGTACCGGCGGCGCTGCTGGAACTGCCGGATAAAAATGCGGTGATTAAAGCCCAGGTACCGACCGGTATCCTGCTGCTGATCGTCAACGTATTCTTACTCTATTTCCTGATGTTCCTGTAAGGAGGGATGATGGCTGGCGTATTAATTACCGGTTTTGAGCCGTTCGGCGGCGAAACGGTTAATCCTTCATGGGAAGTGGTTAAGCAGCTTGATGGCATGATTATTCGCGGGCAGCAGGTGGTGGCTAAACAGTTACCCTGCGTGTTCGGCGAGGCGCTAACGGTGCTGAACGCCGCGCTGGAAACCTATCAACCGCAGCTAACGATTGCCGTCGGGCAGGCCGGAGGCCGTGTCGATATTACCGTCGAACGTGTGGCTATCAACGTCGATGATGCGCGGATCCCCGACAATAAAGGCCAGCAGCCGATCGATGAGCCGATCGTCGCTGACGGCCCCGCGGCATGCTTCAGTACGCTACCGATCAAAGCGATCGTTAGCGCGTTGCGCCAGCAGGGGATCCCGGCCTCGGTGTCGCAAACCGCGGGCACCTTCGTCTGCAATCACGTGATGTATGGTTTGCTGCATCAGCTGCAGGGAAAAAGCGGGCAGAAGGGCGGTTTTATCCATATTCCTTATCTGCCTGAACAGGCGGCGGCCCATCCGGGGCAGGCGAGTATGTCGGTCGAGACGGTACGCGCGGCGCTGGAAACGGCGATTGCCGTCGCCCTTGAACAGGATGACGACGTCAAAATTGGCGGCGGCGCCACGCACTAACAGAAGGACGAAACTATGCCTGAAGGCCCGGAGATCCGCCGCGCGGCGGATACCCTGGAGGCGGCTATCAAAGGCGAACCGTTAACCGAAGCCTGGTTCGCCTTTCCACAGTTGCAACCCTATCAAACTCAGCTAATTGGTCAGCGGGTGACCCATATCGCCACCCGCGGCAAGGCCCTGTTAACCCACTTCTCCGGCGGATTGACGTTGTATAGCCATAACCAGCTGTATGGCGTCTGGCGCGTGGTGGATGCCGGCGTTGAGCCGCAATCGAAGCGCGTGCTGCGCGTCAGGTTACAGACCGCACGCAAGGCGATTTTGCTCTATAGCGCCTCCGAGATTGAGATACTGACGGCGCAAGAGCTGGCCCATCATCCGTTTTTACAACGGGTCGGGCCGGATGTGCTGGATATGACGTTAACCGCCGGGCAGGTCAGAGAGCGGCTGTTATCGGCGAAATTTCGCAATCGCCAGTTTTCCGGCCTGTTGCTGGACCAGGCGTTTCTCGCCGGGCTCGGTAACTATCTGCGGGTGGAGATCCTATGGCAGGTGGGGTTGACCGGGCAGCATAAGGCCGCCGAGCTCAATGACACGCAGCTCGATGCGCTGGCGCACGCGCTGCTGGATATCCCGCGCCTTTCTTACCGCACCCGCGGGCAAGTGGATGAAAACAAACATCATGGCGCGCTATTCCGCTTTAAGGTTTTTCATCGCGAGGGTGAGGCCTGCGAACGCTGCGGCAGTATCATTGAAAAAACCATGCTGTCATCGCGACCCTTTTACTGGTGTCCTGGCTGCCAGCACTAACGTCAGTTATTGAGTGATTCAAATTTTTTTGTACGCTTAAATAAAAAAAAATCGGGGAAGGTCCCCGATTTTTTTTGCTAACCCCGACAGGGTTGAAATTACTTCTTGAGATCGGACTTGAAATCGCGCTTCTGGTAGCCGGTATACAGCTGACGCGGACGGGCAATTTTCATACCGTCGCTGTGCATTTCGTTCCAGTGGGCAATCCAGCCGACGGTACGCGCCATCGCGAAGATGACGGTAAACATCGAGGATGGAATACCCATCGCTTTCAGGATGATGCCGGAGTAGAAGTCGACGTTCGGATACAGTTTCTTCTCGATGAAGTACGGGTCGTTGAGCGCGATATGCTCAAGTTCCATCGCCACTTCCAGCAGATCGTCCTTGGTGCCCAGCTCTTTCAGTACTTCGTGGCAGGTTTCACGCATTACGGTGGCGCGCGGATCGTAGTTCTTGTACACGCGATGACCGAAGCCCATCAGGCGGAAAGAGTCATTCTTGTCTTTCGCGCGGCGCACGAATTCCGGAATGTGTTCAACGGAGCTGATCTCTTCCAGCATTTTCAGCGCGGCTTCGTTGGCGCCGCCGTGCGCCGGCCCCCACAGGGAGGCGATACCCGCAGCGATGCAGGCGAACGGGTTAGCGCCGGAAGAGCCAGCGGTACGCACGGTAGAGGTTGAGGCGTTCTGTTCGTGGTCAGCGTGCAGGATCAGGATACGGTCCATCGCGCGTTCCAGCACCGGGTTAACCTCATAGGTTTCGCACGGCGTGGAGAACATCATATTCAGGAAGTTACCCGCGTAGGAGAGATCGTTGCGCGGATACACGAAAGGCTGGCCGATAGAATATTTGTAACACATCGCTGCCATGGTCGGCATTTTGGACAGCAGACGATAGGCGGCGATTTCACGGTGGCGTGGGTTATTCACGTCCAGGGAGTCGTGATAGAACGCCGCCAGCGCGCCGGTAATACCGCACATCACCGCCATCGGGTGAGAGTCGCGGCGGAACGCGTGGAACAGACGGGTAATCTGCTCGTGGATCATGGTGTGGCGGGTAACGGTAGTTTTGAATTCGTCGTACTGCTGTTGAGTCGGTTTTTCGCCGTTCAACAGGATGTAGCACACTTCAAGATAATTTGACTCGGTAGCCAGCTGATCGATCGGGAAACCGCGGTGCAGCAGGATCCCCTCATCGCCGTCGATAAAAGTAATTTTAGATTCACACGAGGCTGTTGAAGTGAAACCGGGGTCGAAGGTGAAGACACCTTTTGAACCAAGACTACGAATATCAATAACATCCTGACCGAGCGTGCCTTTTAGCACATCAAGTTCAATAGCAGTGTCACCACCCAGGGTGATTTTTGCTTTAGCATCAGACATTTATGGTCTCCTTAGCGCCTTTTATTGCTTAAGACTGCCGGGTGGTGGATTTGCATTCGGCCCGAACCTGACTACGTTACCAGATTGTTATGTTGCTCACAGCTCTGTGTCGCGAAAATTGCAGGGTACAGAGCGCAGGCGCTTGATGGTACGTCTTCAGCCCGGGAGTGAAACGGCAGCAAATCAGCGTTTTAGCAGCCCGAATATTAAAACCTGTATACCACTAATAACTGTCCTGATTACATCGGTCAATACCATCACACTGTTACATAACTTATTCTCAGGTGAAAGAGTGACCCCATAACTTTTGGGCATTATTGCATTAATCTAGTAATGGTTGTAACAAGAATGTTTAATATTTGTCAAATCAGGTGATTAAAATTTAAAATAATGTTGTAATCGTGACCTTGATCACTGTTCCGGACAAAACCCGACAAACTATATGTAGGTTAATTGTAATGATTTTGTGAACGGCCTATACTGCCGCCAGGTCTCCGGAACACCCTGCAATCCCGAGCCACCCAGCGTTGTTTGGTCACGCTTTTACTCCTGGAAAGGGGTTTTAACATGACTTCTGGTTATAGAAAGGACGCTGTCTGACCCGCAAGCAGACCGGAGGAAGGAAACAATAAGAACAGCATGTGGGCGTTATTCATGGTAAGAAATGTGAAAAAACAAAGACCTGTCAATCTGGATCTACAAACGATTCGATTCCCAATCACGGCGATAGCGTCCATTCTCCATCGCGTATCCGGTGTGATCACTTTTGTGGCGGTCGGAATTCTGCTTTGGTTGCTGGGCACCAGCCTTTCCTCTCCGGAGGGCTTCCTGACGGCCGCTTCCATCATGAATAGCTTCTTCGTGAAGTTCATCATGTGGGGCATCCTCACCGCGCTGGCTTACCACGCCGTTGTCGGTATCCGCCATCTGCTGATGGACTTTGGCTATCTGGAAGAAACCCTCGAAGCAGGGACACGCTCCGCCAAAATTTCTTTTGTTATTACTGTCGTGCTTTCACTTCTCGCAGGAGTCCTCGTATGGTAAGCAACGCCTCAGCACTGGGACGCAACGGCGTACATGACTTTATTCTGGTCCGTGCTACCGCCATCGTTCTGACCCTCTACATCATCTACATGGTTGGCTTCTTCGCCACCTCCGGTGAGATCTCCTGGGAAATCTGGACCGGATTCTTCTCCTCCGCGTTCACCAAAGTCTTTACCCTGCTGGCTCTCGTTTCCATCCTGATTCACGCCTGGATCGGTATGTGGCAGGTGTTGACGGACTACGTTAAACCACTGGCCGTGCGCTTAGTTCTGCAACTGATTATCGTTGTGGCGCTGGTGGCTTACGTTCTTTATGGATTTGTTGTGGTGTGGGGTGTGTAATGAAATTGCCAGTCAGAGAATTTGATGCAGTTGTAATTGGTGCCGGCGGCGCAGGTATGCGCGCGGCGCTGCAGATTTCCCAGAGCGGACAGACCTGTGCGCTGCTCTCTAAAGTTTTCCCTACCCGTTCCCATACCGTTTCCGCGCAGGGTGGCATCACCGTCGCGCTCGGTAATACCCATGAAGATAACTGGGAATGGCACATGTACGACACCGTAAAAGGGTCGGACTATATCGGCGACCAGGACGCCATCGAATATATGTGTAAGACCGGCCCGGAAGCGATTCTTGAGCTGGAACATATGGGCCTGCCGTTCTCCCGTCTTGATGACGGCCGTATTTATCAGCGTCCGTTTGGCGGCCAGTCGAAAAACTTCGGCGGCGAGCAGGCGGCACGCACCGCGGCGGCGGCCGACCGTACCGGTCACGCGCTGCTGCACACCCTGTATCAACAGAACCTGAAAAACCACACCACTATCTTCTCCGAATGGTATGCCCTCGATCTGGTGAAAAACCAGGACGGCGCGGTGGTTGGTTGTACCGCACTGTGCATCGAAACCGGCGAAGTGGTGTACTTCAAAGCCCGCGCTACCGTGCTGGCGACCGGCGGCGCAGGTCGTATTTATCAATCCACCACTAACGCCCACATCAACACCGGCGACGGCGTCGGTATGGCTCTGCGCGCGGGCGTTCCGGTGCAGGATATGGAAATGTGGCAGTTCCACCCGACCGGTATCGCCGGGGCAGGGGTGCTGGTCACCGAAGGTTGCCGCGGCGAAGGCGGTTACCTGCTGAACAAACACGGCGAGCGCTTTATGGAGCGTTATGCGCCGAACGCGAAAGACCTGGCGGGTCGTGACGTGGTGGCACGTTCCATCATGATCGAAATTCGCGAAGGCCGCGGCTGCGATGGTCCGTGGGGTCCGCACGCTAAACTGAAACTGGATCACCTGGGTAAAGAAGTGCTGGAATCCCGTCTGCCGGGCATTCTTGAACTGTCTCGTACCTTTGCCCACGTTGACCCGGTTAAAGAACCGATTCCGGTTATCCCAACCTGCCACTACATGATGGGCGGTATTCCGACCAAAGTGACTGGCCAGGCGCTGACCGTGAACGAGAAGGGCGAAGATGTGGTGATCCCGGGCCTGTTCGCCGTTGGCGAAATCGCCTGCGTATCGGTACATGGCGCCAACCGTCTGGGCGGCAACTCGCTGCTGGACCTGGTGGTCTTCGGCCGTGCGGCGGGTCTGCATCTGCAGGAATCCATCGCCGAGCAGGGCGCGCTGCGCGCTGCCAGCGAGTCCGATGTCGAAGCTTCCCTGGACCGCCTCAACCGTTGGAACAACACCCGTTCCGGCGAAGACCCGGTCGCTATCCGCAAAGCGCTGCAGGAATGTATGCAGCATAACTTCTCGGTCTTCCGTGAAGGCGACGCGATGCATAAAGGTCTGGAACAGCTGAAAGAGATCCGCGAGCGTCTGAAAAATGCGCGCCTGGACGACACTTCCAGCGAGTTCAACACCCAGCGCGTTGAGTGCCTGGAGCTGGATAACCTGATGGAAACCGCGTATTCCACGGCGGTATCCGCTAACTTCCGTACCGAAAGCCGCGGCGCGCATAGCCGCTTCGACTTCCCGGAACGTGATGATGAAAACTGGCTGTGCCATTCCCTGTATCTGCCAGAGTCGGAATCCATGACGCGTCGAGCGGTCAACATGGAACCGAAACTGCGTCCGGCATTCCCGCCGAAGATTCGTACTTATTAATGCGGAGACAGGAATATGAAACTCGAGTTTTCAATTTATCGCTATAACCCGGATGTTGACGACGCTCCGCATATGCAGGATTACACCCTCGACGCGGAAGAAGGTCGCGACATGATGCTGCTGGATGCGCTTATCCAGCTGAAAGAAAAAGATCCGTCGCTGTCGTTCCGCCGCTCCTGCCGTGAAGGGGTGTGCGGTTCCGATGGTCTGAACATGAACGGTAAAAATGGTCTGGCGTGCATCACGCCGATCTCCGCGCTGAATCAGCCGGGTAAGAAAATTGTTATCCGTCCGCTGCCTGGATTGCCGGTTATCCGCGATTTGGTGGTAGACATGGGGCAATTCTACGCACAATATGAGAAGATCAAGCCTTACTTATTGAATAATGGGCAAAATCCTCCGGCTCGCGAGCATCTGCAGATGCCTGAGCAGCGCGAGAAACTCGATGGTCTGTACGAGTGTATTCTGTGCGCATGTTGTTCGACCTCTTGCCCGTCGTTCTGGTGGAACCCGGACAAGTTCATCGGCCCGGCAGGCCTTCTGGCCGCGTATCGCTTCCTGATCGACAGCCGCGATACCGAAACCAGCGAGCGTCTGGAAGGTCTGAGCGATGCTTTCAGCGTATTCCGCTGTCACAGCATTATGAACTGCGTCAGTGTGTGTCCTAAGGGATTGAACCCAACGCGCGCTATCGGCCATATTAAGTCGATGCTGCTGCAGCGCAGCGCGTAAGTTGTTTTCGTTGCCGGATGGCAACGTAAACGTCTTATCCGGCCTACAGGATCGTATCTTGTAGGCCTGATAAGCGAAGCGCCATCAGGCAATAGATATAGCAGGAAACCTCTAAAAACTGCCCCTGATAGTTAGACAGTTTTTAAAGGTTCCTTAGCGGATAGAAACCACAACTCGTCCGCAACAAGTGAACCCCGGCACGTGCACTCGGTGTGCGTGGTAGTTTCTACGGCGAAATAAGCATAAAAATGCTTAAGGGATCACGATGCAGAACGGCGCAATGAAAGCCTGGCTGGACTCTTCTTACCTCTCTGGTTCGAACCAGAGCTGGATAGAACAGCTCTATGAAGACTTCTTAACCGATCCTGACTCTGTTGACGCCAACTGGCGTTCGATGTTCCAGCAGTTACCTGGCACCGGAGTTAAACCGGATCAATTTCATTCGAAAACGCGTGATTATTTCCGTCGACTGGCGAAGGATGCCTCACGTTACACTTCTTCGATATCCGACCCTGATACCAATGTGAAGCAGGTTAAAGTCCTGCAGCTCATCAACGCATACCGCTTCCGTGGTCACCAGCAGGCGAATCTCGATCCGCTGGGACTGTGGCAGCAAGAGAGAGTGGCGGATCTCGATCCGGCTTACCACGATCTCACCGAGGCCGATTTCCAGGAAAGCTATAACGTAGGTTCTTTCGCCATCGGAAAAGACACGATGAAGCTGGGCGACCTGATCGCGGCGCTTAAGCAAACCTACTGCGGCTCCATCGGCGCGGAATACATGCACATCACCTCTACTGAAGAAAAACGCTGGATCCAGCAGCGCATTGAGTCAGTAGCAGGCAAAGCGAGCTTCACCGCGGAAGAGAAAAAGCGCTTCCTGAGCGAACTGACCGCCGCGGAAGGCCTGGAGCGCTATCTCGGCGCCAAATTCCCGGGCGCGAAACGCTTCTCGCTGGAAGGCGGCGATGCGTTAATCCCGATGCTCAAAGAGATCATCCGCCACGCCGGTAAGAGTGGCACCCGTGAAGTGGTGCTTGGTATGGCGCACCGTGGTCGTCTGAACGTACTGGTCAACGTGCTGGGTAAAAAACCGCAGGACCTGTTCGACGAATTCGCGGGCAAACATAAAGAACACCTCGGCACCGGCGACGTGAAGTACCACATGGGCTTCTCTTCCGATATGGAAACCGAAGGCGGTCTGGTTCACCTGGCGCTGGCGTTTAACCCGTCGCACCTGGAAATCGTCAGCCCGGTGGTTATCGGCTCCGTACGCGCCCGTCTGGATCGTCTGGACGAGCCGAGCAGCAACAAAGTGCTGCCAATCACCATCCACGGCGACGCCGCGGTAGCCGGCCAGGGCGTGGTTCAGGAAACCCTGAACATGTCCAAAGCGCGCGGTTACGAAGTGGGCGGAACCGTTCGCATCGTTATCAACAACCAGGTTGGCTTCACCACGTCCAACCCGCTGGATGCGCGTTCTACGCCGTACTGCACCGATATCGGTAAGATGGTTCAGGCGCCGATTTTCCACGTTAACGCGGATGACCCGGAAGCGGTTGCTTTCGTTACCCGTCTGGCGCTGGATTTCCGTAATACCTTCAAACGCGATGTCTTCATCGACCTGGTGTGCTATCGCCGTCACGGCCACAACGAAGCCGACGAGCCGAGCGCAACCCAGCCGCTGATGTACCAGAAAATCAAAAAGCATCCGACTCCGCGCAAAATCTATGCTGACAAGCTGGAACAGGACAAAGTCGCGACGCTGGAAGACGCTACCGAACAGGTTAACCTCTACCGCGATGCGCTGGATGCCGGCGATTGCGTGGTAGCGGAATGGCGTCCGATGAACATGCACTCCTTTACCTGGTCTCCATACCTCAACCATGAGTGGGACGAGAGCTACCCGGATAAAGTTGAGCCAAAACGTCTGCAAGAGCTGGCCAAACGCATCAGTACGGTGCCGGAAACCGTTGAGATGCAGTCTCGCGTAGCGAAAATCTACGGCGACCGTCAGTTGATGGCCGCCGGTGAGAAACTGTTCGACTGGGGCGCGGCGGAAAACCTGGCGTACGCCACCCTGGTTGATGAGGGTATCCCGGTGCGTCTGTCCGGCGAAGACTCCGGTCGCGGTACCTTCTTCCACCGTCATGCGGTTATCCATAACCAGAGCAACGGTTCTACCTATACGCCGCTGCAGAACGTACACAACGGCCAGGGCCAGTTCCGCGTCTGGGACTCCGTGCTGTCTGAAGAAGCGGTACTGGCATTCGAATACGGTTACGCCACCGCGGAACCACGTACCCTGACCATCTGGGAAGCGCAGTTCGGCGACTTCGCCAACGGCGCGCAGGTGGTGATTGACCAGTTCATCAGCTCCGGCGAGCAGAAATGGGGCCGGATGTGCGGCCTGGTGATGCTGCTGCCGCACGGCTACGAAGGGCAGGGCCCGGAGCACTCCTCCGCGCGTCTGGAACGTTATCTGCAGCTGTGCGCTGAGCAGAACATGCAGGTTTGCGTACCGTCCACTCCGGCACAGGTTTACCACATGCTGCGTCGTCAGGCGCTGCGCGGTATGCGCCGTCCGCTGGTGGTCATGTCGCCGAAATCTCTGCTGCGTCACCCGCTGGCGGTTTCCAGCATGGACGAACTGGCGAACGGCACCTTTATGCCGGCGATTGGCGAAATCGACGAACTCGATCCGCAAGCCGTGAAACGCGTCGTACTGTGCTCTGGTAAGGTTTACTACGACCTGCTGGAACAGCGCCGTAAAAACGAGCAAAAAGATGTCGCCATCGTGCGTATCGAACAGCTCTATCCGTTCCCGCATCAGGCGGTACAGGAAGCGCTGAAAGCTTACTCGCACGTCCACGATTTTGTCTGGTGCCAGGAAGAGCCGCTCAACCAGGGCGCATGGTACTGCAGCCAGCACCACCTTCGTGAAGTAGTTCCATTTGGGGCCTCTCTGCGTTATGCAGGCCGCCCGGCCTCCGCCTCTCCGGCGGTAGGGTATATGTCCGTTCACCAGAAACAGCAACAAGATCTGGTCAATGACGCGCTGAACGTCGATTAATTAAAGGATACACAATGAGTAGCGTAGATATTCTGGTTCCCGACCTTCCTGAGTCCGTAGCTGACGCAACCGTCGCCACCTGGCACAAAAAACCGGGCGACGCGGTAGTCCGCGACGAAGTTCTGGTCGAAATCGAAACTGACAAAGTGGTACTGGAAGTACCGGCATCAGCGGACGGCATTCTGGATGCAGTACTGGAAGACGAAGGCGCCACCGTGCTGTCTCGTCAGATTCTGGGCCGCCTGCGTGAAGGCAACAGCGCCGGTAAAGCCGCTGATGCGAAAGCTGATACCAAAGAGTCCACCCCGGCTCAGCGTCAGCAAGCGTCTCTGGAAGAGCAGAGCAACGACGCGCTTAGCCCGGCTATCCGTCGTCTGCTGGCTGAACACAGCCTCGACGCGGCGGCGATTAAAGGCACCGGCGTTGGCGGCCGCCTGACCCGCGAAGACGTTGAGAAACATCTGGCGAGCGCGCCGGCGAAAGCTGAAGCGAAAGCGCCAGCCGCTGCTGCGGCGCCGGTTGCGCAACTGGGCCACCGCTCTGAAAAACGCGTACCGATGACCCGTCTGCGTAAACGCGTTGCCGAGCGTCTGCTGGAAGCGAAAAACTCTACCGCCATGCTGACCACGTTCAACGAAGTCAACATGAAGCCGATTATGGATCTGCGTAAGCAGTACGGCGAAGCGTTCGAAAAACGTCACGGTATCCGTCTGGGCTTCATGTCCTTCTACGTGAAAGCGGTTGTTGAAGCGCTGAAACGCTACCCGGAAGTGAATGCTTCCATCGATGGCGACGATGTGGTTTATCACAACTACTTCGACGTGAGCATGGCGGTTTCGACCCCACGTGGCCTGGTGACTCCGGTGCTGCGTGACGTTGACCTGCTGGGCATGGCGGATATCGAAAAGAATATTAAAGAGCTGGCAGTGAAAGGCCGTGACGGCAAGCTGACCGTAGATGACCTGACCGGCGGTAACTTCACCATTACCAACGGCGGCGTATTCGGTTCTCTGATGTCCACGCCGATCATCAACCCACCGCAGAGCGCCATTCTGGGTATGCATGCCATTAAAGACCGTCCGATGGCGGTCAATGGCAAGGTAGAAATTCTGCCGATGATGTACCTGGCGCTCTCCTACGACCACCGTCTGATCGACGGACGTGAATCGGTAGGCTTCCTGGTAGCGATTAAAGAGCTGCTGGAAGATCCGACTCGTCTGCTGCTGGACGTGTAGTCAGTAAGAGTATTACCTACCGTAGGCCGGATAAGGCGTTCGCGCCGCCATCCGGCGTTGATGAGATGCCTGATGGCGACGCTTGCGCGTCTTATCAGGCCTACAGGTTTAAAGATAATTATTACCTGAAGGATGGACTGAACACATGAACTTACATGAATATCAGGCAAAACAACTTTTTGCCCGCTATGGCTTACCGGCGCCGGTGGGTTATGCCTGTACTACTCCGCGTGAAGCAGAAGAAGCCGCTTCAAAAATCGGCGCGGGTCCGTGGGTAGTGAAATGTCAGGTTCACGCTGGTGGCCGCGGTAAAGCGGGCGGTGTGAAAGTAGTTAAGAGCAAAGAAGAGATTCGCGCTTTTGCTGAGCATTGGCTGGGCAAACGCCTGGTGACTTACCAAACAGATGCTAACGGCCAGCCGGTAAACCAGATTCTGGTTGAAGCGGCGACCGATATTGATAAAGAGCTGTATCTGGGCGCGGTTGTTGACCGTAGCTCCCGTCGCGTGGTGTTCATGGCGTCTACCGAAGGCGGCGTGGAAATCGAAAAAGTAGCGGAAGAAACCCCGCACCTGATCCACAAGATCGCCATCGATCCGCTGGCGGGCCCGATGCCTTACCAGGGTCGCGAACTGGCGTTCAAACTGGGTCTGGAAGGTAAACAGGTTCAGCAGTTCACCAAGATCTTCATGGGTCTGGCGACCATCTTCCTGGAGCGCGATCTGGCGCTGATCGAAATCAACCCGCTGGTTATCACCAAGCAGGGTGACCTGATCTGCCTCGACGGTAAACTGGGCGCTGACGGCAACGCGCTGTTCCGCCAGCCGGATCTGCGTGAAATGCGCGACCAGTCTCAGGAAGATCCGCGCGAAGCTCAGGCGGCGCAGTGGGAACTGAACTACGTTGCGCTCGACGGCAACATCGGTTGCATGGTTAACGGCGCAGGCCTGGCGATGGGTACCATGGACATCGTTAAGCTGCACGGCGGCGAACCGGCTAACTTCCTCGACGTTGGCGGCGGCGCGACCAAAGAGCGCGTGACCGAAGCGTTTAAAATCATCCTCTCTGACGACAACGTTAAAGCGGTTCTGGTTAACATCTTCGGCGGTATCGTACGTTGCGACCTGATCGCTGACGGCATCATCGGCGCAGTTGAAGAAGTGGGTGTTAACGTACCGGTTGTTGTACGTCTCGAAGGTAACAACGCCGAACTGGGCGCGAAAAAACTGGCTGACAGCGGCCTGAATATTATTGCAGCGAAAAGTCTGACGGACGCAGCACAGCAGGTTGTTGCCGCAGTGGAGGGGAAATAATGTCAGTTTTAATTAATAAAGACACCAAGGTTATCTGCCAGGGCTTTACCGGTAGCCAGGGTACATTCCACTCTGAACAAGCGATCGCTTACGGCACTCAGATGGTTGGCGGCGTAACGCCAGGTAAAGGCGGCACCACCCACCTGGGTCTGCCGGTATTTAACACCGTGCGCGAAGCCGTTGAAGCCACCGGCGCGACTGCGACCGTCATCTACGTTCCGGCGCCGTTCTGCAAAGACTCCATTCTGGAAGCTATCGACGCGGGCATTAAGCTGATTATCACCATCACCGAAGGTATCCCGACCCTGGATATGCTGACCGTGAAAGTGAAGCTGGACGAAGCTGGCGTTCGCATGATCGGCCCGAACTGCCCAGGCGTTATCACCCCGGGCGAGTGCAAAATCGGCATCATGCCGGGTCACATTCACAAGCCGGGTAAAGTGGGCATCGTTTCACGTTCCGGTACCCTGACCTATGAAGCGGTTAAGCAGACCACCGACTACGGCTTCGGCCAGTCTACCTGCGTCGGTATCGGCGGCGACCCGATCCCGGGCTCCAACTTCATCGATATCCTGAAAATGTTCCAGGAAGACCCGCAGACCGAAGCGATCGTCATGATCGGTGAAATCGGCGGCAGCGCGGAAGAAGAAGCGGCAGCTTACATTAAAGAGCACGTGACTAAGCCGGTTGTCGGCTACATCGCGGGCGTTACCGCGCCGAAAGGCAAGCGTATGGGCCACGCCGGCGCCATCATCGCGGGCGGTAAAGGTACTGCTGATGAGAAATTTGCTGCGCTGGAAGCGGCCGGTGTGAAAACCGTTCGCAGCCTGGCGGATATCGGCGAAGCGCTGAAAGCTATCATCAAGTAAACCCTCACTGCTCCTCAGGAGCAGACTAATGTCCGATTTCGACATGGTTGGCCACCGTCAGGTGGCCTTTTTTTTGCCTTGTCGACAGCCGCAGGCGCTCTCTTGCGTTAAAAAACGCTATTATATTGATTTACTGAATATTATTGGGAATAATCACTCGCCGCTTTGCCGGGGGAGGGGAGATGGTTAATTTTATGTGAAAATAAACAGAAAAACGCAGACGTTATTTTTTGCATTTCGATTGGGAAAAATAGTGTGACCGGTCTAACATTATTAGGATCGCATCATTTCTTACCTTAAATTGGTCAAAGTTAAAATTATATTACCTATAATTCTCATCTCTCTCTTTTTAGTAACCGCTAGCGGCAGACTTTAAACACATTTTTAACATCAATTTCACTGTTATTCTTTATTGCGCCACATAATTAACATAGGCGGGAAAAATTGATTTATATCAATGCTTAATACTTGGAAAAAATCCCCAAAAAACGTTAAATTGTCGCAAATCAAATTGGCCTATTCAGGGCATTTTCGCTATATATTGATCACCGTCGAAAAATGTAAAGCTGGAACAATAAAATCCTATTTATTGTAAGGTTATTGCGGCGTAATATATTAGAGAATCATTTGGTTTTTTCGTTAACGTATTTGTAACCTTTGCGAGGGCACTGTTTCATCGCCAGATGAGCAGTAACGTACCAGGGAGCAAATAATTTTGTATTGGGGCATGCGTATGAACCTGAATTTTGGGTTCGTTCTCGGAGTCTTCATGCGATGAGCAAGGAGTCATGATGTTAGATATAGTCGAACTGTCGCGCTTACAGTTTGCCTTGACCGCGATGTACCACTTCCTTTTTGTGCCGCTAACGCTCGGTATGGCGTTCCTGCTGGCCATTATGGAAACGGTCTACGTCCTTTCCGGCAAACAGATTTATAAAGATATGACCAAGTTCTGGGGCAAGTTGTTTGGTATCAACTTCGCTCTGGGTGTCGCAACCGGTTTGACCATGGAGTTCCAGTTCGGGACTAACTGGTCTTACTATTCTCACTATGTGGGCGATATCTTCGGTGCGCCGCTGGCCATTGAAGGTCTGATGGCCTTCTTCCTCGAATCTACCTTTGTAGGTCTGTTCTTCTTCGGTTGGGATCGTCTGGGCAAAGTTCAGCACATGGCGGTGACCTGGCTGGTCGCTCTGGGGTCTAACCTCTCCGCGCTGTGGATCCTGGTGGCCAACGGCTGGATGCAGAACCCGATCGCATCGGATTTCAACTTTGAAACCATGCGTATGGAGATGGTCAGCTTCTCTGAGCTGGTCCTGAACCCGGTTGCTCAGGTTAAATTCGTCCACACCGTGGCCTCCGGCTATGTGACTGGCGCGATGTTCATCCTTGCTATCAGCTCCTGGTACATGCTTAAAGGTCGTGATTTCGCCTTTGCTAAGCGCTCCTTCGCGATTGCTGCAAGCTTTGGTATGGCCGCTATCCTCTCCGTTATCGTCCTCGGCGATGAGTCCGGTTACGAAATGGGTGACGTGCAGAAAACCAAACTGGCGGCGATTGAAGCAGAATGGGAAACTCAGCCGGCGCCGGCTGCCTTTACCCTGTTTGGTATTCCCGATCAGGAAGCGCAAACCAACCACTTCTCCATCCAGATCCCTTACGCGCTGGGTATCATCGCTACCCGCTCGGTGGATAAGCCGGTTATCGGTCTGAAAGATCTGATGGCGCAGCATGAAGAGCGTATTCGTAACGGGATGAAAGCCTATGCGCTGCTGGAACAGCTGCGCGCCGGTTCCACCGATCAGGCGGTACGTGATCGGTTCAATGATGTTAAGAAAGACCTCGGTTATGGCCTGCTGCTCAAGCGCTATACCCCGAACGTCGCCGACGCCACGGAAGAGCAGATTGCTAAAGCGACCAAAGACTCTATTCCGAGCGTAGCGCCGCTCTACTTCGCCTTCCGTATCATGGTGGCGTGCGGCGTACTGATGCTGTTGATTATCGGCGCCTCTTTCTGGACCGTGATTCGTAACCGCATTGGCGAGAAAAAATGGCTGCTGCGCGCCGCGTTCTTCGGTCTGCCGCTGCCGTGGATTGCCGTTGAAGCGGGCTGGTTTGTTGCCGAGTATGGCCGTCAGCCGTGGGCGATTGGTGAAGTGCTGCCTACAGCGGTGGCGAACTCATCGCTGACCGCGGGCGATCTGATCTTCTCGATGTTGCTGATCTGCGGTCTGTATACGCTGTTCCTGGTGGCTGAACTGTTCCTGATGTTCAAGTTTGCCCGCAAAGGACCGAGCAGCCTGAAAACGGGTCGCTATCACTTTGAACAGTCCTCCGCGGCTATTCAGTCGGCACGCTAAGACAGGAGTCGTCAAATGATCGATTATGAAGTATTGCGTTTAATCTGGTGGCTACTGATCGGCATCCTGCTGATTGGCTTCGCCGTCGCCGACGGATTCGACATGGGGGTGGGCATGCTCACCCGTTTCCTCGGTCGTAATGACACCGAGCGTCGAATCATGATCAACTCCATCGCCCCGCACTGGGACGGAAACCAGGTGTGGCTCATCACCGCCGGCGGCGCGCTGTTTGCTGCCTGGCCGATGGTATACGCCGCCGCGTTCTCCGGCTTCTATGTGGCGATGATTCTGGTGCTGGCATCTTTATTCTTCCGTCCGGTGGGCTTCGACTACCGCTCCAAGATTGAAGATACCCGCTGGCGCAACATGTGGGACTGGGGCATCTTCGTGGGGAGCTTTGTGCCGCCGCTGGTTATCGGCGTGGCTTTCGGCAACCTGCTGCAGGGCGTACCGTTCCATATTGATGAGTATCTGCGTCTGTACTACACCGGCAACTTCTTCCAGCTGCTGAATCCGTTTGGTCTGCTGGCGGGTATCGTCAGCGTGGCGATGATCCTGACGCAGGGCGCGACCTACCTGCAGATGCGTGCCGTAGGCGAACTGCATCTGCGCACCCGCACCGTCTCCACGGTGGCGGCGCTGGTGACGCTGGTTTGCTTCGCGCTGGCGGGCGTATGGGTCTACTACGGTATCGACGGTTACGTGGTGAAATCGGTGCTGGATCATACCGGCCCGTCTAACCCGCTGACCAAAGAAGTGGCGCGTGAAGCCGGCGCGTGGATGGTTAACTTTAACAATATGCCAGCGCTGTGGGCTATTCCTGCCCTGGGCGTGGTGCTCCCGCTGCTGACCGTCGCGTCGACAAAAGCAGATAAAGGCGCCATGGCGTTTCTGTTCTCCTCGCTGACGCTGGCCTGCATCATCCTGACCGCGGGTATCGCGATGTTCCCGTTCATCATGCCGTCCAGCACGATGCTAAATGCGAGCCTGACGATGTGGGATGCCACCTCCAGCCAGCTGACGCTGAATGTGATGACCTACGTGGCTATCGTGTTTGTGCCGATTATCCTCGGCTACACCACCTGGTGTTACTGGAAGATGTTTGGCCGCATTACCCGCGAAGACATCGAAAAGAACACCCACTCGCTGTACTAAGGTAAGGAGCTATATATGTGGTACTTCGCATGGATTTTGGGAACGCTGCTTGCCTGTGCCTTTGGGGTGATTACCGCGCTGGCGCTTGAGCACGTGGAAGCAACCAAAGCAGGTAAAGAAGAGCATTGATGAAAATTATCGCGACCCTTTACGCGATGATGGACAAGCGCCCGTTAAGGGCGCTTTCCTTATTAATGGCGCTGCTGCTGGCAGGCTGCATCTTCTGGGATCCGTCGCGCTTTGCGGCGAAGACCAGTGGGCTTGAAATCTGGCATGGTTTCTTGCTGATGTGGGCGGTGTGCGCCGGCGTCATTCACGGTGTGGGCTTCCGTCCGAAAGCCGTGCACTGGCAGGGGATTTTCTGTCCGCTTATCGCTGATATTGTTCTCTTTGCAGGCCTGATCTTTTTCTTCTTTTGAAAGATAAGAGTATAAGAGAAGTCTGTTAACCGCATGGGCTTGCATAAGCCCATAAAAATTTACTCGCCGTTTACTTTCTCCCATTCCAAACCACGATTCCCGCGCGTATAGTAGCGAAGTTTGAAAGCACTACTCTTTTTTTGCATTACCGGGATGTAAAGTGAATACAACGCTGTTTCGATGGCCGGTCCGGGTCTACTACGAAGATACCGATGCCGGTGGTGTGGTTTACCACGCCAGTTACGTCGCTTTTTATGAAAGAGCACGCACAGAGATGCTGCGCCACCATCACTTCAGTCAGCAGGTTCTGTTGGCTGAACGAGTTGCCTTTGTCGTTCGCAAAATGACGCTGGAGTATTTTGCGCCCGCCAGACTCGACGACATGCTCGAAATCCAGACGGAAATTACCTCGATGCGAGGCACCTCTTTGGTTTTCACGCAGCGAATCGTCAACGCCGAGAATACAGTTTTGAACGAAGCTGAAGTTCTCATTGTGTGCGTTGATCCACTCTTAATGAAGCCTCGTGCGCTTCCCAAGTCTATTGTCGCGGAGTTTAAGCAGTGACTGACATGAATATCCTTGATTTGTTCCTGAAGGCGAGCCTTCTGGTTAAACTTATCATGTTGATTTTGATTGGTTTTTCTATCGCTTCCTGGGCTATTATTATTCAGAGAACGCGTATCCTCAATTCCGCCAGCCGCGAAGCCGAAGCGTTTGAAGATAAGTTCTGGTCCGGTATTGAACTGTCTCGCCTGTACCAGGAGAGCCAGGGCCGTCGCGATAGCCTCGCCGGTTCCGAGCAGATTTTTTACAGCGGCTTTAAAGAGTTCGCGCGTCTGCATCGTGCCAACAGCCATGCGCCGGAAGCGATTGTCGAAGGGGCGTCGCGCGCGATGCGTATCTCGATGAACCGCGAACTGGAAACGCTGGAAACGCATATTCCGTTCCTTGGCACCGTGGGTTCCATCAGCCCGTATATCGGCCTGTTCGGTACCGTCTGGGGGATCATGCACGCCTTTATCGCCCTCGGCGCGGTGAAGCAGGCGACGCTGCAGATGGTTGCGCCGGGGATCGCGGAAGCGCTGATCGCCACGGCAATCGGTCTGTTTGCCGCCATCCCGGCGGTTATGGCCTACAACCGTCTGAACCAGCGCGTGAACAAACTTGAACTGAACTACGACAACTTTATGGAAGAGTTCACCGCCATTCTGCACCGTCAGGCGTTTACCAGCAGCGAAAGCAATAAGGGGTAAGCCATGGCCAGAGCACGTGGACGCGGACGTCGCGAACTGAAGTCCGAGATTAACATCGTTCCGCTGCTGGATGTCCTGTTGGTGCTGTTGCTGATCTTCATGGCGACAGCGCCGATCATTACGCAGAGCGTGGAAGTCGATCTGCCGGACGCCACGGAGTCGCAAGCGGTGAAAAGCAACGATGAACCACCGGTTATCGTTGAAGTCTCCGGAGTAGGGCAGTACAGCGTGAAAGTCGGTCAGGAAACGTTGTCCCAACTGCCGCCGGAGCAGGTCATTGCTGAAGCGAAGCGCCGACTCGAAGCGAACGAGAAGACGGTGTTCCTTATCGGTGGCGCGAAAGATGTGCCTTACGATGAAATCATTAAAGCGCTTAACCTGTTGCATAGCGCAGGGGTTAAATCGGTTGGCTTAATGACCAAGCCTATTTAATCGGCCCGCGGAGCGAGCGGCGGTGGATATCGATAGCATTCCGCCGTTGCTTTAAGCGGCAACAGGCGAACAGTTTTTGGGAACCGATAGTGTCAAAGGCAACCGAACAAAACGATAAGCTTAAACGAGCGATCATAGTTTCAGTGGTGCTGCACATCATTCTGATTGCGCTACTGATCTGGAGTTCGTTCGACGAGCATCTGGATACTTCCGGCGGCGGCGGAGGTTCGTCCATTGATGCGGTGATGGTCGATCCTGGCGCGGTAGTCAACAACTACAACCGCCAGCAGCAACAGCAGTCCAGCGCGCGTCGCGCGGCCGAGCAGCGTGAAAAGCAGGCTCAGCAGCAGGCCGAGGAACTGCGGGAAAAACAGGCTGCCGAGCAGGAACGCCTGAAGCAAATGGAACAAGAACGTCTGCAGGCGCAGGAAGCGGCTAAAGAAGCGAAAGAGCAGCAAAAACAGGCTGAAGAAGCGGCAGCCAAGGCGGCGGCCGCGGCAAAAGCGAAAGCAGACGCCCAGGCGAAAGAAGCGCAGGAAGCTGCCGCTAAAGCCGCTGCTGATGCCAAAGCGAAGGCCGATGCCCAGGCGAAAGTCGCGGAAGCGGCTGCCGCTAAGGCGGCAGCCAAAGCAGCCGCTGACGCGAAGAAACAGGCGGAAGCCGAAGCGGCGAAAGCCGCCGCGGATGCGCAGAAGAAAGCCGAAGCGGAAGCGGCGAAAAAAGCTCAGCAGGATGCAGAGAAGAAAGCGCAGCAGCAGGCCGAGAAGAAAGCCCAGCAGGAAGCGGCGAAACAGGCTGCGGCAGAAAAGGCCGCCGCTGAAAAAGCCGCTGCCCAGAAAGCTGCCGCGGAAAAAGCTGCAGCCGAGAAGGCCGCTGCTGAAAAAGCCGCAGCTGCCGAAAAAGCCGCTGCCGCCAAAGCAGCCGCCGCAGAAAAAGCGGCGGCTGATAAAGCGGCCAAGGCCGCAGCCGCGAAGGCCGCCGCGGCCAAGAAAGCCGCTGCTGCTAAAGAAGCAAGCGGTGTTGACGATCTGCTCGGTGACCTGAGCTCAGGTAAGAATGCGCCGAAAACCGGCGGTGGCGCTAAAGGCAATGGCCAGCCATCGAAAGATAGCGGCGCCTCTGGCGCCAACGGTGGGGCTACGGGCGCTGATATCAGCGCATACGCAAAGCAAATACAGATGGCTATTCAAAGCCGCCTGTATGATGCAAGCCTCTATCAAGGCAAGCGTTGCGTGTTGCATATCAATCTTAGGCCTGACGGTACATTGAAGGATATCACCTCTGAAGGAGGCGACCCTGCGCTGTGTCAGGCGGCATTAACGGCAGCACGTACTGCGAGTATTCCTAAACCGCCAAGTCAGGCTGTTTATGAGAAAATAAAAAATGCCACACTAGACTTTAAACTGTAATCGTTTTTCCCCGTGCAAGCGGGGAAAAACAATCTATGGTAGTCACAGGGTTTTGGTAGTTTTGTGTATTTGGGTTTGTTAACATTCTGCTAAATTATCGTGGGCTTTCCGCCCGGATAAGGGAGATATGATGAAGCAGGCATTACGAGTAGCATTTGGTTTTTTGATGCTGTGGGCGGCGGTGCTGCACGCAGAAGTACGCATCGAGATCACCCAGGGGGTGGACTCGGCGCGCCCCATCGGTGTGGTGCCATTCCAGTGGGCTGGCCCGGGCGCTGCGCCTGAAGATATTGGCGGCGTGGTAGCGGCTGACCTGCGCAATAGCGGCAAGTTTAATCCGCTGGATCGCTCGCGCCTGCCTCAGCAGCCGGGTAGCGCTCAGGAAGTGCAGCCTGCGGCATGGTCCGCGCTGGGCGTTGACGCCGTGGTCGTAGGCCAGGTGACGCCAAACCCTGACGGTTCTTACCAGGTTGCCTATCAGCTGGTGGATACCGGCGGTGCGCCGGGTACCATCCTGTCGCAAGGCTCTTTCAAAGTGACCAAGCAGTACCTGCGTTATGCCGGACATACTGCCAGCGACGCGGTATTCGAAAAGCTGACCGGGATTAAAGGCGCTTTCCGTACCCGTATCGCTTATGTGGTTCGCACCAACGGCGGCCAGTTCCCGTATGAGCTGCGCGTTTCTGACTACGATGGCTACAACCAGTTCCTGGTTCACCGTTCATCGCAGCCGCTGATGTCGCCGGCATGGTCTCCGGACGGTTCTAAACTGGCCTATGTGACCTTCGAAAGCGGCCGTTCCGCGCTGGTAGTCCAGACGCTGGCGAATGGCGCAGTCCGTCAGATTGCTTCCTTCCCGCAGCACAACGGCGCGCCGGCCTTCTCGCCGGATGGCAGCAAACTGGCATTCGCACTGTCGAAAACCGGTAGCCTGAACCTGTACGTGATGGACCTCGGCTCCGGCCAGATTCGTCAGGTGACTAACGGTCGCAGCAATAACACCGAACCGAGCTGGTTCCCGGATAGCCAGAACCTGGCGTTTACTTCCGACCAGGCTGGCCGTCCTCAGGTGTATAAAGTCAACATCAACGGCGGTACGCCGCAGCGTATTACCTGGGAAGGTTCGCAGAACCAGGATGCTGACGTCAGCGCTGATGGTAAAATTATGGTAATGGTAAGCTCGGCCAACGGTCAGCAACACATTGCTAAGCAAGATCTGGAAGCGGGTGGTGTGCAGGTTCTGTCATCAACGTTTTTAGATGAAACGCCAAGTCTGGCACCTAACGGCACTATGGTAATCTACAGCTCTTCTCAGGGGATGGGATCCGTGCTGAATCTGGTTTCTACAGATGGGCGTTTCAAAGCGCGTCTTCCGGCAACTGATGGACAGGTAAAATTCCCTGCCTGGTCGCCGTATCTGTGATAATAAATAATTGATTATTAAAGGAATCAAAGAAATGCAACTGAACAAAGTGCTGAAAGGGCTGATGATCGCTCTGCCGGTTATGGCAATCGCGGCGTGTTCTTCCAACAAGAACGCCAGCAACGACCAGAGCGGTGAAGGCATGCTGGGTGCCGGCACTGGTATGGACGCTAACGGTAACGGCGGCAACATGTCTTCCGAAGAGCAAGCGCGTCTGCAGATGCAGCAGCTGCAGCAGAACAACATCGTTTACTTCGATCTGGACAAGTACGATATCCGTTCTGACTTCGCTGCAATGCTGGATGCGCACGCTAACTTCCTGCGTAGCAACCCGTCCTACAAAGTGACCGTAGAAGGTCACGCGGATGAGCGCGGTACTCCGGAATACAACATCGCTCTGGGTGAGCGTCGTGCTAACGCCGTTAAGATGTATCTGCAGGGCAAAGGTGTTTCTGCTGACCAGATTTCCATCGTTTCTTACGGTAAAGAAAAACCTGCAGTACTGGGTCATGACGAAGCGGCATATGCCAAAAACCGTCGCGCCGTACTGGTTTACTAAGAGAATTGCATGAGCAGTAACTTCAGACATCATTTATTGAGTCTGTCGTTACTGGTTGGCATAGCGGCCCCCTGGGCCGCTTTTGCTCAGGCGCCAATCAGTAGTGTCGGCTCAGGCTCGGTCGAAGACCGCGTCACTCAACTTGAGCGTATTTCCAATGCTCACAGCCAGCTTTTAACCCAACTCCAGCAACAACTCTCCGATAACCAAAGCGATATTGATTCCCTGCGCGGTCAGATTCAGGAAAATCAGTATCAGCTCAATCAGATTGTCGAACGCCAGAAGCAGATTCTGCAACAGATCGACGGGCTGACGAGCGGTGGCGGAGCAGCAGCGGCAGGCGCGCAGGCGCAGGCTCCGTCGTCTTCCGGCGATCAAAGTTCGGCTGCCGCCAGTACGGCGCCAGCGGCGTCTTCCGGGGCGCCTGCGATGACCGGGGATGCCAACACCGATTACAACGCGGCTATTGCGCTGGTTAAAGATTCGTCCCGCCAGGATGACGCAATGGTGGCGTTTCAGAACTTCGTCAAGAAGTACCCGGATTCAACTTATCAGCCGAACGCCAACTACTGGCTCGGACAGTTGAACTACAATAAGGGGAAAAAAGACGATGCGGCATATTATTTTGCCTCGGTGGTGAAAAACTATCCGAAATCCCCGAAAGCGCCGGATGCGATGTTTAAAGTCGGCGTTATCATGCAGGACAAAGGCGACACCGCGAAAGCGAAAGCGGTTTACCAGCAGGTAGTCAGCAAATTCCCTGGCACCGATGGTGCGAAACAAGCGCAAAAACGCCTTAACGCCCTGGGTTGATTATGGCATGACCAGAAATCGCGTTATTTCTGGTCTTGTCGCACGAAACCCAAGCAGTTAAGTGATCTTTATCGAAATTTTAGTTGCGCTGAAATCTGAAATCAGTAATATATGCCGCCGTTGCCAAGGGATATCGAACAAGCCCAAAGCGACGCCAGAGTGGGTCGTTAGCTCAGTTGGTAGAGCAGTTGACTTTTAATCAATTGGTCGCAGGTTCGAATCCTGCACGACCCACCACTTAATAGAAGTATCCAGCGCAGTATCGGGTGATTAGCTCAGCTGGGAGAGCACCTCCCTTACAAGGAGGGGGTCGGCGGTTCGATCCCGTCATCACCCACCACTTCGGGTCGTTAGCTCAGTTGGTAGAGCAGTTGACTTTTAATCAATTGGTCGCAGGTTCGAATCCTGCACGACCCACCATCTTTAACATCGGACTTCGGTGTTAAACGTGAAGGATAACGTTGCTTCAGCAACGGCCCGTAGGGCGAGCGAAGCGAGTCATCCTGCACGACCCACCATCTTAATGATGGGGTCGGTGGAAGCAGTATCGGTAGTATCCAGCGCAGTTTCGGGTGATTAGCTCAGCTGGGAGAGCACCTCCCTTACAAGGAGGGGGTCGGCGGTT
>NZ_JBEAHX010000018.1:0-7880 GCF_040062145.1 Klebsiella sp. JN_Kp121
GCCACTGTTGGTGATTAACGGACATGGTGACCTCGTTGTTGTAGGGTGCAGGAGAATCACTCCGGCAATTTCGCCGGAGCGTCATATGTCTTATTGCTGTCGAAAATGTCGGTCGTTGAGGTACAGAGACTGGAAATGGGCGTAACGCTGCATCAGCGCCTGATGACGCTGCAGATCCGCCTGCCAGGTTTGCCAGATTTCCGGCTTATGACAAACGCTGGCCAGCGGCTTGCCCGCCGCCAGGCAGGCCAGCCGCGCCGCTCCGAGCGCGCCGCCGGTTTCTCCGCCTTTATGCGTCACCACCGGCATCGCCAGGATATCCGCCAGCAGTTGCGCCCAGAACGGACTGCGGGCGCCGCCGCCGACCAGTGAGCACTGGTCGATACGGGTTCCGCTCTCCTGCAACACGCGCAGGCCGTCAGCAATACCGAAGCTCACTCCCTCCAGCACCGCATATCCCAGTTGAGCGCGCAGGCTGGCATGGGTCATTCCCCAGAACATACCGCGCGCCAGAGGATCGTTATGCGGGGTACGCTCGCCGGAAAGATAAGGCAGGAAGTATGGCGCATTGGCTTTTTCGTCTTCGCTTAACTGGGCGACCTCCTCCAGCAGCGCCACTTCGGTGGTGCCGGTCAGACGACAGAACCACTGCAGACAGCTGGCGGCGCTGAGCATCACGCTCATCTGGTGCCACAGGTTCGGCAGCACATGACAGAAAGCATGCACCGCCGACTGCGGCGCCGGACGATAGCGATCGGTGACGACAAACAGTACGCCGGAGGTACCCAGCGAGATAAAAGCGTCTCCCGGCGACACCGCGCCAACGCCAATCGCGCTGACCGCATTATCGCCGCCGCCCCCCGCCACCAGCACCGAAGGATTAAGCCCCCAGCGTTCGGCAATGTCTGCCGCCAGCGTGGCGGAAACGTCGCATCCTTCCACCAGTTCCGGCATTTGTTGCCGCGTCAGGCCGCACTTCTGCAGCAGCGCGTCGGACCAGTCCCGCCGCGCAACATCCAGCCACAGCGTCCCGGCGGCATCCGACATATCGGAGACTTTTTTGCCGGTCATCTTGTAGCGCAGAAAATCCTTCGGCAACAGCACGCAGGCGGTACGGGCGAAATGCTGCGGTTCGTGACGCCGCACCCACAGCAGTTTCGGCGCGGTAAACCCCGGCATTGCCAGATTACCGGCCACCTGATGCAGCTCCGGCGCCATCTCTTCAAGCTCGGCGCACTCCTGCGCGCAGCGGGTATCATTCCATAAAATCGCCGGGCGAATCACTTCGCCGCTGGCATCCAGCAGTACGGCGCCGTGCATCTGTCCGGAAAGGCCGATGGTTTTAATTGCCGACCAATGGCTCGCGCACTTCTCGCGCAGAGTGGCAATCAGGTATTCCGTCGCTTCCCACCACGCCTGCGGCGATTGTTCAGACCATTGCGGATGCGGCCGTTGGATGGTCAGCGGCGCGCTATGGCTGGCGACGACCGTATTATTTTCATCCAGCACCAGCGCTTTAACTTCCGAAGTGCCGAGATCGATACCTAAATACATAGCGCCTCCTGCTGGGTCAACGCGTAGACGGCGGCGATTTGCTCACGCAGCAGCGCCTGAAAATCCGCCGATTCCGCCAGCTCGCCGAATAAGGCTTTATCAGCAGCATACCGGGCGATCGGATCAGGCGAATTAAACATGGCATGCACCGCCGATTCATCGAGAATTCCGTCCTGGTACTGATACGGTAAAGCCCCTTTATGCCACTGCTGCATAAAGACAAAGAACAGCGCCGGCAACATAGCGGTAGCCTGCGGGCGCACGCTGCGCTGGTAGCACTCCTGCAGGGTTGGGGCAATCATCGCCGGGATTTTTGAGAATCCATCGGCTGCCACCCGCTGGTTGGTGTCCTGGATATAGGGGTTGGTAAAACGCTTGAGTACCACGTCGCGATAGGTTGCCAGGTCGATGCCGTTATCGCCCAGACACGGAATCACATCTTCGCTGACGTAACGGTCAGCAATGGCGTAGATGGCATCGGTAAGCGTACTCTCGTGAATATATTGCTGGCCCAACAGGGTTCCCGCCCAGGCAATACAGCTATGCGACGCGTTAAGAATGCGAATCTTCGCCTCTTCATAGGGGATAACCGACGCCACCATCTCCACGCCCACCGTCTCAAGCGCCGGGCGCTCAGCGCGGAAATTATCTTCCACTACCCATTGAATAAAGGTTTCGCCCATCACCGGCGCTTTATCATCGATGCCGGTTTGCGCTTTGATACGTGGCGCCAGATCGGCGGCCGGGCGCGGCGTAATACGATCGACCATGGTGTTTGGGCAGGTCGCGTTCACCGCCAGCCAGTCAATAACCTGCTGTTTACCGGTCAGTTGCAGAAACTCCACCAGCCCATCATGGAAACGTTCGCCGTTGTGGCGCACGTTGTCGCAGTTGAGCAGCGTCAGCGGACCCGCGTCGTCGGCGATGCGTTTTTCAAGAATCCGGGTGATGGTGCCATAAATGGTTTTGCAATCCCCCTGCAAGTCGGCCTGCAGATCGGCGTTGCTGGTTTCCAGGCGATGCTGCGTATTGAGGTAATAACCCCCTTCCGTCACCGTGAAAGCAATGACTTTAGTCTGCGGGTTCGCGCCTTCATCAATCAGCGGCTGCAGTCCCGCCTGCCACGGCAGTAATTTTTGAATTGAGGCGATCTCTTCATATTCGCGCTCCCCTTCCGGGCTCACCGTCTCGAGGACGTAGCGTCCTCTCTGCTCCGCCAGCGCCTGCACCACGTGCTCGGCGTCGTTACGAATATTTCCCGCCGCGATATGCCAGCGCGAATCGCCGGAAACCCGCAGTCGATGCAGGTACCACGCCTGATGGGCGCGATGAAAAGAACCGAGACCGATGTGAAGCCATGTGAATTGCGTATTCATGTTCTGCTCTCCTTGAGGTGATGCGGCTCACTGTAGATGATCATTTGAATCAAATAAGAGCTACGGATCACAAAAGAGCAATTACCCATTTAAATTACAAATGACCAAAACAGAGCAAAAGCTTGCCTGTTTGGAAAACCGCAGCCAAAATGCGGGTATCTGCGCTACTGCGCCCGCGTATTTAAGGCAGGACACCGTGAGTAAAGAAGACGACATCAGGCTGGATCAGAAGGTCCGCGCCGCATGGATGTACTACATTGCCGGTCAGAATCAGAGCGAAATCGCCAGCCACCTTGGCACCTCAAGGCCGGTGGTCCAGCGCCTGATCGCCGCGGCGAAGGAAGAAGGTATTGTGTCGATTGGCTTGCATCATCCTGTGGCGAACTGCCTCGATTATGCGCAGTTGTTGCAGGAAAAGTATCAACTCATCGAGTGCAATATCGTGCCGACCTACAACGAAGAGAGCACGCTGGATAGCGTTTCTTTCGGCTGTTATCAGCTGATGGCCCGCTACCTGCAGAGCGATAACGCCAAAATAATCGGCATTGGTTCTGGATTAACGCTGAAAAAAACCATCCAGCGCATTGATTTCGATAGCCCAAACAGCCGCTGCGTGGCGCTGATTAGCGCAATGAACGATGAGGGGAAATGCAACTACTACGATGATGTGCCGTTGCTGCTGGCGCGGAAAATTCAGGCCAACTACTATCAGTGGCCCGCGCCGCGCTATGCGCAAACCCGTCAGGAACATGAGATGTGGTGCGGCAGCCGACTGTTCAGCAATGTTTCTGCCGCAGCGCAGCAGGCGGACGTTATTTTCGTCGGTATCGGCCCATTGGGTACCCAAAGCCCGATCTTCAAAGACGGGTTTATTAATAAAGTCCAACTGGATGAACTGACGGCGCGCGGCGGCATCGGCGAGATCCTCGGCCGCTTTATCGATGCCGACGGCGGCGTCGTCGACAGCGAAATTAATCGGCTGATCACCAGCTACGATATCCGCCAAAACCAGTGCCCGCGAATAGCCGTCGCCTGCGGCGAGAACAAGCGTCCGGCGATCCTTGCGGCGTTAAAAGGCGGCTGGATTAACGGCCTGGTGACCGATGAACATACCGCCCGCTGGCTGCTGACGCGCTAGCGCCAGCGGCTTTTCACGCCAGATGCTCGCGGCTGCTAATCAGCAGCGGCGGGATCTCTACCCGCTGCTGGCTGGCTTCACCTGCGTCGATGATATTGAATACCGCTTCCAGCATCGCCGGGACGTTCTGCTGCACCATGTCAATATCGTGACCCAATAGATAAACAAATGGGTCCCAGTCAAAACAGCCCATCGGCGGCTGCTCGACGCCGGTCAGCCCCAACTGCGCCAGCCATCTCACCACCCCTTCCAGCGAGATGGTCGAGTTAACGAAGAACCCCTGCAGATGTTCATCGGCGCTTTTGAAACGCGCCTGCATGCAGGCTTCCACTTTGCCTTTTGAATAGCCCGGAGAAAGAATATTCTCTTCCGGCACGCTCATGCCGCGCGCCTCATGAGCATCGCGAAATCCGCGCAAACGCTCCAGGGTGTTGTGGTCGCTGCTGCGCCCGCCGACAAAAAACAGCGGCGCCAGTTTGCCGTGGCGATTGAGACTGTTATCAAGAATTTTATCGGTCAACGCGCGGGCGCCCGCGTAGTTGTCGGAGATCACCGACGGTGCGGTGGAGCCCGGTAGGTCAAGGTTGACCGTCGGCACCCCCGCCTGCTGACATAGCTCGGTAATTTTATCCGGATTAGTCGCCCCGGTCGCCACCACCCAGTCTACCTGCCAGGAGAGCATCGCTTTCACCGCTTCGATTTCCAGTTCTGGACGACGGCGAGTACAGGTAATAATCGGCAGCAGGCCGCGCTCACGCGCCATCTCTTCAAAGCCTTCCGCCACGGAACCAAAATAGCGGTTGTCGTATTTGGGGACAATCATCCCGATGACATGCGATTTTTTACTGCGCAACATGCTGGCCTGGCGATTAATCGCGTAGCCCTGCTCTTGCGCAATCCGCGTCACTTTTTCCGCAAGTTTGGCGCTGATACGGCGTTTTTTCCAGTTGCCATTGAGGATCGCGCTCACCGCGCTTGCCGAAACGCCGGATAATTCCGCCAGATCGTAGATAGTGATTTTTTTCATTTTCCCAACTTGCGTCACAAATTCATTTCGCTGTTAATTTCCCCACTTGCTCAATCGATGAAGCTGGCGCAACATTAGCTTCATCGATTGAGCAACCATGACGCTCGCTAGCGTATACACTCAATAATCATTCAGACATCAGCAAATTGAAATAAATGGTGCTGATATTCAATAGCTTAACTTAGTTACTCCTGCTCTGACAGGCCAGATTGTTGTAGCAGGTAACCGCTCCTCAAGCTCGTCGAGACCAGCTTGAAGAGCAAAACAGACAACATGAAGGATTATAAAATGAACCACTCCGTATCCTCTATGAATACTTCTCTTAGCGGCAAAGTCGCCGCGGTCACCGGTGCCGCTTCCGGCATTGGTCTTGAATGCGCGAAAACCCTGCTTGGCGCGGGCGCGAAGGTGGTTCTGATCGACCGTGAAGGCGAAAAGCTCAACAAGATTGTGGCAGAGCTTGGCGAAAACGCTTTTGCCTTACAGGTCGATCTGATGCAGGGCGAGCAGGTGGATAAGATCATTGACGGCATCCTGCAGCTTGCAGGGCGTCTCGATATCTTCCACGCCAACGCCGGCGCTTATATCGGCGGCCCGGTCGCCGAGGGTGACCCGGACGTCTGGGATCGCGTGCTGCACCTCAATACTAATGCCGCCTTCCGCTGCGTGCGTAGCGTGCTGCCGCATATGATCGCGCAAAAATCCGGCGATATTATTTTCACCAGCTCCATCGCCGGCGTGGTACCGGTTATCTGGGAACCTATCTATACCGCCTCAAAATTCGCCGTACAGGCGTTTGTTCATACCACCCGCCGCCAGGTTTCCCAACACGGCGTCCGCGTCGGCGCGGTACTGCCTGGCCCGGTGGTCACCGCCCTGCTCGATGACTGGCCGAAAGAGAAAATGGAAGAAGCGCTGGCCAACGGTAGCCTGATGCAGCCTATCGAAGTTGCCGAATCGGTACTGTTTATGGTCACCCGTTCGAAAAACGTCACCGTACGCGACCTGGTTATTTTGCCTAACAGCGTTGATTTATAACCCCCGGTATCGGTGACTAAAAGGACGATTTTATGAATGGCGAGACTCAAACCATTATCGGCGTCGATGTCGGCTCCGGCAGCGTGCGCGCCGGGGTATTTAACCTCAGCGGCGAACTACTGGCCCACGCCACCCGGGAGATCACCCTCTTCCGTAGCGCCGGCAGCGTGGTGGAACAATCCAGCCGCGAAATCTGGCAGGCGGTTTGCGACTGCATTAAATGCGCGGTTGAAAAGGCCGCCGTCTCTCCGCACTCGGTTGCCGGTATCGGCTTCGACGCTACCTGCTCGTTGGTGGTAATCGGTGAGAATGACGCGCCGCTGGCCGTCGGCCCCAGCGAAGAGGCGGACCGCAATATCATCGTCTGGATGGATCACCGCGCCACCGAACAGGCGGAACGCATCAATGCCACCCGCCATCCGGTGCTGCAGTACGTCGGCGGGACTATCTCCCCGGAGATGGAAACGCCGAAGCTGCTATGGCTGAAAGAAAACCGTCCACAGATTTTTGCCGCCGCGCGCCATTTCTTCGACCTGGCCGACTATCTCACCTGGCGCGCGACCGGCGATCTGGCCCGCTCCGTCTGTACCGTCACCTGTAAATGGACCTATCTGGCCCATGAAAAACGCTGGGATGCCGACTACTTTCGCCAGATTGGCCTCGCAGAGCTGGCGGAGGAAGACTTCGCTCGTATCGGCCAGCGCATTGTCGATCCGGGTACGCCCTGTGGTGATGGGTTAACCGCGGCGGCGGCTGAAGAGATGGGCCTGCCTGTCGGTACGCCGGTGGCGGTCGGGATGATCGACGCCCATGCAGGCGGCATCGGCACCGTCGGCGTACTCAACGGCGCGGTGAATAATATGGCCTACGTCTTCGGCACCTCCTCCTGCACCATGACTACCACCGAGAAAGCGGTGTTCGTTCCTGGCGTCTGGGGGCCTTACTATTCGGCGATGGTACCGGGTTACTGGCTGAACGAAGGCGGACAAAGCGCCGCCGGCGCGGCTATCGACCAGTTACTGAGCTTCCATCCGGCAGCGGCAGAAGCGCGTGAACAGGCCAAAGCCGCCGCCGTTCCGCTGCCGGTCTGGCTGGCGGATCGCGTGCTGGCGCAGGTTGCCTCGCCGTCGGAGGCGGTGCAGCTGGCTGATGGACTGCATGTCGTGCCGGAGTTTCTCGGCAATCGCGCGCCGCTTGCCGACCCCCACGCGAAAGCGCTGATTGCCGGGCTGGGGATGGAGCGGGATCTTGATAATCTGACCGCGCTGTACGTCGCCGGATTATGCGGAATTGGCTACGGCCTGCGGCAGATCCTCGATGCCCAACGCGCCTGTGGTATTGAGAACGAAAATATCGTTATCAGCGGCGGCGCGGGTCAGCACCCGCTGGTACGCCAGCTGTTGGCCGACGCCTGCGGCGTGACCGTGGTCAGCACAGCCAGTAGCGAACCCGTATTGCTGGGTTCCGCCATCCTCGGCGCCGTCGCGGGCAACGTCGCCGCCTCACTACCGGACGCCATGAAGCGGTTCACCAGAGTGGATAAAACCTATCGTAGCGAAACGGCGTTTAGCTCGCTACATCAACGCAAGTATGAGGCCTACAAAGCGCTACAACAGGCCGGTCGGCTAATCCGCGAATAGCATACCTCTTTAATTTAATAACAATAATGCTCCGCTGTTGTGCAGCGGAGCCGCTCCTCTGCATCCTGAAATCGAGGTTAACATGTCCGTTAATAACCAACAGTGGT
>NZ_JBEAHX010000019.1:0-3002 GCF_040062145.1 Klebsiella sp. JN_Kp121
ACACACTTTCCAGGCGTGCTCCTTCAGCCACTCGGACACCTCACCATATTGTCTTGCTGCTCACCTTGGTGGGCAACGGGGCGCTACTATAGGGAGTTGCGCTAAAACGGTCAAGCATATTTTTTTCTTTCTTTACCGTTCGGTTAAGCAATGAACACTGCCCCGTCGATTCATCGACGGGGCAGCTATTTTAACGCTGGGAATCCAGCTTTTCGTTGTTCTTCACGACGTCCTGCGCCTTGCTGTAGCTTTCAATCAGCAACTGATACGCCGGGAAGACTTTGGTATACACCTCAGCCCACTCGGCGGCATCCGGACGGTTCCAGGTGCGCTGCAGTTCAGAGGCTACCGCGGCGGTATCCATTGGTACTACGCCGGCCTGGACTACGCGGGCCAGGGTGATCTCCTGCGCCATTTTGCTGTAAGTACCCGAGGCGTCGATAACGGCAAACACCTTATAACCGTCGGCGACGGCGGCAATTGCCGGGAAAGCCATGCACACGCTGGTAATGGTACCGGCGATGATTAAGGTTTTACGTCCGGTCGCTTTCACCGCGGCGACAAACTCCGGGTTGTCCCAGGCGTTGATCTCGCCTTTACGCGCAATATACTTCGCATGCGGCGCATTCTCATGAATTTCCGGAATCAACGGGCCGTTCGGACCCTGCGGCACGGAAGCGGTGGTGATCACCGGGATCCCGGCAAGCGATGCCATTTTCGCCAGCGCGGCGGCGCGAGCGCGCAGTTCCGGCATCGGCATATCGCCAACGGTCTGGAACAGGCCGCTTTGGTGGTCAATCAACAGCATCGCGGTATCGTTAACATCAATCACCGGACGAGAACCGTTAAAGTTAGCTGGAGTAGACATATTCTTCACCTCAATTTCGTTAGATTTGGCCAAAACGGCCGCTGTTAAAATCGCGAATTGCTTCGGCAATTTGCGTTTTGGTATTCATCACAAACGGGCCGTAGCCCACGATCGGCTCCTGTAGCGGTTCGCCGGCCATCAGCAGAACCTTCGCGTTGGAGCTCGCTTCCAGATGGAAGGCTTCACCTTTTTGGCTCAGCACTACCAGCTGTCCTTCCCGTGCGTTTTCCGTACCGTTGACGATGACTTCGCCTTCGAGCACGACCAACGCGGTGCTCCAGCCTTCCGGCTGACGCAATGTCACATCGTGACTTTGTTTGAGCTGCATATCCCACACGTTTAACGGTGAGAATGTGTGCGCTGGGCCGGCGACATCGCCGTAACGCCCGGCAATCACTCTGACGGTCCCGGCGTCGTCTTCCAGCGTTGCTTGCGGAATGACGTCTGCGGTAATGCTCTGATAGCCCGGGGTCGTCATTTTGTCTTTCGCCGGCAGGTTGACCCACAGCTGCATCATTTTCAGTTCACCGCCGGAGCGGGTGAACGCTTCGGAGTGGAACTCTTCATGCAGGATCCCGGCGCCAGCCGTCATCCACTGCACGTCGCCAGGGCCGATAACGCCGCCTCTACCGGTTGAGTCGCGATGCTCGACTTCACCAGAGTAGACAATGGTGACGGTTTCGAATCCGCGATGCGGATGCTCGCCGACGCCGCGTTTACCGCTTCCCGCCGGAAACGTGTGCGGGCCGGCGTAGTCAAGCAGTAAGAACGGGCTCAATTGTTCGCCGTGGGTCTGGTAAGAAAACATTGAGCGAACCGGGAAACCGTCGCCCACCCAGTGCTGCGAAGGGGCGGTGTAAACGCCAGTAATCTGTTTCATGGTTATCTCCTGCGTGTCTGTATCTGATGTGAATAAGCTTATATCTGGGGCTAATATTCCGGTAGATAGCGAAAATGACCTATACTGTTCTAAAAATGGAACGATGGAGAAAAGGATGCAGGATCTCAACGACCTGGCCTGGTTTGTTCAGGTGGTCGACCATGGCGGTTTTGCCGCTGCCGGTCGGGCGCTCGACCAGCCCAAATCCAAACTCAGCCGCCGCATTGCGCAACTGGAAGAGCGCCTGGGCGTACGTCTGATTCAACGAACCACCCGACAGTTCGCCGTCACGGAAGTCGGCCAAACTTTCTATCAACACTGCAAGGCGATGTTGATAGAAGCCGAAGCGGCGCATCAGGCGGTAGAAACGCTGCAGTCTGAACCGCGCGGCAGCGTCAAGCTCACCTGTCCGGTAACCCTGTTGCATGCCCATGTTGGCCCGATGCTGGCGCGCTTTATGGTGCGATATCCTGGGGTGACGCTACATCTGGAAGCCACCAATCGGCGGGTGGATGTGGTGGGCGAGGGGGTTGATGTGGCCATTCGCGTGCGACCAAGGCCATTTGAAGATAGCGACCTGGTCATGCGGGTGTTGGCCGATCGCGGCCATCGCCTGGTGGCGAGTCCGGCGCTGATAGCCAGGCTTGGGCGCCCGCAGGCGCCGGCGGAATTGAGCACCTGGCCGGGACTAAGTATTGGCGCCGGAAAACATCAGCATAAATGGCAACTTACCGGGCCAGAGGGGGCGCGGGCCGAGGTTTATTTCACGCCGCGGATGGTGACCAGCGATATGCTGGCGCTGCGCGAGGCGGCCATGGCGGGCGTTGGCGTGGTTCAACTTCCTTTATTAATGGTGCGCGATCAGTTGGCATCAGGGGAGTTGGAAATCGTGCTTGATGAGTGGCAGCCGCGGCGGGAAGTCATTCATGCGGTGTTTGCTTCGCGGCGCGGTTTATTACCTTCTGTCAGAGCGCTGGTGGATTATCTCAGCGAAGAGTATCAACGGATGGAAGAGGATTAGCCCAGGCTCTTTTTCCCGGCGGCGCTGCGCCTGGACGGGCTACTGGTGGCGGGGCCTGCGGTTTTCCCGGCGGCGCTGCGCTTGGCCGGGCTACTCGTTGGTGGTGCGGCCTGTGGGATGGGTAGCCCGGGCGAGGCATTTATGCCGACCCCGGGAAGGTTTACCGGGGTCAGATGCGAAAAAAGCCCGTACTTTCGTACGAGCTCTCATCTCGAATATGGCGGTGAGGGGGG
>NZ_JBEAHX010000020.1:0-2818 GCF_040062145.1 Klebsiella sp. JN_Kp121
AACCGCCGACCCCCTCCTTGTAAGGGAGGTGCTCTCCCAGCTGAGCTAATCACCCCCGCTGTGTGGAGTCGCATTATAGGGAGAGTTGAAATTGAGTCAACGCCTTTTCTAAATAATTTGTTTGTTCGTCGTAAAATTAAACAAAGCGATCGCAAAATCAGCTTCGGCGTATGATTTATAAACAAAAATGGTAAAGCGTGATGTTGAGGCGGGATCTACATTGAGGAATCAGCCCGTGGTGTTAGAATATTCCCCTATCAATTCCAAGAACACTGCCGACTATCGGCATCTTTATTAAACGTAAGGCCACTTCATGAAAATCAAAACTCGCTTCGCGCCAAGCCCAACAGGCTATCTGCACGTTGGCGGTGCGCGTACTGCTCTCTATTCCTGGCTTTTTGCACGTAACCACGGCGGTGAGTTTGTGCTGCGTATTGAAGACACCGATCTCGAACGCTCCACCCCGGAAGCAATTGAAGCCATCATGGATGGGATGAACTGGCTGAATCTGGAGTGGGATGAAGGTCCGTACTTCCAGACTAAACGTTTCGATCGCTATAACGCGGTTATTGATGAAATGCTGGAAGCAGGTACAGCTTATAAATGCTACTGCTCGAAAGAACGTCTGGACGCGCTGCGCGAAGAACAGATGGCGAACGGTGAAAAGCCGCGCTACGACGGCCGCTGCCGCCATGATCATCAGCATCACGCCGCCGATGAGCCTTGCGTCGTGCGTTTTGCCAACCCGCAGGAAGGTTCGGTTATCTTTGACGACCAGATCCGCGGGCCGATCGAATTCAGCAACCAGGAGCTGGACGATCTGATCATTCGCCGCACCGACGGCTCCCCGACCTATAACTTCTGCGTCGTAGTTGATGACTGGGATATGGCGATCACCCACGTGATCCGCGGTGAAGACCACATCAACAATACCCCGCGCCAGATCAACATCCTGAAAGCGCTGAATGCGCCGGTGCCGGTTTATGCGCACGTATCGATGATCAACGGCGATGACGGTAAAAAACTTTCCAAGCGCCACGGTGCGGTGAGCGTGATGCAGTACCGTGACGACGGCTACCTGCCGGAAGCGTTGCTGAACTATCTGGTGCGTCTGGGCTGGTCTCATGGCGATCAGGAGATCTTCACCCGCGAAGAGATGATCGAGTTCTTCTCGCTGGGCGCGGTCAGCAAGTCCGCCAGTGCGTTCAACACCGATAAACTGCTGTGGTTAAACCATCACTACATCAACACGCTGCCGGCGGAATATGTCGCGACGCATCTGCAGTGGCACATTGAGCAGGAAAATATCGATACCCGTAACGGCCCGCAGTTGTCCGAACTGGTTAAACTGCTGGGCGAGCGTTGCAAAACGCTGAAAGAGATTGCTCAGAGCTGCCGTTACTTCTATGAAGAGTTCGCCGAGTTCGACGCCGATGCAGCGAAGAAACACCTGCGCCCGGTGGCGCGTCAGCCGCTGGAAGTGGTTCGCGATAAGCTGGCGGCCATTAGCGACTGGACGGCGGAAAATGTCCACCATGCGATTCAGGCGACTGCCGATGAGCTGGAAGTGGGCATGGGTAAAGTGGGCATGCCGCTGCGCGTGGCCGTAACCGGCGCGGGTCAGTCCCCGGCATTGGATGTCACCGTTCATGCCATCGGTAAATCCCGTAGCGTTGAACGTATCAATAAAGCGCTGGCGTTTATCGCCGAACGCGAAAGCCAGCAGTCCTGAGGCCGAGCGTAAGCTAAAGCAAGCGGCAGGTTAATCCTGCCGTTTTTTTTCGCCGCTATTTTGTCGCAGTGTTAATACCTAGCCGCGCCAGGAAGCCACTAATACCATCGCGAGCAAGAAGATCGCGCAGGTGAGTTTGTTCTGCGGCGGTCATCAGCTGCAGCGTATCGGCGATTTGCCGCCATACCGCATCCGCTTCATTAATAAAGTAGCCGCTGGGCTGTTCGGCGAGCTGATACTCTTCATTCAGATGACGAAATGCCGGAATATTGGTCAGAAAATCGATCACTGGCCGGTCGATGACAATTAAACGCGCACGCCCGCCTTTGACGCCGGGAATCGCCTCGGTTCGCCACTTTTGTTCCCGCGCCCAGCGGTTGACCGTTTGTCTGGCCAGACCCAGAACTTCGGCAAGCTCTGCAGGCGTCATTTTTTCTTTCAGTTTCATCATTCGTTTTTTACTGGCCGCGTATTCCAAGACGGTTTAACAACCCGGTTATGCCTTCACGCAGCAGCAGCGACATTAGCTGCTTCTGTTCGCGATGAGTCATCTCTTTACAGAGCGTCAGCAATAATGGCTCGAGATCGGTCTCGGCGACCGAATAGGGCGAGGGCGTTTCCGCTACGCGCTGGGCATTGCGGATAAACTCTCGTACCTGCTCGTTAACGTGTACGAGACGCGCTTTGCCTCCCTGCACGCCAGGCCGCGGAGAAGTTTGCCACCCCTCTTTACGGACCCATTTATTTATCGTCTGTCGGCTGAAGCCAGTTAGATGCGCAATTTCTTCCGGAGTCATTCGTTCCTTGAGCATACTATTTCCTGAGTAAATATGTGGGAATTAGTGCTTCATGTTATAGCATCCTTTTACAGGAAATAGTGACATGTTTAACGCCTGCCTGCGATAAGGCTCGCATTGTCAGCTATTTGCCTGCTTTTTCAGCGATTGAATCAGGAGGGGTAATTTTGCCGTTGACACCTGGCGAAGGAATTCATATTATGCCGCCCGTCAACACGACACGCTTTACGTTACGGGGCTATAGCTCAGCTGGGAGAGCGCTTGCATGGCATGCAAGAGGTCAGCGGTT
>NZ_JBEAHX010000021.1:0-777 GCF_040062145.1 Klebsiella sp. JN_Kp121
GAAATGTTGGGTTAAGTCCCGCAACGAGCGCAACCCTTATCCTTTGTTGCCAGCGATTAGGTCGGGAACTCAAAGGAGACTGCCAGTGATAAACTGGAGGAAGGTGGGGATGACGTCAAGTCATCATGGCCCTTACGAGTAGGGCTACACACGTGCTACAATGGCATATACAAAGAGAAGCGACCTCGCGAGAGCAAGCGGACCTCATAAAGTATGTCGTAGTCCGGATTGGAGTCTGCAACTCGACTCCATGAAGTCGGAATCGCTAGTAATCGTAGATCAGAATGCTACGGTGAATACGTTCCCGGGCCTTGTACACACCGCCCGTCACACCATGGGAGTGGGTTGCAAAAGAAGTAGGTAGCTTAACCTTCGGGAGGGCGCTTACCACTTTGTGATTCATGACTGGGGTGAAGTCGTAACAAGGTAACCGTAGGGGAACCTGCGGTTGGATCACCTCCTTACCTTAAAGAACCTGCCTTTGTAGTGTCCACACAGATTGTCTGATGAAAGTAAAGAAGCAAGGCGTCTTGCGATTGAGACTTCAGTGTCCCCTTCGTCTAGAGGCCCAGGACACCGCCCTTTCACGGCGGTAACAGGGGTTCGAATCCCCTAGGGGACGCCACTTGCTGGTTCGTGAGTGAAAGACGCGTGCCGATATATCTCAAAACTCATCTTCGGGTGACGTTTGAGATATTTGCTCTTTAAAAATCTGGATCAAGCTGAAAATTGAAACGACACACAGTTAATGTGTGTTCGAGTCTCTCAAATTTTCGC
>NZ_JBEAHX010000022.1:0-729 GCF_040062145.1 Klebsiella sp. JN_Kp121
CCATGCCGCGATGAGTCCGACGCCGACCAGGGGACGTCGTATCTGTTTAAAGAGAAGTTCGATACCCCGAACGGGCTGGCGCAGTTCTTCACCTGTGACTGGGTCGCGCCGATCGATAAGCTCACCGACGAGTATCCGATGGTGCTCTCAACGGTGCGCGAGGTCGGCCACTACTCCTGCCGTTCGATGACCGGCAACTGCGCAGCGCTGGCAGCGCTGGCGGATGAACCGGGCTATGCGCAAATCAACACCGCCGACGCCGAACGGTTAGGCATCGAAGATGAAGCGCTGGTGTGGGTCAATTCGCGTAAGGGCCGCATCATCACCCGCGCGCAGGTCAGCGATCGGCCGAATAAAGGCGCGGTGTACATGACCTACCAGTGGTGGATCGGCGCCTGTAACGAGCTGGTGTCGGAGAACCTGAGTCCGATAACCAAAACGCCGGAGTACAAGTACTGCGCAGTTAACGTTGAGCGGATTGCCGATCAGCGCGCGGCGGAACAGTACGTAATCGAGGAGTACAACAAGCTGAAAGCCCGCCTGCGCGAAAGCGCGATGGGTTAAGGTTCGGCGGCCTTACCCGATATCCGGGCCCCTCCCCGGTGGCGCTTACGCTTACCGGGGCTACCGACCGAATACCGAACCGTAGCCCGGATAAGGCGCTATGTGCCGCTATCCGGGAACCCTCCCCGGTGGCGCTTACGCTTACCGGGGCTACCAACCGACTAC
>NZ_JBEAHX010000023.1:0-662 GCF_040062145.1 Klebsiella sp. JN_Kp121
ACCCTCTACGGCCTCGCCGCCGCCCTCTCGGCCTGGGTCTCCGGCGTGGTCGCGGAAATTATCACCCCGCGTAAAACCATGTTTATCGGTTTCGTGCTGTGGTGCGTGTTCCACGTCCTGTTCCTCGTCTTCGGCCTCGGTCGCGCCAACTACGCCTTAATCCTGCTGTTTTACGGCATCCGCGGCCTGGCCTATCCGCTGTTCCTCTATTCGTTTATCGTCGCCATTATCCATAACGTCCGCAGCGACAGCTCCAGCTCGGCCCTGGGCTGGTTCTGGGCGGTCTACTCCGTCGGCATCGGCGTGTTCGGCAGCTATATTCCGAGCTTCACCATTCCGCACATTGGCGAGATGGGCACCCTGTGGCTGGCGCTGGCGTTCTGTGTCACCGGCGGGCTGATTGCCCTGGCGGCGCTGCGCAACACCGAAACCCCGCGCCATATGCAGAATCTCACCACCCGCGAGAAGTTCTCCGAGCTGGGGCGCGCGGTGACCCTTATCTACACCAACCGCAGCATTATGCTCTCCAGCATCGTGCGCATTATCAACACCCTGTCGCTGTTCGGCTTCGCGGTGGTCATGCCGATGATGTTTGTCGATGAGCTCGGCTTCACCACTTCCGAATGGCTGCAGGTGTGGGCGGCGTTCTTCTTCACCACCAT
>NZ_JBEAHX010000025.1:0-502 GCF_040062145.1 Klebsiella sp. JN_Kp121
CTGCTTGCTATTTGAGCGAAAGGTAGTGCAATCTGTGTAGCCTCAGCTGAACCATGGAATTATGCCAGACAGATATGATGCTAGAATTCATGCTTTCTCAGTATGCTCAACTGCCCGTACCACAGGATATTCTCCATAGCTGGCTTGAAAAATGGATTTCTGAGCAGGAAAAATACTGTGTGGATAGCACCTTTTCAGCAAGGTTCCCGTGGAAAGAAACTGGCTTGCCACAGGAGTATTTTTTACAGCGAAAACTTAATATTGATGGACAGCATTTTCTTACTGGTCCGCGTTACCGTGGGGGCGATATCAATAGCCCTTTCATTGACATTGTCGCTTCAGACTCCAGTATAGATTGTTCTGTACTCAAATACGTTTGCCAAGAGTGGGCGCAGCTAAAGCCGCTGTACATTCGAATTCTCACGCCCGGCCATCATAAAAATCAGGGTATAACAGATCAATTCATCTATGCATCCTGCCTGTCAGGTGCCTCAGAATATCA